>NZ_JANLNL010000001.1:0-939927 GCF_027568365.1 Niveispirillum sp. BGYR6 | reverse complement strand
GTACCGCCCAGCAAATTGGCATCCGCTGCCACGGCCAGGGTGCCGGCCGAAACCGTCAGCCCGCCCGTGCCGGTGTTGCTGCCCGACAGGGTCAGGATGCCGCTGCCCGCCTTGGTCAGCGCCCCGCTGCCGCTGATCACCCCCGACAGGGTGGCATCGGCATCTGCGCGGATGGTGGCCCCCCCGCTCAGGGACACCTCATTGGCCAGGGTTGTCGCGCCGGTGATGATCAGGCTGGTTGCGCTCCTCAGGGTCACCGCCCCTGTGCCCAACCGGTTGGCGCTGTCGATCGACAGCGCACCGTTGCTCACGTCCATGTTCCAGGCCGAGCCGCTGCTGGTTGCGGTGGCCAGCGTCAAGGTACCGCCACCGGCCTTGGTCAGGGTGTTGGTCCCCCCTGTAATGGCGCCCGACAGCGTTACGGCATTGGTGTTGGTGATGGTGCTGTTGCCGGTCAGGGTGATGGCCTTGCTCAGCGTGACATCGCTGCCGGTCACGGCCAACGTGCCGGTGTTCAAGGTCAGGGTGCCGCCGGTCAAATTGCTGCCATCGGCCACCGACAGGGTGCCGGAGGAGATATTGAGGTTGGTGCTGTTGCTGCTGCTGTTGCTGCCGCTCAGCACCACAGTGCCGTTATTCACCTTGTAGGCGGTGAAGGCACCACCCAGCGTGCCACTGATGGTCAGCGTGGTCCCGCTGCTGGCCGACAGCCGTGCATCGGCAGTCAGGGTCACATTGCCGGTCAGCGTGGCGCTGCCGCTGGTGATCTGCACACCGCCAACGCCGCCCAGGGAGACGGCTTCGGCCACGCTTACCCCATTGGCCAGTTCCAGCGTGCCGGAACTGCCGGTCATGGTATTGCCCGCAATGCTACCCAGCGCGCTATTGTGCCCTGCCACCAGCGTGCCCTGATTGATGCTGGTCGTGCCGCCATAGCTGTTGGCGCCGGTCAGGGTGAGCGTGCCGGTGCCGGTCTTGGTCAGATTGCCGTCGCCGCTGATCACGCCGGACAGGGTCAGGGCATTGGCATTGCTGACTGTGCCGTGATTGACGTCCAGGGTAATGGCATTGTCGATGGTGACGTCGCTGCCCGTGACGGTCAGCGTGCCGCCATTCAGCGTCAGCGCCCCCGTCCCCAGATTGGCATCCGCCGCAACCGACAGGGTACCATCCCGCACGGTGGTGCTGCCGCCATAGCTGTTGGTACCCGACAGGGTCAGCGTGCCGGTGCCGGTCTTGATGAGGTTGCCGGCACCGCTGATCACGCCCGACAGGGTCAGGGCATTGGCATTGCTGACCGTGCCGCCCCCTGAGCCCAGGCTGAGCGCATTGTCGATGGTCGTCGCACCGGTGACGGAGAGCGTGCCGCCATCCAGCGTCAGGGTACCGCCCAGCAAATTGGCATCCGCTGCCACGGCCAGGGTGCCGGCCGAAACCGTCAGCCCGCCCGTGCCGGTGTTGCTGCCCGACAGGGTCAGGATGCCGCTGCCCGCCTTGGTCAGCGCCCCGCTGCCGCTGATCGCCCCCGAGAGGGTGACCGCCGCGCCGGTGCTGATGGTGCTGGCCGACGAAATGGCAACCGCATTGTCGATGGTCGTTGCCCCGGTGACGGAGAGGGTGCCGCCATCCAGCGTTACCGTACCGCCCAGCAGATTGGCATCCGCCGCCACGGCCAGGGTGCCGGCCGAAACCGTCATCCCGCCCGTACCGGTCTGCGTGCCGCCAAGCGTGAGCGTGCCTGCACCGGCCTTGGTCAGATTGCCCGACCCGGAGATGACCCCCGACAGGGTAACCGCTGCACTGTTATCAATGGTGCCGGTGGAGGAAATGCTGATGGCCTTGCCGATGGTGGTGGCCCCGGTCACGGCCAGCGTGCCGCCATCCAGGGTCAGCGCGCCGCCCAGCAGATTGGCATCCGCCGCCACCGACAAGGTACCGGCGGAGACGGTCATGGTGCCCGTGCCGGTATTGCTGCCCGACAGGGTCAGCGTGCCGCTGCCCACCTTGGTCAGGGCGCTGGTACCGGAGACGGTGCCCGAGAGGGTCAGTCCGCCGCCCGTCCCGACACCGATCATGCTGTTGGCCGCGAGAGTAACCTGTCCGCTTACCGTGCCGGTACCCGACGCGAGCGTAAGGACCCCGGCCCCGCTGATCCCGCTGCCGGCGATGGTCAGCGCCTCGGTCAGTGTCACCCCGTCAGCGATGCGCAGGCTGGCACCGTCGGTTACCGTGGTCGAGCCTGCATCGGTGCCCAGTGCGCTGTTGCTGCCGGCCGCCAGCGTGCCGGCCGACACGGTGGTCGTCCCGGTATAGGTGTTGCTGCCGGTCAGTGAGAGTTCACCGGTCCCGGTCTTGGTGAAGGTGCCGGAACCGCCGATGACGCCGGAGAGGGTGACGATTGACGAAGTCCCGCCAGTGACGTCGATCGTGCCGCCATTCGCCCCAAGGGACAGCGCATTATTGATCGTTTTGCTGCCTGTCCCGGTCACGGCCAGCGTGCCGCCGTTCAGCGTTACCGTGCCGGCGACCAGATTGTCGTCGCCGGCCACCGAAACGGCCCCCGCCGATACGGTAAGGCCGAGACTGTAAGTGTCGGAGCCGGATGTACGGATGCCAGCTGCAGCGTTGCCGGAATTGCTCAAAGTCAGCGTGCCGCTGCCGGTCTTGGTCAGGGTGCGGTTGTTGGTGGCAAGGCTGTCCAGTGACACGACACCGGACAGGGTGACGTTGCCATCGACGCTGATGCTGTTGGTACCGGCGCCACGCACAGAGATGGGCGTGGCGAAGCTGCCGCTGCCGGTGATCTTCAAGGTCGGGTTGGCGGTGCCCAGGGTGATGACGGAGGTGGCCAGGGTGCGGGTCACCGCCAGTTCCAAGGTACCGAGGTTCACATTGGTGGCCCCGGTGTAGGTGGCGTCTGCCGCGAGCACCAGGGTGCCCAGGCCGGCTTTGCTCAGGCCGCGGCTGCCACCGGTCTCACTGATCACCCCGGTCAGGGTGGCCGTTTTGCCGGTATCAACGGAGATGGCTGCGGCTCCAGCCGAGGGGTTCAGGATGATGGCGTTATCGATGGTTGCAGTGTCGGTGATGCTCAAAGTGCCCCCGACGATGACTGCACCAGTGCCCAGGTTGCTGTCGGCGCTGACGTTCAGCTTGCCTTCCGAGATGCTTGTCGTGCCGGTATAGCTGTTGGTACCGCTGAGGGTCAGCTCTTCAACACCGGTTTTGACGAGGTCGCCGGATCCCGCGATGTTCCCCGACAACACCACCACACCCGTGGTCTCTATGGTACCATGCCCGCTGCCCAGCGTGATGGCGTTGGTGAGCGTGGCGGTGGTCGCGTAATCCGGGGTGATGCGCAGCGTGCCGCCATCAAGGTTCAGGGTGGCGCTGCTGATGTTGCTGGCGTTGTTGATCGCCAGCGTGCCGCCCGTTACCGCCGTGCTGCCGGTGTAGCTGTTGCTGCCGCTCAGCGTCAGCGTGCCCGCCCCGGTCTTGGTCAGATTGCCCGACCCGGCCAGGATGCTGCTGATGGTGGCGGCATCGCTGGTGCCATTGCTGATGCTGAGCGCGCCGGCCAGGTTGATGGTGCTGCCGGCGATGGTCAGCCCGTTGGCCAGATCCAGGTCCAGCGTCTCGCTGGCACCGGCCGTGACGGCGCTGCCCAGGGTGATGGTGCTGCCATCCGCCAGCTTCACCTTGATCGTGTCAGCGCCGGATTGCGCCGCGCCACGGGCCAGGGCTTCGCGCAGCGAGAAGCCGTCGGCGGCATCGCCGTCGCCGTCATCGCTGCTGCTATCGACATAGATCGTGCTGCTGGTGACCGACACGTCCGCTTGGGTGCTGGCACCACTGTCATCGGTTGCCGTGATGCGGATCGTGGCATTCCCATAGGGGGTGCCATTGCTGTACCCGATCGAGCGTACCAGCGCCTGGGCGCGGGCATTGGTGGTATTGGCATCAAAGGTGAAGATCAGCGTGCCCGTGGCGCTGGTATAGGTCCAGGTGGCGAACTGGGTCGCGCCATCGGAAACCGTACCATTGCTGTCGCTGCCCTGGGCGATGCTGCCGGTGAAGCTCAGCCCCTGGCTTGTCAACAGTTTGAACACATCGTTGGCATTGCCGTCCGCTGCGCCTGCGCCGGTGACGCGATGGATGGTCAGGCTGCCACCATTCCAGCCACTTTCCACATCCGCCAGGGTTGCCCCGGTGGTCGCCAGCCCGTCGGCTGCGCCGGTCAGGCTGACGACATTGCCAGTGCCGGTATCGCTGCCATTCAGATCCAGACTGGGGGGCGCATTGTCCCGCAGGGTCAGGTCATTGCCCGTTCCCCCCAGATAGCTGACCATAAACTGCCGGCTGTTGGAGGTGTAGTTGCCACCCTCCGCCACCGTGCCGGCAAGCGTGCCGCTGATGGCGGTCGTCCCCTGCACATCGATGACCCGGAACGTATTGCCGGTGCTGGATGCCGTATAGTTGAGGTCAAGGGCGCTGGTGGCGCCCAGTGTCAGGTTGCCGGTGACCACCACCTGATCATACTGGGTTCCCACCGTCGCCCCGGCCAGATCCAGCTTCAGGGTGCCGTTGAGCGCCAGATTACCATGGATGGTCAGCGTACCGGGCGAATTGCCGGGCGACAAAGTCCCGCCCTGGTCGATCGTGACCGCGCTGCTGCCATTACCGACGCTGCCGGAGCCACCCAGGGTGCCACCGGACGCCACGGTCACATTGCCGGCGTTGGCCATGGTGCCATTCACCAGCATCGTGCCGCCGCTGACGGTCACCGCCCCCGTGAGGCTGTTGGTTCCGCCGACAGTCAAGGTGCCAGCACCCGTCTTGGTCAGGTCATTGCCGGATGTGCCGGCAATGCCGCCGCTCAACGTCACCGTCTTGCCGGTGGCGATATTCACCGCGGCATCACCGTTCAGGGTGAAGGCATTGTCGATGGTTGTATCATCGCTGACATTCAGTGCTGCGCCGTCGGCCAGATAGATCATCCCGTTCAGCAGCGCATCATCACTTGCCACCTGAAGGATGCCGCCATTGACATAGACGGCGCCGGTTACCGCCGCTTCATTGGCGGTATTGGCCAGGATCAGTGTGCCGGCACCCTCCTTGATCAGGTCAGCGCCGTTATTCCCATCATCATCCAGCGTCCCGCTCAGCGTCGCCGTCTTGCCAGTACCGACGCTGACGGTACCCGTGCCGCGCAGGATGATGATGCTGTTGTCATAGTCCCCGGTTTCGGTCAGGCTGAGCGTGCCACCATTGAGCTGCACCGCGCCGCTGCCGAGGTTGCTGTCAGCCGCAATGGCCAGCGTGCCCGCGGTAATGCGGGTGACAAAGGGCGCGCTGCTGCTGGTGCCCGACAGGGTCAAGGTGCCGGTGCCAGTCTTTTCCACACGTGCAGCGTCAGTATCGGCCGTGAAGCTGCCGGAGAATACCGTGCTCTGGTCATTCCCGCCCACCGTCAATATGCCGCTGTTCAGCATGACGGTACCCGCCCCGGAGAGGGAGCCGATTGCCTCATTCTCCCCAAACAGGTCCAAGGTGGCGCCGGCTGCAACCGTCACGGCACTGGTGTCCGCGATGGCCCCGCCGCTGTGTCCCACCGTCAAGGTGCCCGCCGAAATCGTCGTCGCCCCGGTATAGCTGTTGTCGCCAGACAGGGTCAGTCCACCCGTCCCGGCCTTGGTAAAGCCACCGGTAGAGGAAGCACCATCGGCGATGGTGCCAGCGAAGATGGTATTGGTCGACTGGTTGACGGTGAGGGTGGCGTTGCTGTTCAGGGTGATGGCGTTGGTGCTGGACCCACTCAGCGCGCCGATGGTCTCAGAAGCATTCAGGATCAGCGCTGCCGTACCCGTCAGGGTGACGGCATTGCTGTCCTTGACCGCCGCACCGCCCTGGAGCTTGACCGTGCCGCTGCTGACGGCCAGCCCGCCATCCCAATTGCCAGTGCCGGACAGCACCAGATTGCTGCCGGCACCCGTATGGGTAAGGCCGTAGCTGTTGGTATCATCGGTCACGCCACCCGACAGGGTGAGCGTGCTGCCCGATCCGGCCGCCAGTGTGGTGTTGGCGGAGAGGGTGACCTGCCCGCTCAGCGTGGCCGACCCGGTCAGGAGCTGGATGGCCCCGCTGGCATTGGCACCCGTCCCCCCAACGGTGATGGCATCGGCGATGCTGACCCCATCGCTGAGCGCCAGCGAAGCGTCGGCGGCGATCGTCACACCACCCGCTGAGGTGCCAAATGCGGTGTCCTTGGCCGCCGTGACCGTACCGGCACTGATGGTGACCGCCCCGCTGAAGTTGTTGGCGTCACTGCCCCCGATGGTCAGGCTGCCTGTCCCGGTCTTGGTCAGCGCGCCCGTGCCGCTGATCACGCCAGACAGGGTGGAGACACCACTGGAGACGTTAATCGTACCGCCCCCCGAACCCAGCGCGATGGCATTGTCAATCGTCGTCGTACCGGTTACCGACAGCGTGCCGCCGTCAAGGGTGACAGCACCCCCCACCAGATTGCTGTCCGCCGCCACCGAAACCGTGCCACCCGCAACCGTCAGGTCCAGCGTGTAGGTGTTGGCCCCAGAGGTGACAACACCCGCCACTGCGTTCCCGCTGTTGGACAGTGTCAGCGTGCCAGTGCCATTCTTGACAAGGGTGCGGTTGCCGTTCGCATTGCTATCGAGAGAAACCAAGCCCGACAGGGTGACAGCGCCATCGATACTGAACCTATTGGCGCTGCTGCCGCGGACAATGACCGCCGTCGCAAGAGTACCGTCGCCAGTGATCTTCAGGGTTGTGCTGTTCAGGTTGATGGAGGAGGTCGCCAGGGTACGCGTGGCGGCCACTTCCAAGGTGCCGCTATTCAGGTTGGTGGCGCCGGTATAGGTGGCATCAGCCCCGATCACCAGCGTGCCGGTGCCGGACTTGTTCAGCCCGCGGGAGCCGCCCGTCTCGCTGATTCCCCCGGTGAAGGTGGCTACGGCGCCCGTGGAGACATCAATCACCGCCGGGGACGAATTCAGGATGATGGCATTATCAATGGTGGTAGTGGCGGTGACACCCAGCCAGCCATTGGTGTTCAGGGTGACCGAGCCAGCGCCCAGATTGCTGTCGGAGCTGACCTTGACCATCCCGCCGGTGAAGGACGAGGTACCGGTATAGCTGTTGGTCCCGCTCAGGGTCAGCGTGCCCACCCCGCTCTTGGCGAAATTGCCCGAACCCGAAATGTTGCCGGACAGGGTCACGGCACTGGCATTGTTGACCGTGCCGTGGTTGGCGCCCAGGGTGATGGCATTGTCGATCGTGACGTTGGACCCGGTAACGGTCAGGGTGCCGCCATTCACCGTCAGGGCACCGCCCAGCAGGTTGTTGTCAGCCGCCACCGACAGAGAGCCGGAGGTGATGGTTGTGGTCCCGCTGCCGGTGTTGACACCGGACAGGGTCAGCGCACCGGTGCCGGCCTTGGTCAGGTTGCCATTGCCGGAAATGATGCCCGACAGGGTAACGGCGCTGCCGTTGCTGACCGTGCCGCCACCGCTGCCCAGGCTGATGGCATTGTCGACGGTGGTGGCGCCCGTGATTTTCAGAACAGCACCGGCCCCGTTCAAGGTGATGGTGCCGCTGCCCAGATTGCCGTCGCCCGCCACGGACAGGGTATTACTGTTGCCGTTGCTGTCGCTGCCGGTAATGGTGGTGTTGGTATAGGTGTTGGCCCCTGACAGGATTACCGCACCGGTTCCAACAGCACCACCAATGGTCAGGCTGCCATTGCTGATCACGCCGCTGAAGGTCAGGTCGCTGCTGATCGTATTGTCGATCGTGCGATCCGCCCCACCCAGATCAACCGCGCCCGAGAAGGTCATGGCGGCGGAACCTGACAGGGTAAAGGTACCGCCCAATACCACGGCATTGCTGACGATACGCTCAGCGCTGGTCCGCACCTTGCCGCCATTGATGGTCAGCGTGCCGCTGCCGGCGGCAGTATCGGAATTGAACTGCAAAATGCCGCTGTCGAGCGTCGTGCCGCCCGTATGGGTATTGCTGCCCGCCAGGGTCAGAACATTGCCGGCAACAGTACTGGTGGAGGTTAGTTTGCCGCTGCCACTGATGGTCCCCGACAGGGTCACGCTGCCCGCCGAAACATCAACCGTACCGCCGCTGCTGCCCAGCGAAATAGCCTTGGCGTAGCTCAAGGTGGCGGTGCTTGCCAGCGTACCCCCGTTCAGCGTCAAGTCTGAGCTGTTGGTGATGGCGCTGGCACCCACCGCCAATGTCCCATCCGTGACACTCAAGGCACCGGTCCAACTCGTGTTGGTACCGGACAGCGTGACCTTGCCGGCACCCGTCTTGCTCAGGCTGCCGGAACCGGCCAGGGTGCTGCTGATGGTGGCGGTATCCCCCGTGCCGTCGGTGAGGGTCAGTGTGCCGCCCAGGGTCAGCGTGCTGCCGGTGATGGTGACCCCACTGGCAGCATCGGCGTCGATGGTCAAACTTTCGCCAATGGACAGATTACCGGCCAGGGTCAAGGTCGTGTTGGCCAAGGAACTGGCGAGCACAAGGGTCTGGGTGCCGGTGGTGTCGGCGGCGGCAATCGCCACGGCTTCGCTGAAGCTGATACCGTCGGTCACGTCGATGGTGGCCGTGTCGGTGGCGTTTGTCACATAGATCGTGTCACTGGTTACAGTCACATCAGCCGTGGTCGACTGACCGTGGCCATCGCTCAGCGCAAAGCGGATGATTGTATCGCCGGTTGGCGTGTCATTGCGATAGGTGATGTGCCGGGCCACTTCCTGTACCAGGGCGGCGGTGGCGTTGGCATTGAAAGTGATGGTCAGCACGCCGTTGCTGTTGGTGTAGCTGCCGATTGTCTGGCTGTTGGACACCAGAGTGGAGCCATTCAGGCTGATGCCGGACCCATCCAGGCTAAAGCCGAATACATCACTGGTCAGCGCATTATCTTTGCGCTGAATGGTCAGCGTCGCTGCATCCCAATTGCCGGCAAGATCATTTTCGACGTCACTGATGGTCACATTGTTGGACGCATCCAACCCAACAGTACCCCCGACACCGGCCCAGGCGACGCTGTCACCCGCCAGCCCGGTAATCACCGGCGCATTATTTGTCGGCGCGGTCAGGGTGAAGTTATTCCCGGTGCCACCGGGACCTCTGTAAGACGCCGTCAGTACAGTGCCATTACCACTGGCCGTAACGGTGCCGGCTTCGGCCACGCCGGTAAAGGTGCCGGTGATGGCGTCGGAACCGTCATTGTCGATGATCACATATTCGGCCTGATTGGCGGCAGAATAAGAATGTCTGGCGGAAATCACGGCATTTGTGACATCGACAGTGCCCTTGACCACCACCTGGTCGTAACCGGTACCCGCCGCCGCCCCGGCAATATCCACGGCCAGGGTGGCGTTGGTCTGCACCGCCAGATTGCCATTGATGGTCAGTGTGCCGGCGCCATTATTGGTGCCAGCGACACCGGGGGCCAGGGTGCCGTTGCTGCCAATGACGACAAGGTTCGTTGAGTTGTTGGCAAAAATGGTGCCCGTGCCGGCCAGCGTAGCACCACTATTCACAGTAACAGCGCTGGTGCCGCCCAGCGAACCTGTGACCAGCAAGGTGCCGCCATTGACACCGATATTCGTACTGCCCGTATAGGTATTGTTACCACTCAGAATCAGTGTGCCGGCGTCGATCTTGGTGAAAGTATAGGTACCGCTGATCCGGTCGCTTACTGTCAGGCTGGCATTCGTCCCCACGCCGATCTGGGCAGCGCCGCCCATCGTTATGACGCCGCTGAGGGTGGCGCTGCCGCTGGAAAGGCGCAGCGCCCCGGCGCTGGAGATACCGGCGCCGGCAATGGTGATTTTTTCAGCCACCGTCAGGCCATCGGCCAAGACAAGGGTGGTGCCGCTGACGATGGTTGTAATGCCGCTGGTGTCGCCCAACGCATTATTGTGCCCAGCGACGAGCGTGCCGCCGCCGGCGGCTGTCGTGATATTGCCGCCCCAGGCATTATTATCACCGGTCAGGGTCAGGGTGCCCGTGCTGCCCTTTGTCAGTGTAAAAGTACCGTTGATGACACCGCTGATGGTCAGGTTGCCGCTTGGCGCCACATCAATACGGGAAGCGGCCGCCAGCGTCACGCTACCGCTGATCGTGGCGGTCCCATTGCCGACAATCGCGCCGGAATTGCTGACGCCAGTCCCGCTGATGGTCAGATTTTCTGCCAGGGTGACGCCGTCGGCCACGCTGAGGTACGCGCCGGCAACGACGGTGGTGCCGGCATCGGTGCTGCCAAGGGCGCTGTTATTTCCGACCGCCAGCGTGCCGGCAGAGATGGTGGTCACCCCGGTATAGGTGTTGGCGCCGCTCAGGGTCAGCGTGCCGGTGCCGGTTTTGGACAGCGCGCCCGTACCGGAGATGACGCCGGAGAAGGTGGAAGAGCTGCCACCCGAACCGACGGTCAGGGTGCGGCTGCCAAGCGTGACACTGCCGGCACCGCTCAACCCACCGATCGTTTCATCGGTGCTCAGCGCCAGGGTGGCACCGGCTGCTACACTCACCGCGCCGCTGTCGGCCAGGGCTGCTCCACCGCTGACAGTCAGCGTGCCGGCGGAAATGGTGGTGGCGCCGGTATAGGTGTTGGAACCCGACAGGGTGAGTGTGCCGGCCCCGCTCTTGGTCAACCCAAAATTGGCGCCTGCAATGATGGTGGAAATGGTGGCCGTATCGCCAGCGCCGTTGCTGATGGTCAGCCCGCCGCCCAGATTCAGGGTGCTGCCGCTGATGGTCAGGCCATTGGCCTGATCCAGGTCCAGGCTATCGCCAGAACCGGCGGTGACGTCGCTGCCCAGGGTGATGGCGGAATTGTCCGCAAGCTTGACAATAATCGTGTCGGCACCGGACTGTGCCGCGCCGCGGGCCAGCGCTTCACGCAATGAGAAGCCATCGGCGGCGTCGCCACCGGCATCATCGCTGCTGTTGTCGACATAGATTGTGCTGCTGGTGACGGTTACGTCAGCATTGCTGGTGTTGGTGCCATCGGAGAGCGCAAAGCGGATGGTGGCGTCGCCATAGGGGGTGGCGTTGCTGTACTGAATGTTGCGCATAACGCTTTGCACCAGCGCCGTCGTCGCCACAGTCCCGCTGCTGGTGAAATTGATGGTCAGTACGCCCCCGCTTTTGCTGTATGTGGCGAAGGTCTGGCCGCCGGACTGCAACGCTGAGCCGGTATCGGTGAAGCCGCTGGCGTTGAAGCTGAACACATCCTGGGCGGTGGCGTCCGCTGTCCCGGATTTCACCCGCTGGATTATCAGGCTGGCGCCGGCCCAGTCGCCGGCACCGCCGTTGAGGGCGTCCAACTCCGTATCACTAACCGTCAGGGCCGTGCCGGCATCCAGATTGACAGTGTTGCCGACCCCGGCCCAAGCGACGGAATCGGAGTCCAGATTGGTGATGACCGGCGCGCTGTTACCGCCGCCGGTATTGGTGGAGGTGAAGCTGAAAACAACGCTTTTACCGTCCCCGGTGACGCCATTAACGGAACCCGGATCCACCTGGATCGTCTTCTGTGCGGGGTCGCTGGACAGAATCGTCGCCGTCGGACTGCCGCCCTGGGTAGAATTGCTCGTCAGGGTGACGTTCGTGATCTTGTCGAGCGTTCCCCCGCTGAACACCAAATCAATCGGACCAGACCAGGCGCCATTGACCAAACTGATGGTGATCGTGGAGGACGAGGGATCGATGTCAATCGTAAGGTTTCCGAAGTCAATCTCATTGCCTGCCCCAATGGCGACGGCACCGTTGCTGTAGGAATTGGTGTGGTCATTGGGGTCGAGAAAATTGACGGAGGCGCCCGTGACGGACAGCAGCAGGTGATAATCCGTATCCTGGATCGAAGCCGCTTCAATAGTGCCGGTGCTGCGTTCCAGTGTCCAATCGCCCCCCTGTACGGACCAGCCGGTCAGGTTGGTGGAGGCGGCGACGTCTGCCCCCGTCAGGGTTGACAGATCCTGGATGAAGGTGACGCCATCGGCCCCCTTCGCCACATCGCACCCGTAGAGCAGCAGGTCACCGTCTGCCGTCAGGGCCTGGCCGATGCGGGCCAGATCGGCGGAACGGGTGGCCAGATCAGCCTGGTTCAGGGTTGCGGTGCCAAGATGCAGCTCCGCCTCGCTGCCATGGGACAGAATGTGGATGGCGCTGTAGCCGCTGTGGGTCGCCGCCCAATCGGCCATCTGGGTGACCCCGTCGGTGCCGGCATCCAGCAGCACCACCTCCATCCCTGGCTTCACGGAATCGCGCAACTGCTGCCAATTCGTCACGCTGGTATCGATGAAGGTCACTTCCTTGCGGTCGGCCGTGGGGGCAGCCACCGGGGTGGTCAGGGGGGCAGGGGCCGTTTCGGCAGGGGAGGCGGCAGCAGGGGCGGCTGCGGGGGGCGGTTCAGGCGGATTGTGTGTCGTGGCGGCTTTGCTGTCCGCATCGCGCAGGGCGCTGGCGGCATCGGCAGCGTGATCATGCTGCGGTTCTGTTATCTGCTGTGCGGCTGACAGGGTCAGGGCGTCGGCGGCGGTGGCCACCGCCGCCGCATCAAACATGATGCGCGGTTCCAGCGACAGTTCCTGACGGCGACGGCGTCCCTTCTTCGGCGGTTCCGCCGTCGCCTGTACGGCGATTTCGGTCCCTTCCTGCTGGGTGGTGGTCTTCGTCGTCGACTTGCCGCTACGAACCTTGCCGGTCATTCCCCGCCCCTTACTCGCCCAGAATTGCGAAAATCCGCCCCCCAAAGGGAAGACGTAAGTTAAACTGTGTGCGTGCTGACGTTAACCGAAACTGTAAATGCGTTAACGCGGACCTATCATTTCTAAAAAATATCTCTAACCCCGTCACAAGACCAGTTAGATTTTTTTATTTTCACGGTCCTGCATGTCGCCAGAGTTGCGCGTGAGCCTCACCAGAGGTGCATACCTGCATGATTCCAACTGGCTTTGACCGCTATATGGTTGTCCTGCGGGTGGAAACGCCCGGTCGGGTAAGGCAACATGGTTAAGGAGTGGTCTTTAGACATTCCCTGCCGACCTACACCCGAACACAAAGGGAATTCGGTCGCCATTGGAAATGATCAGTGTTCCCTCACGTGCCCGCGGTCGCTGGCCTCCAGCCCACCTGAAAGTCAACCTTTAGGCGGGTGGGTATCAGGCGTCGCTGTCCGGTTGCAGAAACCCCGCTGCACACTGGCGCATGTCTTCACCGATGCGGCGGACGATACCGCCCACGGCCTGCAGCTCGCCGGCCAGCGGATGGCTGCGCCGCCAGATCATGCCGATGGTGCGGCTGGGGCGGGGGGAGGCGAGGCGGGCGAGCGCGATGCGGGCGGACCGGGTTTCCACCCCCAGCGCCATTTCCGGCACCAGGGTGATGCCGATCCCGGCCCCCACCATCTGCACCAGGGTGGAGAGCGAGCTGCCTTCCATCATGTTATGCGGGGCTTCGGCGGCAGACAATTTGCAAAAGGCCAGCGCCTGCTCACGGAAGCAATGGCCCTCCTCCAGCAGCAGCAGGCGCATCTGCCACAGCTTGTCGGCCGCCGGCACGGGCTTGCCCGCGTCGGCCGGCGGGCGCACCAGCACGAATTCCTCCTCAAACAAGGGCATTTCGTGCAGGGAGGCTTCGGAGACGGGCAGGGCGACGATGGCCGCATCCAGTCGCCCATCCATGATATCTTCCAGCAGCTTCTGGGTAATGGCCTCCCGCGGGCGCAAATCCAGCCCCGGATAGGTCTGTGCCAGTTCGGCCACCAGGGCCGGCAGCAGATAGGGCGCCACCGTGGGGATAGCGCCCAGCCGCAATTGCCCCATGAAAGGCGCGCGGGCGGCCCGCACCAGATCTTCCAGCGCATCCACGCTGCGCAAAATCTCATGCACCTGGGTGGCGAAGGCCTCCCCCAGCGCGGTCAGCCGGATTTGCCGGGGCGTGCGCTCCACCAGGGGGGAGCCCACCAGATCCTCCATTTCCTTGATCTGCACCGACAGGGCGGGCTGGGAAATGGCGCATTCCTCCGCCGCCCGCCCAAAATGCCCAAGACGGGCCAGCGCATCGAAATAACGCAGATGCTTCATGGAAAACGGGATCATAAGGTTAGCCTATCACGCCTTTAAGGTAATGCAATTATACCGCAATGGCCGACCCTGATACTTTGGCGTCCAGGGCGCCAAGGCGCCGCAAGGAATCGACAAACATCAGGCTAAACCGGCGGAGGCAAGAATGGAAGGCAACAAAATTACCAGTGCCAGCGGCAAATGTCCCTTCATGCATGGGGGCAATACGGCGAACAGCAGCAGTACCACCCATTGGTGGCCCAATGCGCTCAACCTCGACATTCTGCACCAGCACGATACCAAGACCAACCCGCTGGGTCAGGGCTTCTCCTACCGCGAGGCGGTGAAGAGCCTGGATTTCGACGCGATCAAGCGCGACATGCATGCGCTGATGACCGACAGTCAGGATTGGTGGCCGGCGGATTGGGGCCATTATGGCGGGCTGATGGTCCGCATGGCCTGGCATTCCGCCGGCACCTATCGCGTTGCTGACGGCCGTGGCGGTGGCGGCAGCGGCAATCAGCGCTTCGCCCCGCTGAACAGCTGGCCGGATAATGTCAGCCTGGACAAGGCGCGCCGCCTGCTGTGGCCGATCAAGAAGAAGTACGGCAACAAGATCAGCTGGGCCGACTTGATCATTCTGGCCGGTACCATCGCCTATGAGAATATGGGCCTGAAGACCTTTGGTTTTGCCTTTGGTCGTGAGGATATCTGGCACCCCGAGAAGGATATTTATTGGGGCGCGGAGAAGGAATGGCTGGCCCCGTCCGACGGGCGCTATGGCAATGTTGATGAACCCGCCACCATGGAAAACCCGCTGGCCGCGGTGCAGATGGGCCTTATCTATGTCAATCCGGAAGGGGTGAACGGCAAGCCCGACCCGCTGAAGACGGCGGCCCAGGTACGGGAAACCTTTGCCCGCATGTCGATGAATGACGAAGAGACGGTGGCCCTGACGGCTGGCGGCCATACGGTGGGCAAGGCCCATGGCAATGGCGATGCCAGCAAGCTGGGCCCCAACCCGGAAGCCGCCGATGTGACCGAGCAGGGCTTTGGCTGGTCCAACCCGAACCAGAGCGGCAAGGGCCGTTTCACCGTCACCTCGGGCCTTGAAGGGGCCTGGACCACCCATCCGACCAAGTGGGATGATGGCTATTTCCACATGCTGTTCAACCATGAATGGGAATTGCGCAAGTCCCCCGCCGGGGCCTGGCAGTGGGAGCCGGTGAATATCAAGGAAGAGGATAAGCCGACCGACGTGGAAGACCCGTCGATCCGTTACAACCCGATCATGACCGATGCCGACATGGCCATGATCAAAGATCCGGCCTATCGCCAGATTTCCGAGCGCTTCTATAAAGACCCGGCCTATTTCAATGAAGTCTTCGCCCGCGCCTGGTTCAAGCTGACCCACCGCGATATGGGCCCCAAGGCCCGCTATGTCGGCCCGGATGTGCCGGCCGAAGACCTGATCTGGCAAGATCCGGTACCGGCCGGCCGCACGGATTATGATGTGGCGGCGGTGAAGGCGCGGATTGTGGCTTCTGGCCTCTCCATCCCGGAACTGGTCGCCACCGCCTGGGACAGTGCCCGCACCTTCCGTGCCTCGGACAAGCGCGGCGGGGCCAATGGTGCCCGCATCCGGCTGGCCCCGCAGAAGGATTGGGAAGGCAATGAACCGGCCCGTCTGGCCAAGGTGCTGGCAGTGCTGGAACCCATCGCCGCTGCGACGGGTGCTTCGCTGGCCGATACCATCGTGCTGGCTGGCAATGTCGGGATCGAACAGGCAGCCAAGGCGGCCGGCTTTGACATCACCGTACCCTTCGCCCCCGGCCGGGGCGATGCCAGCGACGCCCAGACCGATGCCGACAGTTTCGCCGCGCTGGAACCGGTCCATGACGGTTTCCGCAACTGGGTCAAGAAGGCCTATGTGGTCAGCCCGGAGGAGCTGCTGCTGGATCGGGCGCAGTTGATGGGCCTGACAGCGGTGGAATTGACGGTGCTGGTTGGCGGCTTGCGGGTGCTGGGTGCCAACCATGGCGGCAGCAAGGATGGCGTCTTCACCGAGCGTGAAGGGGCTTTGACGAATGACTTCTTCGTCAACCTGACCGACATGGCCTATCGCTGGCAGAAGGGCGATGGCGTCACCTATGAAATCCGCGACCGCAAGACGGGGGCGGTGAAATGGACGGCCTCGCGGGTTGATCTGGTGTTCGGTTCCAACTCCGTGCTGCGCGCCTATGCGGAGCTTTATGCCCAGGACGATAATGCACAGAAATTCGTGCAGGATTTCGTCGCCGCCTGGGTGAAGGTGATGAATGCCGACCGGTTCGACCTGACGGCCTGATGCGTTGTATCATCATCGCAGGTTCTGGTGGGGCCCATCGCCCACCGGAACCTGCGATTTTTTTTTGGGGGCCGGCCGGTCGGCCCACCTTTTCAAAACGGTTCACTGCTTTTGTCCGTCATAGTACCAATCTCCCTTGATCGTGACCGATCCAGGGAGATTTCGCGTCCCCTCATGCGCCGGGCGGGCGCGTCCGCGCCCTTGGCTTGCGCGCCACGAGGTGCTGAGCCGGCAGTCGCCGGCCTCCAACCCACCTAAAGGTCAATCTTTAGGTGGGTTGGTGTCAGAACGAGCACTATGACTGGCACAGCTGTATGGATGCGCCCTTCAGGGGTGTTTGCCGGAAAAAATCGCAGCCAGATCAATTTCAGGCCAGAACATAGTTCCCCCGCCGGTCGGTTTTGGTGTATATGCTCCCGCTTTAGGTGTAGTTTGCCTATGCGTGGATGCACCAAACTTGGCAAACGTATTATGCCTATTCCTGTAGGCAGGAAACCGGCCGCCCCTGCCTGTCTCTATTGTGGCCTGTTTCAGAAGGATGGACACAGATGGAATATATGATGGGCTCGATCGTGCCGTGGGCCGGGAATTTCACGCCCCGGGGTTTTATGACTTGTCAAGGTCAGACTCTTGCCATTCAGCAATACAATGCCCTTTTTGCAATTATGGGAACAATCTATGGGGGTAATGGTTCAAGTACTTTTATGCTTCCTGATTTGCGGGGGCGCACCATCGTTGGTGTGAATACAAGCAATGGCGCGTTGCCCGTATTGCAGTTGGGGCATACTGCCGGCAGCCCCGCTGTTGGCGGCGTCATTAACAGCCAGGGGGCATTCACCCTTGGGATTAATAATTTGCCACAACACACTCATACGGCTGTATTCTCGCCCACCACCGGAAGCCAGACGGTGACCATGGGCCAAGGGGCCTCGACCCTGTCCGCTAACGTGGCCATCCCGGTTGTGGACAATGCGACCGCAAGCACCACGACGCAGCAGCCGAATGCTGCTATGGCCCTGGCCAACGCCTTCACGAAAAACGGTCCAACCACCTATAATACGCAGGTTTACAGCACGGCGGCCACGACGACGACGCTGAAGCCGTTTCCTGCCGCCGTATCTGGCAGTGTCGGTGCCTTGACTGGCAGTATCACTACGGTTACGGGTGGTACCGTCACCGTGGGCGCGACGGGGGCCGGTCAGGCTGTCGTGGTCAGCTCGGCTGGTGCTTACTCCATCAACGTCACGCAGCCCAGCTTGGGATTGACGTACCTGATCGTTGTCGATGGCATCTTCCCATCGCGCGACTGAACCGAAGCAGGCCGGTCCCCTGAACAGGACCGGCCTTTTTTCATCTGGATAGAATGGCTGCACATGCTCGACATCGTAACGAGGGATATGTTTTTCCCCCACCTCGACAAAAAATGGGTCCTGGAAGATGGCGGCGGCGGATATCTCGAATTAACCTTGGTGAAGGCGAACCCAATGCATCGGACCAAGATCGCCCTTGTCCAGCGCATGCCGTTCCTGCTGATATTTCGGGGGCCATCTGACAAGATAGCCAACGAAGGCACTTACAATCTGAGCCACCCCATTGTCGGAACGATTGAGGGGGTTAACGTGGTACCCACCATGGACCTGATGGACCCCGACCATCCCGGCGCGCGCTATTATCAGGTTATTTTCTGCTGATAGGGCAGGAGCTGGGGGATGCCATGACGGTTCAGTCGGTACCAGCCACTGCGCTGATTGATGCCTTCGCCGTCCGCGCCGGTACCGCGTTTGCGGCCCGGCTGGCGGGGCAGGCGGACCTGGACTGGCTGCAAAGCCTGTTCACAGAGTGTATGCGGGAATCCCATGCCCGCATCGTTGGTCCGGAAATCGCGGACCGGGTGACCGCCATGCTAGCCTCCCAGCAATTCGCTCTGCGTCGGCGAGCCTATACCAGCGACTATCCCGGTTTCACCGAACTGATCCTGACGCGTGCAGATGGCCTGATGATCGGCGCCTTCTGCTGGATGGCTGTACTGGACGGGAATGCGCATATAGTGGATATCGCGGTCCTGCCAGGTCAACGAACGGGGTTCCCGGGGCGCCTGATGCTGCAGGCTTGGCTGGACGTAACCGACCGGCAGGGGCTGACGACGAGTCTTTATGTGGAACCGACCAACCCCGCCCGACTGATCTATGAGCGGCTGGGTTATGGTGTAACCGACCCAACCGCCATGCCCTTGCACATGACGCGGCAGGCCCAGCCATGTCCGCCGTTTCAGGGGGGATAATGGTCAGGTTCCATGGTCTCGTCCGTCAATCCCCCGCAAGTGACAGCTGGCTGACAGGGTGGATGTCATAGACATTATCCTGCCAGCCGCGCAGGGCGGGCGATACCAGCCGCTGGGAACTGCCGAAACTGATCGGGATGATGCGGCCGCTCTCCAGGATTTGCCGTTCCAGCGCCCGCAACCCCGGCTCATCGGCCGGCAATACCGTGCCGGGCGGCAGAAAGGCGGCCAGCGCGTAAGACGGGGCGTAGGAAATCCAGGTATTCAGCACAAAGCCGTTGAAATTACCACTGGCGCCCCGTTGGGTAACGATGCGGCTTTCCTGGCCGACCAGTTCGGTTTCCACCCCCAAAACCTGCTTCCATTGTGCGGCAATTGCCACCACGCGCTGGCGCACCGGCTCGGTTGCTGCGTGCAGGATTTCCACTTTCGGCGGCGGCCGGCTGGGGCCATAGCCGGCACGGGTCAGCGCATCGCGGGCGGCCTGCTGGCGGGCCGTGTTGGCCGGAATGTCGGCGGCCGCCTGTCCGCTTTCCCGCCACAGGCCAGGCGGTACCAGCCCATGGGCCGGGATGGCGCGGCCCTGGCTGGGGGCGGTCAGCTGGTCGCGGTCGAGCGCCAGCGCCAGGGCGGTCAGAAAGGCCGGATTATCCCGCCATGCCGGCCCGTTCTGGTTGGCGCGCAGATAGGTCAGCATGGTCCAGGGATGGATATGCAGGCTCCCGGGCATTTCCTGTCGCGCCCAACCCACCATGGCCCCGGGCAGGCTGCTGGTGACGTGCAGGGCGCCGGTACGGAACAGGTTCAGTTCCATTTCCGGCCCGTCGCTGACCACCAGTTCCACCGCTGTCATGGCGGGTGGTGTGCGGTAATAATCGTTACGGACCA
This sequence comes from Niveispirillum sp. BGYR6, assembly GCF_027568365.1. Taxonomy (NCBI): domain Bacteria; kingdom Pseudomonadati; phylum Pseudomonadota; class Alphaproteobacteria; order Rhodospirillales; family Azospirillaceae; genus Niveispirillum; species Niveispirillum sp. BGYR6. The sequence goes on along the minus strand of NZ_JANLNL010000001.1, from coordinate 920,294 downwards.
GATGATAGGCGCTGTGCAGCTGATGCCCGGCCAGCCGGTAGGGGCCATTGCAGACCAGCCTGTCCGCGGCGGCGAAACCATTCCCCGCCTTTTCCAGGGTCGGCCCATGCACCGGCAGGGTGATGCGGTGGGCCAGCACCATGTCGAAATCGGCCGATGGACGCGCCAGCCGCACTTCCAGCCTGTCGGCATCCAGGGCCTGGATGCCCAGCTGTTCCGGTGGCAGCTGGCCCTGGCGGATGGCGGTGGCATTCGCCACCCCGTCCAACAGATCGGCGATGCCCGATGCCGTGGCCGGGTCCACCGCCCGGCGCCAGCCGCGCACGAAATCATCTGCGGTCAGCCGGTCGCCATTCCACCAGCTTGCATCACGGCGCAGATGGAAGGTCCAGGTCAGCCCATCGGCGCTCTGTTCCCAGCGCTCCGCCACGCCCGGCACCGTGCGGCCCGATCCATCGCGGGTCAGCAGCCCTTCGCACAGTTCCTGCAATACCCGCCCGGCCCCCAGGGTCAGGCCGCGATGCGGGTCCAGCGTTTCCGGCTCCGGCCCGATGCCGATGCGCAGAATATCTGCCCCCGTCGCCGGGCCGGCCAGGGCAAGCGCCAGTACGGCAAGGGCGACAGGGACGGCCCGCGTCATGACGGCGCGCGCAGCCCCTGGGCGAAGGCGCGCACCAGCGGGTTCAGGCTGAACCCGTCGCCCGCCCGTTCCAGCATGGATTTTTCCTGCAGGGTGGCAAGCCCGCTGGCCAGCGGCATGGTGCTGTCGCTGTACAGGGCCTGATCGGCCTCCTCCTGGCTGAATTCATCATCCAGGTCGGACAGCAGGCGTAAGGCCCGCCTTTCTGTTCCGCTCAACAGATTGAAGGCCCAGCCCATGGCGGCGCCCAGCGACTGGTGCCGCGCCGGGCCGGGCCGGCGCATACCGGGCAGGGCGCGCATCGGGTCGCGGCTGGCCTGTTCGGTGGCATTCAACCCCAGCAGACCGCTGGCGCGGGCGGCGATTTCCACCCCCAGCGGCACCCCGCCCAGATGGCGACAGATATTGGCGATGGCGTCTGCCACCCCGCTGTCAGGCTGGAAATTCAGCCCGGCGGCGCTGGCCGCTTCCACAAACAGGGCGTTGGCGCCGTTGGGCTGGGCGGCGTCGGCCGCCGATACGCCAAGCGGTGACAGGCGCACGCAGCAGGGCCGCAACCGGCGATGGGCAACGTGAGAGGTGATCAGCACCGCCGCCTGCGGGCAGGCCTCCAGCAGGCGGCGGATGAAATCCAGCGCGCCATCGCCCAGCAGTTCCGCCCCGTCCAGCAACAGCAGACAGGCACGGTTATGGATCCGCTCCAGCAAGGCCGGTACCGGGCCAGCACTGCCACCCAAGGCCAGGGCCATGCCGATACGGCTGGCCAGCGCGTCGGCGTCGGCAATGGCCAATCCGGACAGTGGTACCAGCCATTGCCCATCACCGAAATCATCCGCCAGCAACCGGGCCGCGGCACAGGCCAGCCGGGTCTTGCCGGTGCCGGACAGACCGGAAATCAACAGCAGCCGGTCGCGTCGGACCCGTTTCAGCACATTGCCCAGTTCCACTTCCCGCCCGGTCAGCGCCCCCAGCATATGCGGGATATTGCCGATGGGGCGGGCCGCACCGGTTGCCGGCATGGCCAGCCGATAGCCACGGCCATGCACGGTGAGGATGATGGAAGCGTTGCTGTCACCGATGGCGGCGCGTAAGCCGGAAATCTGGACCGCCACATTGGCGGGATCAACGATCTGGCCCGGCCATACCCGGTCCAGCAATTGGGCGGGGGAAACATCGCGCCCGATATTTTCTGCCAGAATGGCCAGCAGACTGGTCGCGCGGCGCCCCAGCGGCACGGGCACGCCGCTGCGGCAGGTCAGCCGGCCATTGGCCGGATGGAAGCGAAAGGCCCCAATCGGGATTTCCGCGGCAGCGGCCCCCGGCAATCCATCCCCCGTTTCCGGCAGCATCCCATCCCCCATCTGCCCGATTGAGGTTGCGGCACCCGGTCGGATGACGCAACCTCAACGTTAACCTTAATTGGAAGCGAAGGCCAGCAGGTCGGCACTCAGCCGATCCTTGTGCGTGTCGGTTACCCCGTGCGGCCCGCCTTCGTAAACCTTCAGTTCCGCATGGGGCAGCAGCTTCTTCACCGCCCGGCCCGCGGCGTCGATGGGCACCACCTGATCGGCATCGCCATGGATGACCAGGGTGGGCAGCCCGTCGAACTTCTTCAGGTCTTCCGTGAAGTCGGTTTCAGAGAAGGCCTTGATACAGTCATAGGTCGCCTTGTGGCTGGCCATCATCCCCTGCATCCAGAAACTGTCCATCATGCCCTGCGACGGCTTGGCGCCGGGCAGGTTGAAGCCGAAGAAGGGGCCGCTGGCGATATCCTTGTAAAGCTGCGACCGGTCGGCCAAGCTGGCGGTGCGCAGGCCATCGAACACCTCCATCGGGGTGCCGGCCGGGTTGGCATCCGTCTTCAGCATCAGCGGCGGCACAGCCCCCACCAGCGCCACCTTGGACACGCGGGCGCGGCCATGGCGGGCGATATAGCGGGTGACCTCGCCGCCACCGGTGGAAAAGCCGACCAGCACCGCATCACGCACATCCAGCGCTTCCAGCACCTGGGCCAGATCGTCGGCATAGGTATCCATGTCATGGCCGTGCCAGGGCTGGCTGGAACGGCCATGGCCGCGCCGGTCATGGGCGATGGTGCGCAGACCGTTGGAGGCCAGATGCAACATCTGCGCCTCCCAGCTATCCGCGTTCAGCGGCCAACCATGGCTGAACACAACGGGGCGCCCGCTGCCCCAATCCTTGTAATAGAGCTGCGTGCCATCATCGGTGGTGATCGTACCCATGGCCATTCTCCGCCTTTGTGCTGGTTGCTGTCTGCCGGAGGGTGGAAGCCCGTTGCTCCACCCCTGATCGACAGCGGAACTATTCAGCGGAAAAAGAAATTCGGCGTGTTAAAAGACATAAAATCAGTCTCGCTGGAATGTGTCATAAGCTAGAGCCAAGCCATCACAGGCCCCGTTGCCCAGCCGAGTATGAGTATGCCTTTCGAGAAGCCTGACCATTACCTGCTGGATACCGGTCGGCGCCGCCTTTTGCGCAATGGCGATGTGGTCGCCTTGGGCGACCGTGCCTTTGACCTGTTGCTGGCCTTGGCAGGCGCCAGCGGCGAGGCCTTGTCGGCGGATGAACTGACGGCCCTGGTCTGGCCGGGGCTGTCGGTCAGCGCCGGCAATTTGCGGGTCCAGGTCCGGGCTTTGCGCAAGGCGCTGGGTGACGGGGCGGTGGAAAATGTGCCCGGTATCGGCTATCGCCTCACCCTGTCGCTGGCCCCGGTACCGGCCCCTGCTGATGAGGCCCCGGCGGAAGAACTGGTTGGGCGTGATGGTGACCTAGGGCGCCTGCGCGAATTGCTGGCCCGGTCGCGGCTGGTCAGCATCATCGGCCCTGGCGGGGTGGGCAAAACCTGTCTGGCCCTGGCGGGGGCGGCCGCGTGTGAGGGGCTGCGGGTGGTGCATGTGGAACTGGCGCCGGTGCGCCAGCCGGGGCTGGTGCCCGTGGTGACGGCGGCAGCCCTGTCCATCCGCCTGTTGAAGGCCGATGTCGTGGACGCCATCCGGGCGGCGTTGGCCGGCCAGCCCACCCTGCTGTTGCTGGACAATGCCGAACATCTGCTGGATGAGGTGGGGGAGTTCGCAGAAAACCTGCTGGGCACCTGCCCTGATCTGCACCTGTTGTTGACCAGCCGGGAGCCGTTGAATATCAGCGGTGAATTGCTGCTGAACCTCTGCCCCCTGGCCTGTCCGCCGGCGGAGGAGGGGGAGGCGGCGGCCATCCGGTCTTATCCCGCCGTGGCGCTGGTGCTGCGTAACCATGCCCAGGCGGGCTGGCCCCCCCTGGCGGATGACCAGATGCCAGCCCTGGCCAAGCTTTGCCGCCAGTTGGACGGGCTGCCTTTGGCCCTGGTGCTGCTGGCCGCGCAGTTGCGCGATTGTCCGGTGGCGGATGTCTCGGCGGCCCTGGCAGGGCGGCTGCAGAACCTGCCGCTGGCGGGCACGTTCCATTACCGCCATGACAGTCTGGCCCATATGCTGGACTGGAGCTTTGATCTGCTGTCCGATGATGAAAGGCTGCTGCTGTCGCGGCTGGCCGTGTTCAGCGGTTCCTGGCCGGTGGCGGGGGCGGTGGCGGTCTGCGGGGCCGCGCCGCTGACGCCGGCCATGGTGCCGGGGCTGGTGGCTGGTCTGGTTTCCCGTTCCCTGGTGGCGGGACCATTGCAGACGCAAGGGGCCGGGCTGCGCCTGCTGGAAACCATCCGCCAATATATTATCGCCCGCGATCCCGGCCGGATTGAACGGGAGAGGCTGAACCATGCCCTGTTGGGCTGGTTGCCAGACGTGCTGGAAGAATATCATGTCCAGTCGGAGCAGGTGGGGGTGATCGCGGCCAAGCTGGATGTCGATATTGCCGATGTGCGCGCCATCCTGGATTGGGCGCTGGGAGGGCAGGACATTCAACGCGGGCAGGAGCTGGTGGTTGCAATGATCCGGGTCTGGAACGTGCGCGGCCTTTATACGGAAGCGGCCCGTTACCTGGTGCGTGCCTGGGATGCCTGTGACGCGGATACGCCCCCCGCCTTGCGTGGCATTATCGGCTTGTTGCTATATGGGGAGGGGATACCGCTGCAGCTGCCCCATCACCAGCAGCGCCCCTGGTTCATGCGCGAAGAATTCCCCGCGGCCATCGCGGCGTTGCGCCCTATCCAGCATCAGCAGCCCCGCTGGTTCATCAATGCCTTCATGAGCGCTGGCTGGATGAAGCGTTATCAGGGAGAGCTGGAAGCTGCATTGACCCTGTGGGAAGAGGCGTTGGTGGTTTGCGAACGTCACGCGTTGGCAAACCTGCAATCCACGATTCTATCATTGATCGGCACGACGGCTGCGTTGATCGGTGACTTGACCAAGGCCCGCAGCTCGCTGGAACTCGCCATGGAAATCGGCCTGAGGATCGGGCTCTATCCCGCCCTTCCTGCCATGCGGATGGCAGAGGTGGAGTTTGCTGCCGGTGATTACGACCGGGCGGTGGCCGTGGCGCGTGAAATCCTGGTTCAAGGACGGGGGATCACGCCTGCGCTGGAACTGACCCTCTATGCCAATCTCGCCTCTTACCTTGTGGTCAAAGGCGATTTGCCGGCGGCGATAGAGGAGGCGCTGACGGGGTTGCGTCTGCTGCTGCGGCAAAAATATACCTACTCCATCGGATGGACGCTGGAACGCGGGGCGCTGATCGCCGCCAGGCTGGGGCGGCGCGAGTTGGCGGCCGAATTAATGGCTGGGGCGGATGCCTTCGTCGCCAGCATGAACCTGACGCGCGGGGGGCCGGAACTGGCGGTTTATAGTCTGCTGCGCGACGAGTTGGGGCAGCCGGGTGATGTGACCCCGCCGCCGACTGAGCAATTGTTGCAGAAACTGCTGGCCTTCTATGAAGGGGCGGTGGCCGCGGAAAGCTGACCACCGCCGCACTTTGCTCACCAGACGAAGCTGCCCGCCGCGCGGGGCGGCAGTTGCGTCTTGAACCGTTTGGCCCCATCGGCAATGACAAACCGGGCCGGCTTGTCGCCATGGTTATAGGCAACCAGTACCCGGCTGCCGTCCGGGTTTTCAAAGGCGACACTTTCCACGTCACCCACCTCTGCCGGCGCGGCAATGCGCACGGCCCCCGGCTTCACGAAGCGGCTGGCATGGCCGAAGGCGTAATATTCCTGGTTGCGGGTGATGGAGCCCGTCTGGCTGTTGATGGTGACGATGCCCCGGCAGGTGTCGCAGCCACCGGCATTGGGCCGGTTCTTCTCATCCAGCGCCAGATTCCACATCAGCACGCCACGCGCGCCATAGCGGGTGGAACCGATGATCAGCTTGCGCATCATCCAGGCGAAACTGTCGGCATAATCGGGCGCCCATTCCCCGCCGGAACATTCGGTCAGGAAAACCTCTTTCTCCGGGTAGGCCTGCTGCACGATGGCCTGGGCCGCCACCTGGCCATTATAGCAATGCCAGGCCACGCCGCTGACATAGCCATTGGCCTTTGGGTTGGCAAAGACGGTCAGCGGCTGTTCCGGCTGGTCCCAATTATGGTCCCAGTCCAGCAGCTTGGTCTTGATGCCCTGTGCCGTCAGTTCCGGCCCCAGATGGTCGGCGAAGAAACGGGCGCGATCGACGGCCCGCCAGCGCATCCCCGGATAATCCTTCGGCTCAAAATCCGGTTCGTTCTGGATGGTCAGGTAATCGGTCGGCACGCCCTGCGCTGCGGCCTCTGTAATATAGCGGGCGAAGAAGCGGGCATAGACGGGGTATGCCTCATCCTTCAACTGCCCCTTGATCAGCGAGCCGGTGGTTTTCATCCAGGCCGGCGCGCTCCAGGGGGAGGCGACGATTTTCAGGTCGCCATTGAGGGACAGCGCCTGCCGCACCGTGGGGAAAACATGTTCGGCGGGGCGCTTCAGGGAGAAATGCGCCAAGTCCGGGTCGGGGGCACCATTCGGCGCATCATCCAGGCTGTAATGGTCGAGCGAGAAATCAGACGCACCAATGGTGAGCCGTGTCAGGCTGAATCCCAGCCCGCCATCCTGCCGCCCGAACAGTTCCGCCAGCAGGGACTGGCGCTGGCTGTCCGTCAGTTTGGTGCGGATCAGCCAGGCCGAACTGTCGGTGATGGCGGCCCCAAACCCCACCATGGTCTGAAAGCGCTGGGCCGGGTCCACCGTAATCACCGGCAGGCCGCTGGCGGCGCCGGGGTTAACCGGCGCCTGTTCGGTCAGCGAGAAGCGGCGGTCGCCGCTGGTGATCCAGGCCCGCATCGGCTCCGCCGCCGCTGCCAGTTGCGGCAGCGACAGCAGGGCCAGGGTGGCGGCGATGGTGATACGGGTTTTCATGGCTTGCCCTTCCATGCATCCAGTTTGGCTTCCCCGGTCAGGGCCTTGTCGCCGGCATGGGTGCCGACATAAAGCCCATAGCTGCCCTGGGGCAAGCGCCAGCCGCCGGCCTTGACATCATAATCGGCCAGCACGCGCGGATCGACCGTCAGGCTGACGCGGCGGGTTTCACCGGGGGCAAGGTCCAGCTTCTTGAACCCGGCCAGCCGCAGCATGGGCCGGCGTTCACCGGCCTGCACGTAAAGCTGCGGCGTATCGGCGCCCGCCACCTGTCCCTTGTTGGTGACATCAAAGCTGACGGTCAGGCGAACGCCCCCCTCCACCTTCAGGTTGGCGTATTGGAAGCTGGTATAGGACAGGCCATAGCCGAAGGGGAACAGCGGCTTCTGCCCCTTTTCGGCGTACCAGCGGTAACCCACCGCGGCCCCTTCAACATAATCCACGGCAAAGGGTTTGATCCGCCCCACCTTCTGGCCATTGCGCCCGGCCTCATCCAGGGCGGCCTGTTCGGCAAAGCCGGGGGCGGACGGGCGGGGGGCCTGGTTTTCAGCGGCGGGGAAGGTCATGGGCAGGCGACCGGACGGGTTCACCTCCCCGAACAGGATGCGGGCGATGGCTTCCCCGCCGCGCTGACCGGGATACCAGGCGGCCAGCACCGCCTTCACCTTGTCCAGCCAGGGCATCAGCACCGGGCCACCGCTTTCCAGCACCACCACCGTTTTCGGGTTGGCCGCCGACACCGCCTCAATCAGCGCATCCTGCCCATCCGGCAGGGCGATGGAGGGGGCATCCTGCGCCTCTGTCTGCCAGTGCCAGGCAAACAGCAGCACCGCATCGGCCCCGGCGGCGGCCTTGGCGGCGGCGGCGGGGTCTTTGCCATCCACATAGGTGACCTCGGCCCCTGGCAGCATCGCCTTCACGGCGGCCAGCGGGGAGGAGGCGTGCCAGGTGACACGCACGAAGGAGGCGGCTTCCCCGCCATTCAGCGGGATTTCCACCGGCGCCCCGCCGACCGAGCGCACCTGCGATGAACCACCGCCCGACAGCACGCCGACATCAGCATGGGCCCCGATCAGCACCACCTTGCGTGCCGATTTGGCCAGCGGCAGCAGGCCGTCATTCTTCAACAGCACGGAACCGCGTTCCGCCACCGCCTGGGCCACCTGGGCATGGGCGGGGTAATCGATCTTCTGTTCGCTGCTGGGGATGGGGTTTTCCATCAGCCCGGTCTGGATCACGCCATAGAGTACGCGGCGCACCATGTCATCCAGCCGGGCCGGCTTCACCTTGCCTTCGGCCACCGCCTTTTTCAGATCGTCGCCGAAGAAGATCTGCGGGTCCAGTTCCTGGCCGGATTGCTGGTCCAGCCCGGCATTGGCCGCCTTCACCGTGCTGTGTACCGCGCCCCAGTCGGACATGACAAAGCCGGGATAGGCCCAATCCTTCTTCAGCACCCGGTTCAGCAGGAAGTCATTCTCGCAGGCCCAATCGCCATTCACCTTGTTATAGGCGCACATGACAGAGGCCGGCTTGCCGCGTTCAATGGCGATCTGGAAGGCCAGCAGGTCGCTTTCCCTGAGATCCGCTTCACCGATGCGGGCATCCATGACATGGCGGCCGGTTTCCTGCGCATTCAGGGCGAAATGCTTGATGGTGGAGATGATGTTGTTGGACTGCACACCGCGGATGCTCTCCCCGGCCAACACACCGCCCAGCAGCGGGTCTTCCCCCAGATATTCAAAATTGCGTCCGGCCCAGGGGTCGCGGGTCAGGTTCACACCACCGGCCAGCAGCACGTTGAAGGTCTTGGCCCGTGCCTCCGCGCCAATCATGGCACCGGATTGATAGGCCAGTTCCGGCTCAAACGTCGCGGCCAGCGACAGGCCGGACGGCAGGGCGGTGGCGGTGTCGCCCTTGCGCTGCTCCACCTGATTGGCCACGCCCAGACTGGCATCGCTTTCCCGCAGATTGGGAATGCCCAGGCGCGGCACGCCCGGCACATAGCCGGCGGACGGGATCATGTCCGCCGGCGGGTTCTTGGCCTGCGGCGGGAACAGCCCGTGCAGATAGGTGATCTTCTCCTCCAGCGTCATCTGCCGCACCAGGGCATCCGCGCGCGCCCAGATCGGGTCATGGGCACGGGCGGCCAGTGGCGGGCTGTCAGCGGTGGGCTGGGGATTGCTGGACTGGGCGAAACCCGCCGGGCTGAAAGCCAGCAGGGCGGCGATGGCGGTCGTCAGGCAAAGCTGGCGCGCAACCAGCGATGGCTGGCGGAAACGGGGCATGGTTCTCTCCCTAAGGCTTATGGTGTGCCCGCCGGGGCGGGGTGAAAAGGCGGTTGGGGATTGCTGGTTTTTTGTGTTTTGGTGGGGGTGTGTTTTTGGGGGAGTGACGCGGGATAGGAGCGCCCCTTTCTCCCTCGCACCTTTGTTGCCTCCCCCGCGAAAGCGGGGGTCCAGGACCAAGGGCACCGAAGCGTTGTTCCTGTGACCCTGGACCCCCGCTTTCGCGGGGGAGGCATGGAAGTGAAAGCGAACTGGTGTTTATCCTTAGCGAGGAACGGCACAAGATTTTCCAATCGGAAATCCCTCACCCCACCCCACAAATCCGCTCCAGATAGGCCGCATGGCCCGGCATCACGGCGACGCATTTGCCGATGACGCTTGTGATATTGCTGAGATATTCCGCAATCTCCGCATCATCCTGCACCCGCACCAGCGGGTCGGGGGAACGGGGGATGATGCCCTGGCCCAGGAACACCTGAATCCAGCTTTCCTCGGCAAACAGTTCCTCATCCTCGCGGAAGATGCGGCCGCAGGCGGCGAACAGGTCGATCTTGCGCTGCAGCGTTTCCGGTATCGCCATGTCCCGGCAGTAGCGCCAGAACGGTGTGTCATCCCGCGCGGTGGCCTTGTAATGCAGGATGATGAAGTCGCGGATACGCTCATACTCAAAATCGCTCTGGCGGTTGAATTCCGCAATCACCGCCGGATCAAAGCGGCCATCGGGCATCAACCGAACCAGCCGGATGGCGGCGGATTGGATCAGGTGCAGGCTGGTGCTTTCCAGCGGTTCCAGAAAGCCGCTGGCCAGCCCCACCGCCACACAATTACGGTTCCAGAGCTGCCGGCGCTTGCCGGTGGTGAATTGTATCCGCAACGGATCGGCCAGGGCCGGCCCATCCAGGTTGGACAACAGGATACGCTCGGCCTCCGCCTCTTCCATGAAGGGGCTGGCATAGACATGGCCGTTGCCGGTGCGGTGGCGCAGCGGGATACGCCATTGCCAGCCGGCCCCGTGCGCGGTGGCGCGGGTATAAGGCGTCATCTCCCCCGGCTGGCGGGCGCAGGGAACGGCCAGCGCCCGGTCACAGGGCAGCCAGTGCCGCCAATCCTCGTATCCGGTTTTCAGCGCCTGTTCGATGATCAGGCCCCGGTAGCCGGAACAATCGATGAAGAAATCGGCCGCCACCTCCCGCCCATCGGCCAGGGTGACCGATTGCACGAAACCATCCTCGGGGCGCAGATGCACCGCCCCGATGCGGCCTTCCAGCCGCTGCACGCCAGCCTTTTCCGCCATCTCCCGCAGATAACGGGCGTAGAGCCCGGCATCGAAATGGAAGGCATGGGCGATGTGGGACAAGGGCGAGTCCGGCAAATCCGGCCGCGCCCGCATGAATTTCCCCGCCCGCGCTGCGGCGGTATTAATGGCCAGCCCGTCGAAATCCGGTGCCTTGCCCTGGGCCTGCTGGTGCAGCCAGTAATGGTGGCAGCGCAGCCAGCCCAGATCCTGGCCGATGGGGCCGAACCCGTGAATATAGCTGTCACCCTGCCGGTGCCAGTTTCGAAACTCGATCCCCAGCTTGAAACTGCCCTGGGTGCGGCGCAGGAAGTCATCCTCGTCCAGCCCCAGCAATTCATTAAACCGCTTGATGGCGGGGATGGTGGCCTCGCCCACGCCGATGGTGCCGATTTCATCGGATTCCACCAGCGTGATCTCATAAAGCCGTTTGAACAGGCGGGAGAACAGGGCGGCCACCATCCAGCCGGCCGACCCGCCCCCGACGATCAGGATTTTCTTGATCTGTTGCTGCACAGGGCAAACCTTCCAACTGCCAGAGGGAAGGGGGCCAGCATCCCCCATGCGCGGGATGCCGGCCCGATGATGGGGTCAGTAGCGGTAGCTGACACCGAACAGGAATTCCCGCCCGTACTTCTCATAGGTTTCCGGCAGGCTGGACCCGTCACTGGTCTTGGTCCCGCCGCTATCCAGGCCCACACGGGTGCGATAGGGGCTGTCCGTCAGATTGTTCACCTGGAACAGGAAGCCCAGATTTTCAAACTGGCCTTCCTGGATGGTGTAACCGATCTGCGCATCCACCTGCTTGTCGGACAGGATTTCCGTGAAGCCACGGTTGGCGTAGAGCTGCACCACCTCCCCCTTGAAGGCGGAGCGGTAGCGCTGGCTGATCCGCGCCTGGAACCCGTCGCGTTCATAATAGGCGGTCAGGTTATAGACCGTCTTGGACAGGCCGGGAATGCGCACGGCCTGGCCCGGATCGTTCTTGTCCGTCGGGTTCAGGCTGGACCAGGTGAGCGACAGGCTGCCCTGCACGCCAAACCCTTCCAGAGGCTCATACAATTGACCGAAATCCAGGGCACCGGAGAATTCCAGCCCCTTCAGATTGCCGCCATTGCCATTGGCCGGCAGGGTGATCTGGCCCATATTGCTGATCTTGACCCCGGCGGGGATGCTGGATGCCGTCGTCGGCAGGGGCAGGCCGCTGAAATCGAAAGGTTGGGTTTGGTTGTAGATATAGGTCTTCAGCTTCTTGTAGAAGCCGGCGATCGAAATATAGGTCGTCGGCGCCACATACCATTCATAGGCCAAGTCGGCCGCATCGGCCTTCCAGGGCTTCAGGTTGGGATTGCCACCGCTGGCCGACCAGGGGTTGACCGTACTGCCCGCCGCGCATGTCTGGCCATTACAGATCGTGCCGTTGAAGGAGGGCGTGACATTGGCGCGCATGTCATCCATTCGCGGCCGCGCCATGGTCTTTGACAGGCCCAGCCGCAAACGGTGCCCATCGCCCAGATCATAGATGGCATTCAGGCTGGGCAGCACATCGGTATAGGTTTCCTTGGCGCTAATGGCGGTGGGAACCACCTTGCCACTGGTGCCATTAATAATCACACCGCTGGATGATTGCTGCTGCCGCACCACCTGCACACCGACATTACCGGTCAGGTCGCCAAAACCATAATTGGCGCGGGCAAAGAAGGTGGTGACCTTTTCGGAGATGTCCCAATTCTTGTCGTAATTATTGGCATCGACCAGCGGCGTTTGATCAAAATATTTCCGCCAGACATTGCCGATATCCACGCTCAGCACATCGCCCATGCCGGCAAAGCCCAGCGAGGTGGGGGCCACCAGATCGGCGGGATCGACATAGACCTGCTGATTGTTCTTCAGGAACAGATCATATTCCACCACCCGCTTGGTCTTTTCACGGTTGGTGTAATTGATGCCGACCGACAGCTTGTTGATGAAGCTGTCAAATTCCTGATCAAGCCGGGCCTCGGCGGACTTCACCTCTTCCTTCACGTCCGGATAACGGACAGCACCATCATGGCCCCAGCCGCCCCAGGGAGCATGGTCGCCCAACGACACCTTGGTCGCATCGGCATAGTTCAGCCCGGTTTTATACTGGGAGAAGCCGTCATCATTAATGTTGAAATCGATCTTGTCGAAGGTGCGACCGACATCGGGGGTATCCCCCGTCACGCGCCCCACGCCACGGCCGTAGCCGGCATAGGTTTCCATGATCTGTTCGCGCCGCTTGTTGCGCGAATAGGAAAGATCGGCCACCAGCTTGGTGGTTTCCGTCAGGTCGAATTCATTATTCAGCCCGATGGAGAACAGCTTGTCGTTACGCGTGTTGAAATCGTTGCGCAGTTGCGGCACGCCATTATTCAGCGTGCCGCTGCGGGCGAACAGCGAACCACCGACAGTATCCGTTTTCAGGTTGGTGAAGGTGGCCTTATCCGCGTAACCATTGGAGAACCATTGCGCGCCGCGCGTCGTCTCCTCCTGCTCGAACTTGGAATAATAGACGTCCAGCGTGCTGTGGATCGTCTCGTTCGGCTGGAACTCGACAATGCCGATCACGGCATCGCGGGTATTGTTGCGGGAGGTGGCGAACACCTCCTGCCCGTTCAGCATCAGCGCCTTTTTGGCAGCGGCATCCGGCACGGCATCCGGGAATGCCTCGTAACCATAGGCCTTGTAATGCTTTACCTGGGACGGGCTGTCCATATGGGCATAGCCGATGGCCACACCCAGCTTGCCATCCAGGAACTGATCGATATAGGAGGCGCTGGCCCGGTTGCCCCAGGTGCCGACATCGCTGTTCAGCTTGCCGCCGGACAGTTTCTCGCCCCGCACATTCACCGATGCCGCCCGCTTGCCAAACTCCAGCGGGCGCACGGTGCGCAGGTCGGCGGTGCCCGACAGGCCCATGCCGGAAACCTGCGCATCCGGCGTCTTGTAGATGACAACCGATGACAGCAATTCGGACGGATACTGGTCGAACTCCACCGCGCGGTTGTCGCCAGAACTGGCCTGCTGACGGCCGTTCAGCAAGGTGGTGGTGAAGTCGGGCGCCAGACCACGGATGGAGATCACCTGGGCGCGGCCATTGACACGCTGGGCCGCCAGACCGGGCAGGCGGGCAATGCTTTCGGCGATGGAGATGTCGGGAAGTTTGCCGATATCTTCCGCCGAAATCGCCTCCACGATGGAGGTTTCGTTCTTCTTGATATTGATCGAATTCTGGATGCCAGCGCGGATGCCGGTCACGACGATTTCGTCGATCACATCGCTGCTGCCCGCCTGTTGCTGGGCGGCTGCGGCCCCCGCCAGGGCCAGGCTGAGCGCCAGGCCCGACACGGTGCGGTACAGCACGCCGGACAGCGTCCAGCCTCCGCTGGAAACGCGGTTCGCCATCAACTCCTCCTCCCACACACCCCGGGCCGCAGTTGCAGCGGCCCTGATTATTGTTACCCTTGGAATGCCATTGCGTTGCGGCATTGAAAGCGCTTCCAATCTGCGCGCAGCCCATGGGCTTGTCAAGCTGCCTGGAACAGGGGACGGTTGTATGTTGGGTTTTTGCAACAGCGGATCGCGGCGCTGAACGCCGCTGTTTTTAAAACGCCTTGGTGGTCTGGCGGCAGACCAGGGCATGGTCCAGTTGCTGGAACAACGGGCCATCGATCACGGCACCGGTCAGCCGGCCGACCAGCAGTTCAACCGCCCGCTGCCCCAGCAGCTTCACCGGCTGGTGCACTGTGGTCAGCGGCGGCCAGACGATGGAGGCAACGGGCGCATCATCGAATCCGGTGATGGCGATATCGCCCGGTATATCCAGGCCGCGCGCATGGGCCGCCGCCAGGGCGCCCGCCGCCATGTCATCATTGGCGCAGACCAGCACGCTGGGTGGGTTGGGGACATCCAGCATTTCCGGCGTCAATCTTGTGCCGGATCGGAAGGTGAAATCGCCGCGCCGGATCAGACAGGCATCATCGCCCAGCCCATGGTCGGCCAGGGCGCGGCGGAAACCCTCCAGCCGGCGTTCGGCGGAAAGATGCGCCTCCAGCCCCGCCATGAAGCCGAAGCGGCGATGGCCCAGCCGGATCAAGGCGCAGGTCAGGTCATATCCTGCCGCCTCATCATCCACGCCTACCCCGTCGATCAGGGTGCGGGCGCTGGGGCCGGGGGAAACGGCCACCACCTTGCAGCCCCGCGCCAGGGCGGTTTCCACCAGGGCCAGATCGTCGCTGAAGGGCGGGCAAAGGATCAGCCCCTCGCAGCGCTGGTCATCAATCAGTTCCAGGATGCGCCGCTGCTGGTCCGGCGCATCCAGCGGGATCTGGTGGATCAGCAGCTGATAGCCCAGTGTGACACAGGCCCTGAGCGCCCCCAGCTCCAGGGCCGCCTCGTAATAGGAATTGGGCTCGCTCTCCGGATCGGAATTGAAGACAAAGCCCAGGGTACGGCTGGCGCCGCCGGCCAGGCTGCGCGCCTGTGGGTTGACCTTGTAATCCAGCGCCTTCACCGCCTCCATCACCTTGGCGCGCACGGCGGGGCGGACATTGGGGCCGCCATTCAACACGCGGGAGACGGTGACACGGGCCACGCCAGACAGGCGGGCGACATCGTCAATGGTCGGCTTCTTCCCGTTCAACCCTGCCGCTCCCAGGCTTTGGCATTATGATTGTTATGGCGATGTAGCATAGAAGCCGTGGTTTCCCAATGGTGCAGCGGCACCATCGACATCGTTCCGTCGGTTAAATGTTATAAAGCCGGTACCGGGGTGCGCGCGGGGCGGGCGCGCTGCGGCATAGGATGGGCGCGGTTCAACCCGTCACCCTGCCTGTTCGCCCAATGTCCGATCTTGCCTTTGATAATGGTGGCGCCATAGCGCCAAGCCCTTGCCCGCCGCACCGGGGCGGGCTTGCCCCCTGGCAATTGCGCCGGGTGTTGCGGATGATGGGCAATCTGGCCGCCGACCATGGGTTGGCCGATCTGGCGCGGGAATGCGGCATTTCCGTCGGCCATTTTTCCCGCGCTTTCAAACAAAGCGCCGGGATGCCGCCGCATCAATGGCTGCTGGAACGGCGGGTGGCGCAGGCGCGGCACCTGCTGGCAACCTCCCCATCCCCCATCGCGGAGATTGCGCAGCAATGCGGCTTTGCTGACCAGAGCCACCTGACGCGGGTTTTTGAACGCATCACCGGCACTACGCCCGGCCGCTGGCGCCGGCAATTGCCGGGAGTGGTGCCTGAAAATGAACAGCCGCCGGTCGGTTGACCGGCGGCTGTCATGCTGCTTTGCCGCTTGGGTCTATTCAGCGCCAGGAACCGGGGTGCGCCCCAACGCCCGTACATACAGGTGCCAAGTCGCATGGCCCAGCCAGGGCAGGGTGACGATCAGGGCCAGCAGGCCAGCGGCAATGCTGAACCCGATCACCACCGCCACCATGGCACCCCAGGCCAGCATCAGCGGCAGGTTCAGCAGCACCGCCCGCAGGCTGGCCAGGATGGCCGTCACAACATCCACATCCCGATCCAGCAGCATCGGTACGGAGAAAACCGACAATGCGAAGATGGTGGTGGCGATCAGCCCGCCGGCAATGATGCCGGTGGCGGCAAAGCGCAGCCCGGCGAAGCTGCCCGTCACGGCGGCCCAGAGCTGGGCCATCTCCATCGGGGCGGGGCCGAAATACAGCGCATAGATCAAGGTGGCGATCTTCAGCCAAGCGATGGTGGCAAATACCAGGAACAGGCCCAGCATCCCGATCTGGCTACCACCATGCCGGCGAAACGCGAAAAACACCTTCAGCGGTTCCACCGGCCGGCCCAACTGACGCCGACGGCTGATATCATAGAGGCCCAGGGCCGCGAACGGCCCGAACAGCAGGAAGCCGGTAATAGCCGGGAACATCAGATGCGGCTGGTCCAGCATGGTCAGGGCCAGCAGCCCGCCCAGGCCCAGCAGGGCATAGATGCCGCCAAAGGCCAGCCCATAGGTGGGGGCGGCCTTGAAATCGGCCCAGCCGTCGGCCAGGGCCTCCTGTAAATCATGATTGGTTAACCGGCGTGCCGTCGGCACCGGTACATAATCCGCCGGGAGCGGCAGTATGCGCTCCCCCTCGTGAAACGCCACCATTACGTCCTCCCTTACCTGTATCGCACAGGGGGTGCCGGTCTCTTCCGGGCGGTCACCCAAGATTGATGGTGGCGCAAATTGTCGCGGCCCGCCAGTCAAAACGATGGATCGAATGGAGATATTTTTCAGTTGAATTTATGCTGTGTCGCAACCAAAGAATATATGCAGCGCAACAAAAAGAACCCCTGGCGACAGGCGCCAGGGGTGCAAGTGGGGACGGGTCAGGGAGGGAAGGGTAAAATGTAAAGAATGCCCCGATGATTGCTACGGATCACAGGGGCTGGGTGTTAAATGCCACCCCCATCGCTGAAGGCGTAGATATCGTGCGAGGCCAGGGCCCGGCCGATATCGGCGATGGCACGATTGGCGGCCGGCAAGCGGCCACCCATGGTGATGAAGCCATGCACCATGTCGGCGTAACTGCGATGGATCACCGGTACCCCGGCGGCGGCCAGCCGCCCGGCATAGGCGCGGCCTTCATCCAGCAGCGGATCGAATCCGGCGGTGATGATCACGGTCGGCGGCAACCCGTCGAACCGGGCTGCCCGCAGGGGTGACACACGCCAATCCTGTTCAACATCCTGGCCCGCCAGATAATTGGCGACATAGGCCAGATATTGCTTGCGCGTCAGCAGATAGCCATCGGCATGGGCGAAATGGGAAGGCAGGCTGGCCGACAGGTCGGTGCAGGGATAGATCAGCACCTGACCCTTCAAGGCCGGTCCGCCTTCATCCCGCGCCTTCAGGGCCAGCACGGCAGCGATATTGCCGCCGGCACTGTCCCCCGCCACGCCGATGGCCAGCGGATCGATGGCCAGCAGCGGGGCATAGTTGGACAGCCAGCGCAGCGCCTCCCAGCCATCCTCAATGGGGGCGGGCCAGGGGTTTTCCGGGGCCAGCCGGTAATCCACGGCGACGATGACATGGCCGGTGGCGATGGCCAGCTGGCGGCACAGCGTATCATGGCTGTCCAGATCGCCCACCGTCCAGCCGCCGCCATGGAAGAATAGCAGCGCCGGCAGCGGCCGGAATCCGAAGGACGGCCGGTAGAGCCGCAGGTTCAGCTTGCCGGCCGGGGTATTGATCACCTCCTCCCGGATGGAGGCGATGTCCGGCACCGTCGGCCCCAGCGCCCGGCGTACCTGGGTGAAGATTCGGCGGGTTTCCGCCAGATTGCGCCCAGCCGTGGCGCTGCCCCCGATCAAGGTCACCACATCCGCCACCTCTGGCGACAGGCCGGGGCCGACCACGAAATCCGGCACATCCGGCACCAGACGCAGGGAACTGTCGGCCGGAACGGGTTTGGAGAGCGGCAGCACATTGGTGGACATCGGTTTTCCTCCGCCAGAAAGAGGAAGGTCGCCAGGGGAACGACGCTTTCTGAGGGGGATGGTGTCGGTTATTTCCTATTGAGTCAATGGGAATTATGTTTTTGTTTGTGAAATATCAATATAAACACATTTTATATGTAGATATGTATTCCTGTCGCAGCCTCGGCCTCGGGGCTAGCCGTGGCGGCGGCGCGCGCTTATCTTCTGCCCATGGGTTCCCCGCCCGAATGATGTGAGGAAAAGCCGATGCTGCTGCGCCATGCCCCCGATCTGGGCGAACGCGATGTGACGCCCCAGGCGCTCTATCTCAGCCGCCGTCATCTGCTGGCCGGGGCTGGTGGGCTGCTGCTGGCCGGCAGTGCCGCCGCCGCCCCGCTGACGGCGGCCAAAAGCAGCCTTTCCACGGACGAGCCTCCTACGCCCCTGAAGGACATCACCAGCTATAATAATTATTACGAGTTCGGCGTTGATAAGTCGGAGCCGGCGCGCAATGCGCATCGGCTGACCACCAGCCCTTGGAATGTGCAGGTGGATGGCATGGTGGCCAAACCCACCAACTTTGCCCTGGAAGATATCATCAAGCCGGCCAAGCTGGAGGAGCGCATCTACCGGATGCGCTGCGTGGAAGGCTGGTCGATGGTGATCCCCTGGATCGGCTTCCCCCTGGCCGATCTGCTGGCGCGGGTGGAGCCGCTGGGCAGCGCCAAATATGTGGCCTTTGAAACGGCCCTGCGCCCCAATGAGATGACGGGGGTGGGCGGTTTCCTGAAGGTGCTGGACTGGCCCTATCGGGAGGGCCTGCGCCTGGATGAGGCGCTGCACCCGCTGACCCTGCTGGCCGTGGGGCTGTATGGGGAGACGCTGCCCAACCAGAATGGGGCGCCGCTGCGTCTGGTGGTGCCGTGGAAATATGGTTTCAAGGGCATCAAATCCATCGTCCGCATCACCCTGACGGACAAGCAACCGCAGACCAGCTGGAACATGCAGGCGCCGCAGGAATATGGCTTCTATTCCAACGTCAATCCGGAGGTCGATCATCCGCGCTGGAGCCAGGCGACCGAGCGGCGGATCGGGGAAGGCGGGCTGTTCGCCAAGCGCCGGCCGACCCTGCCCTTTAATGGCTATGCCGATCAGGTGGCCGGGCTTTATACCGGCATGGATTTGCGGAAATTCTATTGATGGCTGCCCTGCCGCGCTGGCTGCGCCAGCCTGCCTTCCCCTCCTGGCCGCTCTATCTGCTGGGGCTGGTGCCGGGTGTCTGGCTGTTTGTCCAGGCGCTGACGGATAATCTGGGGGCCGATCCGGCCAAGGCGCTGGAACGCGGCCTGGGGGAATGGGCGCTGCGGCTGATCATTCTGGGGCTGGCCATCACGCCGCTGCGCCAGTCGCTGGGCATCAACTGGCTGCGCTATCGCCGGGCGGTGGGGTTGCTGGCCTTCTTCTATGTGCTGGCCCACCTGATCACATATATCCTGCTGGATCAGGGGCTGGATTGGGCGGCCATCGGCGCCGATATCCTGAAACGGCCTTATATCACCATCGGGATGCTGGGCTTTGTGCTGCTGCTGCCGCTGGCGGTGACCTCCAACAATGCCATGATCCGCCGGCTGGGCGGCGTGCGCTGGCGCCGGCTGCATCGGCTGGTCTATCCGGCAGCGCTGGCCGGGGCCGCCCATTTCCTGCTGCTGGTGAAATCCTGGCCGCTGGAGCCCATCATCTATGCCACCATCGTGGTGGCCCTGCTGGGCTGGCGTCTGCTGCCCCGTGGCGGGCGTGAGCGACCCGCCACGGGGAGACTTTAAAAATCAACAGCCCACCACATTGACGGCCAGCCCACCCAGGCTGGTTTCCTTATATTTGGAACTCATCTCCACGCCGGTCTGGCGCATGGTTTCAATCACCGCGTCCAGGGAGACGACGTGGCTGCCATCGCCGCGCAGGGCCAGATAGGCGGCATTGATCGCCTTCACCGCGCCCATGGTGTTGCGTTCGATGCAGGGCACCTGCACCAGCCCGCCGATCGGGTCGCAGGTCAGGCCCAGATTATGTTCCATGCCGATCTCGGCGGCATTTTCGATCTGCTGGTTATTGCCGCCCAAGGCTGCGGTCAGCCCGGCGGCGGCCATGGAACAGGCCACCCCGACTTCCCCCTGGCAGCCCATTTCGGCCGCCGAGATGGAAGCGCGAATCTTGTACAGAAAACCGATGGCCGCCGCCGTCATCAGCAAGGTGCGCGATCCGGCGCGGTTGGCGCCGGAGACAAAGGTCTCATAATATTTCAGTACGGCGGGCAGGATGCCGGCCGCCCCATTGGTGGGGGCTGTCACCACCCGGCCGCCGGCGGCATTCTCCTCATTCACGCTCAGCGCATAGAGGCTGACCCATTCGAACACGTGGGACGGCTCGATGCGGGGCATACTGGCCATCAGGGTCTGATGCAGGGAACGGGCGCGGCGGCGCACCTTCAGCCCGCCCGGCAGGATGCCATCCTGCCGGCAGCCGCGCTCGATGCAATCCAGCATGGCCTGGCGCACCTTGTCGACAAACTCCACCGTCTCGGCCCGGCTACGGAACGCCTCCTCATTGGCCCAGACAATATCGGCGATGGACAGGCCCTGCTGTTCCCCGATGGTCAGCAGCTCGGCACCGGAACTGAACGGGTGGGGCAGGGTGACATTGGGCCGGTCGCCGGCATCGGCCCCTTCCATGCGGATGGCCCCGCCGCCCACGGAATAGAAAACCTGCTCCAACTGCCGCCCATCGACATAATGCGCGGTAAAGCGCATGGCATTGGCATGGAAGGGCAGGAATTCCCCCATGCGGAAGCGCAGATGGTCCGCTTCCACAAAATGGATCGCCGTACCACCGCCCAGCGGCAGTGACTGGTCACGCGCGATGGCGGCGATCAGGTCCGGCACGGCATTGGGATCGATGCGGTCCGGCAGCCAGCCGGACAGGCCCAGCAGCACGGCATGGTCGGTGGCATGGCCCTTGCCGGTCAGCGCCAGCGAACCATAAAGATCGCAGGTGACCATATGCGGCTGGCCATGGGCGGTGGCCATGGCGGCAAAGACCGCCCCCGCCCGCATGGGCCCCACCGTGTGGGAACTGGACGGGCCGATGCCGATGGTGAACAGATCGGTCACCGAAAGGGAAGGGAACAGCGGGGCGGCGGCAATGGTCACGATGGCGGACACTCCTTGCGTGGCGGCTTTTTCTGCCGCCCGGTTGTGCCCGCTCTGTCTGTTTGCCTGAGATCGCTATCCCTTCGGCGGGCGCGCGAAGCGCCACTTTCCAGATATTATGTCCGACGGGTCCTTTTGCCTGAGAGTTTCCGGGGCGGTTGCTCCTTCGGCGCTGGCGCAGGGCCAGTCTCTCCCTCGTCGGGTAGCATCCATTCCATTGTTGCAGGGCTGCTGTCAAGCCATGCCGTTCGCCCAGCAAACCGCCTGTTCCACCTGATCCCCTTCCAGCACCCGCAACAGGGCGACCAGCCCGCCGCTGCGCCCCGGCTGGCGTTGCACCCGGTAAATATGCGTCCACAGCCCGCGGCTGCGATGCAGCACCACGAACAGGGCGCGGTCGCCCTCGGTGGGGCCGACCGGCTGCACCTGATCGCCCGGGGCGGCAATCAGGTCACGCAGCCATTCATCACCCGGATGAAAGGGGGCGGGGGCCAAGGGTGCGGTCACAAACATCATGCACTCCACAAAAGGCACCAACAGGGCCACAGGAGGCAGGCGTGACGGGACCAGGCCAAAGGGTGGAGAGGGAATCGCCGCCCGCTTCGTTGCCAGTAAACCGGCCGCATCGCCCCGTCAGAGGCCGCCACCTTGCCCGGGTCGGCAGGTTGGCGCCGGACCCAAGTCCGGCTCTGGATGCTGGAAGAAATCTTCCTGGTGCCGCTTTTATCCCAGTTGGGCCGGCCGCGCAAGGGTATGAAAAAACCCCGCCCGGCGAAAGACCGGGCGGGGCTGCAGAACGATCCCCGTGCGAGGGAGAAAGGATCATTCGGGGCTGGACGCATCCCCATCGCTCTCCGGCGTGCCCATCATGGCGCCCGCCACGATGCCGGCATTGGCGCGGATTTTCTGTTCGATGCTGTCGGCCACGGCCGGGTTGCTGCGCAGGAAGGTCTTGGCGTTTTCACGCCCCTGCCCAATGCGCTGCCCGTCATAGGAGAACCAGGAACCGGATTTGTCCACCACGCCGGCCTGGATGCCCAGATCCAGCAGTTCACCCACCTTGGACACGCCTTCGCCATACATGATGTCGAATTCGACGACCCGGAAGGGCGGGGCCATCTTGTTCTTCACCACCTTCACGCGGGTCTGGTTGCCGGTGACGGTTTCCCGATCCTTGATGGCGCCGATGCGGCGGATATCCAGGCGGACAGAGGCATAGAATTTCAGCGCATTACCGCCGGTCGTCGTTTCCGGATTGCCGAACATGACGCCGATCTTCAGGCGGATCTGGTTGATGAAGATCACCAGACAGCGCGACTTGGAGATGGAGCTGGTCAGCTTGCGCAGCGCCTGGCTCATCAGGCGGGCGTGCAGGCCGACATGGCTGTCGCCCATTTCGCCTTCCAATTCGGCGCGCGGCACCAGGGCCGCCACCGAATCCACCACCAGCACGTCGATAGCACCGGAGCGCACCAGCGTGTCGGCGATTTCCAGCGCCTGTTCGCCGGCATCGGGCTGGGAGATCAGCAGCTCATCCACATCCACGCCCAGCTTGCGGGCATAGGAGGGGTCGAGCGCATGTTCAGCATCCACAAAGGCGCAGACGCCGCCATTCTTCTGTGCCTGGGCGATGGCGTGCAAGGCCAGCGTGGTCTTGCCCGAGCTTTCCGGCCCATAAATTTCAACGATGCGGCCACGTGGGAGACCGCCGATACCCAGGGCGATATCCAAACCCAGCGAACCGGTGGACACGACTTCCATTTCGGAAATCGCCTCCTTGGCACCGAGCTTCATGATGGAGCCCTTGCCAAAGGCGCGTTCGATCTGGCCGAGTGCTGCGTCCAGAGCTTTTTGCTTGTCCATGGGTGTTTCAACCAGACGAAGTGGAGCTGCCGACATAATTGTCCCCTTCCTTCTCGCACGGATAGGTGTCTGCGTTCAACTGAACCTGTTGTACGCGGTTTGTTCTTGGCTGCCAAGTGGAAATGTTCTTATTCCGTTCGCGTTCATGCGCCCCCTGTCGCGGCAACCCGAAAGGCGTTAGGATCGGCCCCATGATATTGCCCTGTCGCCCCCTGGCATTGTCCGCCTTTACGCTGCTGACCGCTGTTGCCGCCGCGGGGGCGGAGCCATCAGCTGCGCCGGAAAAGGAGGCGTCGCCCCCCGTGGCGGATGAGGTGATCGTCACCGGGCGACGCAATGGGGAACCCGGCTTTCAGGAACAGCAGGAATATCACGATCAGGAATATCGCCGCCTGAAGCAGATTTACGATCCCGATCCGCCGCCGATTCCGCGCAGCGATCAACTGACGCGGATGCCGGAGGCCGTATCCTCCACCGTGCAGGGCCAGCCCACGCTGATGGAACGGTTCTGATGGCCGTGAGTGTGAAGGATTTGGTCGCCGCCGCCGGTCAAGCAGAGTCGCGGGGCGACGGGCCGGGCGCGTTTGCCCTGTGGGAACAGGTGCTGACCCTCGCGCCCGACCATGCCATTGCCCTGCTGACCCTGGGGGATGCGGCACGGCGGGCCGGCGACAAAGGGCGGGCGGAAAGCCTGTTGCGCCGTGCCCTGGCCGCATCCCCAGCCCTGGTTCCCGCCCGCTGTGCCCTGGCCAACCTGTTGCTGCATGATGGGCGGGAGGCGGAGGCGGGCACGCTGCTGGCCAAGGCGGCGGAGATGGCCCCCGACACGGCCTATGTCTGGCGCGATCTGGGCCTGTTCCACCGGGTGACGGGTGACGCCGAAGCCGCTCTGGCCGCGTTTGAACGCGCCCTGGCCCTGGCACCGGATGATAAAGCCTCGGCCCTGGGGCGTGCGCTCTGCCTGTTGCGGCTGGGCCGCTGGGGGGAGGGGTTTGCCGCCTATCATCACCGCTGGTCAGTGGCCGCCCGCCCGCCCCGGCACGTTCATATTCCCCCCTGGCAGGGGGAAGAGCTGTCGGGAAAACACATCCTGGTCTGGGATGAACAGGGGGCAGGCGACACCATCATGTGCGCCCGCCTGATCCGCCAGCTGGAAGCGCTGGGCGCGCGCGTGACGTTTGAGCTGCCCCCGGCCCTGCTGCCCTTGTTCCTGGATGGACGATTCGGCCGCCCCCTGGCACGTGGCAAGCCGGTGCCGGCGGCCGATTTCCAGGTGGCCCTGCTGGACCTGCCAGGCCTGTTGGGCCTGACACCGACGAGTATCCCCTGGGACGGACCCTATCTTGCCGCCGATCCGGCTATGGCCGCGCTCTGGGCCGGACATCTGCCCAAGCGGCCGGGGCGGCTGCGCATTGGGTTCAGTTGGGCGGGCAACCCCGCCCATCCGGGCGACCGCTGGCGCAGCCCCGGTCTGGCCGCCTTTGCCCCGCTGCTGCAACGGCGGGAGGTGGATTGGTATGCGCTGCAGGTGGCCAGCGGGCGGGAGGAACTGGCCGCCCTGCCGCTGCCCCCCCATGTCACCGACCTGGGTGGGGCCGTCAGCACCTGGATGGACAGTGCCGCCATCCTGTCCCATCTGGACCTGCTGATCACACCCGACAGCGGGCTGGCCCATCTGGCCGGGGCCATGGGACGGCCGGTCTGGACCCTGATCGCCACCGATACCGACTGGCGCTGGCTGGCGGGGGAGGGGAAGACCGGCTGGTACCCCACCATGCGCCTGTTCCGGCAGGTGCGTTGTGGGGACTGGGCCGGATTGCTGAACCGGCTGAATCATGCACTTCCCGCGTGAAATCGGGAAACGTTAACAACGTATAAATAAAGCATTTCTTGCGAACATGGCCGGGACTGGGCAAAATCCACCGGTTTTTGCTTCCCCTGCTTTTCGCCGGAGGGTCTCCATCATGGCCGCAACCATCCTTTCCGCTGTGCTGGACCTGATGCCGGATGGGGTGGCGATCTATGATGCGCAGGAACGGCTGGTGCTGACCAATCCGGCCCTGCGGGCGATGTTCCCCATTCTGGCCAACCTGATGGAGCCCGGCATTTCGTTTGAGGTGCTGTTGCGCGCCAGCATTGAGGTGGGGGATAATCTCCACGCGCTGGGCCATGACCGGGAGGAATATATCGCCCAGCGTCTGCGGGAATTCCGCGACCCGGACCCGGTCCCGCAGGAAATTCTGCTGGCTGACGGGCGCTGGGTGCGGGTGCAGGACCAGCGCCTGCCTGATGGCGGCCTGCTTTGTCTGCGGACGGATATTTCCGACCAGAAGCGGCAAGAGTTGCGCTTGCAGGAAAGTGAGCAACGTTATCGCCAACTGGTGGATCTGACACCGGATGGCATTGTCGTGCATGATAGCCAGGGCCTGTTCCGCTTCCTCAACAAGGCGGGCCGCGTCATCATGGGCATGTCGCCCGATGAAAGTCTGGACGGGCAGCATGTGCTGGACCACACAACAGAAGAATCCCGCCCGCTGGCCGAACTGATGCTGCGCCGGCTCAACAGCGGGGAGGCGTTGCGCCAAGTGCGCCAACCTGTGCAACGCAAGGATGGCGCCCAGTTGCTGCTGGATGTTTCGGCGGTGCCATTTGACAGCGCTGGCGAACGGCTGGTGCTCTGCCTGTTCCGCGACATCACGGCAGAGGCGGCGGCCAGCCTGCGCCTGCGGGAGAGCGAGGCGCGTGCCCGTTCGATTCTGGAGACAGCACTGGATGCCATCATTACCTTCAATGATGCGGGTCTGGTGATGGAACTGAACCCGGCAGCGGAACGGATATTCCAGCGCAGCCGGGGGGCGGCGCTGGGTGCCTCCCTCGCCGACATGATCCGCTTGCCGGAAGGCTCTGAGCTGCCGGAATGGCTGGAAGGGGTTGGGGGCGCGGGCCAGCGGCTGCTGGTGCAGGGGGGGCGCGCCGATGGGCAGACATTCCCGGCCGAACTGGCCGTCACCGCCGTGCCGCTGGGGCCGGGCAGGCGCTACACTGCCTATTTGCGGGAGATTGCGGACTGACCGGTTGGGCGTGCAAATAGCGTCCCCCTTTTGTTCCCTTATGCGCCTGGGCCTGCTATAAACCCGGCTTCCATCATTGCCGCATGATCGAAGAGCCGGTTCCCATGACTGTCATCCCCGCGCCCGATATCGCGCTGAACCTTGGCCATCCGCGCCGGATGCTGCTGTCCGGTGCGCCCGATGGGCAGGATTCCCGCCTGCTGGCGGCGCTGGCGAAAAAGGGCGGCGGGGCCGGGCTGCTGCATGTCGCCACCGATGATGCGCGGGCCGCCCGGCTGGCTGAACAGGTGGCTTTCTTCGATCCGGGTGTGGAGGTGCGGCTGTTCCCGGCCTGGGACTGCCTGCCCTATGACCGCGTGTCCCCCAATGGGGAGATTGTGGCCACCCGCATTTCCACCCTGACCCGGCTCTTGCAGGTGGCAAAGGGCGGGGCGGTGCCGGGTGGCTTGCTGGTCATCACCACGGTGAACGCGCTGGTGCAGAAGGTGCCGCCGCGTCTGGCCTTTCGCAATGCCAGCTTCGCCGCCAAGGTGGGTGATCGCATCAATGTGGCAGAGCTTCAGCGCTTCCTGTCGCAGAACGGCTATATCCGCGCCCAGACGGTGCGGGAGCCGGGGGAATTTGCCGTGCGCGGCGGCATTATCGACCTTTTTCCCCCCGGCAGCCAGGAGGCGTTGCGCCTGGACCTGTTCGGCGATGATCTGGAAGGTGTGCGCAGCTTCGACCCCATGACTCAGCTGACGGTGGAAAAGCGCGATAATTTCGTGCTGACACCCATGTCAGAGGTGTTCCTGGACGAAATGTCGATCCAGCGCTTCCGCACAGGTTACCGGGAACATTTCGGCGCCGTTATGGATGACGATCCGCTCTATGTGGCGGTGAGTGCGGCGCGCAAACATGCCGGCATGGAACATTGGCTGCCCTTGTTCCATAGCGGCATGGAAACCCTGTTCGATTACCTGCCCCATGCCGCCCTGAGCCTTGATCCGAATGTCGAGGAAGCCCGTGATGAGCGGTTGGAACAGGTGCAGGATTTCTATCAGGCCCGCCGCACCATGGTGGAGGCGGAGAAGAAATCCGGCAACCCGGCCTATAAGCCGGTGCCCCCCTCGCTGATGTTCCTGGATGGCGACACGTTCGACCGGCATCTGGCGTCGCGCGCCGTGGCCCAGCTATCGCCCTTCGCCGCCGTGGAAGGGGAGGTTGCCAACAAGGATCTGGCCGATGGCGGTGGGCGCAAGGGCCGCGATTTCGCCGATGCCCGCGTGCAATCCGGCGTGAATGTCTATGAGGTGCTGCGCGACCATATCAACGCCCTGGCCGAGGAAGGCCGGGTGACGGTGATCGCCGGCTATTCCGCCGGTTCGCGCGACCGTCTGCTCTCCGTGTTCAAGGAGCATGGGCTGGCGAAGCTGAAGGCGGTGGAAAGCTGGGCCGATGTCACGGCCTTGCCGAAGGGCACCACGGCGCTGGCCGTGCTGCCGCTGGACCATGGCTTTACAGCACCTGGCCTGGCCATCATCACCGAACAGGATATTCTGGGTGACCGGCTGGTGCGCGCCGGCACGCGCAAGAAGCGGCGCAATGCCAATTTCATTGCTGAGGCGGCGTCCCTCAACCCCGGTGATTTTGTCGTCCATATCGATCATGGCATCGGCAAATATGATGGGCTGGAAACGCTGGATGTCGGCGGCGCCCCGCATGATTGCCTGCGCCTGATCTATGATGGCGGCGACAAGCTTTATGTCCCGGTGGAGAATATCGAAGTCCTCTCCCGCTATGGCAGCGAGGAGGCGGGGGCCACGCTGGACAAGCTGGGCGGGGCCGGTTGGCAATCGCGCAAGGCCCGCGTCAAGCGCCGGCTGAAGGATATGGCCGATGCGCTGTTGCGCATCGCGGCGGAACGCGCGCTGCGCCGTGCCGATGCCATCCCCATCCCCGATGGCGCCTGGGATGAATTCTGCGCCCGCTTCCCCTATGCCGAAACCGATGACCAGTTGCGGGCCATCGAGGATGTGATTGAGGATTTGGGCTCCGGCAAGCCGATGGACCGGCTGATCTGCGGCGATGTCGGTTTCGGCAAGACGGAGGTGGCCTTGCGCGCCGCCTTTCTGGCGGTGATGGCGGGCCATCAGGTGGCCGTCGTGGTGCCCACCACCCTGCTGGCCCGCCAGCATTCCCGCACCTTTGAGGCGCGTTTTGCCGGGCTGCCGGTGCGCATCGGCCAATTGTCCCGCATGGTGACGACGAAGGAGGCCAACCAGACCAAGGCCGGGCTGGCCGATGGCACGGTGGATATCGTCATCGGCACCCATGCCTTGCTGGGCAAGGGGGCGGAGTTCAAGCGCCTGGGCATGGTGATTGTCGATGAGGAACAGCATTTCGGCGTGAAGCAGAAGGAGCGGTTGAAGGAACTGCGCGCCGATCTGCATGTGCTGACGCTTTCTGCCACGCCCATCCCGCGCACGCTGCAACTGGCCTTGTCGGGCGTGCGCGAATTGTCGGTCATCGCCACGCCGCCGGTGGACCGGCTGGCCGTGCGCACCTTCGTGCTGCCCTTTGACCCGGTGGTGATCCGCGAGGCGATCATGCGGGAGCATTATCGCGGCGGCCAGACCTTCTATGTCTGCCCACGGGTGGAGGATTTGGCCAAGGTACGGGTGCGGCTGGAAGAGTTGGTGCCGGAGGTGAAGCTGATCACCGCCCATGGCCAGATGGCGGCGACCGAGCTGGAAGACGTCATGACCGCCTTTGACGATGGCAAATATGATGTGCTGCTGGCCACCAACATCATTGAAAGCGGCCTGGATATCCCCAGCGCCAACACCATGATCGTCCACCGCGCCGACCTGTTCGGTCTGGCTCAGTTGTACCAGATCCGGGGCCGCGTCGGCCGGTCCAAGGTGCGCGGTTACGCCTATCTGACCTACCAGCCCAAGACGGTGCTGTCCGCTACGGCGCAGCAGCGCCTGCATGTGCTGGAAACGCTGGATAATCTGGGGGCGGGCTTCCAGCTGGCCAGCCACGATATGGATATCCGGGGTGCCGGCAATCTGCTGGGCGAGGAACAATCCGGCCAAATCCGCGAGGTGGGGGTGGAGCTTTACCAGCAGATGCTGGAAGAGGCGGTGGAGGCCGCACGCGGGGGCCGGACAGAGGCGCAACGGGCCGAAGATAGCTGGTCACCGCAGATCGCGCTGGGGATGCCGGTGCTGATCCCGGACAGCTATGTGCCCGATCTGGGGGTGCGGCTGACGCTCTATCGTCGCCTGTCCGATCTGGCCGACAAGGCTGAGGTGGAAGCGTTCGGCGTGGAACTGATCGACCGCTTCGGCCCCCTGCCGGACGAGGTGGAAAACCTGCTGCAACTGATGGAAATCAAGCGCCTGTGCAAGGAAGCCGGGGTGGGCAACCTGGATGCCGGGCCCAAGGGGGCGGTTGTCGGCTTCCGCAACAATAACTTCAAGAACCCGGCCAAACTGGTTGAGTTTATTCAAAAACAGGCCGGCACGGCCAAGCTGCGCCCCGACCAAAAACTGGTGCTGCTGCGCCCCTGGGACAGCACCCAGACCCGGATGGACGGCGTGCGCACCCTGATGCGGGCGCTGGCCCAGATGGCAGCCGGTGAAAAGGTGACCGTCGAACTCACCCCCCCGCCACCGCCGCCTCCACCACCCCCGCCGCCGAAGCCGCTGGTCAAGCGCCCGCCGTTCGGGGCGGGGAAAAGGCGGTGGTGAGGGGGGGCGCCGTCAGCCTGACTTTGCGAACAGGGCGACACCCGGCAGCCCTTTAAAATGGGCATCACAGGTTAACAGTTCAGCCCCCTGCCGGCGCGCGGTCGCATAGACGACGGCGTCGGCGGTTGCCAACCCATATTTCCGGTGCATATCCGCCGCCAGCAGGGCGAGAGTTTGCGAGGGTTAAATTCACCCCTTTTCCGTCATTCCCGCGAAGGTGGGAATCCATAATCCGTTACGTTGCTTGGATTCCCGCCTTCGCGGGAATGACGATAGGAAAGCAATATGTGCTTCAACCTAAACCGGACAAACTCTATCCACCAGCCATTCGATCCAGGCCGAACTATCAACGACGCGCAACGGTGCCGCCATCAATAGCGATCCGACCGGTCGCGGTAGTCCTCAGTGCTTGCGCCCTTGGCGATGCCGACCAACTGGTCCCGTTCCGGCACTGGCATCACCAGCACACCATTACCCTTGGGGATGAAGACAAATTCTTGCCCCGCCTCCCAATGCTGCTGCTCACGGACGGCTTTGGGGATGGATATCTGGAACTTGCTGGACAAGGTTGTCGACATTTCTTGCTTCCGGTGGAACGATCGCGCTTTGGTAAGAGTATGTTGAAGGGCAGACTTCCGTGCAAGGAAGCGGGGGAGGGATCACCAAAAATGTCAGTTATGGGGCCGGAAGCGGACTGATGGGTTTCTGTCAGGCCGAGAAGAAAGCGGCGGAAATCTGGACGCCCATCAAACCTCGGTTTTGAAGAATGGGGGGGCGATGGACGGCTGTTTTGCGTCACAAGTCCTTCATAGAAAACCCAGGAGTTGAACCTTAAAGTTTCCATTCCTTCATCGGCAATCCGATGTCTTGTGAGCGGGCTCTTATGAATACTTGATGCCGCCGCACAGCAAGCGAGCAAGCTCGAGGAAAGCGCCGCAAGGTAGCTGGGATCGCGGTGATCCATCCCTTTCCTTGATGTTAGGTTCTTGATTTATCATTCTCAGTCACTCGCTTTTCGGTTAATGTATTGTCAGCTAAAGGGGGATGGGGCATGGCATATCTTGAAGAAGTTTTTCGCCTCTCCGGCGTTCCATCCATCACCTTCGTCAAGCCTGAGCGATACGAAGAGATAAAGGTTTCGGTTCGCACACCAGGCCGCTGCCTTGTTGTGGAGGGGCCTTCGGGGATTGGCAAAACCACGACCATTACGAAAGTCTTAGCCGAACTAAAGGTTATTGACTCGGTCACGTCACTTAGTGCGCGCCGTCCCACTGACGTGGAATATATCGATGCGCTGCCTGGAATGAGCGACATTGGCACCGTTATAGTTGACGACTTTCACCGTCTTGGAGACACCACCAAGGCGAAGCTATCCGACTACATGAAGATTCTGGCAGATTCTGGTGACGTATCTTCGAAACTTATCCTAATCGGAATTAACAAAGCCGGCCACCAATTGGTCAAATTTGCGCATGACCTCGGGCTGCGGATTGACGTCTTCAGACTAGAAGCCAACCCAGTTGAGATTTTAGAGCAAGTCATCTCTCTTGGGGAGCGGGCTCTAAATGTTGAAATTTCGAACAAGAAAAAGGTAGCAGAACTTGCCCAGGGTAGCTTTCAATTGGTCCAGATGCTCTGTCACAAACTTTGTATATTGGACAGGGTATCAGAAACTAAAGATGAAAAGAGGAAAATAGAAACATCTATCAATGCTGTCCTTGAAGATGTTGTTTTTGATCTGTCGCGGCAATTCAAGGATGCTGCAATTACCTTTGCGCGCGGATCGCGTCTTAGGAAGGAAGGTCGAGCGCCTTATTTACATATTTTAAGGTGGCTCTCCGAATCTGAGGAGTGGTCGCTTGACTTAAGCGAAGCAATGGTAGCACATCCAGAGATGAAAGGCAGCATCAGTCAGGTTCTGGAGAAGGGTTGGCTTCAGGCACTCTTAACTGACCCTGAAAAGATAGATATTCTTGGGCCATATTTTCATTTTGAGCAGTCAACCGGTGTTCTAAGTGTTGAAGACCCAAAACTAATATTCTTTCTAAAGAACATTATATGGCGTGTTTTTACGCGACAGGTGGGGTACAAAGGAAATTACTTCGGCAATAGATATGACTTCGCCTTGTCTTTTGCTGGATCTGATCGCCAAATCGCTGAAAAACTGTATCAGACCCTTACGGACCGTGAGGTTTCAATATTTTACGATGAAAACGAGCAGCATAGAATAGTTGCACAGAATGTCGAAGATTACTTGGCGCCGATATATCGAAGTGAGGCAGGATATGTAGTGGTCTTGCAATCACCAGCTTACCCCACAAGGATATGGACTAAATTTGAAAGCGACAGTTTTCGCGAAAGATTTGGTCGAAATGAGGTAATTCCCATTCGTTTTACCACAGTCGCTTCAGGATTTTTTACGGAAGACGCTAAGTACGGTGGCGTGGTAATTGATCCTGCTGGCGATGTTGATTCCCAAATTGCCAAAATTGCGGACGTTCTCTGCGCACGCTTGGTAGAAGATCGCGCTGCTAGCCAAGCTACGGAAGTGGAGGGTGTTGATTCTGTCTCTAGTTAACGTTTTAATGCCTAAATATCCCGCGTCAGGGCGCCCGTTTTATTCAATCTTTGATTGATAGCGGGCAGTCCGCTCCCGTCCTTCCGTCCTTTTGCGGTTAACGCGACGGTTGTCCGGAAATTGGCATCCGCGATGGCAATCCGGACAAGTTGTTTTTCAGATGGCTTTCCGGACAAAAACAATCGGCGAAATGTCCGCTGATGAGACGTTCACCAGAGTGCCTGAACGACCCAACGGGGGGCAAAGCTGTCGAAGGTCTGTGCAGCCCCACGGCCTCGCCACATCCCCCCGCATCCAACCACAAAAAACCCCCGCCGGAGCGCTCTCCGGCGGGGGTTTTTTTCATTCCCGGGCCCCGATGGCTGAATGGCCCGGGGATGGCGCGCCTTACTTGGCGGCGATGGTGACGGTGATGGTGTCGGAATAGTCGCCGGCGATGTACTGGTCAGAGGCCGGGACGGTGACCTTCAGGTCGGACTTCTTGTTGAACTGGGCGGCGGCGCGGTCGACCACCATCTGGGAGGTCAGGCCACCGCCCTGGTTGTCGTAATTCACCTGATAGGCAACCTCGTTATTGCCGGACTTCAGCTTGCCGGCATTGGTGGAGGCCAGGGTGATCTTGTAGCCGTTGCCGGAATTGCAGGTCTCGGTAACGTTGCCGACGGTCTTGGCATTCTCACCCGCCTTCAGCGACAGGGACTGCGACAGGTCGGTAACGGCGATGGTGCAGGACAGGGCGACATTGCCGCGCAACTGGATGGTACCGTTGGCATTCTGCGCCAGGGCCGGGGCGGCGAAGGCAGCGGCGGTGGCAACGGTCAGGGCGGCGGCGCGGGCGAAAGTCTTCAGCATGGTCAGCTCCATCGGTTCGGTTTGTTTGAGGCGTTGTCGCCTTCATGCCAATCTAATAAGCACGAGTCGTGCCAGGATGGGGATCGTCCATAAAATGTTGTAAATCAATAACTTAATGTATTTCGTCGGAGCAATGTCGTCATTGCTATATGCAAATAGTGTATTTATGCAATTGCAAAATTAAAATACATGCATATTGCAATGAATGGCGCGGTATCTTTGATCTTGGTGCGACAGGGCGCTGTGGTGCGCGCGGTCTCTGTTTCGCGGGTGGCGGTTGCGGCACTTCCATGGTGGCCCGCTGTTCCATCGCCTTGCTGTTGGGGTGCGGGGCCGTGCCAGGGGCTGTTGAGGGGGGCAGCCAGCGATGGCCCGCCCGGCATTGCCGCCGTGCCTTCTCTCGCCCTGGCGAAACGCAAAACCCCGCCGGAGACATGGCTCCGGCGGGGTGCGTCACCTGGGCCCCGATGGCAGAGGGGCCTGGGGGACGGGGGGTTATTTGGCGGCGATGGTGACGGTGATGGTGTCGGAATAATCGCCAGCGATATAGGTGGCGGAGGCCGGGACGGTCACCTTCAGATCAGACTTCTTGCTGAACTGGGCATTGGCGCGGTCCACCACCAGCTGGGTGGTCAGGGCGCCGGCCTGGGTGTCGTAATTCACCTGATAGGCAATCTCGTTGGTACCGGACTTCAGCTTGCCGGCATTGGTCGAGGCCAGGGTGATCTTGTAGCCATTGCCGGAATTGCAGGTTTCGGTGACGTTGCCGACCGTCTTGGCGCTCTCACCCGTCTTCAGCGACAGGGACTGGGCCAGATCGGTCACCGCGATGGTGCAGGACAGGGCGACATTGCCGCGCAGCTGGATGGTGCCGTTGGCATTCTGCGCCAGGGCCGGGGCGGCGAAGGCAGCGGCGGCGACAACGGTCAGGGCGGCGGCGCGGGCGAAAGTCTTGAACATATCCAACTCCATCGGTTCGGTTGAGGCGTTGTCGCCTTCATGCCGAGGAAGGGATGCATCCAAGATGCCAATGGCCGAAACTCCATTCAACCCATTGAAAAATAATCATATGAACGGATTCTCCTGATAGATTTGGTCCATTGCATTATGCATTTCATTGAATAATGCAATTGCATAAATATATAATTTGCATATTGCAATCATGTAGCCGCGTCCCGGCACGGTCGTGGCATTTTCGGGCCCTGCCCTGCTTCTTCGCCGGCTGTCGGCAACAAATCCCCCGCCGCCTTGTTTTCCCCCTGCCTGCCCGGTTTGCCGGGCGGGAGGTGTGACGACGGAAGCCAGGGATGCCGGACAGCCAAACCAACCCCATTCTGCCACCGCCTGATCTGGCGGCACTGCTGCGCCACGTGCGGGCGCGCACCCTGGCGCTGGTGGCGCCGCTGAGTGTGGAGGATATGGCGGTGCAATCCATGCCGGATGCCAGCCCGGTGAAATGGCATCTGGCGCACACCACCTGGTTTTTTGAACGGTTCATCCTGATCCCGCATGGCGGCGCCGCCCCGTTCCATCCCGGCTGGGATTATCTGTTCAATTCCTATTACGAGACGTTGGGGCCGCGCCATCCCCGCCCGGCCCGGGGCCTGCTGACCCGGCCGGCACTGGCGGGGGTGCTGGAATGGCGCGCCCAGGTTGATCAGGCGCTGGAAAGGCTGTTGCAGGCCGAGCCCGCGCCGGAGCTGGCCAGCCTGATCCTGTTGGGGCTGAACCATGAACAGCAGCATCAGGAGCTGATCCTGGCAGATGTCAAACATCTGCTGTCACAGAACCCGCTGCGCAAGCCCGCCGCACCGCGCCCGCGTGGTGCGACGCCGGCTTTGGACTGGATCAGCCATCCGGGTGGGCTGATGGAAATCGGCCATCGCGGCCCCGGCTTTGCCTTTGATGTGGAGGGGCCGCGCCATCATGTCTGGCTGGCGCCGTTTCAGCTGGCCGACCGTCCCATCTGCAATGGCGAATGGCTGCGCTTCATGGCCGATGGCGGCTATGCCAGCCCCCGGCACTGGCTTTCCGATGGCTGGGCGGCGGTGCAGCGGGAAGGGTGGGAGGCCCCGCTTTACTGGTATCACGGCGAAGATGGCCGCTGGTGGCACTTCACCCTGGATGGCTGCCGCCCCGTCGATCCGGCCGAACCGGTCTGCCATATCAGCCATTATGAGGCCGATGCCTATGCAAGCTGGGCCGGCCTGCGCCTGCCCACGGAAATGGAATGGGAAGCCGCCATGACAGCCCATTTCAACCCCGGTACGGCAGCGGGGGAAGCGGCGATTGCCCGTCATCCGGCGGTGCTGGCGGGCCGGGAAACCGGCCGTACCGTCTGGGAATGGACGGCCAGCGCCTATCTGCCCTATCCCGGCTATCGCCCCGCCGCCGGGGCCATTGGTGAATATAACGGCAAGTTCATGAGCGGGCAGATGGTGCTGCGCGGTGCCTCCATCGCCACACCGCCCGGCCATTCCCGCGCCAGCTATCGCAATTTCTTCCCCGCCGCCGCCCGCTGGCAGTTCAGCGGCCTGCGGCTGGCCCGCTCTGCAAGCTGAGACCCCAACCCATGCCAGGGAGATGTGATCTGATGGCCATGCCCGACAAGATGCCCGCCCGCCAGGGCGCCACCCGCTTCATGGATCTGGCACCCAGCCAAGGTGACTTTGCCGCCGCTGTCCTGGATGGGCTGTCGCGGCCGCAGAAATCACTGCCCTGCGCCTTTTTCTATGATGAGCTGGGATCGGCCCTGTTCGACCGTATCTGTGAACAGCCGGAATATTACCCCACCCGCACCGAACAGGCGATCCTGGACCGGGTGGCCGCCCCCATTGCCGCCCTGCTGGGGCCGGGCGTGCAGCTGGTGGAACTGGGCAGCGGCTCCTCGCGCAAGGTGCGGACCTTGCTGGAACGGCTGGTCAACCCGCTCTCCTATGTCGGGATCGATATTTCGCGCGATCATCTGCGCCGGTCCTGCGACCGGCTCGCGGCGGATTATCCCTGGCTGGAGGTGATGGCGCTCTGTGCCGATTACCTGCAGGATGTGCCGGTGCCTCCACCCCAGGCGGGGATGCCGCGCCGCCGCGTCGGCTTCTTCCCCGGCTCCACCCTGGGGAATTTCACCCCGGCAGAGGCGGAAATGTTCCTGGCCCGCTGGCGCGACACGCTGCGCCATGGCGGGGTGGATGGCGGCGGGATGCTGATTGGCATCGATCTGCGCAAAGACCCGGCCCTGCTGGAAGCGGCCTATGATGATGCGGCCGGGGTCACGGCGGCGTTCAATCTCAACCTGCTGGGCCGCATCAACCGGGAACTGGATGGCACCTTCACCCCCGCCAGCTTCCGCCATATGGCGCTGTGGGATGCGGAACGCAGCTGTGTTTCCATGTATCTCGTCTCCCGCCGGGACCAGATTGTCCGCGCTGCCGGGCAGCGCTTCGCCATTCTGGAGGGGGAGGCGATCCATACCGAGGATTCCCATAAATATAGTATCGAAGGCTTCCAGGCCCTGGCCCGCCGGGCCGGCTATCGCCCCGCCGCCGTCTGGACCGACCCAAAGGCCCTGTTCAGCCTGCATTGGCTGGAGGCGTGAAACAGGCGATGATAAAAGCTGACGGCGATATCAGCGGGGCCAAACCATGTTCGTCAGCTTCTTCTATGATCTGCGCCGGGCCGGCGTGCCGGTCAGCCTGAATGAATATCTGGCCCTGATGCAGGCGATGCAGGCCGGCATCGCCGGCTATGCGGTGGATGATTTCTATTACCTGTCCCGCGCCGTACTGGTGAAGGATGAGCGCAACCTGGACAAGTTCGACCGGGTGTTCGGCACCACGTTCCAGGGGCTGGAGGCGGGTGCCGTGGCGGGGGAGGAGATTACCGCCGAAATCCCGGAGGAATGGCTGCGCAAGCTGGCCGAGAAATATCTGACCGACGAAGAAAAGGCGCAGATCCAGGCGCTGGGCGGCTGGGACAAGCTGATGGAGACCTTGGCCCAGCGGTTGGCCGAACAGAAGGGCCGCCACCAGGGCGGCAATAAATGGGTCGGCACGGCGGGCACCAGCCCTTTTGGCGCCTATGGCTATAATCCCGAAGGCGTGCGCATCGGCCAGGAAGGCAGCCGCCACCGCCGTGCCGTGAAGGTCTGGGACAAGCGGGAATTCCGCAATCTGGATGATCAGGTTGAAATTGGCACCCGCAACATCAAGGTGGCGCTGCGCCGCCTGCGCAAATTCGCCCGCACCGGGGCGGCGGAGATGCTGGACCTGCCGGATACCATCCGCTCAACCGCGCGCAATGCCGGGTATCTGGACCTGAAACTGGTGCCGGAACGGCATAATGCGGTGAAGGTGCTGCTGTTCCTGGATATTGGCGGATCAATGGATGATCATATCCGCCTGTGCGAGGAGCTGTTCAGCGCCGCGCGCGGCGAATTCAAGCATCTGGAATATTTTTACTTTCACAATTGCGTCTATGAAGGTGTCTGGAAGGATAATCGCCGCCGCCATGCGGAGCGCCTGTCCACCCTGGACGTGATCCATACCTATGGTGCCGACTATAAGCTGGTCTTCGTTGGCGACGCGGCGATGAGCCCCTATGAGATTGTGCAGCCCGGCGGCAGTGTGGAACATTTCAATGCGGAGCCGGGTGCCGTCTGGCTCGAGCGGCTGCTGCACCAGTACCGCCATGCCATCTGGCTGAACCCGATGCAGGAACGCTATTGGACCTATACCCAGTCCATCGCCATCATTCAGAAGATCATGGAAGGGCGGATGTATCCGCTGACCCTGGAAGGGCTGGATGCCGGGATGCGGGAATTGATGCGGTAGTCCCGCGCGCATCCCGGCGGGTTTTCATACCAATCTGCCGAGGGCTTGGCCCTTGGCAGATTGGAGGCTGGCGACCGCCAGCCCGGCACCACGTGGTGCCGTAAGCCAAGGCGGCGGATGCCGCCGCCCGGCGCATGAGGGAGATTGGTATCAAGCGGCCGTGCGGCCGGCCCCCTGATTATTGGTGCTGGCCCGCACCACCCGCACCAACACCTGGCGCAGTTCCTCAATTCCCGTGGCCACGGTGCTGGAACCGTTGCGCACATGCGATGCCTGTTCACCAGTCCGCAGCGCTTCGGCCGAGACATTGGCGATCCGGTCGGCCACCGCGCGCACTGCGCCGGAGGTGGCGGCGACATTGCGCCCGATCTCCTGCGTGGCGGCGGATTGTTCCTCAATGGCGGCGGCGATGGCGCTGGACACGCTGTCAATTTCCCGCACCGTATCGGCCATTTCAGTCACGGCAAACACGGCTTCCGTCATCACCGACTGGATCACGCCAATATGGCGGTTGATCTCCTCCGTCGATCGGCTGGTCTGGTTGGCCAGATTTTTCACTTCGCTGGCCACCACGGCAAAGCCCTTGCCGGCCTCCCCGGCGCGGGCGGCTTCGATCGTGGCATTCAGCGCCAGCAGATTGGTCTGGCCGGCGATGCTGGCGATGATCTGGGCCATCTCCCCGATCTTTTCCACCGCGCGGGACAGGCTGTCGATGGTGGCACCCGTGCGGTCGCCCTTTTCCACAGCCTGCCGGGTCAGCCGGCCCGACTGCGTCACCTGGCTGTTGATTTCCTGGATGGAGCTGACCAGCTGTTCGGTGGCCGCCGCCACGGTTTCGGCATTGCCCAGTGCTTCCTGGGCGGCATCGGCCACGGTGCGGGCATCCTGGCCGACACGGGCGGCGGATTGCGCCATTTCCTGCGCTTCCCGCGCCATGCCGCCGGTCTTGGCCGCCACCTCCTGCACGGCCTGCCCGGCTTCACGCTCCACCGTATCGGCCATCTGGGTCAGGGCACGGGTGCGGCTGGTGCGCTCCGCCTCCGCATAGGTTTCCAGCAGCAATTCCAGGTCCAGCCAGGCCAGCTTGTTCAAGGCGTTGCGCAGGGCATCGCGCCGTGCCGCCGCTGCACCGCCCAGCAGGGCGGACAGGCCGCGCGCCCGATCCTCCAGCCCCAGTTCCTCAATCACGCCCCGCACCACGATGCTGTGGCAGATGGCGACGGCATAGCCCGGCACGCCGTTATCATAAAAGGCCTGGGCCAGCCGCTGGGCGGATTCCTGAAAGCCGCTGCCAATATCGCCGCAAACCGCCCGCATCCAATGTTCCGTGCGGCAGCGATGAACCTCTGGCCTGGCCAGGGCGGACTGGATTTCCGGCCAGGCGGCAAAACGGTCATGCCATTGCTGCAACAGGCCGGGCAGCCTGTTGCGCGCGAATTCCTTTAACTCGTCCACGATTTTCAAGTCACTGTCGGTGATCTGGAAGACGGAAAGGCGGCGTGATTGTGTATCGCTGTGCACCCGCATCTTTAACCTGCCTCTCCTATTAGCAGTGGCTAACCTGATTTCTGCATTATTTCCAGCGGTGATTTTGCCTGGAAATAGCAATTGCTGAATTCATAATTGTGCAGGCCTGGATATTTAGCAATCCGACTTCCGTGCGACTTTATCTGCGGATGGTCTTGTCCGGCGGCTGTGCAGCGGCCTGACTATCCCGATAGGGGTAGTCCGTGCGGATAGGTTTTTGCCCCCGGCCGGGGCTGGAGTCCGTTCCTTATCCGGCTGGCGGTCGGGGTGGAAGAAAAGTGCTTTCTGCGATGCACCTGCTGCCTATCCGGCAACGCCGCCCCTACCTTCGATAGATTGCGCCTTGGCCCTGTCCGGATTAGCTTGCCGCCCGTCCGGTAAACCCCGCTGAAGGGGACGGATGAACAGAAGGACATTGATCATTATGACCAATAGCGCGCCGACCCCGATCACCATCGCCCGCGGCGACGGTATCGGCCCCGAGATCATGGACGCCACGCTGGAAATCCTGCAGGCATCTGGCGCCAATCTCGCTTTTGAAGAAATTCAGATCGGTGAAAGCGTCTATAAGCGCGGCATCATGAATGGCATGGAGCCGTCCGCCTGGGACAGCCTGCGCCGGACCAAGGTGTTCCTGAAGGCCCCGATCACCACGCCGCAGGGCGGCGGGTACAAGTCGCTGAACGTCACCATCCGCGGTGCGCTGGGACTGTTCGCCAATATCCGCCCCTGTGTCTCCTACCATCCCTATGTCGCCACGAAGCACCCGACCATGGATGTGGTCATCGTGCGCGAGAATGAAGAAGATCTCTACGCCGGTATCGAATACCGCCAGAGCCAGGAAGTGACCCAGGCGGTCAAGCTGATCACCCGCCCCGGCTCGGAAAAGATCATCCGCTATGCCTTTGAATATGCCCGCGCGAACCATCGCCGCAAGGTGACGGCCTTCGTGAAGGACAATATCATGAAGATCAGCGATGGCCTGTTCCATCGCGTCTTTGATGAAATCGCCGCCGAATATCCCGAGATCGAACATGAGACGATGATCGTTGATATCGGTGCGGCCCGTCTGGCCGATACGCCGGAACATTTCGACGTTATCGTCACACTGAACCTCTATGGCGATATCATTTCCGACATCGCCGCCCAGATCACCGGCTCGGTCGGGCTGGCCGGTTCGTCCAACATTGGCGACCAGTGCGCCATGTTCGAGGCGATCCACGGTTCCGCCCCCACCATCGCCGGCAAGGGCATTGCCAACCCGTCGGGTCTGATCCTGGCTTCGGTCATGATGCTGGTTCATATCGGGCAGGCGGAAGCCGCCGAGAAGATCCATAATGCCTGGCTGAAGATGATCGAAGACGGCATCCACACCGTCGATATCTTCAAGCGCGGCGTCTCCAAGGCCCGCGTCGGCACCCGCGATTTCGCGCTCAACCTGATCGACCGTCTGGGTGAGCGTCCGACCCACCTGACCCCGGCCTCCTATCAGGTGGATGAGAAGGCCAGCTTCGGCGGTATCGCCCTGAAGGACGTGCCGCGTCAGGAAAAGAAGCTGCTGGGTGTCGATGTGTTCGTCGATCACAAGGGTGGTAATGGCGACGACATGGCCGCCCGCGTGGCCCCGCTGGCCGGCGATGTGCTGAAGCTGACCATGATCTCCAACCGCGGTCAGAAAGTGTGGCCGGAAGGCGCGCCGGAGACCTTCTGCACCGACCATTGGCGCCTGCGCCTGCAGGGGGCCGACGGCAAGACCGTCACCCATGGCGATATCATCGCCCTGCTGGGCCGGCTGGATCAGGCCGGCCTGGATGTGGTGCAGACCGCCAGCCTCTACAGCTTCGACGGGGCCAACGGCTTCTCCGTCGCGGCCGGTCAGTAAAGCGGTAAAAATGGTCATTCCGGTACTCTTTTGTGCCGGGATGACCATGTGGCTTTGGTAGGGGGGCGCTGCATCTGGTGGTGTTAATGCAGTTACCCACAAGATTCAGCAGACGCCCCCCTACCCAAAGCGAGTCAAATTTGGTAGTTTGGGAATCAGCCGCATACAATATTTTGTGGGCGGCTGCTCGATAACCCCCCATTCCCGCCCATGCCGGGTTTTCTGGCGGTGGGGATGCCTTGTCGAACCCGTGCCATTGTCGGCCTTATCGAAAGGGTTTGAAGCGTGGAAGCGACCGAAAGCACCTGGAGCGAAGAGCGCGTGGAAAAGCTCCGCCAGCTCTGGGGTCAGGGCATGAGTGCCAGCGAAATTGCCGATCTGCTGGGCAATGTGACGCGTAATGCCGTCATCGGCAAGGCCCACCGCCTGGGGCTGTCTGGCCGTCCGTCGCCGATCAAGAAGAAGCCGACCAAGGGTGCCACCATCCTGTCGCTGACCGAGCGCATGTGCAAGTGGCCGGTGGGTGACCCGAAATCCCCGGATTTCCATTTCTGTGGCAAGCCGTCCGTCAATGGTCTGCCCTATTGTGCGGAACATGCCGCCATTGCCTATCAGCCCGCCCGCAAGCGGGAAGATGAGCGCAAGCTGGGCGTTGCCTGACCGGCGAAGCGGGAAAACCGCTAGCGTTTGCCGCGATGTTTGAAAGCCCCCGATGGTCCGCCATCGGGGGCTTTTCGTTGCGCTTTATCCCTCGGCCTTACCCCGCCGTTGTTTCAGCGCCATGCTGGCCAGGCACAGTTCCTCAAACAGGATCTGTGATCCGATCTGGGCGGTGTTGCTGGTCGGGTCATAGTGGGGGGCGATTTCCACCACATCCGCGCCGACCACATCCAGCCCGGCCAGCCCGCGCATGATGGTCAATGCCTCGCGGGAGGTGAGGCCGCCCACCTCCGGTGTGCCGGTGCCGGGGGCAAAGGCCGGGTCCAGGCAATCCACATCGAAGGAAATATAGACGGGGCCGTCCCCCACCACCGCGCGGGCCTTGGCGATCACCGCCTTCAGGCCCATTTCCTGCACATCTTCGGCATGAAGAACGGTCATTCCGGAATCGTAAGAAAATTCCCAGAAGAATTCGGCACTGCCCCGGATGCCGATCTGGATGGTGCGGGCCGGGTCCAGCACCCCGTCCAGAACGGCGGAACGGAAGGGACCGGAATGGTGGAAGCGGGCGCCTTCGCCGCTGCCGCTGGTATCGCAATGGGCATCGAAATGCACCATGCCCACCGGCCGGTCACGGCCCAGGGCCTTCAGGATGGAATAGCTGATGGAATGGTCGCCACCCACACTCAGCGGCACCACGCCGGCATCCATCAGCCGATGATAGAAGGCCTGGATATCGGCGTGGCAGGTATCCAGATGCAGGTAATTGCTGAAAGGCACATCGCCAATATCGGCCAGGGCCAGCTCGGCCGCTGGCACCATGCGCAACACATGCTCATAGGGGCCGATCCGGTCGGTATTGCGCACGGCACGCGGGCCAAAGCGCGACCCGGCGCGGTTGGTCACGCCCAAATCCATCGGCACGCCGACCAGGGCAATCTCCAGCCCGCCGAAATCCGGCAGGGCGGCCAGATCGGGGCGCAGGGGTGCATCCAGCAGGGTGCCGGCATCGGCAAAGGGCTGGCGGGGGGCTTCGGCCCCCCGGAACACGGCTTGCGCCACCTCGCGGAAATGCGGATCGAAGAAATCCGCCGGTGATGCCGCACCATAGCGGGCCCGCAGGCCTGCCAGCTTGTCCTTGTCCATGCGTTACCCCTGTTGCAAAGCCAGGATTTCCGCTGCCACCCGCTCCCCCGACCGGATGGCCCCATCCATATAGCCGGTCCAGATCCAGGCGGTTTCCGTGCCGGCCCAATGGATGCGGCCCACCGGCTGGCGGATGGTGTGGCCCACGCTGGTCCAGGCACCCGGTACCAGGAAGCCGCCATAGCCGCCGCGGGAGAATTCCTCCTCCAGCCAGGACAGTTCCTCATAATGCCGTACATTGGCGGCCTGGGGGCCGAACAGATGCACCAGTTCAGCGATTGCCGCCGCGCGGCGCTCGGCCGGGCTGCTGGCCGTCCAATGTTTGGCCTCGTCCCCTTCGATGAAGCCGACGATTACGCCCGGCGTGCCGGCGGCGGGGGAATTATCATAGGTCAGGCTCATCGGGCCTTCGTCGCTGACGGCCATGCCCGACAGGCCCTCGGCCCGCCAGAAGGGCGCATCATAG
This sequence comes from Niveispirillum sp. BGYR6, assembly GCF_027568365.1. Classification (NCBI taxonomy): domain Bacteria; kingdom Pseudomonadati; phylum Pseudomonadota; class Alphaproteobacteria; order Rhodospirillales; family Azospirillaceae; genus Niveispirillum; species Niveispirillum sp. BGYR6. The sequence continues at coordinate 876,473 of NZ_JANLNL010000001.1, read as the reverse complement.
AAGAACTGGATCTTGATGCAGGCGCCCATCGGCATCCGCTGGGTCAGGTAATCGCGCGGGCCGGGCAGGGCCGGGCTGTAATTGAGCCGGCCCGCCAGTGCCGGCGGCAGGGTGACGATCACCCGGTCTGCCTTGACGCTGCCGCCCGCATACTGGATGGTCACGCCCTTTTCATCCTGGGCAATGGCCTGGACGGGGCTGTTGAAGCGGATCAGCAGGCGGACCTGATCGGCCAGCTTTTCCGCCAGGTGCTGCGCGCCTTTGACAAAGCGCCGCTCCTGCGCGCCGCCGCCCATGCTGATCACCGTGCGCAGGTCGCCACCGGCGCGGATATAGCACAGCACATGCAGGAAAGAGAGTTCGCGCGCGTCGGAGGCCAGCACCGAGCGGGCCAGGAAGCGCATCCAGAACCGCGCGGCGGGCACGTCGCTTGCCTGTTCGATCCAGGCTTCGAAGCTGAGACTGTCCAGCGCCTGGGCATCGGGCGACAGCCAGGGGAATTCCGGGTTCACCGTTGCGGCCAGACCGTCCAGCTTGGCGAAGATGCCGTCCACCGCCACCCTGGTTTCTTCATCATAGGGCGGCAGCATCCCTTCACAGCGGCTTTTCCGGCCTTCCAGCCAGTACAGCGTCTCCCCCTGCTCATAGGCCGGGAAGGTTTCCACCCCCAATTCATCGGCCAGGGCCAATACCTTGTCCTGCGTCGGGCCGACCCATTGGCCGCCGACATCGATGGGGGTGCCGTCGGGCGCGTGGCGGGTGTGGATGCGGCCGCCCACCCGGTCACGCGCTTCCAGCACGATCACGGAAAGCCCGGCGGCCTGCAGGGCGCGGGCGGCGGTCAGGCCGGCGAAACCGGCGCCAATAATGGCGACCTGGAACTGATCAGGCAGGCTCATGCTCTGTCTCCATGGCTGGGCAGATATAATTGTTGGGCGGCCTGGACCAGCATCCGCACCGCCTGGTGCGATCGCAGCCCATTGGCCGTGGCCAGCCATTGCAGCAGAATGCCGACAAGGCCGGTCAGGATGAAATTGGCCAGCCCGTCCAGATCGGGTTTCAGGCTGCCATCACGCACATCGGACGCCTCTGCCAGCGTCTGCCGGTAAAGCGCCAGGAACTCTTCGTATTTCTTCTTCGCCAGCCATTGCGAACCGTCGGTGGCCAGGGCGTAGAGGGTGAGGTTGAAAAGCGCCACCTGTTCATCCGGCTGTTGTTCCACCTGCGAACGGATGAACATGATCAGGCTATCAATACGATCCCGTAACGGTTCCGGCTGGGTGAACCGGGTGGCCAACTCCTGTTGCACCCGCGCCAGAAGGTGCGACAGCACCGACAGCAGCACCGCTTCCTTGCCATCGAAATGATAATGCAGGGTGCCCAGATTGATCCCCGCCTCCTGCGCGATGCGGCGCGTGGTGGTGCCCTGCACCCCGTCACGCGCCAGCACCCGGATGGCGGCGGCCATGATGGCTTCCCGCGTGGCGGTCGCGCGTGCCGGGCGGCTTCCCTCACCGGCTGCGGCTGCTGTCGATGCCAGGCTCATGCCGTAACCGGATCGATGGGGCTGACGGGCGGCAGCCGGCTGGCCATCGCCTCGGCCGCCGCCAGGATGCGGCCTTCGCGGAAGCGGCCGGCCACAAGCTGGATGCCGACGGGCAGGGGGGAACCAGTCGGGCGGAACGGTATGGACAGGGCCGGCACGCTGACACAGGCCGTGCTGGTGCAGGGGCTGTGGGCGACCAGCAATTCCCGTGCTTCCCGTTCCCCGGCAATATCATGGCCCACCGGGAAGGCGGCGGTCCAGGCGGTGGGCATCAGCAGCAGCGGATAGGCCTCCAGGAACAACTGCCATTCCCGCAGCAGGCCGGTGCGGGCCGACAGGGCGGCCAGCATGTCGGCCGGGCTCATCTCCGGCACGCAGGCGGCCGTCAATTCCAGCGAATGCAGGAAATCCGCATCGCCCATGCTAAAGGCGGCACGGGCCGCCGGGGTGCGGCAATCATTGGAGAGCAGCGCCATCCAGAGTTCGGCGGTTTCGATGAAGCGCGGCGGGGCCGCCTCCACCACCTCATAGCCAGCATCGGCCAGCGTGTCAGCGGCCTGACGCAGGGCGGCGGCGGTGTGACTGTCGGGCCGGTGCTCCCCCTCACCGGTGAACAGGGCAACGCGTACCGGGGCCGCGTCATCGGGCTGTTCCAGCGGGGCCGGCACCCAGGCCGGGTCACGCGGATCGCGCCGGGCCATGCTGTGCAGGCCCAGCCGAATGTCAGCGACCGAGCGGGCAATGACCCCTTGGGCCGAGCCGAACTGCAGGCACAGCGACCGTTCGGCCTTCGCCGTGGCGTTGAAGGCGGGCACCCGACCCACCGTGGGGCGCAGGCCATAGACGCCGCAGGCGGCAGCCGGCAGGCGGGCCGAGCCGGCCAGATCATTGCAATGGGCCAGCGGTGACATGCCGGTGGCCGTGGCGGCGGCGGCCCCGCCGCTGGACCCGCCGACATTCAGCCCCGGATTCCACGGGTTCAGCGTCCGCCCGTGCGGCGCATTGTCGGTGAACCAGCGGCAGGAAAAGGCCGGTGCGTTGCTGCGACCCAGGAAGATGGTGCCGGCATCGCGCCAGTTCGCCACCGGCGGGCTGTCAACCGAGGCGATCAACCCCACCAGCGGGGCGACCCCGTTGGTGGTGGCGCTGCCGGCCTGATCGACATTGATCTTCACGGTGGCGGGCACGCCATGCAGCGGCGGCAGGTCACCCCCGGCCGCCACTGCCTGATCAGCCTTGTCAGCGGCGGCCAGCGCCGCCTGTTCCTGGATTTCCGTCAGGGCGTTGATGACAGGGTTCACCTGCGCAATCCGCGCCAGACAGCTTTCCACCGCCTCCCGCGCGCTGACGCGCCGCTGCCGGATGGCCTCGGCCAGCGCGCCGGCCCCCCATTGCCATAAATGCTCGCCTTGCATGGTCTTTTCCTATTTCTTGTGCCGGTTGGTCCTGCGTTCTGGTCTTCAGGATCAGCGGCTGGCGATGCCCTTGATCTCCAGGAATTCGGCCAGACCGAATTCCGCATATTCGCGGCCATTGCCCGATTGCTTGTAGCCACCGAACGGGACCGCCGGGCTCCATTCCGGGTTGTTGAGATAAACGGTGCCAGCCTGCAGGCGACGGCCGACAGCCAGCGCGTGCGCCGGATCACCCGATTGCACATAGGCGGCCAGCCCATAGACCGTGTCATTGGCCATGGCGATGGCCTCTTCCTCATCCCGATAGGTCAGGATGGACAGGACGGGGCCGAATATCTCCTCCCGGCTGACCGTCATGGCGGGGGTTACCCGGCCGAACACGGTGGGGCGGATATAGAAGCCCTGCGACAGGCCAGCCGGCATTTCCGGCCCACCAGCCAGCAGTTCCGCCCCCTCGGCGACGCCGGTCTGGATCAGCCGGCGGATCTTGGCGAACTGGTTGGCGTTGGAGACGGGGCCAACCTCTGTCGTCGGGTCCAGCGGGTCACCCACCTTGACGGCGTTGGCCGTGGCGGCGGCGATTTCTGCCACCTCGGCATAACGGTCTTCCGGCACCAGCATCCGGGTGGGGGCGTTGCAGGATTGGCCGCTGTTGGAGAAGCAATGGCGCACGCCGGCGGCGACGGCGGCCGGGAAATCAGCATCCGGCAGCAGGATATTGGCGGATTTACCGCCCAGTTCCTGGGAGACGCGCTTCACCGTATCGGCCGCCAGCCGGGCCACATCGATGCCGGCGCGGGTGGAACCGGTGAAGGAGACCATATCAATGCCGGGATGGCGGGCGATGGCCTGGCCAACCCCCAGCCCATCGCCATGCACCAGATTGAACAGGCCGGCCGGCACGCCCGCCTGATGCATGATCTCGGCAAACAAGGTGGCGCTCAACGGTGCCAGTTCGCTGGGCTTCAGCACCACGGCGCAGCCGGTGGCCAGGGCAGGGGCCACCTTGCAGATGATCTGGTTCATCGGCCAGTTCCAGGGCGTGATCAACCCGGCAACGCCGATCGGTTCCCGCACGATGCGCAGATGGGGACGCTCTTCCTCAAAACTGAAATGGCGCAGCGTCTCGATGGTCTGGGCCAGATGGGCGGCCCCGATGCCGGCCTGCGCCTGCTGGGCGAAACCCTGCGGCGCCCCCATTTCCTGGCGGATGGCATCGCCGATATCTGCCATCCGCGCCCCGTAGGCGGCCAGGATGGCGGACAGCAGGTCAAGGCGTTCCTGCCGCGTGCTGCTGGCGAAACCCTGGAAAGCCCGCCTGGCGGCGGAAACCGCCTGATCCACCTCTGCCGGGCCGGCCAGTGCCACCTTGGCGCAGGGCTGGGCGGTGGCGGGATTGATCACATCGATGATGGTCGGGTTCGTCGGCAGCAGCCAGCGTCCGTCGATATAGCTGTGAAGGGGCGAGGACATGGTTGGTTTCCCGGCGATGGGGTGGCAGATTCAATGGGTGGGGCGGGGGCTCAGCGGCGGCCCCGGATGCGGGCGATCAGGAAGCTGGCCGCCGTCAGCAGCAGCAGCAGCCCGCCCAGCAAGGCGACATCGGCATAATGGCCGCTATGTTCCAGGGCATAGCCGCTGACCAGTGGCCCCAGGGCGGCACCGCCGCCGATGATCATGTTGGAAAAGATCATCAGATTGCCCTTGCTGTCATTATCGGCCAGCGTGGCCAGCAGCATCGGCACCAGAAAGGACCAGCAGAGCTGAAAGGCGATGACGGCGACAATATAGAGCGGCAGGCTGCCAGTTTGGGCGATCAGCCCCAGGCAGAGCAGCAGCAGCACAAAAACCGACAGGGTAGAGGGGGTGCGCAGCGGGCCATTTTCCACCATGGAGGCGGCGGCCGAGCCGACCACGGCGGTAAACATGGCTACCGCCGTCAGCGTGCCGATCTGCGGTTCCGACAATCCCAGCTCCGCCCCCGGCACCCCGACAAAGGCCCAGGCGCCGCTGACGGCGGTGAAATAACCGAAGATGGCCAGCAGGCTCAACCCGGCGGCACCGCTGCGGCCGCTGGACAGTGCGGCCGGCGGCGTCTGCCAATGGTCGGGCAACCCGCCCAGGGTGGCCATGGCCAACAGGGTGACCAGGGCCAGCACCCCGTATAGCCCGGCCAGCCCGGTAATGTTGAACAGCAGCGGCAGCAGCAGCAGCCCCAGGGCCGCGCTCACCGTCTGACCGGCGGCCCAGCAGGCAAAGGCGCGGTGCGGGGCGACATAAGCACCGGCTGCCATGACGCTGACCACCGACAGCACACCGCCGCTCGCCCCGCCCAGGAAACGCAGCCCCAGCATCCAGCCCAGCGCCCCGCTGCCCAACGCCACAAAGGCCGATGCCAGCGAGAGCAGGGCGAAGACCAGGCCGGCCGCCAGCGTCAGCGGGCGCCAGGGCAGCCGGCGCAGCAGCAGGATGGCGGGGAAGGTGACCAGCGAGGCACCGGCCAGCTCGGCCGCCATCAACAGGCCGATATCACCCGCCGGCCATTGCCATTGCAGCGCCAACTGGCCGGCGATGACAGGGGAAACCAGGAAAATGAACGGGCCGATAAAGCCGAACGCTGTGACCGCCAGCAAGGGCCGGGCCGTAGCGTTGGAGGAGGGGAGAGAGGCGGAAACCATCACGGGGGGCAGCCTTTCAGGCAGGCAGGGCAGGGCGGGCTTGGGGCTGGTTTTTAAAGACCAAGCGGCCGCCATCGGTCGTGATGGAGGGGAAAATGGGGGGTGCAGTGCGGTTCCATGAAACATCTCCCAGACGGTATCCGCCGCCGGCCCGCTGGGAATACCCTCGTTGCTGCCCGTGAAGGCGCAAACCAAGGGTTCCTCGGCGATGCCTTGCGGCATTCGCGCGGAAAACAGCAAACGGTGGCGGGTGCAGGGCACCCGCGCGGTTTCAACCAAATATCCGGCTGGTCGGCCTTGACGGCCTTATTCCCAAGCCTTCCCTGTACGCGCATCCGTATTTGATCGGATGACTAAATTATGCCCTAAGGCCGCCAGATAACCGCGCCGCTGTCAAGCGGAATTATGCGGGGAAACCGGCCTTGTGTCGACCAAATCGCGGCGATCTCTGGCGGGAGACGCAACAGTCGTGGGGAAATTTCCCCAAAAAAACAAGGCGATGCCAATGGTTGGCATCGCCTTTCGGGGTGGCGAAAATTTTTGATCATTTGACCAAATTTACGCAATGGCTTGATGGGCGCAGGCCCGGCCGGGCCTTTACAGGAAGGTTTTGCGGGCGGCCATCACCAGCGTCTGCACGGCCTGGCGGGCGCGAAAACCATTGGCTGTGGCCAGCCATTGCATCAGGATGCCGACGAATCCGGTGAAGATGAAATTTGCCAGCGCCTCGATATCGGGCTTCAGCGTTCCGTCGCGCACATCGCTGGCATCATTCAGCGCATCGCGGTAAAGCCCCAGATATTCCTCATATTTCTTCTTGGCCAGCCATTCGGAACCCGAGGTGCTGAGCGCATAGAGGGTGAGGTTGAACAGCGCGATCTGCTGTTCGGGATGGCGTTCCACCGCACCCCGGATGAACACCATCAGATGTTCGATCCGGTCGGCCAGCGGCTCCGTCTCGGTGAAGTAATTGGTCAAGGCGGTGCGGGAGCTTTCGATCAGATAGCTCAGCACACTGAGCAGCATCGCGTCCTTACCCTCGAAATGGTAATGCAGCGAGCCCAGATTGATACCCGCCTGGGCCGCGATCTTGCGCGTGGTGGCGCCCTGCACCCCTTCCTTGGCGATCACCGCGATGGCGGCGGCCATGATGCTGTCCTTGGTTACTTCGCTTTTTGTTTTCGCTGCCACGACAATTCCCGCAACCGACTGAAAAATCTGGATTGTCCGTGTGTTGACCGGGGCCAGCACGGTACCATACCCATGGAAAGGCCAAGGTTCGCGCATGGTGACACCCCGCCACCATGATCGTAGGCCGTGGTCAAGATAGCGTCAATCAGTTTTGATCATCTGACTAAACCCGACGCCGATCAGGCTGCCGGGTAGGCTTCGGTGGGAAGGTTGGAGCGTTTACAGTGCACATTTGTGCCTGTTCTCAGGATAAACCACAAACAAAGTAGGAATTTAAGTAACTGATAATAAACAATATTATGTTTCGCGAGACGGAACGTTATATCGAATATCAAAAATTTTAAAAAACCTGCTTGACATCGACAGGGAAATCAGTCGCTCTAAGGGACGAAAAATGGTCAATCGACCAAAAAATTTTGGACAGGGTTTGACCTCCCGGTTTGGTGCCTGGTGACAGGCGGGGGGTCCGTTTCACAACGGGTTCGGTAACATGGATGGACGACAGGGGCGGATGCTGCCTTTGTCGCATGACGGCGCCTATTGCCCCGCCTTTGCGGCGCTGGGCGATGCCGGTTGCTGCCGCCTTGCCGGTGACGCCGCTGGCCGTCCCATGCCCGACCCATGACAGGGTCAAGGGAGAACATGATGACACTGAAGCACCCTTTCACGGCCGGTCTCGGGCTTTGCTGTTCACTGGTGGCGCTGGCCTTGCCGGCGGGCACCGCCCTGGCCGACGAGGCGGGCATTGATGAAATCGTGGTGACGGCGCAGCGCCGCGCCCAGAACCTGCAGGATGTGCCGGTGGCGATCAGCGCCTTCCGGGGCGACACGCTGAAGGATGCCGGCGCCGTCACGGTGGATCAGGTGGGGGCGCTGATCCCCAACGTGCAGATCCAGGCTGACAAGGGCGGCGGCGCCCCCACCTGGGTGATCCGCGGTGTGGCCTTGTTTGATTACAATGCCAATAACAACCCGGCGACCGCCATTTATATCGATGATATTTACCAAAGCTCGTCTGTCATGGGCGGCGGCACCATGTATGACTTGGAGCGGGTGGAAGTATTGAAGGGGCCGCAAGGCGGTCTTTATGGGCGCAACACCACCGGTGGTGCGGTGAAAATCTTGTCGCGCCGGCCGGTGCTGGGGGCCAGCGATGGCTATTTCAGCGCTGATTATGGCCGCTGGAATGAATATCGGCTGGAAGCGGCGCAATCGGTGCCGGTGTCGGATAATTTTGCCCTGCGCGTGGCCGCCACCCAGGAAGGTGGCAGCGGCTGGCAGCGCACACCGGCGGCCAGCGGCAAATATGGCGCGCCCGACCGCACGTCCGGCCGTATCCAGGCCCTGTTCCAGCCCAATGAGCGTTTGACCGGTGTGTTGAAACTGTTCGCCAACCGCGACCAGTCGGAAACCACCCTGGCGTCGGCGACCGCCGCCTATGATGCCAACGGGAATTTCTGCGCGCCCGTGCTGGCTGGCCGTGTGGATAATAAAAACTGCCTGAACTTTGCCCAGTTCAACAATATCATCACCGGCGGCAAGGGCGCCCTGTCGACCAGCCTGGTGTCGGAGGATGGCAAGCGTGTCATCTCCTCTCCCGGAAACAAGCTGGATAATCACGAATGGGGCGGCACCCTGTCGCTGGATTATGATTTCGATAGTGTGAAGCTCAGCTCCATCACCGGGGTCAGCCGTTTCGGTTTCCAGCAGCTTTTCGATTATGATGCCACCAACCTGCGGTTGGTTGACCAGAATGACACCGCCACCATCCGGCAGGTGTCGCAGGAACTCCGCCTTACCTCCACCGATGACGGGCCGTTGAAGTGGCTGGCGGGTGCGATCTATTCCTTTAACAGCTACAAGGGCCACCGCGTTGCCGACCTGCGCGACAATGTCGCCATTGTCGGCCTTTCCTTCGCACCGCTGGGCGTGCGCCAGGAAAATGCGTTCGTCAATGTGCGCTACCGGCAGGAAACGGACTATGCTGCCCTGTATGGGCAGGTGGATTACGCGGTCAATGATCAGCTGAACCTGTCCGCTTCCTTGCGCTATTCTGATGAAGAGACGCGCTATCGCGACGGCAGCTTCTATTTCCCGCAGGATAATGTCTTCCTGCTGCGCAACCTGAATTCTACCGCCAAGCTGAAGGACCATTGGTCGGGCAAGGTGTCGGCGGATTACAAGTTCGACAAGTCGGTAATGGCCTATGCCGCCATTGCCCGTGGCTATAAATCCGGTGGTGTGTTCGGCGGCTTCCCGCAGGAACCAGCCGATGTCAGCCCCTATAAGGAAGAAATCGTCTGGTCATATGAGGCGGGTTTGAAGAGCACCTGGCTGGAAAACCGGCTGATGCTGAACCTAACCGCCTTCCATTATGACCATAAGGATTTGCAGGCTCTGACCACGCTGCCCAGCGTGTTGACGCCCGGCCAGTTCATCTTCCGCCTGACCAATGTGGGCAAGGCCCGCCATGATGGCGTCGAGCTTGAAACCGTGTTGAAGCCGTTCCCCGGCCTGACGCTGCAAGGCTCCATTGGTTATATGGAAGCCAAGGTGACCGACAGCGACAAGCAGATTTTCTCCTTCAACAGCCAGCCGCTGAACTGGAAGGATCGCCGGATTGACTTCTCCCCGCGCTGGAGCGGCAATATCGCTGCCTCCTATGATTGGGAGCTGACCAGCGACCTGATGGCGGGCATCTCGCTGGACTATAATTTCCGCAGCAACCGCATCGTGATGCAGAATCCGGTGGATGCCGCCCTGCGCAACCTGGACGGTTATGGGCTGCTGAATGGCCGGATCAGCCTGTCTTCCAATGATGCCGGTTGGACGACGGCACTGTGGGGCCGCAACCTCACCAATAAAAGCTATCTGACAGACGCCAATAATGATGGGTTGGGCAGCTATTACCGCGTGTATGGCCGTCCGTTCAGCTATGGCATCAGCGTCAGCAAGAAGTGGTGATAGGGGGATCGCAGCATGTCACAGGTTCTGTCGCGTCGTGGTCTGATCGGGGCCGGTGGAATGTTCGCCCTTTCCGGACTGCTGCCTGCCGTTGCCCATGCGGCGGCGGCAGGTAGCGGGTCGGCCGCAAAGCCGCTGGAGGATTATGATCCGGTGCGCACGGAACTGGTGATGAATCTCTTTGTCACCTGTTCCGACCCGGAACCGATGGTTCCGGGTACGGCGGCGGGGGCGGCGGTCAAGGCCAAGGATGGTGGGCGGGCGGAATTCTGGCCCATCATCGGTGGCTGGTTCGAAGGGCCGCGCCTGAAGGGCAGGGTGGTGCCGGGCGGTGCCGATTTCCCCGTCATCCGCCCCGATGGGGTGGAGGTGGTGGATGCCTTCTATCGCCTGCGGGAGGATGATGGCAGCATCATCATCATCCATAATATCGGCATCGCCTATACGCCCATCCCCGGCCAGCAATATCGCTATCGGTTAAGCCCCAGCTTCACCGTGGCGGAGGGCAAGCATGACTGGCTGAACAAGTCCCTGTTCATCGCCACCTTGCTGGCCGACAATGACATGCCCAAACAGTTCGTTCGTCCCGCCCGGCCGGGGGAGAATGACCGGCTGATCCAGGTGCATCGGGTTGTTTGAGTTCGAGGGTCAAAACAAGTGCATTTAAAGCCTGCGACGGGGCTCCCTGTCGCAGGCTTTGGCATGTCCGTATGGTGCCGGCGACCGGATATACCTTGGTATAGACGGGCGATACGCCATGCCTCTGAAAGTAACCCTGTGCAGCCTCGCCCCGTGCCGCCACAGGGCGTATCAATCACCTCAGCGCCGGTCCCGTGATGCACGGTTCCGGTGAACAAGGGAACACCGCCCGCATGTCCAGCGACAGTCGACCCGGAGACAGAACAGGCATCTCGCAGGGATGGCGGCAGGCCGCGTAAGCGCGGCCCTGGTTGCCACCCGGCGGACCGCCCCGGAGGTAACCATGATCTTTCTTTCCCCTGACGGGAAGCGGGCGCAGCCTGTGCTGCAGGTGGCCCGCCCCGGCGCCATTCCTTATTGGGCCGATATCGTTGCCTTCCTGCTGCTGGCCGTGATTGCGCTGCTGGTCGTGCAGGGTGTCCGGCAGATGGGGCAGCCGCTGGCGGCCCTGGATCAGGTGCCGCTGGTGCTCGATCCCTGGCAATTGCCGGCCTATGCCCTGCGCACGGTGCTACGCATGTTCGCGGCCCTGGCCGTGTCGCTGCTTTTCACCTTCACCATTGCCACCCTGGCCGCCAAAAGCCGCAAGGCGGAACTGATCATCGTCCCGGCGCTGGATATCCTGCAATCGGTGCCGGTGCTGGGCTTTCTCACCTTCACCGTCACCTTCTTCATGGGGTTGTTTCCGGGCCGGCAGCTGGGCGTGGAATGCGCGGCGATCTTCGCCATCTTCACCAGCCAGGCCTGGAACATGGCCTTCAGCTTCTATCAGTCGCTGCGCACCCTGCCCCATGATCTGGAAGAGGTGACGTGGCAGTTCGGTTTCTCCCCCTGGCGGCGCTTTCTGCGGCTGGAACTGCCCTTTGCCATGCCGGGGCTGGTCTGGAACATGATGATGTCCATGTCGGGCGGCTGGTTCTTCGTGGTGGCGTCGGAGGCGATCAGCGTCGGCGATACCACGGTGACCCTGCCCGGCATCGGTTCCTGGCTGGCCCTGGCCATCGCCCACAAGAACATGCTGGCCATCGCCTGGGCCGTGGGCGGCATGGCCGTGGTGATCATGCTTTATGATCAGTTGTTCTTCCGGCCGATCGTCGCCTGGGCGGACAAGTTCCGCTTCGAACAGACCGCCTCGCAGCAGCGGCCAAGCTCCTGGCTGTATGATCTGGTGCGGCGCACCCGGATCATGCGGTTGCTGCTGGCCCCGCTGGGCTGGCTGGATGGGGCCATGGCCCTGCTGGAACGCCGGCCGGCCAGGGGGCCGCGCCGCGCCGTGGCCGCGCGCGAACCTTCAGCCCTGCTGAACCGGCTGTGGGGCGGGCTGGTGCTGCTGGGCTGTCTGGCCGCCAGCATCCAGATTGCCCGTTTCATCATGACCGAACTCAGCCTGGCGGACGTTCTGGCCACCTTCGGGCTGGGGATGGCCACCATGCTGCGGGTGGTGGTGCTGATCGCCCTGGCCAGCCTGATCTGGGTGCCGATCGGCGTCTGGATCGGCCTGCGCCCGGCCTGGGCGGAACGGTTGCAGCCGCTGGCCCAGTTCCTGGCGGCCTTTCCGGCCAATGTGCTGTTCCCCTTCGCGGTGGTGATCATCGCCGGGCTGCACCTGAACCCGGATATCTGGCTGTCACCGCTGATGGTGCTGGGCACGCAATGGTACATCCTGTTCAATGTCATCGCCGGGGCCAGCGCCCTGCCGACCGACCTGCGGGAGGCGTCGCATATTTTCGGCATCCGCCGCTGGCAATGGTGGCGACAGGTCGCCCTGCCCGGTGTCTTCCCCTATTACGTCACCGGCGCCCTGACGGCCTCCGGCGGGTCGTGGAACGCCAGCATCGTCACGGAAGTCGTCTCCTGGGGCGACCGGCATCTGCAGGCCACCGGGCTTGGCGCCTATATCGCCAATGCCACTCAGGCCGGGGATTATCCGCGCGTGGCGTTGGGCATCGCCGTGATGTCGCTGTTCGTCATCGCCTTCAACCGCATCCTCTGGCGGCCGCTCTATGGGTTCGCCGAACGTCGTCTGCGCCTTGATTGAGGAGGCAAGAACATGGCCTACATTCAGGAAATCGTCCGCCAGGCGGCCCCCCTTGTCGAGGTGCGTGACGTCCGGCATGTCTATGGCAAGGGCGGCAGCGGCCTGACCGTGCTGGATCATGTCGACCTCACCCTGTACGAGGGCGAGGTGGTCGGGCTGCTGGGCCGGTCGGGTTCCGGCAAATCCACCCTGCTGCGCTCCATCGCCGGGCTGATCCGGCCGACCGCCGGCAGCGTCAGCTTCCCCCCCGGTGCCGATGGGGCGGATACCGTCGTCAGCATGGTGTTCCAGAGCTTTGCCCTGTTCCCCTGGCTGACCGTGCTGGAAAATGTCGAGGTCGGGCTGGAGGCCCGGCAGGTGCCCGTGGCCGAACGGCGCAAGCGGGCGCTGGCCGCCATCGACCTGATCGGGCTGGACGGGTTTGAAAGCGCCTATCCCAAGGAATTATCGGGCGGGATGCGCCAGCGCGTCGGGCTGGCCCGCGCGCTGGTGGTCAATCCCGACCTGCTGCTGATGGATGAACCCTTTTCCGCCCTGGATGTGCTGACGGCGGAAACGCTGCGCACCGACCTGCTGGACCTGTGGTCGGAAGGCCGGATGCCGATCAAATCCATCCTGATGGTCACCCATAATATCGAGGAAGCGGTGTTGATGTGCGACCGCATCCTGATCTTCTCCTCCAACCCCGGCCGGGTGCTGGGGGAGATCAAGGTCAGCCTGCCCCAGCCGCGCAGCCGCCAGGATCCCGCCTTCCGGGCGCTGGTGGAAGATATCTATGCCCGCATGACCAGCCGGACCAACCCGGTACAGCCGCGCGAGGGGCTGTTCCCCGGCACCGGCATCGGCATGGCCCTGCCGCGCATGTCCACCAACACGCTGGCCGGCCTGATCGAGGCGGTGCATGAAGCCCCCTATGATGGCAAGGCCGATCTGCCGGGGCTGGCCAACAGCCTGCATTTCAAGAATGACGAGATTTTCGAGATTGCCGAGCTGCTGCAATTGCTGCGCTTTGCCGAACTGGAAGGGCGTGACCTGCGGCTGCTGCCGGCAGCCCGGCGCTATGCCACATCCGATGTCGATACGCGCAAGCAGCTTTTCGGCCAGCATCTGCTGAATTATGTGCCGCTGGCGGCCCATATCCGGCGCGTGCTGGATGACCGCCCTTCCCACCATGCCCCCGGCCGCCGCTTCCGCGACGAGCTGGAGGATTACATGTCGGAAGATCGGGCGGAGGACACATTGCGCACGGTCACTCAATGGGGCCGCTACGCCGAACTCTACGCCTATGATGAAGGGGCGGACCTGTTCAGCCTGGATAATCCGGTGTGATCTCCAGGGGCATGGAACATGCCCCTGGAGATTTATCCGCCTCCTGCCTTTCCCTTCCCATCGACACGACAGCAACGCTGCCCCTGCCAAGGGGCAGCGTTGCTGCCTGCTGTCCGGAGTGCCTGGCCATGACCCGTCGGATCAAACCCATCCTGGCGGCCTTGCTGCTGCTGCCTTTTTCCACCCCCGCCGCCCAGGCGGCCGGGGGGGCCCATGTCATCGATGATGCGTCGGTGGAGACACCCGGCCATTGCCATCTTGAAAGCTGGCTGGCCAGCAATCCGAAGGGGCCGGATGCGCTCAACCTCAATCCCGGCTGCACCTTCACCGCTCTGCCCCGGCTGGAACTGGGGGCGACCTTCCAGCATCAGGGCGGGGCCGCCCCCGACACCAGTTTCGGGCCCGCCCTGAAACTGACCCTGCGTCCGGTGGAAACGGGGCTGGGCATTGCGCTGTCCGGCAATGCCGTGTGGAGTGACCGGAATGATCGGCTGGAGACGGCTTCCGTGCTGCTGCCGCTGTCGCTGCAACCGGCCGACGGCTTGCAGATCAATGTCAATGCCGGCTGGCTTTACAACCGGGCCGGCAAGCAGGAAACGGCCGGCTTCATCGGCGCCCAGCTCGACCAGGATCTGGGCCATGATCTCGCGCTGATGCTGGAAGGCTTTGCCCGTGGCGGTGGCCGGCCGGGGGCACAGATGGGCCTGCGCTGGACGCCGGGCGGCGGCGTCATCGATATCGACCTGCTGACCGGCTGGCGCACCGACGGCACCACCGCCCGCACCCACACCATCGGCCTGACATGGCGTATTTGAACAGCGGTGGCGGCGGTGCCGGGGTTTGGGGTAAAGGGAGAGGCAGGGCAGTGGGGAGAACCGGCATGGAGATAGCCACGCATGATCCGAGACCGGTCAGCCCCACCGGCAGGGCGCTGCGGCTGGCGGGCTTGTTTGCCTTTATGGCCGGCCTGTTCATTGCCGACACGCTGACCGATCTGGAAATTGCCATCGGCGTGCTCTATGTCGCGGTGCCCCTGGTGGCGGCCAGCTTTCTGCCGGCCCGCGCCATCCTGCTGCTTTCCAGCCTCTGCCTGGGGCTGCTGCTGACCAGTTATGAGCTGACCACCGGCGGCGACCCGGCCGCCGGGCCCATCAACCGTGCCATCAGCGTCATCGCCGTTATTGCCGCCACCGTGCTGGTGCTGCGCATCCGACCGGCCATCCTGGCCGGGATCGCCGCGCGGGAGCAGTTGGCGCGGGTGGCCCGCATCAACATGCTGGGCGAGCTGACCGCCTCCATCGCGCATGAGGTCAACCAGCCATTGAGCGCCATTGCCAATAGTGGCAATGCCGGCCTGCGCTGGCTGGACGCGCAGCCGCCCAATCTGGACAAGGCCCGTCAGGCCCTGGCCCGCGTCGTCAGCGATGCCGAACGGGCGGCATCCGTCATCGCGCGGGTGCGCAGCCTGGCCCGCCCGGTGCCGCCGCATCGGGAATGGCTGAACGCGCTGGATACGGTAGAGGAGATCATCGCCCTGATCCGCGATGAACTGGCCCGCAATCAGGTCAGCCTGTCCATCGACAATATGGAAGGGATGCCGCCGGTCCTGGCCGACAAGGTGCAGGTTCAGCAGGTCTTGCTGAACCTGATCCTGAACGCGGTGGAGGCCATGGGCACCACCCCGCCGGCCGAGCGCACCCTGCGCATCACCATCGGGGTGGCAGAGGGGGGGCGGGCGCTGTTCAGCGTAGAGGATAATGGTGTGGGTCTGGCGACCGACAATGTGGAAAAACTGTTCGACGCCTTCCACACCACCAAGCCCGATGGTATGGGGATCGGGCTGGCCGTCACCCGCTCCATTGTCGAGACCCATGGCGGCAAAGTCTGGGCGACAGCCAATGAAGAGGGCGGGGCCAGCTTCCATTTCACGCTGCCGACCAGCCGGACCGACATTCCATGACCGCCACCAGCCCCGCCGACCAGCCCCTGATCCATGTTGTGGAGGATGACCGTTCGGTACGGGATTCCCTGGAAGATCTGCTGGCCTCTGTCGGGTTGCCGGCCCGGCTGTTCGCCTCGGCGGCGGAATTTCTGCGGGCTGAACCGGTGGAGGCACCGGGATGTCTGGTGCTGGATGTACGGATGCCGGGGATGAGCGGGCTGGAATTGCAGGCGGAAATGGCCCGGCGCGGCCTCCGCCTGCCCATCATCTTCATCACCGGCCATGGTGATATCCCGATGTCGGTGCAGGCGATGAAGGCGGGGGCGGTGGAGTTCCTCACCAAGCCCTTCCGCGAACAGGATTTGCTGGATGCCATCCAGAAAGCCATCGCCCTGGACCGCACCCAGCGGCAGGCCGACGCCGTGGCCGACGAGCTGCGCCGCCGTCACGCCACGCTGAATGAGGGGGAACGCGATGTGCTGGCCCTGGTGGTCACCGGCCTGCTGAACAAGCAGATCGCCGCCCGGCTGGAAGTCAGCGAGATCACCGTGAAGGTCCGCCGCGCCCAGGTGATGAAGAAGATGCAGGCCGCCACCCTGGCCGACCTGATCCGCTTTTCCGACATGCTCAAGCCTCGGTTGTGAGGGGCAGGGGAGGGAGGCTCAGGCTTCTTCGCTTGTCCAGCCCCCTGATCCGGCCAGCCGGCATTTTGTGGTTGCACCCACCCGCTGGCCAATAAAAAGGGCCGGGCGCTGTCTCCCTTATGGGGAAACAGCGCCCGGCCCTGAACGGGGGAACAAGCAATGCGCCCATCACCGGGGTGATGGGGCGATTACTCCTTTTCCCCGCTGTAATCGCGGATATCCGCCGGGTCCCACACGGCACCCCGGCGGCGGCGGCCGTCGGTGACCTTGCTGGCGGCGGCGGCGGTCCGGGTGGCGGCGGTGCTGGCGCGCTTGGAACCGGGGACCGGGCCGCGACGGCGCGGGGCCGGCAGCTCTTCCACCGTGGCGGCGGCCGGGGCCGGGGTAGCAACCGGGGTCGTCACCTGCTGGCTGGCGGCGGCACGGGCGGCGGCAACCGCCTCCTCATCATAGCCGGCATTGGGGGAGATGGCGCGCAGCAGCGAGCCCACGGCATCGGCGATTTCTTCCGGTGCTGTTTTCCAGGCGCGCAGCAAATCCAGCTCG
Source organism: Niveispirillum sp. BGYR6 (assembly GCF_027568365.1). NCBI lineage: Bacteria > Pseudomonadati > Pseudomonadota > Alphaproteobacteria > Rhodospirillales > Azospirillaceae > Niveispirillum > Niveispirillum sp. BGYR6. The sequence goes on along the minus strand of NZ_JANLNL010000001.1, from coordinate 859,481 downwards.
CGCCGCGACAGGATGGGGGAGGAACCTTCCGCCGTGGCGGCAAAGGTTTCCGGCGGCCGGCGCATATCCGGCACATCCAGACCGTCAAAGAAGAAGGTCAGCGGCACGTCCAGAATATCGGCCAATCGATAGAGCTTGCCAACGGAAACACGGTTGGAACCGCGTTCATATTTCTGCACCTGCTGGAAGGTGATGCCCAGGGCCTTGGCCAGATCAGACTGGCTCATCCCCAAAAGGCCACGCCGCAGGCGAATACGGCCGGCCACATGATTTTCGATCACCGTTTCCATCGCGGCCACGGCCGCATTCTTACTCCGTCTCGGCATTGCCCTTCCTAACCCCCTCGTCCCGCGTCATCGCAATTCTGCCCTATGGATACACCCGCCGCTTGCGCGACGGGTGCAACAATGAACAGTCACACGTTTGTCAAAACATCGCCTGTTCCAGGGCAAAGCCCGAAGAACAACAGATGCTGAAAATAACGGCCTGTCTCTCCAGCACACCGGTTCCCGCATTTCAGGGTAGCCGAGGCATTGGTCACCAAATGGCAGAAATCACTTATGACCAACATACCATCGTAGGTCAATATCGAACATTTCACCTGATATGTCCACAACTCGTATGAGATTCACCAACGGATAGGAAGTCACCTCCCCAAAGCCGAAAAAATACCGAACCAACTCAACCATGGTTAGTTCCCAGTAACATTATTAAAACGCGCTTCCAATTAACTCTCTTATATTCACCAGTGCCAAAAACGAGAAGAATCAGATAAGGCGTGTCATGCCAGCGAATCTCCCACCATTAAATTGTTAACCACGTTTGTAACATATTTTCACGAACTGTCGACCCCGGTAAGCAGGTTACGGCGAATTACCGCCGGGAATCGCCCCAAGGCTGTGTTTCGCCGGTTGTGATCATCGTTCAACGCCCGTTCCGCAGGGCGGTCAGGCGCTGACGGGTGCCTTGTCAGGCGGCATTGCCGATGGATGGGAACATAACTTCCACGACTCCACTCGCCACACCATAGGTACGGCGCTCCGCCCGCAATACAAGCAGCAATTCCTGAAGGCTTTCCGCAGTGAAGCCATCGCTATGTTTTTGTGCTTCCTCTTCCGTCAGCTGGATGAAGCGATCCAGCAACCGGGCATGGGTCGTTGCAGCCAGACGAACCTCTTGTTCCATTTTGCCAGCGATCATGCCCGCGCCCCTTGCTTTTCCAGTCCCTCATCCGCGAGGTCTGTGCACACCAATCGTGCGATAGCGGTCTTAATGATCGGTAAAGTGCGGGCTGTCGCCAATCTATTCTTTTGCGCCGCCTTTTTGATGAAAAAAGAAATATGTGTTGTTTTTCAATATATTAGAAATCATTCGGACGATGTGGTCGCACAGACGGTTTTTGGGGTTAGTCCGAAAGTTGTGGGGAACCAACCGGCCCGCCATTTTGTTCGTGGCGGCCGGCACAGGTTCCCCATTCTGCTGCCTCAGGCTGCGCAGGGTATTCTTTCTCCCTTATACCGTGTCATGGCACGCACCATCAGCCTTGGCCGCCGCCGGCGCGCGCCAGATCATTGGTCATGGAGATGGGGGGCAGGCCCAGGCGTGCCCGGTAAAGGTGCAGATTTTCCAGCACCCGCTGCACATAATTGCGTGTTTCATAGATGGGCATGGTCTCAATCCAGTCCACCATATCCACCTTGGGGCCGCGCGGATCGCCATAGGTGTTCAACCAGCCGGAAACCCGGCCCGGCCCGGCATTATAGGCGGCGATGGCCAGTACATAGGAACCGCCGAACCGGTCCAGCAATTCCTGCAGATAGGCGCTGCCGATGGCGACATTATGCTTGGGTTCTGCCGTCAGCTTATCGTCGCTGTGGCGCAGCCCCTGCTGTTTGGCCACGGCCTTGGCAGTGGGCGGCATCACCTGCATCAGGCCGCGCGCGCCGGCGCTGCTGACGGCCAATCGGTTGAAATTGCTTTCCTGCCGGATGATGCCATGCACCAGCCCTGCCTCCGGCCGTGGGTTCAACTTATGCGGCAGTAACGGATAGCCGGCATCGGCCAAGACGAATCCATCCTGCAAAGCGGTACGGGAGGTGGTAACCCCCAGGTCCGGCCGCCCGATCTCCAGCGCCAGGTTGCCCACCAATTCATAGGTCTCCGCCGTCTTGGCGTCGGCGGCCATTTTGCGCAGGAACAGGGTGACGCGTTCGCTTTCCGCCCCTTCGATGCGGACCAGTGCCTGCACCACACGGACCAGTTCCAGCTTGTGGAAGGCCTTGTGCAGATCGGCCGGCACCTTGATGGGGGCGGGCAGGGCGCTGCCTGCCGGCAAACCCAGCTTGTCCGCCGCCAGCAAGCCATAGAAGGTGCCGGAATAGGACATGGCGGCATCGTACCAGGTACGCGCCAGTTCCTTGTTCCCCAGCGCCTCCACGGCGCGGCCGGCCCAATAGGCGCCGCGCGATTTGCTGATGGGCGATGTGGTGCCGCGGAACAGGCTTTCGAAATGTTTCTGCGCTTCCTCCGGCCGGTTCAGCTGGCGGAGCGCCAGCCAGCCGGCCAGGAATTCCGCCTGGGCAAAGGCCAGCCCGTCCTTGGCCTTGTGGGCGGCCACCAGATCATAGGCACGGGCGAACTTGCCCTGGTCGATCAGGCGGCGGGCCAGGATGTGCCGTTCCACCCACCATTCATTGCCATGCTCGGCCTCCCCCGGCGGTTTGGCCAGCAGTTCCAGCGCCGCCTCATCCATATCCTTGCGGCGGCGCCATTTGGTGCGGTCATAGATCAGGCCGGGATCATCCTGTTCCGCCGCGGGGACGCGCCGCAGGGCGCCCTCCGCACCGGGGGACATGTTGGCCAGCGCCATCCGCGCCTCTGCCACGGCGCGCTGGCCGGGGGAAACGATGGGCATTACCCGGGCCGCCGCATCATAATTGCCGTCCCAGATCAGCCGGTCCAGCCGGGCGGCATGGTCGGCCGGGCGCAGCAGGCCGTTGTAACGCTGGCGGAAATCCCGTTCCTCCACCGCGCCGAGGCCGCCTTCGACATAGCGTTTGCGCACCAGGGCGATGGCCTTGTCGCTTGACCCCGTCTCCATCAGTGCCGCGATATAGCGGTCATAGCCCATGCCGGTCAGCGGCGGGTTGGCCTCAAACCAGCTGCGCACCTCGCGGTAGGGGAGGTCGGCCGGCATCCGCCCCTCGGCATTGCGACGCAGGGCGGCCATATTGGGCCAGTCCGGATTGCGCTGCATGAAGCTGGTGATTTCCTTCCAGTCCGCGCTGGTGCTGGGCTGGGTCAGGTCCAGCCAGCGGATCACCTTTTCCGCCACATCGTCGCGGGCGCGTTTGGCGATGCGCTTGGCATCTTCGATCTTGCCCTGATCGGCGGCCTTGAAGGCTTGCCGATATGTTGCAATATCGTCTGCATTCAGCGCGCGGACGGGGCTGGCAACGGCCAGCCCCAGCGCAAGGCAGGTCAGCATCGTTGCCAGGGCACGCGTAGCACCCTTGTTTCGGGAAAGGCCGCTCGTTAAGGTTCGCCGCTTCATCAGGTTTGACCGGGGTGTCCTGCTATGTTCAAGGGGTCCATCGTCGCATTGATCACGCCGTTCCGCGACGGGAAGGTGGATGAGAAAGCCTTCCAGGATTTTGTCGAGTGGCAGATCAATCAGGGCACGCACGGGCTGGTGCCGGTTGGCACCACCGGCGAATCGCCCACGCTCTCCCACGAGGAGCATCGGCTGGTTGTCAGCCTGACGATGGAGGTGGCCAAGGGCCGCGTGCCCGTCATCGCCGGCACCGGCTCGAACTCCACCGAGGAGGCGATTGCGCTGACCCGTCACGCCAAGCAGATCGGCGCCGATGCCGCGCTGGTGGTGACGCCGTACTACAACAAGCCGTCCCAGGAAGGTCTTTATCAGCATTACAAGGCCATCCATGACGCGGTCGATATCCCTATCATCATCTACAATATTCCGGCCCGCAGCGTCATCGACATGTCTGTCGCGACCATGGCCCGGCTCGCCAAATTGCCGAACATTGTCGGCGTGAAGGATGCAACGGCCGATCTGGCCCGTCCGTTGCGCACCCGAACTGAAATCAGTGCGGACTTCTGCCAGCTTTCCGGCGAGGATGCTACTGCCACGGCCTTCCTGGCACAGGGGGGTGTGGGTTGCATCTCTGTCACGGCCAACGTGGCCCCGGCCTTGTGTGCCCAGATGCAGAATGCCTGGGCAGAAGGCAACATGGCGGAAATGGCCCGCATCCGGGATCTGCTGATGCCGCTGCACCATGCCATGTTTGTGGAAACCAGCCCGGCCCCGGTGAAATATGCCGCCAGCCTGCTGGGCAAGTCCTCCCCGGATGTGCGGCTGCCGCTGGTGCCCTGTTCCGAACCGGGCCAGGCCATTGTGCGCGACGCCATGGTGAAGGTCGGTTTGATCTGACGTGCAAAGCCCGGCGGCGGGGGCGTTCCACCCCATCGCCGCCGGGACCGGATTTCGTTACGAGAGAAGAACAATAACCGATGGCGAAAGCTGAGACCGATCGCAAGGTGGTGGCGCAAAACCGCCGCGCCCGCTTCGACTATTTCATCGAGGATACGGTCGAGGCCGGCATCATGCTGCTCGGTACGGAAGTGAAATCACTGCGCTCCGGCAAGGCCTCCATCGTGGAATCCTATGCCGGGGACCAGAATGGCGAGCTGTTCCTGGTCAACGCCTATATTCCCGAATATGGGCAGGCGGGTCAGTTCTTTCAGCATGAGACCAAGCGCCCGCGCAAGCTGCTGGTGCGCAAGCGTGAGCTGGCGCGGATGCTGACCGCCATCCAGCGGGAAGGCATGACGCTGATCCCGATGTCGATCTATTTCAATGACCGGGGCAAGGCCAAGGTGGAACTGGGCATCGCCAAGGGCAAGAAGAAGGGCGACAAGCGCGAGGCGGAGAAGGAACGCGATTGGCAGCGCGACAAGGCCCGCCTGATGCGGGCGCGCGGCTGATCAACCCAGCCGCTGTCCGCGCAGCAGCACCAGCCCGATGACGGTGCCGACCAGGGCGAAGGCCAGCACATAGAAGGCCGGGGCCAGCGGGCTGGCCTGCTGCATCAGGGTCACCGCAATGGGCGTCAGCCCGCCGAACACGGCATAGGCGACATTGTAGGAGAAGGACAGGCCGGTGAAGCGCACCGCCGCCGGGAAGGCCCGCACCATCACATAGGGCACGGCCCCGACAATGCCGACCGACAGGCCGCACAGGGCGGAGAGCGGGTAAAGCCAGCCCGGATGGGCTGCCACGCCGATGAACAGGGCCAGCGCCATGATGCCCAGCGCCGGGCTGGCCAGCAGGAAGAAGCGCCCGCCCCCCAGCCGGTCGATCCCCAGCCCGGCCAGGATACAGCCGATGGTCAGGAAGAAGGTGGCCACACTGTTGGCCTGCAAGGCCACGGCCGGGGCGAAACCATAGGATTTCTGCAAGATGGCCGGCGTCATCAGAATCAAAACGATGATGGCGGCCGACAGCAGCCCCGTCAGCGCCATGGAGATGGCGACGGCGCTGCGATGATCCCGCGTCACCACGCGCAAGGGCAGGTCGGCCGATACGGCCTTGCGTTCCTGTAAGGCCTTGAAAACCGGCGTTTCCTCCAGCCAGCGGCGCAGATAGACAGAGATCAGGCCGAACAATCCGCCCAGCAGGAAGGGGATGCGCCAGCCGAACTCCAGCACCTCCGCCGGGCTGTAGACAAGGTTCAGGCCGGTGGCCATCAGCGACCCGATCAGGATGCCCAGCGTCAGCCCGGCCGTGACCGTGCCGCAGGCCAGACCGATGCGATGATCGGGCACATGTTCGGCCACGAAGACCCAGGCGCCCGGCACCTCCCCACCGATGGCAGCGCCCTGCAGCAGGCGCAGCGCCAGCAGGGCCACCGGGGCGGCCAGCCCGATCTGGGCATAGGTGGGCAGCAGGCCCATGCCCAGGGTGGACAGGGCCATTATCAGGATGGAGAGCGTGAACATGCGCTTGCGGCCCAGCCGGTCACCGAAATGCGCCATGATGATGCCGCCCAGCGGGCGGGCCAGATAGCCGGCGGCGAAGACGCCAAAGGTCTGCAGCTGCTTCATCCAGTCCGGCAGTTCCGGCGGGAAGAACAGTTGGCCGACGACGGTGGCGAAATAGACGAAGATGATGAAATCATAGAATTCCAGCGCGCCGCCCAGGGCTGCCAGGGCCAGGGTGCGGATATCCTGGCGGGTCATGCTCTGGCTTGGCTGCATTCCGGTCGAGTCCTGTTTCTGTTCACCGGTCGGCCGCCCGCCGACCGGTTCATGGGCTGAACCGACGCATACAGGCTCCGCCACGCTGGAACAAGTGGGAAGCCAGGATCGTTACAACTTGCCGACTATTTCGCCAGGGGCTGGGAATGGGGAATAAGTGCGATGCCCTATCGTGCCGATATTATTCCGGCATCGAAATATCTTGGTCACGGAATTGTTTCAGCTTGAATTATCCGCTTCCCTTTACGAAATGGTAAGGCAGCGGCCACCGCGCCGACCCTGAAAACCTGAACGTGCCGGTACCAACCCGGCCTTTGAGCACCGAAACGCCAGGAAGTCATAGATGCGTCACCTTGCTATCGCCCTTTGCGCCGGCACCAGCCTTGCCGCCTTGGCGACCACCGCCCATGCGGGCGGGTTCCAGATCCGGGAAAACAGCGCCGCCGGCATGGGCACGGCCTTTGCCGGTGCCGCGTCGGATGCGCGCGATCTCTCCATCGTCTATAACAACCCGGCCGCGATGACGCAGTTGCAGCGCTCGGGGGCCGAGCTTGGGGTCAGCCTGATCACCCCGTCATCGTCCTATCGCGGCACGGGCCGCGATGCGCTGGGCCGGCCGCTGACGGGGGCCACCGACCGCACGGGCGACGCCATCCCGGTGCCGGCCGCCTTCCTGGCCTATGTGCCGGAGGGGGAGAACTGGCGCACCGGTTTTGCCATCACGGCACCCTATGGGCTGGAAACCGATTATGATGCCGGCTGGATCGGCCGCTATCAGGCGTTGCATTCCAAGCTGGAGACGATCAACATCAATTTCGCTGCGGCGATGGAAATCCGTCCCGGCCTGTCCATCGGTGGCGGTGTCTCCGCCCAGCGCGCCGAAGCCACGCTGAGCAATGCCGTGGATTTCGGCGCGGTGCTGGCCGGGCGACGTGTGCCCGGCTTCCTGCCGCAATCCGCCGATGGTTATGCCAAGGTGAACGGTGATGATTGGGCCTGGGGCACCAATCTCGGCCTGCTCTATGAACCGGTGAAGGGCACCCGCGTCGGCCTGTCCTGGCGGTCGGAGATCAAGCATAAGCTGGGGGGTGATGGTACGTTCGAGACGCCGGCCAATGTCCGCGCCGTGCTGACGGCCGGTAATATCGCCGCCTTTGCCCCGACCTCTGCCGTGACGGCCAATGTCTCCACCCCGCAGAGCGTTGATCTGGGCCTGACGCAGGAATTCGGGCCCCTGGGCCTGAACGCCACCGTGGCCTGGACCGACTGGTCCAGCTTCCAGGAAATCCGCGTCCGTTTCGCCAACCCGGCCCAGCCGGATGCGCTGGATGAACAGCATTGGAAGGATACCTGGTTCTATTCGCTGGGGGCGACCTATCAGATCGATCCGGCCTGGCAGCTGCGCACCGGCATCGCCTTTGACAAGAACCCGACGCGCGACCAGTACCGCACGCCACGTATCGCCGATGGTGACCGGACCTGGCTGTCCGCCGGGCTGGGCTGGCAGGCGACGGACAATATCGCGCTGGATGTCGCCTATACGCATATCTTCGTCGATGACAGCCCGATCAATGTGGCCACCAGCACCGGCAACCGCCTGACCGGCGAGTTCAAGAGCAATGTGGATATTGTGGCGCTGACGGCACGCTACACATTCTGATGCCGCATTCTGCTTGATGGGAAGGCGCCTGCCCGGCAAGAAGGGTGGGCGCCTTTTTTATGTGCGGAGCCTTGGCCCATGCTGGACCTGTTCGGCGATCCATCCCCCGGTGAGCCCCGTCTGCTGGTGCCCGGCGCCTGGCTGCTGCCCGGCTTTGCCGCCGGGCAGGGGGCGGACCTGCTGGCCGCCATCGCGGCGGTGGCCGGTCACACCCCGTTTCGACAGATGGAAACACCGGGCGGCGGGCGCATGTCGGTGGCGATGACCAGTTGCGGCCAACTGGGCTGGCTGACTGACCGCAGCGGTTACCGCTATGGCGCTGTCGATCCTGTCACCGGCCAGCCCTGGCCGGCCATGCCCTTGATCCTGGCCGAACTGGCCGCCCGTGCCGCCGCTGCGGCGGGCTATCCCGGTTTTCAGCCCGACAGTTGCCTGATCAACCGTTACCAGCCGGGCGCCCGCATGGGGCTGCATCAGGACAGGGACGAGGCCGACATGGCCCATCCCATCGTTTCGGTCTCGCTTGGCCTGCCGGCCGTCTTCCTGTTCGGCGGGCGTACCCGCAGCGGCCCGGTCCAGCGGGTGCCCCTGCACCATGGCGATATCGTTGTCTGGGGCGGGCCGTCGCGGCGCTTTTACCATGGGGTGGCACCCGTGGCGGCGGGGGAACATCCGTTGGCCGGGCCATTCCGCTATAATCTCACCTTTCGCCGGGCGGGTTGAAACGCTATCGTTTCGCAACTGCAAAATCGAATAAGGAAACCGGCGATGGCGGAGCGGTTGGCGCGGCGTGGGTTGATGCTGGGCGCGGGGGCCGCGCTTTCCCTGGGCGCGCTGGGCGGTTGCGCTAGCCGTCCGGCCGGCATGGCGGCCAATGCCGCGCCCAAGGGGCCGATCCTGAGCCTGCCCCCCTTGCTGGCCGATACCGACCGTATCACCCGCATCACCATCTGCACCCGCCCCTTCCGCGCCCAGGGGCCAAGGCTGGAGCGGGAGCGGATTGGCGAGAAAGAGGTGATCCATCATTACGGCCATGGCGGCAGCGGCTGGTCGCTCTCCTGGGGTTCCGGTGCGGCGGCGGTGGAACTGGTAATGGCCACCGGCCAGCGGGATGTAGCGGTCATCGGTTGCGGGGCCATCGGCCTGACCACGGCCACCCTGTTGCAGCGGGCCGGGGCCAAGGTGACGATCCTTGCCAAGGAACTGCCGCCCAATGTGCGTTCCTCTTACGCCACCGGTGTCTGGTCACCCGATTCGCGTATTGCCATGGCGGAATATGCCACCCCGGCCTTTAAGGCAGCATGGGCGGCGCAGTGTCGGCACTCCTTCGCCGCCTTCCAGGATCTGCTGGGTTTGCCGGGCAATCCGGTGGAATGGTATGATGAATATATTGTACGGGAGCTGAATCCACCGGCGGAGCCGCCGGACACGCGGCCGGATTTTGCCCATCTGGCGCGCGAAATGGTGCCGGAACTGCGCGGCCGCCGCACAGAATATGCGCCCGGCCAGCACCCGTTCGGCAATCGCACGGTGCGGGGGCACAGCAACATGATGTTCAACATCAATGCCTATAGCCACCTGCTGCTGTCGGAATTCCTGGCCAATGGTGGCAGCTTGCAGGTGCGGGAATTCCACAGCCCGGCAGAGTTTGCCAGCGTGCCGCAAAAGGTGCTGGTGAACTGTACCGGCTATGGTGCACGCGCCCTGATGCGTGATGAAACGCTGATCCCCGTGCGCGGCCAACTGGCCCGCGCCATCCCGGAACCGGGGGTGACCTATGGGCTGAATTTCAATCAGGTGTCCTTCGTGCCCCGGCGTGACGGCTTCGTGTTCCAGGTCACCGGAGCGGACGAATATTATGGCTATGGCATTGAAGGCACGGAGCCAGACCGGGCCGAGGCGGAAAAGGCGCTTTCCACCATCGCCGGCCTGTTCAAGGGGGCGTAACGGGCAGGGCGGGGCCGCAACCCCGCCCTTTCTGCCTTACGCCTTCGCCTTGTTCCGGCGGAAGAAATAGACGATCAGCCCCAGCGCCAGCCAGATGACCAGCCGCGCCCAGGTATCACCCGGCAGGTAATACATCAGCCCGGCACAGGTCAGGATGCTGATCACCGGGATGATCGGCACCAGCGGCGTGCGGAAGGGGCGGGGCACATCCGGCCGGGTGCGGCGCAGCACCAGCACGCTGGCCGACACGGCCATGAAGGCCACCAGCGTGCCGATGGAAACCAGTTCCGCCAGCAGGTCGATGGGGAACAGGCTGGCCAGCACCATGGCCGCCCCGCCGGTGATCAGCGTGCCGACATGCGGCGTGCGCCAGGTCTTGTGCACCTTGCCGAAGATGGCCGGCATGATGCCATGCTGGGCCATGGCATAAAAGACGCGCGGCTGGGCCAGCAGCAACACCAGCGCCACGGAGGTCAGGCCGGCCACGGCGCCCAGCGAGACCAGCGATTCCAGCCAGACCCAGGATGGGCCCATCCGTTCCACAGCCAGCGCCACCGGGTGCGGCACATTCAGTTCGGCATAAGGCACGATGCCGGTCAGCACCAGCGCCATACCGATATAAAGCACGGTACAGACAACCAGCGAGCCCAGGATGCCGATGGGCACGTCCCGCTGGGGGTTGCGGGCTTCCAGCGCTGTGGTCGCCACCGCATCAAAACCGATATAGGCAATGAACACCACGGCGGCGGCGCGCAGCACGCCGGTAATGCCGTAATGGCCAAATTCACCAGTATTGGCAGGGACGAAGGGCGTCCATTGATCCGGGTTCACATGGAAGGCACCGACGGCGATCACCACCAGGATGACGGCCACCTTGGTGATCACCACCGCCGTATTGGCCCAGGCCGACCGGCGTACGCCGATGACGGCCAGGAAGGTGACCAGACCGACAATGAAGATGGCCGGCAGGTTGATGATGGCACCGGTTGCCACCAGCGCCCCGTCCTTCACCGCCAGCGGTGCGGCTGACAGTTCATGTGGCAGCGGCATCCCCAGGGTGGCGAACAGGGCGGTCAGATAACCTGACCAGCCCACCGCCACGAAAGCGGCTGCCCCCAGATATTCCATGATCAGGTTCCAGCCGACCAGCCAGCCCAACAGCGGCCCCAGCGCATCGCGGGTGTAGGAATAGGCCCCGCCCGACTCCTGCGACATGGCGGCCAGTTCAGCATAGCACAGGCCGACGCAGGCGCAGGCCAGGGCTGCCAGCAGGAAGGAAATCACCACCGCCGGCCCGGCATATTGCGCCGCTGCCGACCCGGTGATGACGAAGATGCCGGCGCCGATGATGCAGCCGACCCCCAACAATACCAGTTGCACCGGTCCCAGTGCCGGCAGCAGCCCGCGAGCCGCCTCCTGTTCCGCCCTCATTTCAAACCCTTTTTCCCATCCGCATCCTGTCCGACATGCGCGTGCGGTCGGGGTGTACCCCGCCGCCGCTTGCGGTTGGCCCTAGTTCTGAGCCGGAGCGCACAGGCAATGCAATGCTGAAATGCAATCAGCGGGTAACTATTTGCTCATTCCCTGCGTTATTGCCGCCCGCTTGCGCAGCGCGGCATGATTGGTTAGCGTTCGCACTCAGGAAATCTTGAAGGGTGGCTATATTGGGCCAGACGCAGACGGCGGCCGGGCAAGCGCATGTCGCGCACTCCTCTTTTGGGGTGCTGTTCCTGTCCGCCATCGGGGTCGTGTTCGGTGATATCGGCACCAGCCCCCTTTACGCCTTGAAGGAAGTGTTCGCCGGCCCGCACCCGCTGCCGGCGGACCCGTTGCATGTGCTGGGTGTGCTGTCGCTGGTCTTCTGGACCCTGCTGATGGTGGTGTCGGTCAAATATGTCGCCATCATCATGCGCGCCGATAATGACGGGGAGGGCAGCAGCTTTGCCATGCTGGCCCTGTTGCAGCGCACACTGACGGCGCGCTCGGGCCGCCTGGCCATTGCCGGCACGCTGGGCGTTTTCGCCGCCGCCCTGTTCTATGGCGACAGCGCCATCACGCCCGCCATTTCGGTGTTGAGCGCGGTGGAGGGGCTGCAGGTCGCGGCCCCGCAACTGGCCGATTGGGCGGTGCCGCTGGCCATCGCTATCCTGGTGCTGCTGTTCGCCGTGCAATCGCGCGGCTCGGCCGCCGTGGGCGGCCTGTTCGGCAGCATCATGCTGGTCTGGTTCATTGTGCTGGCGGTGCTGGGCATCGCCAATATCGGCCAGGCCCCCTGGGTGTTGAAGGCGCTGTCGCCGCATTGGGCGGTGAAATTCATCGCCCATGATGGCTGGATCGGCTTTCTGGCGCTGGGCTCCGTCGTGCTGTCGGTGACGGGGGCGGAGGCGCTTTACGCCGATATGGGGCATTTCGGGCGCGGGCCGATCCGGCTGGCCTGGTACATGCTGGTCTGGCCGGCCCTGCTGTTGAACTATTTCGGCCAGGGTGCCTTGCTGCTGGCCCATCCGGAAGCGGCAACCAACCCGTTCTTCCTGATGATGCCGGGCTGGGCGGCGCTGCCCATGGTGGCGCTGGCGACGATGGCCACCATCATTGCCAGCCAGGCGGTGATTTCCGGCGCCTTCTCCGTCACGCGTCAGGCCATCCAGCTCGGATATCTGCCCCGGATGGCGATCATCCATACGTCGGAGCGGGAGATCGGGCAGATCTATATCCCCTTTGTCAATTGGACGCTGATGGTGGCCGTGGTCTCCCTGGTGCTGGGCTTCGGCAATTCCACCAATCTGGCGGCGGCGTATGGCGTGGCGGTGACGGGCACCATGGTTATCACCACCACCATGGTGGCGATTCTGGCCCATGCCCATTGGGGCTGGCGCGGCAAATGGGTCTGGGCGTTCTTCGGCCTGTTGCTGAGCGTGGATATGGCCTATTTCCTGGCCACGGCCACCAAGATCCCGCATGGCGGCTGGTTCCCGCTGGCGGCCGGCATTGTCGCCTTCCTGTTGATGACCACCTGGAAGCGGGGCCGCCAGCTGGTTCATGCCAAGCAGAGCGAGGGCGCTTTGCCCATGGCCGACTTCCTGGCCAGCCTGTCGAACAAGGTGGTGCGTGTGCCGGGGACGGCCGTTTTCCTGACATCAGAGGCGGAGGGGGTGCCGCTTTCCCTGCTGCATAACCTGAAACATAATCATGTGCTGCATGAACGGGTGGTGCTGCTGACGGTGAAGGTCTCCGAAAGTCCGCGTGTCCCGATGGAACAGCGTGTTCATTCCGAAGCCCTGCGGGAGGATGTGTTCCGTGTCACCCTGCATTGCGGTTTCATGGAAGACCCTGACGTGCCCAAGACGCTGGCCAATGCGCGCCGGGCCGATCTGGGCTTCGATTATGAACCGATGCGATTCTCCTACTTCCTGACGCGGGAGACGGTGGTGCTGGCCGCCGATCCGGGCATGGCGCCCTGGCGCGGCTATCTGTTCGCCTTCCTGTCGCGCAGCGCCACGACGACGGCGGACTTCTTCCATCTGCCGCTCAACCGCGTGGTGGAGCTGGGGGGTAATGTGGAGATTTAAGGGGGCGGGCGGGGAACCAATGAAGCGTTTCTCAATAAATGAAACTTTGTCTGTTTCAGATTGAAGAAATCCCAACCGTCACCCCGGCGAAGGCCGGGGTCCAGTTTCGTAGAGCGAAGCGCTTGTGACCCTGGACCCCGGCCTTCGCCGGGGTGACGGGAGTGAGAGCAATGTTGTTTCTCTTGAAGGCGGGTACATTCTGGTCATCTAACGACCGATATGCCCCATGAAGGGGGATAGACTGGGGCCTGTCGCAGCTCCCCAAAAGCGAAAAGGGCGACACCGCTGCCGGTGTCGCCCTTTTTCATCGCCCTTGGTAGAAGGCGGTTCATTCCAGTGGTGCGGCCGAAAAGACTCGAACTTTCACGGGTTGCCCCACAGCGACCTCAACGCTGCGCGTCTACCAATTCCGCCACGGCCGCAAAACACGAGACCGGAATGCCGATGCGATCATGTCGACCGCGCCGGTGCCGGGGTGGATAGCAAATCATGGCGGGCGGTTCAAGAGCATTCGTCAGCCAATTGCGCAATTGTTGCCATGTCCCGAATTGACGCGGCGCACCCGCGTGTTAGCCTCAGCAACCTTCGGGTCTTGGCCGATAACGAGAAGAGACGGGAACAATGAAGCTCAGCAAATCCCTGCGCGCCGCCCTGGCGGCTGCCACCATGCTCGCCACCGCCCCGGCCTTCGCCGATACGCGGGTCGGTCTGGTCGCCCCGCTGACCGGTCCCAATGCCGTGTTCGGTGAACAGATGCGCCGCGGGGCCGAAATGGCCATCGCCGACATCAACGCCAAGGGTGGCGTGCTGGGCGAAAAGCTGACGCTGTCCAAGCTGGACGATGCCTCCAACCCCAGCCAGGGCGTGGCCATTGCCAACAAACTGGCAACGGAAGGCGGTGTGGCCGCCTTCGGCAACTTCAATTCCGCCGTCTCCATCCCCTCTTCGAAGATTTTCGAGGATGAGGGGATTGTGATGATCAGCCCCGCCTCCACCAACCCGCAGCTGACCGAACAGGGGTTCGAGCTGATTTTCCGCACATGCGGGCGGGATGATCAGCAGGGTGACGTGGCCGCCGCCTGGCTGGTGAAGCATAATAAGGGCAACAAGATCGCCGTCATTCATGACCAGACCACCTATGGCAAGGGTCTGGCCGACGCCACCAAATCCGCCCTGAACAAGGCTGGCGTGAAGGAGACGATGTATGATGCGGTGAATGTTGGTGACCGCGACATGTCCGCCCTGGTCACCAAGATGAAGGATGCCGGCATCCAGGTGGTCTATTTCGGCGGCCTGCATACGGAGGCCGGCCTGCTGGTGCGCCAGATGGGGGAGGCGGGGCTGAAATCCGTCTTCATGTCCGGCGATGGCACGGTTAACCAGGAGTTCTGGAACATCGCCGGTAAGTTCGCCGACGGTGCCCTGGTGACTTTCGGCAATGAATATCGTGACAAGCCGGAGGCGGCCGATGTGGTGAAGCGTTTCCGCGATGCCAAGTTCGAGCCGGAGGCCTACACGCTCTATACCTACGCCGCCGTGCAGGCCTGGGCGCAGGCGGCCACGAAGGCCAAATCGGTGGATGCCCCCAAGGTCGCCAAGGCCATGCGCGATGGCGACTATTCCACGGTGATCGGCAAGCTGGCCTTCGATGCCAAGGGCGACCGCAAGACCACCGATTATGTCGTCTATAAGTGGGCAGACGGCAAATATACCGTGGTGCCGGGGCAGTAAGACGCCCCCTTGTTGAAGGGCTGGCGGCTGTGGTCTGCTGCCAGCCCGCTTCTGTTCCGCCGCTACCGGGTGTTTGCCTTGACCTTCCGTTCTGTCGCCTTTGTGCTGCCCCTCTTGCTGGGGGTGGTGAGCTTTCCCGCTGCTGCCGAGATCAAGGTGGGCTTTGCCGCACCCCTGACCGGTCCGCTGGCCGCTGTGGGTGACCAGTTGCGCCTGGGCACCAGCCAGGCCATTGCCGACCTCAACGCCAAGGGCGGTGTGCTGGGCGAAAAGCTGGTGCTGGTGGCAGAGGATGATGGCGGGGTGCCAACCCAGGCTGTGGCGGTGGCCAACAAGCTGGTGATCCAGAATGTCTCCGTGGTGATTGGCCATCTGCAATCCGGCACCACCATTCCGGCGGCCAAGGTCTATGGCGATGAGGGCATCATCACCATCACGCCCACCGCTACCTCACCTGAGGTTACGGAACAGGCGGGCGGGCTGGTCTTCCGCACCTGCGGACGCGATGACCAGCAGGGGCCGGTGGCTGCCGCCTATATCGCCAAACATTTCAAGGATAAGCGCGTCGTGCTGCTGCACGATCAGGCAACCTATGGCAAGGGGCAGGCCGACGCCACCAAGGCCGCCTTGAACGCGCTGGGCGTGCAGGAGGTGCTCTATACCAGCCTGACCAGCGGGGAGCGTGACTATACCGCCCTGGTGACGCGGGTGAAGGCGGCGCAGGCCGATGTTGTTTATTTCGGCGGCTATTACAGCGATGCGGCGCAGTTCGTGCGCCAGATGCGGGCGGCCGGGGTGAATGCGGCCTTTGTTTCCGGCGATACGCTGGCGTCAGACGATTATCTGGCCCTGTCCGGCCCGGCGGGGGAGGGCACCTTGATGACCTTCTCCGCCGATGCCCGCACCCTGCCCAGCGCCAAGGCGGTGTTGGATGGCTTTGCCGCCCGCAAGCAGGAACCGGGGGCCTATACGCTCTATGCCTATGCGGCGGTCCAGGTGTGGGCGCAGGCGGTGGCCAAGGTGGGCGTCACCCAAGGGGAGAAGGTGGCGGAGGCCCTGCGGGAGGCCCCCCATGAAACGGTGATCGGTCGCCTGTCCTTTGATGCCAAGGGCGACCGAACCAGTACCGATTATGTGATGTATCAGTGGAAGAACGGCAAATATGCCCCTGTACCGTAAGGGATAAGGACGTTTTGCTTAAAACAGCGTCGTCACCCAATAGGCCCCAGCAGCCACCAGGGCGGCGGCGGGCATGGTGACGATCCAGGCCACGACGATGCCCTGGGCCAATCCCCAGCGCACGGCCGACGCCCGGCGGGCGGAGCCAACGCCGACAATGGCACCGGTGATGGTGTGGGTGGTGGAAACCGGTACGCCCAGCCAGGTGGCGGCAAACAGGGTGATGGCCCCACCGGTTTCGGCACAGAAGCCATGGACGGGCTTCAGGTCAGTCAGGCGCGACCCCATGGTGCGCACGATCTTCCAGCCGCCAAACAGCGTGCCCAGCCCCATGCAGGCCTGACAGGACAGAACCACCCACAGCGGCACGTGGAATGTCTCACCCAGATAGCCCTGGGAGAACAGCAGCACGGCAATGATGCCCATGGTCTTCTGCGCATCATTGCCGCCATGGCCCAGGCTGTAGAGCGAGGCGGAGACGATTTGCAGGCCCCGGAATGTCCGGTCCACCCCGAACGGTGTGGTCCGGCGGAAAATCCAGGAGACGATCAGCACAATCAGCAGCGCCAGCACGAAGCCGATGGTGGGCGAAACGAAAATTGCCACCGCCGTCTTGGTCAAGCCGCTGGCGACAATCGAACCGAAGCCGGCGCTGGCGACACCTGCCCCGGCCAGCCCGCCGACCAGCGCATGGCTGGAACTTGAAGGGATGCCCCAGTACCAGGTGATCAGGTTCCAGCCGATGGCCCCCATCAGGGCGGCGAAAATCACCTGACCCGTGATGATGTTGGGATCGACGATGCCCTTGCCAACGGTGGTGGCGACATGGGTGCCGAAGAACAGAAAGGCGATGAAATTGAAGAAAGCCGCCATCAGCACGGCGTTGCGGGGCGACAGCACCCGTGTCGACACCACCGTGGCGATGGAATTGGCGGCATCATGAAGCCCGTTCAGGAAATCGAACATCAAGGCTATGCCAATCAGCGCGATCAGAAGGGGCAGGGAAAGCGTTTCCATGGGGGATGGTCCTGGACCCGTTGAAGGCGGGATGTGTCAGACGTTATCGACAATGATGCTGTCGATGATGTCGGCGACATCCTCACAGGCGTCCAGCACCGCTTCTTCCAGTTCCAGCACTTCCCGGACCAGGGCCTGGCGATAGGTGATGGGGGCATCCAGCCCGCCGCTTTCCTGGCGCAAACGCGCCTTGCCCGCGCGCAGCAACCGGTCGCTTTCGCTTTCGAGTTGCGAGACCTCTTCGGTCATCCGCGTCAGTTGGGTGTGATTGCGGCCGATATCGCGCATCAGCGGCAGGGCTTCCCGCAGGATGCCGGCGGCCTTGACGATGGCATCGGCAATGGCGTGCATTTCGGTCGTGTAGGTCATCGGGCCGGCTTCGGCCAGATGACGGGCGACATCCTGGATCAGATCGATGATATCATCCATCCGCTTCGCCAGATCCTGAATGTCGGACCGGTCGAAGGGCACGATGAAGCTGCGATGGATGGCCGCCTGTACCGCCTTGGTAACAACGTCGGCCTTGCCTTCCGCTTCATGGATGACCTGGAAGCGCCCCTCCAGATCGTCACCCTTCTGCAGCATGGTCTGCAGGGCCTGGGCGGCCGCATAGGTGTATTGCGTATGTTCGGCGAACAGGTCGAAGAAACGTTCTTCCTTCGGCAGCAAGGCCCGGAACAGGCTCAGCATGGGTTCCGCTTTCAATGGTCTGTGGCCGTGCGGGCGCTAAGATGATGGCCCTGCGCGGCTTCTGACCTTTCCTCTAACATCCTGCGTCATAATTCTGTAATTCAATTGTCAAGAAACAGGCATTCTTGACGGCGGGGTGTGCAGGCCTCACGTTGATATCAGGGAACAGCTGGTTTGGCACATCGTTAACCACTCGTAAGCTATAACCTTATGCGCGCTGCCAGTGTGCGCCGTCCGTCTTACACTCTTTTTCGTACAAGGCTCTTCAAGCAGATCCATGGCCCAGACAAAAACCTCCCAGTGTGCTGCTCTCCCTTACCGGCTGACCGATGGCAGGCCGGAAGTCCTGCTTGTCACCTCGCGGGAGACCAAGCGCTGGATCATTCCGAAGGGCTGGGCCAAGAAGTCGATGGGTGCCTGCGCCATGGCGGAGCGGGAGGCGTTTGAGGAGGCCGGCATCAAGGGGCGGATCGACTGCGCGCCGGTGGGCTCCTACCGCTATGAAAAACGCCTCGACAATGGTGACAGCGTGGAATGCGATGTTGCCGTTTTCCTGCTGCGCGTGACGGAAATGCTGGATGTCTGGCCGGAGAAGGGGCAGCGCGAGCGGCGCTGGATGGATCCGGCTGAAGCCGCAAAACTGGTTTCCGATGATCAATTGGCGCCGATGCTGCGGCAGCTGGAAAACACATTGGCAAACGGCAAGCGCGCCGCCGTGCGTTGTTAATGTGATTCTATAACGGCAGCCGCACCACGGCCCGCAAGCCCCCCTTGGGGCTGTCGCGCAGCAGCACATCGCCACCATGTCGCCGCGCCACATCCCGCGCGATCGTCAAGCCCAGGCCCACACCGCCGGTGGACTGGTTGCGCGACGGTTCCAGCCGGTGGAAGGGCCTGAACACGCCTTCCCGCTGGTCCGGCGGGATGCCGGGGCCATCATCATCGACGATGATTTCCACCATGGTTTCGCCCATCGCCAGCGACAGCCAGACATGGCGGCCATAGCGTTTGGCATTGCCCACCAGATTGGCGATGCAGCGGCGCAGCCCGTTGGGGCGCAGGGGCAGCACCACCTCATCCTCGGTTGCCGGCCCCAGATCCAGCGAAAGCGCCGTGCCCTCGCGCCGTGCATTGGCCGCTACCTCCTCCAGCAGCGCCCCCAGGTCCACCGGTTGCGGCTGTTCGTCCCCGGCCCCGCGCGCGAAGGAGAGATAGCCGTCGATCATCACCTGCATTTCGGCAACATCGGCCTTCAGCTCCTCCACCTCCTGCATGTCCGGCATCATGGCCAGCTGCAGCTTCATCCGGGTCAGGGGCGTGCGCAGGTCATGGCTGACCCCGGCCAGCATTTCCGTGCGCTGGCTGATCTGGCGGCGGATACGTTCGCGCATCACCAGAAAGGCATGGGCAGCTTGGCGCACCTCTGCCGCCCCTTCCGGCCGGAAATCGCTGATATCCCGGCCCTTGCCGAACGCATCTGCCGCTACCGCCAGCCGGCGGATGGGCCTGATCTGGTTGCGCATGAACAGGGTGGCGATGGAAAACAGCACCAGCGAGCTGCCCAGCATCCAGATGATGAACAGGTAGGAGGTGAAGCTGTAGAGCCGCCGTTCGGGCGACAAGACCGACAGCACGCCATCGGGCAGCTGCACGCGGATTTCGATCCATTTATGGGCGATATTGGCATTGATGCGCCAGGGCCGCCGCACCCGTTCATCCAGCGCATTGGCCAGCGTATCCTCCAGCGCTGTGCGCGGGCGTGGCGGCGTGGTGGGCAGCATCTCGCCGGGATTAAAGCTGATCAGGATATCGGTGGTGCGGGCGGCCATGGACAGGGTTTCCGCCCGCGCCGCCGCGTCCGGATCGCGGCCCAACTGGTCGATGACCAGGGCAATTTCGCCAGCCACACCCATGGCCAGCCGCTGTGTCATCGTGTCCCAGTGGCGGTCATAGAAGATGAAAGTGGCGATGCCCTGAGCCAGCACCACCGGCGTCATCATGATCAGCATCGACCGGGCGAACAGGGTCGCCGGCAGATAGCGTTTCAGCAGCCGGAAGGGCCGGGGCCGTCGCCGCCACCAGTCGCGCCAGCGGATCAATCCGGCCTCAACACATAACCCTCACCGCGCACGGTCAGCAGATAGCGCGGCTCGCGCGGGTCGCCTTCCAGCTTGCGGCGCAGGCGGGTGACCTGCACATCGATGGTGCGGTCATTGCCGGCATCCACGGCGGCCTTTTCCACCAGCTCTTCGCGTGACAGCACCACGCCGGGGGCGGCGGCCAGGGCGCGCAGCAGGCCCGACTCCATGCTGGTCAAGCGGACCACCTCCTCCCCGTCGCGCAACTCGTCGCGCACCGGATCGAACAGCCAGCGGCCGATGCGGATGGGGGCTGGGCTGTTGGCGCCGCCCCCCGCGCCAGGACGCGCCTGCCGGCGCAGGATGGACTGGATGCGCAGCACCAGTTCACGCGGCTCAAACGGTTTGGGCAGGTAATCATCGGCCCCTGCCTCCAGCCCCTGGATACGATCCTCCGCCTCCCCGCGCGCGGTCAGCAGCAGGATGGGGGCGATGCCCTGGGTCGAAAGGTCGCGGCAGAGGTCCAGCCCGTTCTCGCCCGGCATCATCACATCCAGCACGATCAGGTCAAAGGCCAGCCCGCCCAGCCGGGCGCGGGCATCGGCGGCATCCTGTGCCGCCGTCACCATGAAGCCGTTCTGCGACAGATAGCGCCGCAGCGCCTCCCGCAGGCGGGTATCATCATCAACGACAAGGATATGGGGCTGGTCGGCGATATCGGTCATGGCTGCCAGTGATAACA
Organism: Niveispirillum sp. BGYR6; assembly: GCF_027568365.1. Taxonomy (NCBI): domain Bacteria; kingdom Pseudomonadati; phylum Pseudomonadota; class Alphaproteobacteria; order Rhodospirillales; family Azospirillaceae; genus Niveispirillum; species Niveispirillum sp. BGYR6. Next base: position 838,592 of record NZ_JANLNL010000001.1, on the reverse strand, counting down.
TGGGCCGGCTGCTGGGTGCAGCGGACAAGTTTACCGTTTGCCGGGCCCCGGCGGTTGGAATTTGGCCCGGTCCTCGGCATCAATGATGCCCAGCATCACGGTGCGGAACCCCTCCACCGCCGCCGCCCCGGCAGCGCGATAGGCCTGGGCGATGCGGGCGCGCTGGGCATCCGACAGGGTGCGTTCCAGCTCCTGGCCTTTTTCCGTCAGGGTCAGCAGGCGCTGGCGCCGGTCCTTGGTGCCGGCCCGCTGGGCGATATATTCTTGGGCGACCAGATCGCCCAGCACGCGGGCCAAGCTCTGCTTGGTGATCTGCAGGATGCCCAGCAGCTCCGTGACATTGATGCCCGGATAGCGTCCCACGAAATAGACGACCCTGTGATGCGCCCGCCCCAGCCCGATTTTCGCAAGCATCGCGTCCGGTTCGGCGGTAAAGTCGCGATATGCGTAGAACAGCAGCTCGATGCCTTGGCGAAGATCCTCCTCACGGAGGAACAGCGGGTTCGGACCTGATTTTACGTCAGCCATGTTGACTTATTTCTGCAATTCCGTATCGTGGATAGCGTCCCTACGGACATAAAGTAACGAGGAAACCACCATCATGTCGATCATCCCCTTCCATGACCGCGACGGGCATATCTGGTACGACGGTCAGCTGGTGCCCTGGCGGGATGCCAAGGTGCATGTCCTGACGCATGGCCTGCACTATGGAAGTTGTGTATTCGAGGGGGAGCGCATTTACAACGGTTCCATCTTCAAGTCGCGCGAACATAGCGTGCGGCTGAAGAAATCGGCCGAACTGTTGGGCTTCGACATCCCCTATAGCGTGGATGAGATTGAAGAGGCCAAGGTTGCCACCTGCAAGGCGGCCAACATGGTCAATGGTTACATCCGCCCCGTCGCCTGGCGCGGCAGCGAGATGATGGGCGTGTCCGCCCAGCATAACAAGATCCATCTGGCGATTGCCTGCTGGGAATGGCCCAGCTATTTCACCCCGGAAGCCCGCATGAAGGGCATCCACCTGCAGCTTTCCAAGTGGCGCCGTCCGGCCCCGGATACGGCCCCGACGGAAGCCAAGGCCGCCGGCCTGTACATGATCTGCACCATGTCCAAACATGCCGCAGAAAAGGACGGTTTCCAGGATGCGCTGATGCTGGATTACCGGGGCTATGTGGCGGAAGCCACGGGTGCCAATTTCTTCATGATCAAGGATGGCGTCATCCACACGCCGACACCCGATTGCTTCCTGAACGGCATCACCCGCCAGACGGTGATCGATCTGGCCAAGCGCCGTGGCTATCAGGTGATCGAACGCCATATCCAGTTGGAAGAGGTGCAGGGTGCTTCTGAAATCTTCCTGACCGGCACGGCGGCGGAAGTCACGCCCGTGGGCCGCATCGGCGACTGGACCTTCACCCCGGGTGAGGTCTGCCGCAACCTGATGCTGGATTACGACGCCCTGGTGAATGGCCGGCTGGAGGCCGCCGCGGCGGAGTGAGGGTAGTTTAAGTGCCTAACCGTCACCCCGGCTTACGCCGGGGTGACGGTTGAACTTAGGCACTTCTTCCTTCCCTCACGCTCGCGCCTTCAGCGCGCGGCGGTGTTTGTGCAGCAGTGGCTCCGTATAGCCGTTGGGCTGCTCCATCCCCTTGAACACCAGATCGCAGGCGGCCTGAAAGGCGATGGAGCCGGCGAAATCCGGGGTCATCGGGCGATATTGCGGGTCGCCCGCGTTCTGCCGGTCCACCACGGCGGCCATGCGCTGCATCACCGCCAGCACCTGTTCCCGGTCGCAGACCCCGTGCAGCAGCCAGTTGGCGATATGCTGGCTGGAAATGCGCAGGGTGGCACGGTCTTCCATCAGCCCGACATCATGGATGTCCGGCACCTTGGAACAGCCCACCCCCTGATCCACCCAGCGCACCACATAGCCCAGAATGCCCTGGGCGTTGTTTTCCAATTCCTGGCGGATTTCATCTTCTGACCAGTTGATGCCATGGGCCAGCGGCACGGTCAGGATATCGCGCAGGGCGGCGCGGGGGCGGCTGGCCAGTTCGGCCTGCCGGGCGGCGACATCCACCTGATGGTAATGCAGCGCGTGCAGGGTGGCAGCGGTGGGCGACGGCACCCAGGCCGTGTTCGCACCGGCCAGCGGATGGCCGATCTTGGCTTTCAGCATGTCGGCCATCCGGTCCGGCATCGCCCACATGCCCTTGCCGATTTGCGCATGGGAACGGAAGCCGCAGGCCAGCCCATTATCAACATTCCAGTTTTCATAAGCACCGATCCAGGCGGCGGCCTTCATGTCGCCCTTGCGGATCATCGGGCCGGCCTGCATGGAGGTGTGGATTTCATCCCCCGTGCGGTCCAGGAAGCCGGTATTGATGAAACAGACCCGCTCGCTTGCGGCGCGGATACACTCCTTCAGATTGATGGTGGTGCGCCGTTCCTCATCCATGATGCCGATCTTCAGCGTGTGCCGGGCCAGGCCCAGCACATCCTCGATCCGGTCGAACAGGCTGTTGGCAAAGGCCACTTCCTCCGGCCCATGCATCTTGGGCTTGACGATATAGACGCTGCCGGTACGGCTGTTGGCCAGCCCGCCCTGGCGCCGCAGATCGTGCAGGGCGATCAGGCTGGTGATGATGCCGTCCAGAATCCCCTCCGGCACCCAGGAACCATCCTCGAATGTCACGGCATCAATGGTCATCAGGTGGCCGACATTGCGGATGAACATCAACGCGCGGCCATGCAGGGCGAAGGTGTCGCCGGCCGGGCCCTGATAGGTGCGGTCCGGGTTCAGCGCGCGTTCCAGAACCTTGCCACCCTTTTCAAAGCTGGCGGTCAGGTCGCCCTTCATCAGGCCCAGCCAGTTGCGATAGATCGTCACCTTGTCGGCGGCGTCGACGGCGGCGACACTGTCCTCGCAATCCATGATCGTCGTCAGGGCCGATTCCAGCACGATATCGGCCACGCCCGCCGCATCACCCCGCCCGATCGGATGGTCCCGGTCGATGATGATATCCAGATGCAGCCCGTGATGGGCCAGCAGCAGGCTGGTGGGGGCTGTCACTGCCCCCTGCCAGCCCTTGAACTGGTCCCCATCGCGCAAGCCTGTTTCCGTGCCGCCGGCCAGCGTGGCGACCAGCTGGCCATGGCGGATGCCGTAACCGGTCACATCTTTATGGCTGCCCTGGGCCAGCGGGGCCGCCTGATCAAGCAATTCCCGCCCCTTGGCGATCACGGCGGCCCCGCGCACCGGGTCATAGCCCTTGGCGCCGGCTGTGCCGACATCGCCCAGCGCGTCGGTGCCATACAGCGCATCATACAGGCTGCCCCAGCGGGCATTGGCGGCGTTCAGCGCGAAACGCGTGTTCATCACCGGCACCACCAGCTGCGGCCCGGCGAGGCGCGACACTTCCTCATCCACCTTGCTGGTGGTGATGCTGAAATCCGGCCCTTCCGGCAGCAGATAGCCAATCTCCCGCAGGAACGCCTCATAGGCATCCTGGTCATGCGGTTGGCCCCGGCGGGACTGGTGCCAGGCGTCAATCTTGCTCTGCAGCGCATCGCGCTTGGTCAGCAGGACCCGGTTGATCGGCGTCAGATCATGGAACAGGCTGGCAAAGCCCTGCCAGAAGGCGGCCGGTTCCACGCCCGTGCCGGGCAATGCCTCTGTTTCGATGAACTGGTGCAGCGCGGCATCGATATTCAGGCCATGAAGGCGGATGGGGGCGGACATGGGGCAGGTTCCCTGATGTGGCATTTCCTCTGCCAACAACGATAAGCCCGCTGAAGCGGGCACCGCAATATGGTATGGAAGTCTTTCCACGATGCGGAAAGATGGTGCCATGGCGGCGAAGAAAGAGGAGAGCGAGCGCGGCGGGCAGGTGCAGGCTCTGGGCCGGGCGCTGGCGATTTTGAACCGGCTGGCCTTGAGCGATGGCGGGGCCACCCTGACGGAACTGGCCAATGCGGTGGGGCTGGCGGGGTCGACGACGCATCGGCTGCTGACATCGCTGGAATCGGAACGCTATGTGCGGTTCGATGCCGAAACCAAGCTATGGAGCGTCGGCGTGCAGGCCTTCATTGCCGGCAATGGCTTCCTGCGCACGCGTGACGTGGTGCGGATGGCAAGGCCGCATATGCGCTGGCTGATGGAACGCAGCGGGGAGACGGTGAACCTGGCCATAGAGGATCAGGGCATGGCGGTTTATCTGTCCCAGGTGGAATGCCGGGAGATGATGCGCACCTTCGCCCGGCTGGGGGCGCGGGTGCCGATGCATTGTTCCGGCGTGGGCAAGGCGCTGATGGCGGCGATGGCAGACGGTGAGCTTTCCCGCCATATCGCCCGCCATGGCTTGGCTCAAAAGACGGAACGCACCGTCACCAGTCTGGCCGATTTGAAGGCCGATCTTGCCGCCATCCGGGCGCGTGGCTATGCCATTGATGATGAGGAACATGCGGTGGGGCTGCGCTGTGTGGCGGCAACGGTGTTCAACGAACATGGCGACCCGGCCTGCGCCGTCTCCCTCTCCGGCCCGATGGCGCGCATCACCGATGCCCGCATCGCCGACCTGGGGGAGATGGTGCGAGAAACGGCCGCCCGTGTGATGGCAGAGATCGGCGGCAGGCCGGCAGCATGAGGGGTGAGCAATGGATATCGATACAGACATGCTGGTGGAGCTGGCGATTGCCACCGGTCTGGTGGTGCTGACCGTGACGATCCATGGGGTGGGTCTGTCGTTGCTGCGCCGGCTGTCGGATTTCATGGGGGGACGGCGCCCGCTGTCCCGTACCCTGCACGCGCTGGTGACAATCTGGCTGATTGTGCTGGGCCTGTTTGCCCTGCATGGCGTGGAAATTTGGATCTATGCCGGTATCTATGAGGCGGCCGGGGCCGTCCATTCCCTGCGGGAGGCGGTGTATTTCTCCCTGATCACCTATGGCGCCATCGGTTATAGCGATCATGCCATCGCGCCTGCCTGGCAGATCATCGCCGGGATCGAGGGGATCAACGGCGTTATCCTGATCGGCTGGACCACCGCCTTCTTCGTGACCATCATGGGAGAGGTTCAGGTGAAGGCCCCCCGCCGCACCGCACGGGAATAACCGTCTTTACGGGCGTCCGGCCACCGTGATGGCCACCAGCTTGGCCCCCAGTGCGCGGGCGATGTCCGCCGGTGCGGCGGCGATCTGCAGCCCGCGCCGGCCACCATTGACAATCATCTCCGGCAAGGCCTCAGCACTGGCGTCGATCAAGGTTGGCAGCCTCTTCTTCATGCCCAAGGGGCTGATGCCGCCGATGACATAGCCGGAGATGCGTTCCGCCACCTTCGGTTCGGCCAGCTGCGCCCGCTTGCCCCCGGCGGCGGCGGCCAGCGCCTTCAGGTCCAGCCGGGCCGGGGCGGGGATGACGGCGCAGACCAGCCCCACCCCTTCCACGTCGCTGACCAGCGTCTTGAACAGCATGGCCGGATCGACACCCAGGGCCGCAGCGGCAGCCATGCCGATGGCATCGGCATCCGGGTCATAATCATATTCCAGCAGCCGGTGCGCGGCACCGGCCTGTTTCATGGCATTGACGGCGGGGGTGGACTTGGCGGACATGGAAACGCATCCAGAAATGAAAAAGCGGCCCGACGGTTGCTCACCGGGCCGCTTCAATAATAAGGCGATGCTGGATGCGAACGTCAATTGTTGCGAATGCGACGACCTTCTGCATCCTTGAAGCTGCCAATGGCAATGATGATAAAGTCGATCAAGGCCCAGATACCCAGCCCACCCAAGGTGAGCAGCATCAGAATACCGGTGCCGATCTTGCCGACATAGAATCGATGGATGCCGAAAGCCCCCAGGAAGAAGCAGAGAAGCAGGGCAGCAACGAAGCTTTTTTCCGAGTTACCGCCGCCGGCAACGACATTTGGTGCGCCACATTTCGGGCAGGCTTGCGCCACCTTTGCCATGCGTTCCCCGCAGGTGGTGCAAAACGTCATCGCCCCGTACTGATCGGCGCTGACACTTGATACGCTCGTCATAAGAAGTTCCCCACAGAGTTACCCCTTCAAAAGCTATCCCTCCGGGGTTGTGTTTGACAATGTTTTTCCTTTTTGGTTTCAGGCGCGGTGCCGCAGATGGCGCAGCTTGTGCCAGAGGAACAGGCCGCCCAGCGCCAGAATGCCCAGCACGATCAGCGCGTCAAACCGGTGCAGCCAGGTGCGCAAGGTCGGGTTTTCGTGCCACTGCGCCCCCAGCGCCATGCCGATATAGGCCAGCCCATAGCACCAGATCCAGGAACCGACGAAGGTATAGAGATGGAAGGGCAGGCGGGGCATGGCGGAGATGCCGGCCGGCAGGGCGATGAAGGTGCGGATCACCGGCAACATGCGGGCGATAAACATCGCAGGCGCGCCAAACCGGGCGAAGAACCGGTCGGCCATGTCCAGATCATGCGCATCCAGCAGCACATAGCGGCCCCAGCGCAGGATGGCGGCCCGGCCGCCACGCTTGCCGATAATATAGGCCACCTCCGACCCCAGATTGCAGCCCACCGCCCCGGCGGTGGCCACCAGCAGCAGGTTCATTTCTCCGGTCGATACCAGAAAACCCGCGAATGGCATGATGATTTCAGAGGGCAGCGGAATGCAGGCCGATTCAATGGCCATCAGCAGCGCCACACCGGCATAGCCCATGGCGCTGATCACCGCGATGATGCCGGATGCCAGGATATCAAGGATCTGTCCCATGGAAACAATGCCGCCCTTATGAATGAAGCACTGCCTTATAACTTGGCGGCGATAGGGTTTTGTAGCGTTTTCCGGGCGGAGCCGATGCCCAAACCGGCGGGGCCATGCTATATCGACCGGCAACAGTGGGTGGCAGCGTCGGACAGAAGGTTTCCATGAAAAAGACCAGCGTCGATCTTTCGACCGAGAATATCCATCAGGCCCCGCCGATGAGTTACGGCGATTATCTGGGGCTGGATGCCCTGCTTTCCTGCCAGCATAACCGTTCGGCGGAGCATGATGAGCTGTTGTTCATCATCATCCATCAGTCATCGGAACTTTGGATGAAGCTGTGCCTGCATGAGCTGGCGGCGGCACGCGACCAGATCAGGCGGGACGATCTGGGCCCCGCCTTCAAGATGATTGCCCGCGTGGCCCGCATCCAGGCCCAACTGATCCAGGGCTGGGACGTACTGTCCACCATGACGCCGGCCGATTACAGCCGGCTGCGCCCGCATCTGGGGCAGAGTTCGGGTTTCCAGTCCTGGCAGTACCGGCTGCTGGAATTCATGCTGGGCAACAAGAATGCCGGGATGATCCCGGTCCATCAGGGCGACCCGGCCACCCATGACAGGCTGCTGGCCGCACTGGGCGAACCGTCGCTTTATGATGAATGCCTGGCCCTGCTGGCCCGGCGTGGCTTTGCCATCCCTGACAGCCACCTGTCGCGCGACTGGCGGGAACCCTATCGCAGCGACAAGGCGGTGGAGGCGGCCTGGGCCGCCGTCTACCGCGATACCGCCACCCATTGGGAGCTGTACGAGCTGGCGGAAAAGCTTGTCGATCTGGAATATCGGTTCCAGCAATGGCGCTTCAGCCATATGAAGACCGTGGAGCGCATCATCGGTTACAAGCAGGGTACGGGCGGCAGCGCCGGCGTCTCCTATCTGGTCAAGGCGCTGGACCTGTCCTTCTTCCCCGAACTGTTGAGCCTGAGGACGGCGCTATGAGCGGGAAACTCTGGGATATCAGCCAGAAGGTGCGGGTGGGTATCCCGGTCTGGCCGGGCGACAGTGCCTATCAGGAAGAACGGACCTGGAGCATCGGGCCCGGCTGCCCGGTCAATGTCTGCCAGATCAGCCTGTCCACCCATACCGGTACCCACACGGATGCGCCGCTGCATTATGATGATGCCGGCCTGCCGATGGGGGCGGTGCCGTTGGACACCTATATCGGCCCCTGCCAGGTGCTGACCATTCCGCCCGATGCCGGGCTGGCCGGTGTGGCGCATGTGGCCCCCTTCTTCCAAGAGGGCACCACCCGCCTGCTGCTGCGCACCTTTGAATGCTTCCCCGCTGATTGGGTCAGCCACTTCACCGCCATTGATCCGGCCTTGATGGATTGGTTGGCGTCACGTGGCGTGCGGCTGATCGGTACCGACGCGCCGTCGGTCGATCCGCAGGACAGCAAAAGCCTGGATGCCCATATGGCCGTGCGCCGCCATGGCATGGCGATCCTGGAAGGGTTGGTGCTGGATGGCGTGGCGGACGGGATTTACGAACTGATCGCCCCGCCGCTGCGGCTGGCCACGGCGGATGCCTCGCCCGTGCGGGCGGTGCTGCGGGAACTGTCCTGTCCGCAGGGTGGTTGACATAATTTGATACCAGTTCGCCTTTGAATGCAGCGGGAAGCCGTGCGAATTTTGGCAGGCAATCGCCCCTCAGCCTGCCAGAGCCATGTCATCCGAAGCCCCGCATATTCTTGTTGTTGATGATCACCGCGATATCCGGGAAACGCTGGGCCGTTTTCTGGAAAAGCACGGGATGCGCATCACGACGGCGGAGGATGCGGCCATGGCCCGTCGCCGCCTGCGGGCTGCCGCTGTCGATCTGATTGTGCTGGATGTGATGATGCCGGGCGAAGACGGCTTGTCGCTGTTCCGCCATATCCGGGAGACGATGGACACGCCGGTCATCTTCCTGACCGCCATCGGCGAACCGATGGACCGTATTGTCGGGCTGGAAATGGGGGCGGATGATTATGTCACCAAACCGTTTGAGCCGCGTGAACTGCTGGCCCGCATCCGTGCCGTGCTGCGCCGCAGTCACAGCCTGCCGGTGGCCGGCGGGCGCAAGCGGGGGGAGGAGACGCGGCTGGCCTTTGACCGCTGGGTTCTGGATTTGGCGCGCCGCGAGCTGACGGGGGAAGACGGGGTTGTCGTCTCCCTTTCCACCGCCGAATTCTCCCTGTTGGAAGCGCTGGTTCGTCATCCCAATATGGTCTTGTCGCGCGAACAGCTGCTGGACCTGACCAAGGGGCGGGAGGCGGATGTGTTCGACCGTTCCATCGATAATCAGGTCAGCCGCCTGCGCCGCAAGATCGAACCGGACAGCCGCAATCCCAGCCTGATCAAGACCGTCTGGGGTGGCGGCTATTGTCTGGCGGCTGCCGTGACGCCGGCACCATGAACAACCCGTCGACGCCCCCCTCCAACGTTGCCCGGCTGCGCGCCGCGTTGGTCCGGCCGCGCAGCCTGTTCACCCAGATGGTGTTCCTGCTGGTGGCTGCCGTGCTGGTGGCCAAACTGGGCAGTTGGACCGCCTCGCTGGATGAAAAGGCTGCCGCCGTCCGCCGCACCCATATGGAGGAGATGTTGCAGCGGGTGGCGGGCACCGCCCGCATCGTCTCCACCCTGCCACCGGAATATCGGGAAGGGGTGCTGAAGGCCATTGCCAGCAGCAATACCCGCTATACGCTGGATAATGCCTCCCTGCTGCCGCGTGATTATCAGCCGCGTGACGCCGCGGACCGGGCGATCTGGGACAAGCTGGCCGCCGCTGCCAATGTGCCGGCTGATCAGGTTCTGTTCAAAAGCTGGATCAAGGCGGAAAATGCCACGCCCGGCCTGATCCAGAATCCCTGGGCGGCCCTGACGCCGGTGGCGATGGGGATGAAATTTTCCATCCAGCTTCCCGATGGCCAATGGCTGAACGCTGTCAACCGCCGCACGGTGACGCCGGATATCTGGAGCGATGTGGCCACCGGGTCGGTGCTGACCTCACTGATCATGGTGGCGCTGGTCGCCTTCTATATCTCTCGCCGCATGTCGCGCCCGCTGCGCGCACTGGCCGATGGGGCCGACCGGCTGGGCCGGGGGGAGAGCGTGGCGCCCCTGCCCAACAATGTCGGGCCGGAGGAGGTGCGCCGCGCCACCCAGGCCTTCAACGCCATGGGCGAACGTATCCGCCGCTTCGTTGATGACCGCACGCGGATGCTGGCCGCCGTCAGCCATGATCTGCGCACCCCCATCACCAATCTGCGCCTGCGGGTGGAGCTGCTGGAGGAGGGGGAGACCAAGGCGCGGATGCTGGAAACCCTGGACGAGTTGCGCAGCACGGTGGAGGCCGCCCTGGCCTTCAGCCGGGAAGAAGTGGGGGAGGAGGCGGTGAAGGCCGATCTGGCCACGTTGGTGGAAAGTGTCTGCGATGATTTCGCCGATACCGGCCAGCCGGTTTTCTTTGCCGGGGCGCCGCGCCTGCCCCTGGTCTGCCGCACCAACAGCCTGCGCCGGGCCGTGCGCAATCTGGTGGAAAATGCCGTTGCCTATGGCGGGGTGGCGCGGGTCTCCCTGGAACGGCGGGGGCATGAGGTGGAAATCACCATCGCCGATGAGGGCCCCGGTATCCCGGAAGGGGAGGTGGAGCGGGTCTTCCAGCCCTTTGTCCGGCTGGAGGTGTCGCGCAACCGCCGCACCGGCGGCGTGGGGCTGGGGCTTTCCATCGCCCGCTCGGTGGCGCGCGGTCATGGCGGCGATGTCCGTCTGCGCAATCGGCCGGCGGGCGGGCTGGACGCCATCATCATCCTGCCGGTCCAGACAGAACCGGAACCGGCCGCCCCCGGCCCGCAGCGCCGGGCGGCCTGAGGCACCCCGCACAAATGGGGGGCAGCCATCAGGCGAGGGGGGGATGGCGATCCTTGCAATAGGAACGGAGCGGAAGTAGGTTCCGCCCGCATCGGGGGCACCGTCCCGCTGACGGTTCTCCGCCCTTCCCTCCACCTCCAGGAACGGGTCCCGCGGGATGAAGTCCGCCGTCATCGTCTTTCCCGGCTCCAACTGCGATCGTGATATCGCGGTGGCGCTTGAGCAGGCCTCCGGCCGTAAACCCCACATGGCTTTCCATAAAGACACCGAACTGCCGGATGTCGATGTGATCGCCGTACCGGGCGGCTTCTCCTATGGCGACTATCTGCGCTGCGGCGCCATGGCCGCCCATTCGCCCATTATGAAGCTGGTGAAGGAACGCGCCGCCAAGGGCGTGCGCGTTGTCGGCATCTGCAACGGCTTCCAGATCATCACCGAGGCGGGTTTGCTGCCCGGCGCGCTGATCCGCAACAAGTCGTTGAAATATGTCTGCCGCACGGTGGGCCTGACGGTGGAAAGCACCGACAGCGACTTCACGAAGAAGTACGCCAAGGGCCAGGTGATCGGCATTCCGGTCGGCCATGGTGAAGGCAATTACGTCGCCGATGAGGAGACGTTGAAGCGCCTGGAAGGCGAAGGGCTGGTGGCGTTCCGCTATGCCGCACTGCCCGGCCAGAGCGCTGAACAGGCCAACCCCAATGGCGCCACCAACAACATTGCCGGCATTTTCAATGCCGAGCGCAATGTGTTGGGGATGATGCCGCATCCTGAACGCGCCTTTGATCCGCTGCATGGCAATACCGATGGCCGTGCCTTCTTCGATAGCCTGGTGGAGAGCCTGTCGTGAGCGCCACGTCCTGGAAAGAACCTGAGGTCACTGAGGCGCTTGCCGCCGAACATGGCATCAAGGCGGACGAATATGTCCGCCTGCTGGAGATTGTGGGCCGCACGCCCACCTTCACCGAGCTGGGCATCTATTCGGTGATGTGGTCGGAGCATTGCTCCTACAAGTCGTCCCGCGTCTGGCTGAAGAAGTTCCCGACCAAGGCCCCCTGGGTCATCTGCGGTCCGGGTGAAAATGCCGGCGTCATCGATATTGGTGACAATCAGGCCGCCATCTTCAAGATGGAAAGCCATAACCACCCCTCCTATATCGAGCCCTTCCAGGGTGCGGCGACGGGTGTTGGCGGCATTCTGCGCGACGTGTTCACCATGGGTGCGCGCCCGATCGCCAACCTGAACGCCCTGCGTTTCGGGGAGCCGTCCCACCCGAAAACCCGCCAGTTGGTCGCCGGTGTGGTGTCGGGCATCGGCCATTATGGCAATTGCGTCGGCGTGCCCACCGTGGGTGGGGAGACCAATTTCCACAAGGCCTATAACGGCAATTGCCTGGTCAATGCCATGACCGTGGGCATCGCCGATCAGGACAAGATTTTCTATTCCAAGGCGGCCGGTGTCGGTAACCCCGTCGTCTATGTCGGTTCCAAGACCGGCCGCGACGGTATCCATGGCGCCACCATGTCCTCGGCGGAGTTCACCGAGGATAGCGAGGCCAAGCGCCCGACGGTGCAGGTGGGTGACCCGTTCACCGAAAAGCTGCTGATCGAAGCCTGCCTGGAACTGATGAACACCGACGCCATCCAGTCCATCCAGGACATGGGTGCCGCCGGCCTGACCTCCTCTTCGGTCGAAATGGCCGGCAAGGGTGGCTTGGGTATCGAGCTGCATCTGGAAAAGGTGCCGCAGCGTGAAGTGGGGATGACCCCCTACGAGATCATGCTGTCGGAAAGCCAGGAGCGTATGCTGATCGTGCTGAAGCCCGGCCACGAGGAAGAGGCGCGCGCCATCTTCGACAAGTGGGAACTGGACTTCGCCGTCATCGGCCACCTGACCGATACCGGCCATTTCGTGCTGAAGATGCACGGCCAGACCTATTGCGATCTGGAACTGGCCCCGCTGTTCGATGCGGCCCCGCTCTATCATCGCCCGACGGAGCCGACGCCGGAACAGCCGGCGCTGGACCTGGACGAATCCGCCCTGTGGCCGTCTGATCTGTCGCTGGCCGATATCCTGGCCAAGCTGGTGGCTTGCCCGGATCTGGCCTCCAAGCGCTGGATCTGGCAGCAATATGACAGCCAGGTGGGTGCCGACACCCGCTTCATCTCGGGCCAGTCCGATGCCGCCGTGGTGCGTGTACATGGCACCAACAAGGCGCTGGCCATGTCGTCCGACGTGACGCCGCGTTATTGCTTCGCCGATCCGGTGCGCGGCGGGATGCAGGCGGTGGCGGAAAGCTATCGCAACGTGTCCGCCGTGGGCGCGCTGCCGCTGGCCATCACCGACAACATGAATTTCGGCAACCCGGAAAAGCCCCGCATCATGGGCCAGTTCGCCGGTTGCGTGGAAGGTATGGCGGAAGCCTGCCGGGTGCTGGATTATCCGGTCGTTTCCGGCAATGTCTCGCTCTACAACGAGACGAATGGTGAAGGCATTCTGCCGACCCCGACCGTGGGTGGCGTTGGCCTGCTGGCCGATGGTCACAAGGCGGTCGGCCTGGGCTTCAAGAATGACGGCGACGTCATTCTGCTGGTGGGTGAGACCGAAGGCCATCTGGGCCAGAGCCTGTATCTGCGCGAAATCCTTGGCCTGGAAGCCGGCCCCGCCCCGGCGGTTGACCTGGAAGCCGAAAAGCGCCACGGCACCTTCGTGCGCGAATCTATCCAGGCCGGCCTGATCACCGCCTCGCATGACGTGTCGGATGGTGGCCTGCAGGTGGCGCTCGCTGAAATGGCCATGGCTTCGGGCAAGGGTGCCGATCTGGCGGGGCTGGATGGCTGGCACATTGCCGAGCTGTTTGGTGAGGATCAGGGCCGTTACGTGCTGACGGTGAAGCCGTCGGATGTGGAGGCTGTGGAAGCCAAGGCCGCCGAAGCCGGCGTCACCCTGACCCGCATCGGTACCGTGGGTGGCGACAGCTTGACCGCCCCCGGCGGGCACGCCATCTCTGTGGCGGCCCTGGTGGAAGCCAATGAAAGCTGGCTGCCGGCCTATATGGACGGCAAGCTGGGGTAAGTCTGTTTCCGGCTGGCGGCGTCGCTTGACGCTGTCAGCCGGAACATTCCCTGTTTTGAATGAGGAACCCGCCCCATGGCGATGCAGGCATCCGAGATCGAGGCATTGATTCGCGAGGCGTTTCCCGACGCCGTGGTGCGTATCGACGATCTGCGCGGCGATGGCGACCATTATGCTGCCTATGTGGAAACCCCCGCCTTCAAGGGCAAGACCCGTGTGGCCCAGCATCAGCTGGTTTATGCGGCCCTGAAAGGCCGCATGGGGGGCGAGCTGCACGCGCTGATGCTGACCACATCGGTGCCCAAGGACGCTTGATTGGGTCGCTGAACGATCCCCTGTTACAGGCGTCACTTCGGCGCTATATGTTGTGGCATGTGTCGCACGCCCCTTGGGGCTGGGACGGTTTTAGGGAAATGTAAGAATGGACCAGACGGTTGCCGAGCGCATCAAGCGCGACCTCGCCGACAATGACGTCGTGCTGTACATGAAGGGGACGCCGGTGTTCCCGCAGTGCGGCTTCTCCGCCGCCGTTGTGCAGGTGCTGAGCCACCTGGGCGTGAAGTTCAAGGGTATCGACATTCTGGTCGATCCGGCCCTGCGCCAGGGCATCAAGGAATTCACCAACTGGCCGACCATCCCCCAGCTTTATGTGAAGGGCGAGTTTGTCGGCGGCTGCGATATCGTCCGCGAAATGTATGAAGCGGGTGAGCTGCAGGATCTGCTGCGGGACAAGGGCGTTGCTTTCGGCGACGCTGCCTGATTTTCAGCCAGATAATACCAATCCGCCGAAAGGTTGACCTTTCGGCGGATTGGAGGCCGGCGACTGCCGGCCCGCCGCTTGGTAGCGGCGTAAGCCAAGCTGCCGGAGGCAGCGCCCGGCGCATGAGGGAACATGAAATCTTCCTTGATCGGTTGCGATCAAGGAAGATTGGTATAAGAAGTAAAAAGGCCGCCCTGGATCTCCAGGGCGGCCTTTTTACTATCAGGGCGGTGTTATGTCATTTAAAGGGGGGCGTCTGGTCAGGAAACCGCAGCCCCCATACGTCCATCGACAGCGGTGTCAGCCGCGACGACGACCAGCGCGTACCGATGACCCGCGCCCCAGGCCTATCTTCTTGGCAAACTCCGACCGCTGCGCGGCGTAGTTCGGCGCCACCATCGGATAGTCCGGCGGCAGGCCCCATTTCACCCGGTATTCATCCGGGGTCATGTCGTAAGTGGAGCGGAGATGCCGCTTCAGCATCTTCAGCTTCTTACCATCTTCCAGGCAGATGATATATTCAGGCGTGACGGAACGTTTGATCGGCACGGCCGGACGCGCCGGCTCCGCCGCTGCTTCCTGCGGCGCACCCTGAAGCCCGGTGAGGGTGGAGTAAACCGCGTTGATCACTTCCGGGAGCTGCTGTGTCTGCAGTGTGTTCTTGCCGACATAGGCAGAAACGATTTCTGCCGTCATCCGCAGAAGATCGCCTGTCTGCAGCTCATTACCCAGCTGATCGGTCATTGTGTCTTTTCCCAAATTGCGCCCAGCGATGTTTTCGCTTCGCACGGCGGTGAAATTATGTCAACGGGAAACATCTGCATCATTGTTTGGATTACTTGCTGATGTTGTTGTGTCAAAGTTTATATAACACCTTGGTGAAACAGTCAGGCTGGACCTTCCGCTACTGCCACTGGGGTCCAACTGTAGTAGGCCTATATCCTATGTTATAGCGGACCGACCCTTCGGCAATTTGTCATGCAGGTGCATGATATGTATCAATTTCCAACTATTCACGACTCGGGGGTTCTTGCACCCCAACGTGGCCGTCGGCCTGATCGCAGGCAAGCGCCGGGGGCAGGGCGGGCTTGCTCTCCCATCCGCTTGCCGGTTCTGGTGCTGTGGGAAACCATCTGCTAGGGTCGCCTGCGTCAGACACCCCCAAACTCTGGGGTGTTTTACCCTGTTGGTCCCGCATTGGGGCGCGCAACGGTACTGGGATAAGGTGGCACCATGAATGGCGAGGCAATTGGCACCATGGCAGGCGCGCTGACGATTGCGATTGCATCCGATCATGCCGGGCCGGAGCTGAAGGCCCAGATCGCCGCCCAGTTGCGTGACCTGGGCCATACGGTGCTGGATCTGGGTACCGATGGCAGCGCCTCGGTCGATTATCCGACCTATGCTGATGCGGTTGCCGCTGCGCTTGCCGACGGGCGCGCCGCGCTGGGTGTGTTGATCTGCGGTACTGGCATCGGCATTTCCATTGCCGCCAACCGCCATCGCCATGTGCGCGCCGCCCTGTGCCACAGCCCGACAGATGCGCGGCTGACCCGTTTGCACAATGACGCCAATGTGTTGGTGCTGGGTGCCCGCACCACCGGTATCGAGGTGGTGAAGGACATTGTCGCCACCTTCTTTGCCACCCCATTCGAAGGTGGGCGTCATGCCCGCCGCGTGGCCATGCTGGGCTGAACCCGGCGGCCTTTCCTACTGTTGAGGATCAGACGATCATGGACAGCATTCAGGGTTCCCCCTTCTTTTCCGACCGGCTGGCCGCCGCCGACCCCGATCTGTATCAGGGTATTGCCAAGGAACTGGCCCGGCAGCAGGAACAGATTGAGCTGATCGCCTCGGAGAACATCGTTTCCGCCGCCGTGCTGGAAGCGCAGGGCTCCGTCCTCACCAACAAGTACGCGGAAGGCTATCCGGGCAAGCGCTATTATGGCGGTTGCGAATATGTCGATATCGCTGAACAGCTGGCAATCGAACGCGCCAAGAAGCTGTTTGGTTGTGAATATGTTAATGTGCAGCCGCATTCCGGCGCCCAGGCCAATCAGGCCGTCTTCATGGCCCTGCTGCAGCCGGGCGACACATTCATGGGTATGGATCTGGCCGCCGGCGGTCACCTGACCCATGGTGCGCCGGCCAACCAGTCCGGCAAGTGGTTCAAGGTCGTCTCCTACGGCGTCACCCGCGACACCCACCTGATTGATTATGACGATCTGGAAGCCAAGGCGCGCGAACATAAGCCCAAGCTGATCATTGCTGGCGGTTCCGCCTATCCGCGCGCCATCGATTTTGCCCGCTTCCGCAAGATCGCTGATGAGATCGGCGCCTATTTCATGGTGGACATGGCCCATTATGCGGGTCTGATCGCCGCGGGCGTCTATCCCAACCCGCTGCCGCACGCCCATGTGGTGACCACCACCACCCATAAGACGCTGCGCGGCCCGCGCGGCGGCATGATCCTGTCCAATGATTTGGATTTGGGCAAGAAGATCAACTCCGCCGTGTTCCCTGGTCTGCAGGGCGGCCCGCTGATGCATGTCATCGCCGCCAAGGCCGTGGCCTTTGGTGAGGCGCTGCGGCCGGAATTCAAGACCTACGCCGCCAATGTCGTCGCCAATGCCAAGGTGCTGGCGGAACGGCTGGTGGCCGGTGGTTTGGACATCGTGTCCGGCGGCACCGACAGCCATATCGTGCTGGTGGACCTGCGTCCGAAGAAGCTGACCGGCAAGGCTGCAGAACATGCGTTGGAAAATGCCGGCATGACCTGCAACAAGAACGGCGTGCCGTTCGATCCGGAGAAGCCCTTCGTCACCTCGGGCGTGCGTCTGGGCAGCCCGGCGGCCACCACGCGCGGCTTCGGCACGGCCGAATTCGCCCAGATCGGCGACATGATTGTGGAGGTGCTGGACGCGCTGGCCGTCAGCAATGGCGATAACAGCGCGGCGGAAACCCGGGTGCGCGAACGGGTGCAGGCGCTGTGCCGCCAGTTCCCGATCTATCCGAACCTGTAATGTGAATGACACCGCGCCCTGGCTTACAGGGCGCGGTTTTGTTTTGCGCGCCAATGAATTAGAATAAAAAATACAGGGATGAATGGAGGCTTCGTATGCGCTGCCCGTTCTGCGGGAATGACGACACCCAGGTGAAGGATAGCCGCCCGACCGAGGATAACTCGGCCATTCGGCGGCGGCGTTTCTGTTCGTCCTGCGGTGCCCGGTTCACGACATTCGAGCGGGTACAGCTGCGCGAATTGACCGTGGTGAAAAGCTCCGGCGCGCGGGAGCCGTTTGACCGGGAAAAGATGCTGCGCTCCATGCGCATCGCCCTGCGCAAACGCCCGGTGGATGCAGACCGGATTGACCGTGTGGTTAATTCCATCGTCCGTCAGCTTGAAAGTTCCGGAGAGACGGAAATTCCGGCGACCCAGATCGGCGCCATGGTGATGGACAGCCTGAAGGCGCTCGATAAGGTCGCCTATATCCGCTATGCCTCTGTTTATAAAGATTTCCGGGAGGCAACGGATTTCAACCAGTTCGTTGAAACCTTGCGCACCGACGTGCTTACCCCTGAGTGAGTGGAACTTCGCCGATGCCGGCATCTGTTTTTTCGCCGGCGGACCATGCCCATATGGCGTCCGCCCTGGCCCTGGCTGAAACGGGGCTGGGCCGGGTTTGGCCCAACCCGTCGGTGGGCTGTCTGATCGTCAAGGATGGGCAGGTACTGGGGCAGGCGGTCACCGCACCCGGCGGCCGGCCGCATGGGGAAACCCAGGCTTTGGCCCAGGCCGGCGATGCTGCGCGTGGCGCCACCGCCTATGTCAGCCTGGAACCCTGCAATCATCATGGCAAGACCCCCCCCTGTTCGGAGGCGCTGATCGCTGCTGGGGTGGCGCGGGTGGTGGTCGCCTGCGAAGACCCCGATCCACGCGTCTGCGGCGGTGGCATCCGTCGGCTGCGGGAAGCCGGCATTCAGGTGAATGTCGGCCTGATGGCGGCGGAGGCAGAGGCGCTCAACGAAGGCTTCATCAACCGCATCCGCTATGCCAAGCCGATGGTCAGCCTGAAAATGGCCACCAGCCTGGATGGCCGTATTGCCACCCGCAGCGGCCACAGCCAATGGATCACCGGCGCGCCGGCGCGGGAACAGGGGCATCGCCTGCGCGCGAACCATGATGCCATCATGGTGGGGATCGGCACGGCCCTGGCCGACGATCCGGAACTGACCTGCCGCCTGCCAGGGCTGGAGGATCGCTCCCCGGTACGGGTGGTGCTGGATACAAGGTTGCGTCTGCCGCTGACGGCCAAGCTGGTGCAGCAGGCGACCAGGGTGCCGACCTGGATCGTCACCCTGAGCCACGGGGCGGAGGCTGCGCGGGCACAGGCCTTCCTCGATTGCGGCGTGCAACTGATTGAGATTGAACCGGAAACCCCCGGCGAAATCGCCATTGGCACTGCCCTGCGCACGTTGGCAGCGCGGGGGGTGACGCGGGTATTGGCGGAAGGGGGATCGCGGCTGGCCGCTTCCCTGCTGCGCGCGGGGGAGGTGGATCGGCTGGAATGGTTCCGGGCGCCGATGGTCATCGGCGGCGACGGGCTGGGGGCGGCCGCCGGTTTTGGCATTGACGATCTGGCCGATGCGTTGCGTTTCCGGCGGGTGGATGTGCTGCCGCTGGGCGACGATCTGCTGGAACGCTATCGCCGTGCGCTACCCCGACCCTGCTGAGGGACAAGGGCTGGCCAACACACCGGGGCCATGCGTGAACCGCAGAGAAATCCCGCTCGCAACTTGCGCCTTATCGACCTAATTTATCCTCATGTTTACAGGCATCATCACCGACATCGGCCGGATAGCCGACATCGAGCATCGTGGCGACCTTCGCCTGACGATCGAGACCCGCTATGACCTGTCGCAGGTGGCAATGGGCGCGTCCATCGCGTCCAATGGCGTCTGCCTGACGGTCATTGAGAAGCTGGCCGGCGCTTACCGCGTCGATGTGTCGGCAGAAACCATCGCCAAGACAACGGTGGGTGACTGGGTGGTGGGCACGCCCGTCAACCTGGAGCGCTCCCTGAAGCTGGGGGATGAACTGGGGGGCCATCTGGTCTATGGCCATGTCGATGGTATTGTCACCGTGCTGTCGGTGACGCCGGATGGCGACAGCCACCGCTGGCGCTTCCAGGCCCCGGCCAATCTGGCCCGCTACATCGCAGCCAAGGGCTCGGTGGCGTTGAACGGTGTCTCCCTGACCGTGAATGAGGTTGAGGGCGATGTGTTCGGCGTGAACATCATCCCCCATACCGCGCAGGAAACCACCTTCGGCCAGATCGGGGCCGGGGCGCGGGTGAATCTGGAAGTCGATATGCTGGCGCGTTACGTCGCCCGTCTGGTTGGAAAAGAAGGCTGAAAATGTCCGCTCCCGAATCCCGTCTGCCGCCGGATGACCGCGCGGTGCTGAGCAGCACCGAAGAACTGATCGAGGAGGCCCGCCAGGGCCGCATGTTCATCCTGGTCGATGATGAGGACCGGGAGAATGAGGGCGATCTGGTCATCCCGGCCCAGATGGCGACGCCGGAAGCGATCAATTTCATGGCCCGCTATGGCCGTGGCCTGATCTGCCTGACCATGGACAGCCAGCAGATTGAGCGACTGCGCCTGCCGCTGATGGCCCAGCAGAACGGTACCCGCCACCAGACCGCCTTCACCGTGTCGATTGAGGCGCGGGAAGGGGTGACGACCGGCATTTCCGCCGCTGACCGCGCCCGCACGGTTCAGGTGGCCATCGATCGCAATGTCGATCCGCGTGACATCGTCACGCCAGGCCATGTCTTCCCACTGCTGGCCCGCGATGGCGGCACGCTGGTGCGCGCAGGCCATACCGAAGCCTCGGTCGATTTTTCCCGGCTGGCCGGGCTGAACCCATCGGGCGTGATCTGCGAGATCATGAATGATGACGGCACCATGGCCCGGATGCCGGATCTGGTGACGTTTGCCCAGTTGCATGGGTTGAAGATCGGCACCATTGCCGACCTGATCGCCTATCGCCGCCGCACCGAAACCATTGTTGAGCGCAGCTATCGCACCACGCTGGAAAGCCATTTTGGTGGCCGCTTTGAAATGGTGATCTATCGCAACCGGATGAGCGGGGCGGAACATATCGCCCTGGTGAAGGGCGATGTCGCCGCCCCCGGCCCGGTGCCGGTGCGGATGCATTCGCTGGATATTGTCAAGGATTTGCTGGGCGATACCCGCCATGGTCCGCGCGGCGGCCTGGAAGGCGCATTGCGCACCATCGCCGAGGAGGATCGCGGCGTGGTGGTCGTCATGCGCGACGCCCAGCCCTTCTCCCTGGCTGACCGTGTGCGCAATGTTGATGACGGTAATCTGGAACCGTCGGGCGAATTGCGCGACTATGGCATCGGCGCGCAAATCCTCAACGATCTGGGCGTGCGGGAGATGGTTTTGCTGAGCAATACCAAAAAGACGGTGGTGGGCCTCGAAGGCTATGGGTTGACCATTGTCGGCCAGCGCGCCATACCCACCGCCTTCTGAGTTGCCGGCAACCCGTCGCTTTCGTCTTTTTACAGGAAGAATCAGCCATGGCCGACGCGCCCCATATCATGATCGTGGAAGCCCGCTTCTACGAGGATCTCGCCGATGAACTGGTGAAGGGGGCCGTGGCCGAGCTGGAGAAGGCCGGCGCCACCTATGAAATTTTCCAGGTGCCCGGTGTCTATGAAGTGCCGGCGGCCATCCAGTTCTCCGTCCGCTCGATGGATTTCTATTCCGGCCGCCGGCGTTTTGATGGCTATGTGGCGCTGGGCTGCGTGATCCGGGGTGAAACCACCCATTATGATTACGTGTGCAATGAAAGCGCGCGTGGCCTGCAGGATTTGGCCCTGCGCTATACGCTGGCCATCGGCAATGGCATCCTGACCACCGAGAATCGGGAACAGGCCTGGGTGCGCGCTGCCGTCAATCAGAAGAACAAGGGCGGCTTTGCCGCAAATGCCTGCTTGCAGATGATCGCCCTGAAACAGCAATTCCGCCTTTTTTCCCGCTGAGTTTTGAAACATGCCGCCGCGCAAGAAGATCGCCCTGCCGCCCAAGCCGGAGCCGCCGCCCAAGATCAAGCCCACCGGCTCTGCCAAGGCCCGGCGCAGTGCTGCCCGTCTGGCAGCGGTGCAGGCGCTGTACCAGATCGATCTTGCCGGCACGTCCAGCGATGCGGTGATCATGGAATTTGTCCGCCACCGCATCGGGCAGGAGCAGGATGGCGACGAGTTCGTGACGGCGGAACCGGTGCTGTTCGGCGATATCGTACGCGGTGTCCAGGCCCGTCTGGCCGAGGTGGATGAGCTGCTGGGCGGCCTGCTGGATCGGCAATGGTCGCTGGACCGGATGGAACTGCTGCTGCGGGCTATCCTGCGCGCCGGGGCCTGGGAATTGCTGGCTAATGCCCCGGTGGCCCCGCACATCATCATCAACGACTATATCGACGTTACCCACGCCTTCTTCGCGGGCCGGGAGCCCGGCATGGTGAATGGCGTGCTGGACAAGCTGGCCCGTGCCCTGCGGCCGGAGGAAATGGCAGCCAAGGCGGCGGCCAAGAAGGCCGGTTCGTGACGCAGGCCAAGGCAGGGGCAGGGTTGGGGGAATTCGGCCGGATTGCTACCTATTTCCGGCCGCTGGCCGTGGGCGTGCCCGGCGCCTTCGATCTGACGGATGATGCGGCCGTGCTGGATGTGCCGGCCGATCAGCAGCTGGTGGCCACCTGCGATGGCATGGTGGCCGGCGTCCACTTCCTGCCCGGCGATGATCCGGCCGATCTGGCGCACAAGATCCTGGCCGTCAATATGTCGGACCTGGCGGCCAAGGGGGCCGAACCCCTGGCCTATAGTCTGGTGATGGCGCTGCCGCGCGGCACCAGCGATGAATGGGTCGCCGCCTTTGCTGCCGGACTGGGCGCGGCGCAGCGCGCTTTCAAGATCAATTTGCTGGGGGGGGACAGTGTCTCCACCCAGGGGCCCCTGTCGCTGACCATCAATGCGCTGGGCATCGTGCCGCGCGGCACGATGATCCGACGCAAGGGTGCCCGGCCGGGTGATGCGGTGTTTGTCACCGGCAATATCGGCGATGCCGCTCTGGGCCTGAAGCTGGCCTTGGGCACGCTGGCCCAGCCGGTGCCGGATGCCGACCGTGCCTATCTGGTGGGGCGCTTGCGCCGCCCCTCTCCCCGGCTGGAACTGGTTGCCTCCCTGCGGGTTTTTGCCACGGCGGCCCTGGATGTTTCTGACGGTCTGGTGGGCGATCTGCGTCATCTGGCGGCCGCCAGCAATGTCGGCATCGCCCTGGATGCCCGCACGGTGCCGCTGTCGCCCGCCGCTGCCCGTTTGGTAACCCGCCAGCCGGAACTGCTGAGCGCCGTGCTGACCGGCGGCGATGACTACGAGGTTGCCTTCACCGCACCGGCCGGCAAGGGCGATGATATTGCCGCTGCCGCCAGCAGCGCCGGCGTCACCGTTACCCGCATCGGCCGAGTCACGGAAGGTCCGGTGGGGGTGGCGGTACTGGGCATGGGCGGTGTGGAAATGCCCATCGGCCAAGGCGGCTGGGAGCATCGCTGAGTAACAGCCATACAAACTAAAAAGGGCGGTGAGGCTGCAGCCTCACCGCCCTTTCTCATGTCCATCATCCGATATCAGCCGCCGAACATACCCAGCAGCTTTTGAGTCCCGCTCTGCCCTGTGGGGGTATAGGATTGGGTCTGCAGCATATTCTGCAATTCCAATTGAGCGGAGGAAAGCTGCGGTGTGCTGCTGGCTGCCGTCGCCTGCTTAGCGATAGTATCGTAGTCAGTCTTGTACAGACCCTTGGAAAGCTGAATCGCGTAATTCTTGTCTTCGATGGGTTTTCCCTTGCTGTCCAGCGAGGTAGTTCCATCATGCGTGACCTTGATGAAATATTCGCCATTGTCCAGCTTCAGGTCACCTTTCTGCAGGGCCTTGTAACTTTCATTGCTTTTGCCGGTGCCTTCCTTGCTATCGGCAAGAATCCCGCCGTAGCGGGTCATGACCTGTACGCGCAGCCCCGGATCGCTGACCGTGCCCAAAGTGATGGACCCGGTTCCCTGTGTGGTGAAGCGGTACACATCCCCTTTATCGCCCTTCTTCAGGGCGCTGTAGACATTCAGCCTCGTGCTGTCCGCCACCAGATTGCCGATATCTGTGGCTGAGCTTGTCGTGGCGTAGGCGGATTTGTTGACCTGCTTTTCCAATGTCTGAACATTGATCTTGGCCTGTGCCGTCGATTGTTCATCCAGCTTCTTTTGCTTTGCCTGCAACTCGGCCACGCTGTCGCCGATGCTGGAAAGCTCAGCCGCAGCCTGGGCAGCCTTCACCTTTCCCTCGGCAATGGCCTGACTGGCGGCGGCAAGGCTGGCAGCGGTGTCGCTGCTGCTCGAAGAGAGGATGGACGTGACCATGGCAGACCCTTTCCAAGATCCATGATCGGCAGGAGAACCGAATTACCGACCATCCTAGGCCGGAATTAGATAAAATGCAATCAATCGCTCGATAGACAGAGCCTAATATCGATCAGATCGATATGCTCAGTTTACCGCTTGGCATTGGCGGGTGGTTGGGTTTCGGCATCGGCGGCGGTACTGGCGCAGCGGCTTGGGATGGCGCGGTGACAGGGCCGTCACCCGCTGCCGGCCGCTGCGACAACCCGGTCGCCACGGCCCGGTTAATATCAATCAACCGATCAAGCTTTGTCGTATCCAGATCGATCAGCCGATCAAAGGTCTGCCGATCAACGATGATGGACAGGGTAAGGATATTATCCCGCACATCACGCGGCAGCGGGCATTCCGGATCGACCATGGAGGTCTGGAAAATGGTCCAGAGCCGCTGGTTGAGCGAGAGAGCCTGACGCAGCAGTTCCGGATTTTCCGGTGCCTGACGCGCATGGATCAGGCGCCGGGCTGCTTCGGTCAAACCCCAAGCCTCCACATCGCGGGGATCCTCGGAGATGGGGCGGTTTGTGTAACCGGTCGCTGGCTTCATAACGGGTGCCATGTCCTGTGAACGGACCAATAAGACAGATGCATTATTCCACAATGGGGTACGTCCCACAAGAATAATGCCCTGAGCTGCGTCATCGTTGCCGGCCTCTTCCCGCCAGCACCTCGCCATCATGGCCGCAATTGGATAAAATTTCGTGAACAAGCCATTGGCAGACTGGGGGGCCGATACCCGCTTCCCAACGGGCCGGCGGGTATTCTGTGCGTGGGGTTTATGACACATTGTAACGTCTGCGATCATGGCTGGGCAGATGTGAAGTAAAGCTCGCTGCTCCACCGACCCCAGGTGGTGATATCGTGCCCACCTATACTTTTGGGATAGGTTTGCCGGATCGCTCCCCCAGATGGCTGGTGTTACGCTGAAGAGGGTTCGGCTGCGGTTAAGGTGGACGACGTGTCGGCAGCAAGTGTGCAGTTCGGCCTTATCACGCCCGGGGTGCAGCACGCTGAACAGAGCGTGGTGGAGGAGGCTGACCGCCGCACAGCCACAATATTTTTCTGTGACATCGTCAATTCCACCCAACTGATCGCCCCCAGCGACCCGGAAGATGCACGCGATCTTCTGAAGGGGGTAATTGATGTCATGGTGCGGCATATCCGCCGTTATGGCGGAACCGTCTGTCAGCGGCTGGGTGACGGCGTCTATGCCGTCTTCGGTGCGCCCGCCGCGCAGGAAAACCATGCTGTACGGGCCTGTGCCGCAGCTGATGCCATCGTGCGTGAGGTGGCGCGCACCCAGACCTGCGCGGTGCGCGTCGGCCTTTGCTCCGGTGAAATTGTCTGGGATGGCGGCGCCTTGCGCAATCAGAACGGCTCCCCCGCCGTCGGACGTGCCGTTCACGCTGCCGCGAAATTACAGCAGGCTGCCCAGCCCAATCACGTGCGGCTGTCGGACAGCACTGCGGCACTGGCGGCGGACTGGGTTGATTTGCGGGCCGGCGACACCTTGTCGCTGACGGCCCTGGACAAGATCGGCACGTTTGAGCTGCTCGGTGTGCGCCGCCGGCGCCTGCATCGCGGCCAGCAATTGCCGATGGTGGGACGGGAGGCGTTGCGCCGGACCCTTTCCACCATCTTGTCCGGCCTTTCTGGCGGTTCCCCGGCTCCCTCGGTCCATCCAGCACCGATCATGCATATTGTCAGCGGGGAGGCGGGGCTGGGCAAGTCCCGCCTGCTGTCGTTGCTGGCGGCAGAGGCGCGTTGGCGGGGGGTGCGGGTCGTCGAATGGTCGATTTCCGCCATTGAGCCGGTGGGCGCACCCCAATTACTCCAGGAGCTGGTCGGGGAGTTCCTGGACAGTTCTATTGGCGCCGACGCGGCGGAAAGTCTGACGGTCCTTCTGGATGCGGGTCTTTCGCGCAGTTTCGCGGAGCCGCTTGTGGCCCTGCTGCACCCCGTGGCCGGTGCCTCGCCTGCCGCTGCGGGTGAGCGATTATCCATGTCGGCCCGCGCTGTGGCGGAACTGGCGGTGCTGGCGGCGCGTAAACGCCCGATATTGCTGGTGGTGGAGGATCTGCATTGGGCGGGCAGCGAATTGCTGGCCGTGTTGAGCGCCCTGCTGCGGCGTTGTGCCGGTGAGCCGATCCTGATCCTGGGCAGCAGCCGGAATCCCCGCCCGCCTGAGGTACTGGCGGAGGCAGGAGAGATGCGGGGGCATATCCTGTCCCCCCTTAATATCAATGATGCGCGTGCATTGCTCGACAGCTATATGGGGCGCGACCCGGCACTGGACTCCATCAAGGATGAGTTGCAGCGCCGGGCGGAGGGGAATCCCTTCTTCCTGATCGAATGTGTCAGGGTTCTGGTTGATCAGGACGCGCTGGCCGGCCCGGTCGGCGGTATGCGCTTGGGGATGCCGACAGCCCGTCGGTTGCCGGATACGGTGCAGGCCCTGCTGGCCGCGCGTACGGACCGGTTGGCGCCGGTGGCGCGTGACGTATTGCGGGCCGCCGCCGTCATTGGTTCGACCTTTGATGTTGCTCTGCTCTCCGCGCTGACCGGATGCGCAGTGCCTAACCTGCCCCTGGTTGGATTGTCTGATGCCGGGTTGATTGATGAAACCCGTCTGCTTCCGCGTTTGGAATATAGCTTCCATCATGCCCTGATGCATGAGGCGGTTTATGAAGGGATTACCCGGCGGGAGCGCCAACGTCTGCATGGAAGGGTAGCAGAACTGCTGGATGGTGACCGTTTCGCCCAGCTGCCTGGTCGGCTTGCCGCTCAGGCCCGCCATGCTGATCATGCCAAACTTTGGCCGGTGGCTGTCCGATCCGGCCGGGCGGCGGGACATGAGGCTCTGCAACGGTCGTTGGCGGCGGAAGCCGTATCTTTGTTCGCTCTGGCTGTGCGGGCCAATGATGCCCTGCCACCGGATGGGGAAAATGTTCGCGCCGGGATTGATCTGCGCCTGATCCTGGCCCGCGCGGCCATGCCGGCGGGTGATCGGGATCGCGCAATGGCAGAGTTGGAGCGCGCGGTTGAGCTGGCCCATCAGTCAGGCGACGAAGCAAGGGCGTTGGCGGCTCTGGTCCAACAGGTCAGCTACGAGTGGGTCTATGGTGGGTTGCACCATGCCCTGGCCCTGGCTGACCGGGCGCTGTTGCTGTCGGGCGGCGGTCAGGTGTCATCTGCCCATCCAGAGGTGCAGGTCATGGCGGCCTGCTGCCATATAGAGGCCGGCAATCTGGAGCAGGGGCACAAGCTGCTGGATTTCGCTGACCGAGCAGATGCCTGGCGGGACCATCATCCGGGTCACTTCATGATGGTGGATGTCCCGATGCTGATCGCCCTCATGCGCGCCCGCTGCATCTTCCACCAGGGCAAGGATCCCACGGCGTTGCTGCAGCAGGCGTTGCAGTTGGGTGATGCGGGGACGCATCCGTTCAACCGCATCTATGTACGTGTTTATGCTGGGGAAATTCTACAGGGGCAGGGACGCTATGCCGAGCTTCTGGCCCTCTGCAATGAGGCCCTGACAGTTTCCGCCGCGGCTGCCTCACCTTTGCTGGATGATGTGCTCCACGCCCGGCGCGGCTTGGCGCTGATTGAATTGGGCCGGAGCATCGACGGGCTGGCCGAGATCGATCAAGCACAACGGAATGCCGCAGAACGTGGTGCGATTCTTCATGCATCACTGGCACAATTCTGTCGCATCCGTGGCCTGATCCGAATGGGTTTACGACAGGACGCCAATCAGGAGCGGTTGCGGTTGGAAGCCACTGTCCAGCGCTATGGCTATGGCCTTCTGAGCCGTTTACTGGCCCAAGATAACTAAAATTCGCCATTCCGGGTACGAAGAACGTACACGGTAGGATTCGGCTCAGCGAGATGGGGATTACGCGCAGCGGGAATGCCCCTTTTGGGAGCAATACATCTTAACCAAGCAAAACCACGGCAGACGCTGGCTGTCGTGGTTTTACGCAGTGGGATGGCGATATTGGCGCCCTCAGACGTGGTTGAATTCTTTCAACAACGCTTGGTTATTGCCGCGTGAGACCGCACGGAAATAGGCCACCAGGAAAGCACGGATCGTCGCTGTCAGCGACGCATTCTGGTGCTGGCGTCGGGAGACGACACTGATCACCTGATGGATCGTCATGGATTCCCGCTCGGCAATCTCATGCAATGCCTGCCACATGACAGCTTCAAGCCGGACGCTGGTGCGATGGCCTTCAACCCATACATTGTGGCTGATCAGCTGTCCGTCCACTTCCAGATCATGGGGTTCATAGACGGTTATATCGTTGGTGTCGTTGATTATATTCATTGGCTGCCTCGCCTGGACAGGTTTGCTTATGATCGTTTCCCAACGACCCACACACCGAACATAGTCGATTATATGCATACAGTGCTGTGAAGCACTTCACATTTCAAAACGTCACTTTCGCATTACGGTTTGTGCCGTGGCATGGCTAACATTTCCTGACCACACTTGTAACCCCGCAACTATTCAATCTGCATAGGAGAGGCTCATGTTGATTCGTGGTGCTGACGGTCGCTTGTATCGCGTTGGTCCGCAGGGGGTTGAAGTTGTGTCGGGTGCTGTTGTGCTGGCGCCTCAGCCTCGTGTGGCAGCCCCCCGGCTGGCGATGGATGTCGGTGCCAGTGCCGAACTGTATGGCGCCCGCAGCTGACGGGCTTGCCAGCCCGGACTGATTGGTTCGGGCTGGCCCGGCCTTCTTCCAGGGGGACGTGCGTAAAAAAAGCGGGGGAGGATGCAATGGAACATGCGCAGGTGGCGGAATGGGATGGCATCGCCTCACCACAATGGCGGCGGCTGGCCACACCGGAGGAAACGCTGGCGCGGGTGACGCCGCTTTTCGGCCTGTTCGGCATTACCAGGGTGGCCAATGTCACGGGACTGGATCAGGTTGGTATTCCCGTTGTCATGGTCAACCGTCCCAATTCCCGTTCTTTGGCTGTTTCCCAAGGTAAGGGCTTAACCCTGGCTGCGGCCAAGGCGTCGGCCGTGATGGAAAGCATCGAATCCTGGCATGCTGAACGGCCGCAATTGTCGTTACGCCATGGATCTTATGAGGATTTGCGCTATAGCCTGCGGCTGGTCGACCCTGACCTGCTGCCCTGTCAGATGGACAGTTTCTTCACCCCCCACACCCAGCTGCTGTGGGCGGAAGGGACCAATCTCGCTGACGGCGCCAGCTGCTGGGTGCCCTATGAGATGGTGCATACCAACTACACTTTGCCGTTGCCCACGGGCCATGGTTGCTTCCAGGCCACCTCCAACGGGCTGGCCTCGGGCAATCACTGGATTGAGGCGGTGATTCATGGCTTGTCGGAGGTGATTGAGCGCGATGCCCGCACCTTGTGGAACCTGCTGCCGGTAGAGGCGCAGGAGGATACGCGGGTCGATATGGAAACGGTGGCTGATCCTGCCTGCCGCAGCCTGCTGGCCAGGTTTGCCCGCGCCGGCGTGGCGGTTGGTGTCTGGGATATGACCGCCGATACCGGTGTGCCCACCTTCATTGCCCGCATCGGCCAAGCGGATGGCGGCGCGTCCCGGCAGGTGCGCCCCGCCAGTGGCTACGGTACCCATCTTGTCCCAGAGATCGCCCTGGCCCGCGCCTTGACAGAGGCTGCGCAAAGCCGGCTGACCTTTATTTCAGGCGCCCGCGACGACATGCAGCGCGAGGAGTATGAGCGCTTCCTCAGCGAACAGGAGCAGGCACTGTGGCTGGATCGCATCCGTTTAGGTGCCCCTGTTCGTGATTTCAACCAGATTGCTCGTTGGCAGGGCGCATCGTTGCGCGCCGATCTGGCTGAATTGCGCCTGCGGTTAAGCCGGGTGGGTGTGGACGATATCGTCGTTATTGATCTGTCGCGGCCCGAAATCGGGATTCCGGTGGTTCGGGTCATTGTACCCGGGCTGGAGGGGGTGGATGGCAGCCCCAATTATTGCCTTGGCCACCGCGGTCGCCGGATTGCCGGTCTGTGACGGCTGGTGGCTAGAGCCGCCGCCGATATCCTTGCAGAATGAAGATTTTCATCCGGTCTGCCCCAATCTGGAGAGTTTGGTCTGAGGAGAAGCAGCATGTCCCATCCGGTCATCGTATTTCTTGGCCCCACCCTGGCCTCATCTCACGCCCGTCGGGTGCTGGAGGCTGATTATCGTGGGCCGGTGGCCCAGGGCGATGTGCTGCGTGCGGTGATGGAGAGGCCTGCCGCCATTGCCATCATTGATGGATATTTCGCCAATGTGCCTTCTGTCTGGCACAAGGAAATCCTTTATGCCCTCTCCCAGGGCATTCCGGTGCTGGGGGCCGCCAGCATGGGGGCGTTGCGGGCCGCAGAACTGCACCCGTTCGGGATGCAGGGGGTGGGGGCGATCTTTCAGGCCTATGTCGATGGTCGTCTGGAGGATGATGATGAGGTGGCGGTAACCCATGGACCGGCGGAACTGGGTTATCCGCTGCTCTCCGAGGCGATGGTGAATATCCGGCGCACCCTTTCGGATGCCATGGCGGCGGAGGTACTCACGTCCCATGATCGTTCGCACCTGCAACGCATTGCCAAGGATTTGCCTTACCAGGATCGCTCCTATGGTCGGCTGCTGCGTGATGCGGTGGATGAGGGGCTGGACGCGGGTGCCATGGAGCATTTTCGGGGCTGGCTGGCCCATGGCCGGGCGGATCAGAAGCGGGAAGATGCGCTGGCCTTGCTGAGCTTCCTGGGCCAGGGTTTGCATGAAGGCAGCCTGAAAGTGCAACCGGGCTTCGCCTTTGAGCATACTTTCATGTGGGAAAAGGTGGCCCGGCCGTTGCTGTCCACGCGCGCATGACTTGCATTTTCTGCTCGCCGCATCAATCATTTGAATATGGCTCGGTGCTGCTGCCGGGTGTCATGGCGGGAAGAATCTTGTGTCGCTGACCGTTGATCCGGCGCTGCTGCGCCGGAACCAGCTCTTCAGCATTCTCAGTGACGCCGAAATGGAGGCGATACTGGGATTTGCCCGCTTACGGCGGGTACAGGCGGAAGAGCGCATTTTTGCCAAGGGCGACCCGGGCGACAGCCTCTATGTGATTCTGCGTGGGCGCGTTGCCGTCCAGACGGAGTCGCGGGAGGCCAAGCTGATGCTGCTCAATATCCTGGATGCCGGTGCGGTGTTCGGGGAAATTGCCATGCTGGACGGGGGGGAGCGTACGGCCACGGTCATGTCGCAGGAGCCGGGGGAGCTGTTGCGCATAGACCGGCGTGATTTCATGCCCTTTCTCTCTCAACATCCCGATCTCTGTATCCGCCTGATGGGCGTGCTGTGCCAGCGGGTACGCTGGACCAGCGCCATTATCGAGGATACCGTCTTCCTCAACGTCACCCGGCGTCTGGCCAAGCGTATCTTGATCCTGGCGCGGGATTTTGGTCGACGCACGGAAAAGGGTATCCGCATCGCCGCCTTCATGAGCCAGGAAGATTTGGCCAACATGCTGGGCGTGTCGCGGGAGATCGTCAATAAGACGCTGAAAAGCTTCCAGGCGTCGGGGGCTATCACCTACCGCAACGGCTATATCGTCGTTCAGGATGAAAGCTTTCTGGAACAGCTGGCGCGTTAAGCCTAGGCTGGCGCCTTCGGGCACAGGCTTTGGCAGGGGGCTTTGATGCGGGCTTGGACACGCGGGTGGCGGGCGGTGAGGTCATTGCCAGTGCTGATGCTTTGTCTGGCGGGCTGCGCCAGTCATGAGGATCAGGTCAATCACCGCTTCATGTTCGTGCCTTCCATGCCACCGCCGTCAGAACCGGCAGTCGCGCCGGCGACGCCTGCCGCAGCGCCAGTCGCCCCCGTGGTGGTGCAGACACCTTTGCCGCCGCCCGTGTTGAAACCACCGCCGGCCCCGCCCGCCCCCCTGGTGCCGCCCACGAAGGCCACGGGGTCGGCCAGCGGCAAAGGAAAGACCGGTTGATGCGTGATTTGAATATGCTGCTGGATCAGGCCATTGCGCTGCACCAGGGGGGCGATCCCGTGGCGGCGGAGCGGCTTTATCGGCAAGTTCTGGTGGCGGCCCCCACCCTGGCCGATGTGCATTATCTGCTGGGCATGGCCTGTTTGCAGCAAGGCAAGGCTGACAAAGCGATACGCAGCCTGCGCACCGCCCTGGCGCAGAAACCGGAAAGGCTGGATTGGCAGTTCAATCTGGGGGTGGCGCAGCGTCAGGCGGGGGCACTGGCCGCTGCGGCCGACTGCTTCGCCGCCGTTGCAGCCCGGCAAACGGCTGGCAGCCCCGAACAAGCTGCCGTCTTGGCCGAACAGGGGGCGGTGTTACTGGCCTTGGGCGATCTGACAGCCGCGGAAGCGGCGCTGCGCCAGGCACTGGCAGTGGGTGCGCCCGATGCTGCGCGCAATCTGGCGACCTGCCTTTATAATCTCTCCGTCGATCCGGCGGCGCCGGGCAGCCTGGCCCGCCTGGCGGAAGCGGTTACACTGTTCCCCAGCCGGGTGGAAATCCGTGAACGGCTGGGCTTGGCCTTGTTGCGGGCTGACCGGGCGGCGGATGCGGCGGCGCAGTTCCGCCTCGTCCTGGCACAAAACCCAGCGGAACAGGAAAGTCGGCTCGGGCTCTGTGACGCGCTTTCTGCGCTTGGCCAGTTTGATGACGCGGTGGCGGAGGCGCGCAGCCTGTTGGCGCAGCATCCGGGACTACCGGCAGGGCTGGTCGCCCTGGCCAGCGGTCTGCACGGGCAGGGCCAACTTTCCGCCGCCGCCGCTGCGCTGGAACAGGCATTGCTGGCATTGCCGCAATCATTTGCCGCTCTGGTCAATTTGGGCACGGTGAAACGGGACCAGGGTGACGATGCCGGGGCGGAGGCTTGTTATCGGGCCGCGCTCGCCCTTTGCCCGAACGATCCCATCGCCCATTGGCAGCGGGCGCAGGCGCGCCTGCTGGCCGGCGATATGGCAGAGGGCTGGCGGGAATATGAATGGCGCTGGCAGGTTCCGGGCTTTCCGCTCGCCCCGGCGTTGGCGGCCTTGCCCCTCTGGGATGGCGGGGCTTTGCCGGCGGGGCGACGTTTGCTGGTGCATGTTGAGCAGGGGCACGGCGATACACTGCAATTCCTGCGCTATGTCTGGCCCCTGGTGGCTCGCGGGGTGCCGGTTTTATGCCAGGTTCAACCCGCCTTGCGGCGCCTTTGCCAGGAGAGCTTGCCGCCGATGGTGGAGATCGGGGTTCTGGGGGAGGTGGTGCCCGCCGATATTGCCTGTCGCATTCCATTGTTGAGCCTGCCGCTCCGCCTTGGTGATGGGCAGGGGGCGCTGGGCCATCCAACCCCTTATCTGCGGGTGCCGGATGAGCGGCGGAACCTTTGGGCGCAGCGGCTGGCGGCCCTGCCAGGTTTGAAGGTAGGGCTTGTCTGGGCGGGTGACGCCAGGGCCGGCGATCCGCGTGCCGCCGCCACGGATCGCCGGCGCAGCCTGTCACTGAAACAACTGGCTGCTCTGGGCACTTTGCCGGGTGTCAGTTTTGTCAGCCTGCAAAAGGGGCCGCGCAACGCCGACGCACAGGTGCCGGATGCCCCGATCATCCTGACAGACTGGACCAGCGAGTTGGTCGATTTTGCCGATACCGCTGCGCTGGTTCAGGGGTTTGATCTGGTGATCGGTGTGGATACGGCCGTCATCCATCTGGCGGGGGGGCTGGGAGTCCCCGTCTGGGTCCTGTCACGATTTGACGGCTGCTGGCGTTGGTTGCGTAACCGAAATGATAGTCCGTGGTATCCCACCCTTCGGTTGTTCCGCCAATCAGCCTGGGGGGACTGGGGGCCGGTACTGACGGAACTGACCGAAAGTCTGGCGCGGTTTATAGACCAAAGGATAGGTCGATAAGAACCCCCTCTACTTTGGACGGGGTAGTAATGCAGGGAGGCGTTTAGCGGAGACATACAGATATGATGTCCCCGCCTCTGGGGGAGGATTAGAGACGATTCTTTGAAGTTTCACAGTATGTTAAGAATTTGTTTGATTATCGGCCGGTGTTGCGTTATCGTAAGCCTGCTGAAAAATGGGCTAGAACCATGCTGATCGAGGGGATCCGAAACGTAGCGACGTCTTATGTGCCGGCCGTCAACCCGACGACCGCCAGCAAGGCGGAATCTACCCCGACCCCGGCGCCCGTTTCTGCCAATTCCGGCACGCCCTATGTCTCCCCCGTCATCCAATATGACAGTGATGCCGCCATCGCCGTTTTGATGTTTCGTGATGGCGATAGTGGCAATGTGGAGACTCAGTATCCGTCGGAGCGCGTGGTGCGCGAATATCGCCTGCGCGGACGGGAGGCGGCTGCAGCCGCCTCCGCCCCCTCCGGTGGATCGCCCGATTCGGGTGGTAAGGCTGATGCTGGGGCAACGTCGTCGCCCCAATCAAGCGCAGCGTCGCCTCCCGCAGCGGGCTCGGCGTCCCCCGCACCTGCCGTTGTGGCTGCACCGACTGCGGCTTCAGGAGCTTCTGGTGGCGGTTCCGCGGTAAATGTCGTTGCCTGACGGGCTTTTGGCTCTCTAAATCTTCCTTGATCACGCGTTGTGCACGCTGCCGCCTATCCTTACGATGGGCTGATATATTGGATGTTTGGATTTTTATGATTTCGTCGTAGTTTGGCAGGGTAAATAGCGCCTGGGTCGTGCTGACGTCCCTGACCAGACGAATAGGGTTGGCCCGATGCGGGAACAACCTGCTTGACAGTACGACAGCCCCGGTGTTTGCTGGGGATAACCCGAAAAATTCGGGTACTCAGGCCTCCAAAGGAGAGATCAAATGTCTTCCAGTGATGTGAACCTCACTTCCAATATGCGCTCCAACCTCCTGCTTTTGCAGAATACGCAGAAGCAGGTATCGTCGATCCAGAACAAGCTGGCTACCGGCAATAAGGTGAACAGCGCCCTTGACGGCCCCAACGCCTTCTTCGCGGCTAAGAGCCTGACGACGCGTGCGGCCGATCTGACCAGCCTGAAGTCCCAGATGGGGCAGTCCATCAGCACGATCCAGGCCGGTGATAAGGGTATCACCGCCATCGACAAGCTGATCGATCAGGCCAAGGGTCTGACCACGTCTGCTTATTCCAGCCTGGGCAATGACTCTGCTTCGATTGCCACGCGCAAGTCGCTGGCGCAGCAGTTCAATGCCATCAAAGATCAGATTGACAAGGTTGCGGGTGACAGCGGCTATGCTGGGAAGAACCTGCTGGCGGGTAACGGCCTGACCCTGGATACGACAGCGGCGAGCCGCACCAGTGTTGACAGCATTGCCGGCCTGTCGGCCAGCCGCGTGACCAACGTTGTTTCTGCGGACACCTATTCGGTCAGTGTGAAGGGCACGGGTGCTATTTCGGGGAATCTGGAAGACATTTCCGGTGCAGAAAGTAAGCGTGGCGTCAGCAGTTTGAAAGTTTCCGGCAAGCTTTCCAACACTGCCGGCAACTTCTCCGACATCTCGATCGAGATGCGGGGGGCCCAGGGCAAGGAACGCACCGTCGTGGTGACGGAAGGCAGCGAAAGCCGTACCTTCAAGTTCTTCGATAACAGCCAGTCTGCAAGCACCAGCACGAAAGCCGGCAACGAAGCCGAAAGCAAAGGGCAGGTCTCGACGGTTGAGATCGGTGGTGCGATTGAAGAAGGTGATACCTTCACTGCTACTGTCAACGGTCAGAGCTTCAGCTACAAGGCACAGGCTTCTGACTTGACTGCCAATGGGTTGGATGTTAGCCCTGATGACCGGCGCAAGAATATTGCGGCTGGCTTGCAAGCCGCTGTTGCTGCTGGTCTGGACAATACCCGGTTCGACGTTGGCACTGCATCGAATAATACGTTCACCATCACTTCCAAGGTTACGACCGGTACAGGTGTCAACTTCACCGTTGGTGCCACAACGACCAATGCTGAAAGCAAGGCTGTATCTGTCAGCTTCTCGTCGGGTACGACAGTATCCTTCAACGTTGACCGTGCCGATCTCAATGCCCTTGGGACGGCCGCCAATGGTAAGTCCACCATTGAGAAGAGCGTCGATATCGAAATTTCGGCAACCAACCTCAATGGTGTCACCACCAGCCGCTCGGCGAATAATGCCCGTGGCAGCAGCAAACTGACAGATGGCGAGAATGCTCTCAGCTTTGACAGTGGTACGGTTCGCGTATCGGTCAACTCGGCCAACATCATGGATGCTGCCAAGGCAAACTCGTCGGCCAACCTGACGACGGTGCAGCGTACCGATGCCAATACCGAGAATGATCTGAATGTGCAGCTGAACGAGTCCAACACCAACAATATCGGTGTGGCTTCGATCAATGTGAAGACGGACGGCCAGGGCCTGCGCGTCGATTATGCGCAGAATGATTTCCTGGATCGTGCGGATATCGACAAGGCTGCCGCCAGCCTGGATTTTGCCAAGAGCACGCTGCGCAGCGCCTCTCAGTCGCTGAGCACCAACCTGAACATCATCCAGAACCGTGAAAGCTTCACCAGCGACTTCTCCAACGTTCTGGTGGATGGCGGTAACAAGCTGACCCAGGCCGACCAGAACGAGGAAGGTGCAAACCTGCTGCTGTTGCAGACGCGTCAGCAGCTGGGCACCATCAGCCTCTCGCTGGCCAACCAGTCTCAGCAGTCGATCCTGCGTCTGTTCTAAGCCGCAGGTCCCATGGGTAACGGGAACGGCGGGCCATGGCCCGCCGTTCTTGTTTCCGGGCCTTCCCTTCCCAGGCACGCGGCATGAAAATGTCGCCTATGCGTGTGTTTTTCCGTGACCTGCGGGGGGCTGGTAGCTTACCTCATAGAAGGGACGTCCAATGGTCGCGCCCTGACATTGTGCTGGGATTCATATCGTGCCACTGAAACTTGTTTTGCGTCCGGGTGAAAAGCTGATCGTCAATGGTGCCGTGATCGGTATCGGTGATCATCCCGTCTCGTTATTTTTCTATAACAAGGTCAATTTCCTGCGTGGTCGTGAGATCATGAAGGAGGAAAATTGCGATACGATTGAAAAGAAACTCTATTTCATCATTCAGCTTATTTATATTTTTCCCGAAGATGCGCAGCTTAATCTGGTGAAATTCGGTCTTATTCTGGAAGATGCGCGCCTGACCCACCCGGCTGAGTCTGAATTGTTTAATGATATTGAGGCTTTGGTTCGTGAGGGGAATTATTATCGTGCCTTGAAGATTTGCCGTCGTCTGTTCGGCGATGCACCGGTGAATGCCTCAGCAGGTCCGGCCGAAAAAGCCCCGCGCCCGCCGGTGATCGTCACCAGGGTTCGGCGCAAGCCGTCAACGGAAACGGCGGAGTAGGGATCAATCCAGTATCAGGGTACGGCAGGGGCCTTTCAGCGGGCCTAAATTCCATACGGCTGTACCCCAGGACCAGCCGACACCAAAACCGCTCAACAGCAGGCGGCTGGGGATTTTGGCCAACCGGTCGCCCAGCGTATCGCTGATGGCCAGCGGAATGCTGGCCGAGCTGGTATTGCCCCGGTCCCGCAGGGCCAGCACCAGTTGATCGGTGGTCGCGCCGATCTTCTGGCCCAGCCGTTTCAGCATCATCTCATTGGCCTGATGCAGCACCACATGGTCGATCTGGGCCATGGTCAGCCCCGCCGCTGCCAAGGTGGCGGCGATGGCCTTGGGCACTTCCCGCAGGGTGAAGGCGAAAACCTGGGTGCCATCCATGAACAGGGGCGGCCCGTCCGGGCAGCGCTGGCCGCCCTGCTGTTTGATCAGATAGGGGGCACCGGCCCCGTCCGTGCCCAAATCCACCACCAGTTCCCCGGCAGCCGGATCATATTCCAGCGCCGTCACCGTGGCGGCATCGCCGAACAGCGGGGCGGTGCTGCGGTCATCGGCATCCAGCGTGCGGCTGGTAATGTCGCCGGCCACCAGCAGGGCGCGGCCCCGCCCCATGCCGGCCAGCAGGCTGGCGACATTCCACAACCCATAGATATAGCCGGAACAGCCCAGCCCCATATCAAAGGCCGCGCAATGCCGGCCCAAACCCAGCGCGTTCTGCAACAGGCAGGCGGTGGCGGGCAGCGGATGGTCCGGCGTCTGCGTCACCACAATCAGCAGGTCGATGCTGTCCGCCGCCCAACCCAGCCCGGCCAGCAACGCCCGCGCGGCAGGCAAAGCCAGATCGGACAGGCATTGGTCGGGCCGGGCAATATGGCGGCAATGAATGCCGGTGGCGGCGGCAATGCGTTCCGCCTGTTCCACCCCGAACCGCCGGGCCAGATCGCTGACATCCTGTGTGGGGGCGGGCAGGGCGGAGATGATGCCGCGCAACGCGATGCCCTGGATGCGCGCCTGCGCCATGATGTGTGCGCCCCTCTATTCAGCAACCGATCCCGCCATCGACGGTCAGCGTCTGGCCAGTGATGAAACCGGCCGCATCGCCCAGCAGGAACAGAATCAGCGGCACCACATCCGCCGCCGTGCCCAGCCGGCCCAGCGGCGTGCGGCGCACGATCTGCTCACGCTGCCCTGCCGACAGGGTACCCGACATTTCCGTGTCCAGATAGCCCGGCGCCACGCTGTTGACGGTGATCTGCCGCCGCCCCACCTCCCGCGCCAGGGCGCGGGTCAAGCCATCCAGCCCGGCCTTGGTGGCGGCATAGGCGGCAAGGCCCGTATAGCCGCGCTGGCCGATGATGGAGGAAATATTGATGATCCGCCCGCCGCCGGCCCGGCCCAGCATCTGTCGCAGCACCCCGCGCGCCATCTGGATGGAACCGGTCAGGTTGGTCTGGATCAGCCGATCCACCTCCACCAGCGGCAGGGTGGCCAGAATGCCATCGCGGGCGATGCCGGCATTGTTCACCAGCCCCCAGGGCACGCCAAACCGGGCAACGGCCGCCTGGATGAAGCGGTCGGTGCTGTCACTGTCGCCAATATCCGCCTGTTGCCAGAACAGGTCGCCGCCGGCCCGTTCCAGCAAGGCGGGCAGGGCATCGCCCTGGGTGCGGCTGCATGTCGATACGCGATATCCCGCATCCAGCAGCGCCGTCACGATGGCAAGGCCCAGCCCCCGGCTGCCGCCGGTGACGATGACATGGCGCTTCATGCTTCCTCCGCGATGCGTCGCTTCTTACCCGATGGCAGCAGGGCAATGTGATCCACCAGCCGCAACCGGCGCGGCCGGGCCGGCGGTGGCAGATCGGCCAGGGTGCGCGCCACCGCCGCCCGCCAGTCCCCCGCCGCCAGTTCCGGTGATAATAGCAGATCGGCGGCCAGCAATTGACCGGTGATCGGGCTGGGGATGGCATAGACCACGGCATCACGCACGCCTGGCAGGGCTAGCAAGCACGCTTCCGCCAGCAGCGGATCAACCTTCGTGCCGCCGACATTGATGGTCAGGTCCGCCCGACCCTGGAACATCACCCGGTCCCCGGCCAGCATCACCCGGTCACCCGTGTCGGCATCACCGACATGCAGCGTGCCACCCCGGATGGTCAGCGGCGGACAGCCGGCGGGGGGCTGTTCCAGCCACCGGGCGGGGAAGCCCGCTTTGCCATCGGCCACGCTGAACAGGCGGCCCTGTTCGGTGCTGGCATAGATATGCCGGGTGCGGGCCTGTGGGAACTGGTTGGCCAGCGCATCTAGCAATGGCTGGTCTGCGGCTTCCCCGCCCAGGGTGATGGCGGCCAGCGGCGGGCGCTGGCCGCTTAACAACAGGCCGCGCCAGAAACTGGGGGTGGATGAGAGGTGTGTCACGCGTTCAGCCACGGCCAGCCGCGCCAGGGTGGGCAGGTCGGCCCCGGTTGCGGCCAGCAGCGTACCGCCGCCGATCAGCACCGTCAGCAGCACCTGCAGCCCGGCAAAGCCACCGGCATCATAGGTCAATAGCCAGCGCCCGCCGCCGCTGTCCCCCGCCTTGCCGATGCCGGCCAGCACCTGGGAAAGCGGCTTGGCAACGCGTTTGGGCGTGCCAGTGGTACCAGAGCTTTCCAACAGCAGCACGGCACCGCTTTCGCCGGTGGTATCAGGGGCCGGCAGCCCGCCGCGCAGCAGGGCCAGCGGACAGGCCTGCTGCCAGGCGGCGATCAGGTGGGCTGCCACCTGGCCGATATCCCGCCCCTGCACCGCCAGGGGCTTTTCGCCATCCCGTCGGATGGTCCCAGCCAACGCCAACAGGCCGGCGCTGTCCAGTACCTGCCCATCCTGAAGCAGGCGGGCATCGGGGTGCAGCCAGGGCGGGGCGGGGGGAGCGGCCATGTCCTATCCTTTCAGCGCGATCCAGCCCCAGATCACGCCGCCAATGATGCCGATGATGCCAATAACGATGAGCAGCCCCCAGAGGAATTGCTTGAACTCCCCCTGTTTCCAGGCGCTGCGGGCCAGCAGCAACAGATAGAGCAGCACGGCCCCGCCGACCATGCCGCCCGGTCCGGGCATCCAGTCAGGCATCGGCGTAAAGCGCCGCCAATTCGCCGGCATTGGTGAACTGGCGGAACCCGCTGCGGAACGGGTCTTTGCCCGTCAGGCCTTCCAGCGCCACGATCAGCGTGGCCAGATCCAGTGAATCAAAGGGCAGGGGGCCGTCCAGAAAGGCGGTGTCGGCCGTGATGGCCACTGCCGCTTCCCCCTTTTCCGTCAGGATGCGGTTGGTCTCCTGCGCGATCAGGGCCAGTAATTCCGCGTGACGCTCACTCATGCATGGAAACTCCGAACCAGTTCATTGACACGGCTGGCCGCTTCCACATGTGGCATATGGCCAGCGCCTTGCAACAGATGCAGTGGGATGCGGGTGGGGATCAGCTCTGCCGCCGGCGGCGGCACAATACGATCTTCTGCCCCCCAGATCAGTTGCAGCGCTACGCCCGGCGGCGCCCAGTCGCGCGCCACCAGCTTTTCGCCCAGATCGGCGCGGTTGGCGGCCAGAATGGCGGCCACCGCCTGCCGTGCCGCCGCGTCCGCCATGCGCAGGGCCAGCGCGCGGGCCAGCGGCTCCACCAACTGGTCGGGTTGGGCAAACAGGGCGGCGGCCACGGCGCGAGCCTGTGTAATATCCGCCGCCCCGGCCAGCCGGTCCAGGAAACCATAATCCAGATCGCTGCCCAGCCCGGCACAGGCCAGCAGGCTGGCGCGGCGTACCCGGCCGGGCCGGTGGGCCAGATCCAGCGCCACCCGCGCACCCAGCGAATGGCCCACCAGATCAACCCGGCCCAGGCCCCGCTGATCCAACAGGTTTTCCACCCAATCGGCCAGATCGCACACCCGCGCCCCGCCGACATCCAGGGTGGAGGTACCATGGCCCGGCAAATCCAGCGCCAGCACCTTGCGTTCGCCGCCGGCAAAGGCCGTGACGTTGAATTGCCAGGTCAGCGCATCCCCGCCCAGGCCGTGCAGCAGCACCAGCGGCACCCCGCCGCCCTGTTCTGTTTCCAGCCAGGAGGCGGGGCCGTCATCCAGCATCACCTTGTGTCGGCGCGGGCGCATTCCACCACGGCTGCGCCCGGTTTCGCCGGGGGTGGGCAGGGGCGTATCAGGCGACACCGGCCAGCGCCAGCAGGTCGTTGATGGTCTTGGCCTTGGCCAGATCCTCGCCGGCCACCACCTTGTCGAAATGTTCATCGACGAGCGCGATGAAGCTGATCACGGCCAGGCTGTCCCAGCTATCCAGGCTTTCCAGCGCCTCTTCCCCGGTCAGGGTACCGGGGTCCAGTTCCAGCATTTCGTCCAGGGCGTTCAGGAAATCGGCACGGTTCATCATTCTTCTCCTTCAGCGGGCAGGGTTTTCTGCACCACATCGCGGTTCAGCGCCACCCATTCCGGATGGGTCCGCATCAGCGTGTCGGCATCCTGCCAGCCGAAATCCGGGCGGGTGGCTGACAGCGTCTCCAGCAAGCGGCATACCAGGGCGTAATCGCCCGCTGTATCCACGCACCAGCGCCATGGCGTTTCTCCGTCACCCACGATGTCGGGCCGGGTCAACAGGCCCAGGCGGAAGCGTTCGGGCCGGCGCCAGAGGAAGGGCATGACATGTTCGCGCTCAAAATCGGCCTTGGCCTCTTTCCAGGCGGTTTCCAGCGCATCCAGGCGGGTGATTTCCGCATCGAGCCCGCGCGGATAGCGGGATACATCGATGCCGGCATAATCCAGCGGCTGGCCTTGAAAATAATCGACCAGATCATCCACCAGCGCCGGGTCGATCAGCGGGCAGTCAGCGGTGAA
Source organism: Niveispirillum sp. BGYR6 (assembly GCF_027568365.1). Lineage (NCBI taxonomy): Bacteria > Pseudomonadati > Pseudomonadota > Alphaproteobacteria > Rhodospirillales > Azospirillaceae > Niveispirillum > Niveispirillum sp. BGYR6. The sequence continues at coordinate 796,366 of NZ_JANLNL010000001.1, read as the reverse complement.
GCGCAGCACGATATCTGCCCCCCCGGCAAGGGCTGCCCGGTAGAAACGATCCAGCACATCGGTTTCACTGCCCCGGAACACCGGCACACCCAGGCCGGCGGCATGGTCGGCCAGGGCATCATCGGCGGGCAGGTCGCTGGTGGCCACCATCAGCCCATCCAGCCGGCGGCAACGCTGCAGCCGCCCCACCTGCCAGGCCAGCAGGGAGCGGCCGGCGGCCGGCAGCAGCACCTTGCCCGGCAGCCGGGTGGAGCCCAGCCGTGCCTGGGTGATGCCAACGATGCGAGGCTGGGCGGCCATCAGCCCTTCGGCCCCAGCATGGACCAGTCCAGCGGTTCGCCGCGCGTCAGGTTACGCGCCGCAACGCGGCCCAGCACATCGGGCAAGTGTTTGGGCGGCAGGCCCAGGCCGGGGCGGACGGATCGCACATTAGCCCCCGTCAGCACCTCCCCCGCCGCGACATCGGCGGTGACATAGAGGGAGCGGCGGAAGCTGCGCCCCCCCGCCTCGCTGGGTTTCAGGGCATAGGAGATACTGCCCAACGCGGCATGGGCGGCGGCACAGGCATCGGCCATGGCGCGAAATTCCGCCGGTTCCAGGGAAAAGGCGGCATCTGGCCCGCCATCGGCGCGGGCCAGCGTGAAATGTTTTTCGATCACCACCGCCCCTAGTGCGACAGCGGCCACCGGTACGGCGACACCCATGGTGTGGTCCGACAGGCCGGCGGCGACATCGAAGGCCTGGGCGAGATGCGGGATGGTGCGCAGATCGCAATCTTCCACCGGGGTGGGGTAGCCGGAGACGCAGTGCAACAGACAGATATTATCGTTGCCGGCCACCCGCGCGGCGGCCACCGCCTCCGCCACCTCCCCCAGGGATGCCATGCCGGTGGACATGATCAGCGGCTTGCCGGTTCGCGCGGCCTTTTCGATCAGCGGCAGGTCGATCAGTTCAAAACTGGCGATCTTGTAGGCGGGCGCGCCCAGGCTTTCCAGCAGGTCGATGGCGGTGGGGTCAAACGGGCTGGAGAAAATGGGAATGCCGATCGCGGCGGCATGGGCGAACAGGGCGGGGTGCCAGTCCCACGGCGTATGGGCCTCCTGATACAGCTCATACAGCGTGCGCCCGGCCCATAGCCCACCCTCCAGGCGGAATTCCGGCCGGTCGACATCCAGCGTGATGGTATCGGCGGTGTAGGTTTGCAGCTTCACCGCATCGGCACCCGCCGCCTTGGCGGCATCGATCATCCGTCGCGCGCGGTCGATATCCCCCTTATGGTTGCCCGACAGTTCCGCAATCAGGAACGGCTTCTGGCCTGGGGTGAAACGGGCGGGAAATTCGGTCATGGGCGGATGTCCGGCAGGGGTTTTCCTTTAATATCATCCGCATGGGGTGAGGTGGAAGGGCAAGGCCGGGAGGGAACCACTTTTGTGTTTCCAGGTTTTACGGCGGGGTTGTAGAAAGCTGGCATTAAACAGGCAGGATGGGACGATGCGACGTTTCGAATTAATGATGTGGGCCATCCTGGTTGCATCGATTTGCGGCCTTCCGGCGATCGCGCAGGAGACCAGCCGCCCGCAGGTGGTTAACTACATACCGCCAAAGATAATCTCGCCCTGTGGTGCGCGTGCCTTTGGCATGAATGATCTTCGGCAGGAGAGGGAGGGCTGGGTCAATTTACGCTTTACTGTCAAAAAAGATGGAACCGTGGTGGATCCGGAAGTCATCAGTGCCTTTGGTGGCAAGAATTATGGCGCGGCCGCCCTGGAATGGCTGGCGAATTGTAAGGTGGAACCGGCAAAGCAAGATGGCGTGGCGATCGATCAGGTCGATTTTGTCAGGTCATTTTTCTTCAGTATTGACGATATGGAAAAGGGGGGAAGCCCCCGCGTCCGCACCCAGATGCGGGAATTTGGGGAATTGATTGATGCCAAGCAGTTCGATGCGGCGTCCGCCGCGTTGGACAAGGCTGAAAAAGACTGTCGGACCTTGTATGAAATCGCGCATCTGATGTGGAGTCGGGCAGTGCTGCAGGCACGCCGCGGCAACCACGAAACGGCGCGCCTCTATCTCAACCAGACGGGACATTTGAAGACTTATATGGAGCCGTCCGATCAGAGCCGTCTCGACCGCATGAAATTGCGCATGGAGATGTTATCTCTGCATGTCGTCGCAGCGGGACTGACGGCCGATCAGATCCCCGATCTGGGCCAGCGGGAAGGGGATGATGAGTTGAAAGAGGTGCTGGCGAAACTGAAAGCCGCCAGCGCGGAGGAGCCGATATGGGATGTGGAGGGACAAATTCCCCGCGACTGCCCGGAATATGTCTGCGGTCGCGTACCAACCTGGGAATATAAACCACTCCACCGCACCATTTCGCTTGATGGCATAGCGGGAAATCTGTCCCTGGTGGAAATCGTTTGCCAAAGTAAAAAGGCAAAGATGGAGCCCAAGCCCAATGTGACCTGGACCATTCCAGCAAGCTGGCAATCATGCAGCATCCGCGTGACCGGGGAACCGGGGGCCCGTTTCACCCTGGTGGATGAAAAGGCGCCTTCTTATACCAATCCCCCTTGATCGTGACCGATCCAGGGAGATTTCGTGTTCCCTCACGCGCCGGGCGCTGCCATCCGGCGGATTGGTATCAGTCGAAAGGGCCCCCTTTCTGTGGAAAGGGGGCCGCAATGGATGGGTCAGGGCTGCGGCAGCTTTGCCAGTGCCGCCACGGTGCTGACGCAGGCCACGGCTGCTTCCTGGCCCTTCTTCACGAAATGGTCGCGGAAGAAGCTGGTATGCACATCATGTTCGTGGAAATGATGCGGCGTCAGCACGGCGGAAAATACCGGTACACCGGTATCCAGTTGCACGCGCATCAAGCCGTCGATCACGGCCGATGCCACGAAATCATGCCGATAGATGCCGCCATCGACCACGAATCCGGCAGCGACGATGCCGGCATAGCGCCCGCTGCGGGCCAGTTTCAGCGCGTGCAGGGGGATTTCAAAGGCGCCCGGCACCTCGAACAGGTCGACATTGCCGGCGGGAATGCCCAGATCGCCGATGCTGGCCAGGAAACTGTCGCGTGCATTATCGACAATATCGCGGTGCCAGCAGGATTGGATGAAGGCGATGCGGGTAGTGGGGGAAAAATGGAACTGATTCATGGTCTTCCTTTCTGGACCAGAATCAGGGCATGGCGGCAGCGTCAGGGCCCGGCCCCTCTGGGCCGCCCCCTGGCATTGCCGGTCCTCTTTCATCCGGACTGTAACCGTCGGCCCCGGAATTTCACCGGATCTGCTGGACCCCGGCCGGGTGGCCGGGCGCTCGCGGGCTGTACCGCCGGTGGGGACTTTCACCCCGCCCTGAGAGACGGCGACACCCGGACTGGATGCCGCTGATGCCGCGATAGCAGGAAGTGCCGGCAGGCGCAATATCCAAACAACAGATGTCCGTTGTGGGAACGAAAAATTTCCCGATCAACATGGTAGGAATTAGTCCAGTATTATGCCGCTGACGGCTGCCACCACCCGATCCAGATCGGCCAGCGACATGCCGGCATAGAGCGGCAGCGAGAGGCATTGATCATACCAGCCCGCCGCCCCGGCTAGTTCCAGCGCGCCGTAACGTTGCTGGTAATAGGGCTGGCGATGCACGGGGATGTAATGCACCTGCGACCCAATCCCCAGCGCCCGCAGCCGGGCCATGAAGGCGCTGCGATCCAGCCCGAGGGCAGCAAAATCCAGCCGCACGGGATAGAGATGCCAGCCCGGTTCCGCCCCTGCCACCCGCGCCACCGGCAGCAGGCGGGGGGCCAGGGGGGCAAAGGCGGCGTCATAAAGCGCCACCAGCCTGCGCCGCGCGGTCAGGAAATGCGCCAGCTTGTCCAATTGGGAGCGGCCGAGGGCGGCCTGGATATCGGTCATCCGGTAATTGAAACCGATCTCCGGCATTTCATAATACCAGGGGTTGGGCTTGCCATCGGCCCCGGTGGCGGCCGCCCCATCCTGAAAGGCGCTGGCATCGCGCACCATGCCATGGCTGACCAGCCGGCGCAGCCTTGCGGCCAGCGCATCGTCGTTGGTGGTCACCATGCCGCCTTCACCGGTGGCCAGGGTCTTTACCGGGTGGAAGGAGAAGCAGGCCATGGCGGCACGGTCACAGGCGCCCACTTCCACCATGGCCCCATCCCCGCCGGGCAGCCGGGTGCCGATGGCGTGGCAGGCATCCTCGACCAGTGCCAGCCCGCGTTCGGCGGCGAGATCGGCCAGCCCCGCCATCTCGGCGGGCTGGCCGGCCAGATGCACCGGAATGATGGTGCGCACCCGCCAGCCCTGTGCCGCCGCCCGCGCGATGGCTGCTTCTGCATCGGCCCGGCGCATCAAGCCGGTTTGCGGGTCCACATCGGCAAAGGCCACCTCCGCCCCGACATAGCGGGCGGCATTGGCACTGGCCAGAAAGGTGATACTGGGCACGACCACCGCATCCCCCGGCCCGATGCCCAGGGCCAACAGGGCCAGATGCAGCGCCGCCGTACCATTGGCGCAGGCAATGGCATGTCTGGCCCCCACCTTTGCGGCAAAGGCCAGTTCAAACCAGCCGACCTGCGGCCCCTGGGTCAGCCAGTCCCCCCGCAGAACCTGGGTGACGGCCTCAATATCCGCTTCATCCAGATATTGTTTTCCATACGGAATGAAACCACCGCTCATGCCGGCCGTTCCAGCAGCGGGCGCAACGTCTCCGGCGTCAACCATTCCGGATTCGTATCGGATCGGTAGGAGAAACCATCCGGCACCGGCACCGCCCCCTGTTTGGTATAGGGCGCACGGTCCCACCAGTTGAAGGCTGGTTCGATCACGTAACGATCCGGCAGTTCCACGGTCTGGCGGGCATCATCCTCGGTGATCATGATCTCGTGCAGCTTTTCGCCCGGCCGGATGCCCACCACCTTATGCGGCAAAGCGGGGGCCATGGTGAGCGCCAGATCGACGATCCGCATGGAAGGGATTTTGGGCACGAAAATCTCCCCCCCCTGCATCATGCCGAAGCAGGAGGCGACGAATTCAACCCCCTTGTCCAGGGTGATCCAGAAGCGGGTCATCCGCTCATCCGTGATGGGCAGATGCGTCGCCCCCTCATCCACCAGCTTGCGGAAGAAGGGCACCACACTGCCGCGTGACCCCACCACATTGCCATAGCGCACGGCGCAAAAGCGGGTGCCGACGGAGCCGGACAGGTTGTTGGAGGCAACGAAAATCTTGTCCGATGCCAGTTTGGAGGCACCATAAAGGTTGATCGGGCTGGCCGCCTTGTCGGTGGACAGCGCCACCACGCGCTTCACCTTGTTGTAAATCGCGGCGTGCACGACATTTTCCGCGCCGTTGATATTGGTGCGGATACATTCCAGCGGATTATATTCGGCCGTCGGCACATGTTTCAGCGCAGCGGCGTGGACAACATAGTCGATTTCCCGCATCGCCATGTCCAGCCGCTGCTGGTCGCGTACATCGCCGATGAAAAAGCGCAGCACATCGCGATTATCCAGATCGGCGAATTGCTGCTGCATCTCATATTGCTTGAACTCATCGCGGGAGAAGATGACCAGCCGGCGCGGCTGGGTCTGGGTCAGCAGATAGCGGGCAAAGCGCCGGCCGAACGAACCGGTCCCCCCGGTGATCATGATGGACGCACCCTTGAACAGGGCGGCGGGGCTGCTGGCGGTGGCGATCATGCCGGGCGCTTCCATGGGCGTGGCGGGCGGTGGAGTCGGGGGAGAGTCTAACCAGTTTATCCAGCCGGGTTAAGCATTTCCGGTCAATGCGGGGTTGGTGTGGGGCTTGGGGCTGGGCTAGACTGCCGTTCCCGCCACGGCCGACACTGAACCGGACCCGGAATGGACCCGAAAAACAATGTGAAAGCCGACTCGCCGGCTGCCCTGCTGGACCGGGCAATTGCCCTGCATCAGGCGGGCGATGCGGCCGGGGCCATTCGGCACTACCGGTCTTATCTGGGGCAACGGCCGGGCGACTTGCAGGCCAGCCATTTGCTGGGGCTGGCCCTGTGGCAGGGGGGGGAACAGGCGGAAGGGCTGGCGCTGGTGGCGACCGCGGCGGAGAAGGCGCCGGGTGCGGCCAGCATCCAGAATAATTATGGCGGCCTGCTGAAGGCACTGGGCCGCTACAAGGAGGCGGAAGCCGCCTTCCGCCGGGCCCTGGCGGCCAAGGCGGATTTTGCCGATGGCTGGAGCAATCTGGCGGCCGTGCTGATCGATCTGCGCCGCCCGGCCGATGCAGTGGCCGCCGGGCGGCGCGCCACCGCGCTGGCCCCAACGGCGGCGGGGGGCTGGGCCAATCTGGGTGTGGCGCTGCTGGAATGTGGCCGGGTGGGGGAGGCGGAGCAGTGCCAGCGCCGCGCCATCGCCCTGGCCCCCGGGCTGGCCGTTGCCCATGCCAATCTGGGCACCTTGCTGCGGCTGAATGGTCAGGTTCAGGCGGCGGTGGAATGTTTTGAGACCGCAACAAGGCTTGATCCCGGCCAGCCCGTGGCGCGGTTGAATCTGGGCTTGGACCATCTGGCCCATGGCCGGCTGGGGAGCGGCTGGGATTTCTATGCCGACCGGTTCCGCGCCGGCCACCGCACCCCCGCCGCTGCCTTGCCCCTGCCGCTGTGGCAGGGGGAGCCGCTGGCCGGCCGCCGGCTGTTGATCCGCCCTGAACAGGGGCTGGGGGATGAGATCATGTTTGCCAGCGCCGTGCCCGATCCGGCCCGGCTGGGTGGCGCTATCATCCTGGAACTGGATGCACGGTTGGCGCCGCTGGCCGCCCGCGCCCGGCCGGATATCCAGGTGGTGCCCGCAGGGCAGGCGGTGGCGGCGGATTGTCAGGTGGCAGCCGGCGATCTGGCCGGGCATTTGTCGCGCGATCTGGGCGGTTTCACCGGTCAGCCCTGGTTGAAGGCTGATGCGGATGCGGTGGCCATCTGGCGCCAGCGGCTGGCAACGTTTGCCCCTGGCCAGTTACGGATCGGTTTCTGCTGGCGCAGCGGGCTGTTGAGCGCCGGCCGGCTGGACATGTATAGCCGGCTGCAGGATTGGGCACCGTTATTCGCACTGCCCGGCATCTGCTGGGTGCCGCTGCAATATGATCTGGCGGAGCCGGCCACGGCGGCGGAACTGGCCAGGGCTGGCCAGCATTTTGCCACGCCCGACGCGCTGGGCGCGACGCTGGACCTGCGGCAGGATCAGGATGGGGTGGCGGCCCTGATGGGGGCGCTGGATCTGGTGATCAGCGCCGGCACGGCGGTGGCGGAACTGGCTGGGGCCCTGGGCGTGCCGGTCTGGCGGTTTGGCAGTGCCGATGACTGGACCCGGCTGGGCGCCGGGGTGCGCCCCTGGTATGGCACCATGCGCCTGTTCCCCAGCCCGCCGGGCGCCCCGGCCTCTGCCGCCATCCCGGCCCTGGTGCGGGCGCTGGCGGGCTTGCGGAACGGCGTGGAGAAAGTGCAGGCCCCCGCCGCGCCGCCCTCGCTGGAAGAAAGCGTTGCCGCCCACCGGGCGGGCGATCTGCGCCGGGCGGAGGCGGGGTACCGCGCTGTGCTGGCCGCCGCGCCGGGGGAGGTGGATGCTGCGCATCTGCTGGCGCTGGTGCTGTTGCAGGATGGTCGGGCAGCGGAAGCCCTGGGCTTTGTCGATCAGGCCCTGGCCGGCGATCCCGATTTTGCCAATGCCCATAATTCACGCGGCAGCATCCTGAAGACCTTGGGGCGCTTGGGGGAGGCAGCGGCCGCTTTCCGCCAGTCCCTGGCACTGCGCCCGGATCAGGCGGAGGCCTGGGCCAATCTGGGGGCGACCCTGACGCAACTGCGCCGGCCGGCTGATGCCATCGCAGCACTCCGCCGGGCTTTGGCCCTGCGGCCCGATTATCCGCGCGCCCTGGCCTCCCTGGCCACCGCCTGGCGGGCCATGGGTGAACCGGCAGCGGCGGTGGAGGCCAGCCGGCAGGCGCTGGCCTTGGACCCGACCCTGGCCGATGCCTGGAGCGATCTGGGGTTGGGGCTGGCGGCGCTGGGGGAGACGGCGGAGGGGCTAGCCTGTCAGGAAAAGGCACTGGCGGCCGATCCCGGCCATGCCGAAGCGGCGATCAATCTCGCCACCCTTCATGCCAGCATCGGGCAGCCGGTGGCGGCAAGGGCGGCGGTGCGGCGCGCACTGGCCATCCGCCCCGGCGACCCGCGCGCCCGCTACAGTTTGGGCCTGCTGCAGCTGGCCGCCGGCGATCCGGTCGCCGGTTGGGCGGGTTATGCGGAACGCTTTGCCTGCGGGGAGGTGCGGGGCACGCCGGACCTGCCCCTGCCGCTGTGGCAGGGGGAGCGGCTGGCCGGTCGCCGCCTGCTGGTGCAGCGGGAACAGGGGCTGGGGGACGAGATCATGTTCGCCAGCCTGTTCGGGCACCTCACAAGACTGGATGGTCTGGTGACGGTGGAGGCTGATCCCCGTCTGCTGCCCCTGCTGGCCCGCCGCTGGCCCGGCCTGCGCTTTCTTGTGGCGGGGCGGGCCGAGGATCAGGATTTGCGTGTGGCGGCGGGCAGCCTGCCCGGCCTGCTGGCCCCCGATCCCGCCGGGTGGGACGGGGCTGCTTTTCTGGCGCCGCGCCCCGATCTGGCTTCCCGCTGGCGGAATCGGCTGGCCGCCTTGCCACCGGGCCTGCGCGTCGGCCTGTGCTGGCGCAGCCAGCTTTATAAGGGCGACCGGGCGGGCGGTTACACCATGTTGACCGACTGGCTGCCCTTGTTCCGGCTGCCCGGCGTGCAGGTGGTGAACCTGCAATATGATGATGCCAGGCAGGAGATCGACCAGCTGGCCCGCCATCATGGGGTGCGCCCGCATGGCTGGGACGATCTGGACATGAAGAATGATCAGGAGGGGGTGGCCGCCCTGATCGCCGGGCTGGACCTTGTGATCACGGCCCCCACGGCGGTGGGGGAACTGGCGGGCGCGCTGGGCGTGCCGGTCTGGCGCCTGTCGGAACGGGGCGACTGGTCCCGGCTGGGAACGGGCGTGCGGCCCTGGTTTTCCGCGATGAATATAGCGACAGTGCCGCCGCGCACGGCGGTGGCGGCGCAGGTACCGGCGGTGGTGGCGCGGCTGGCCGCCCTGATGGCGGGTTCGGCCCCCGATCCGGAACAGTCCCTGCACGCCGGCATTGCCCGGCAGAGCGGGGGCGATCCGGCCGGTTCCATGGCGCATTACCGCACCGTGCTGGCCCAGCAGCCGAACCATCCCGTCGCCCTGCATCTGCTGGGTCTGGCGCATCACCAGCAGGGGCAGGGTGAACAGGGCCTGCCCCTGATTGAACGGGCGGTGGCCCTGGCCCCGGATTATGCCGCCGCCTGGGGCAATCTGGGCAACCTGCATCAGACGCTCAACGACCCGGCGGCAGCGGAAGGCGCCTATCGGCAGGCCCTGGTATTGCGCCCGGATTCTGCGGAAAACTGGACCAATCTGGGCAATATGCTGCGCCAGCAGCATCGGCTGCCCGAGGCGGTGGCCGCCCATGACCGGGCGGTGGCGCTGCGGCCGGACTGGCCCGTCGGCCATGCCAACCGCGCCACCGTTTTCAAGGAGATGGAGCGGCCGGGCGAAGCCGCCCGTGATTTTCAGCGGGCGCTGGCGTTGGGCGGGGACACGGCGCTGAATTTCGCCGGGCTGGCCGATGTGCGGCGCCAGGTGGGCAACCTGCCGGAAGCGGCGGCGGCGCTGCGTCAGGCCATCCGCCGGGTGCCGGGTGACGCTGAACTGTGGAACCAGCTGGGCCAGTTGGCGCAGGCGATGGATGACCGCCCGGCCTCCATGCAGCATTACGACCGGGCACTGGCCCTTGATGCGGGCCTGGACAGCGCCCGGCATAATCGCGGGATGCTGGCCTTGCGCCAGGGCGATCTGGCCAAGGGGTGGGACGGTTACGCCGCGCGCTACCGCGCCAATGCCGTGGTGCAGGGCCGGGCCTGCGACATCCCGGTCTGGCAGGGGGAGCCGCTGGCCGGCCGGCGGCTGCTGGTCTGGGGGGAACAGGGGCTGGGCGACCATCTGCTGTTCGCCGCGCTTTATCCGGCTTTGGCGGCCTTGGACGGGCAGGTGATCATGGAATGTGACGCCCGTCTGGTGGGGCTGTTCAGCCGATCCTTCCCCTGGGCGCTGGTGCGGGCGGTACAGTCGGGGCCGATGCAGGCCGATTGCCAGATTGCGGCGGGTGATCTGGCCGGTCTGCTCTGGCAACATCTGGGGGATCAGCCGCTGCTGCCCTATCTGCGGCCCGAAGCTGCGCGGGTGTCGGTGTGGCGGGAGCGGCTGGCGGGGCTGGGGCCGGGCCTGAAGGTCGGCCTCTGCTGGCGGTCCAGCCGGCTGACGGCGGCGCGCAGCAGTTCCTATGTCAGCATGGCGCAAATGGCGCCGCTGGCCGCCGTGCCCGGCATCATCCTGGTCAATCTGCAGATGGGGCTGGAAGCGGTGGAGCGGGCGGCCGGGGACACCGCCGGCGTGCGCCCGTATTGTTTTGCCGATCTGGATTTAAAGGACGATCTGGAAGGGCAGGCGGCCCTGATTGCCGGGCTGGACCTTGTCATCACCGCCCCCACGGCGGTGGGGGAGATGGCGGGGGCGGTCGGTACGCCGGTCTGGCGGCTGATCGGGCCGGATTGGACCAGCCTGGGCACTGGCGTGCGCCCCTGGTTCAACGCCATGCGCCTGCTGCACCCGCAGCCGTCGCACGCCGTGACGGCCGCCGCCAGCCTGCTGCGCCGTCTCTCATCCAGACTGCTTTAACAAGCGGCTGAAGAATCCATCCGCGCCTTACCCTGTCCGCTGTACCGGGTGACCCGGTGACCGGCCCCTTTGTCAGCCACCTGCCCGAACAGAACAATGTCGCATCCGGCATCTTGTGGCATAAGGGGGGCCAATCTTAGCACCTGGACCCCGGCCCCCATGATCCGCCTTGAAAATATCAGCAAACATAATGGTCACCGCATTCTGTTCCTTGAATCTTCTGCGGCGTTGAACCGGGGGGAGAAGGTGGGGCTGGTTGGCCCCAACGGCGCTGGCAAGACCACCTTGTTCCGCATGATCACGGGGGAAGAACAGCCGGATACAGGGCAGGTATCGGTGGAGAAGCAGGTCTCCATCGGCTATTTCAGCCAGGATGTCGGCGAGATGGCCGGCCGCAGCGCCGTTCAGGAAGTGATGGATGGCGCCGGGCCGGTCAGTGAGGTGGCCAAGGAACTGGCCAGCCTGGAACAGGCCATGGCCGACCCTGATCAGGCCGATCAGATGGACGCGATCATCGAACGCTATGGTGAGGTGCAGGCGCGCTTTGATGAGCTGGGCGGCTATGAGCTGGAGGGCCGCGCGCGCGAAGTGCTGGCCGGGCTCAGCTTCAGCCAGGAAATGATGGACAAGGATGTCGGCGCCCTGTCGGGCGGCTGGAAAATGCGCGTGGCGCTGGGCCGCATCCTGCTGATGAAACCCGATGCCATGCTGCTGGACGAACCCAGCAACCACCTGGACATTGAAAGCCTGATCTGGCTGGAAGGGTTTCTGAAAGCCTATGACGGTGCCCTGCTGATGACCTCCCACGACCGGGAATTCATGAACCGGATCGTCAACAAGATCATTGAAATCGATGGTGGATCGCTGACCAGCTATTCCGGCGATTATGCTTTCTATGAACAGCAGCGGGCGTTGAACGAAAAGCAGCAGCAGGCGCAGTTTGAACGCCAGCAAGCCATGCTGGCCAAGGAAATCAAGTTCATCGAACGGTTCAAGGCGCGGGCCTCCCACGCTGCCCAAGTGCAAAGCCGGGTCAAGAAACTGGACAAGATTGACCGGGTGGAGCCGCCGAAACGTCGCCAGACGGTGATGTTCGAATTCCCGCCGGCCCCGCGCTCGGGCGAGGATGTGGCGGTTCTGCGCAATGTCCATAAGGGCTATGGCAGCCGCGCCATCTATCAGGGCTTCGACTTCACCATCCGCCGCAAGGAACGCTGGTGCGTCATGGGTGTCAATGGTGCCGGCAAGTCGACCTTGCTGAAGCTGATTGCCGGGGTTGACCAGCCTGACAGCGGCACGGTCAATGTCGGGGCCAGCGTGAAGATGGGCTATTTCTCCCAGCACGCGATGGAGCTGCTGGACGGTGATCAGACCGTGTTCGAGGCGCTGGAAAGCGCCTTCCCGCAGGCCGGCCAGGGATCGCTGCGGGCGCTGGCCGGCTGTTTCGGCTTTTCCGGCGATGATGTGGAAAAGCGCTGCCGGGTGCTGTCCGGCGGGGAGAAGGCGCGGCTGGTGATGGCAATCATGCTGTTCAACCCGCCCAATTTCCTGGTGCTGGACGAGCCGACCAACCATCTTGATCTCGATACCAAACAGATGCTGATCACCGCCCTGGCGGCCTATGAAGGGACCATGCTGTTCGTGTCGCACGACCGGCATTTCCTGGCCGCCCTGTCCAACCGGGTGCTGGAACTGACGCCGGATGGCATCCATCAATATGGCGGCGGCTATACGGAGTACGTCGCCAGCACTGGGCAGGAGGCCCCCGGCCTGCATAGCTGATTAAGGCCTGCTCCCGGCGCGGACCCCTCGCCGGGAGCAGGGGGACCGGGAAGTAGAGACGAATGATGTCACGTAAAACTGGATCGACCCATTCTTACCACCGTGAGAATCTGCGGCGTGATCTGCTGGAGGCCGGCTTTTCCTATGTTTGTGAACATGGGCACGATACGCTGTCGGTCCGGACGCTGGCCAGTATCGTCGGCGTTTCCTCCGGTGCCCCCTATCATCATTTCGCGGACCGGCGCGCCTTGCTGCTGGCGCTGGCCTGTGATGGCTATGAACGATTGAGCGGGACGGGGGCGGATAATCTGCGGGTGATTTCCGATCCGCTGGAGCGGCTGAGGGCGATCAGCCGGCACTTCCTGCTTTTCGCACACCAGTATCCGCGGCTGTTTGACCTGATGTATGAGAGTGAGCTGACCCGGCCGCAACTCGACCCCTTGATTAAAGAGGCGCAACTTCGCGGCTTTGCCCTGTTTAGGGAGGCAATGGTGCAAGCCGTTCCGACTATACCGGAACAAGATTTTGCGACGCGTATTCTAAGTGTGTGGTCCACTTTATTCGGATTTGCGATGCTCAGGAATAAAGAAATAATCAAACCCTATGAGATGTCGCAGGATATAGCGGACTCAGTCGTGGAATACATTATTGGTATGGCCGCTTCCGTCCGGTGAGCTTTTATGCCCGTCTCGGTGATGGGGACGATCAGCACCGCAAGCGCTGGCATTAAAAATGCTGCCTGGGTGGCGCGTACCAAGGCGCTTGACAGTCCGGCGCACTCAATCTAAGCATTGATTAGATTGAGTGCGCCACAATGCACCGGTCAAATAAAAATCAAACGAACTCTGGGAGGGCTTGATGAGCAACGCTATCAAGGGGACCATTGCCATCGTTGGTGCCGGGCCGGGCGGCATGGCCGCCGCCCTGGCGGCGATCCGGTTGGGGTTTCAGGTCGTGCTGTTTGAACGCGCCGCGGAAATCAAGGCCGCCGGCAATATCCTGAACCTCTGGCCGCCGCCGCAGAAGATATTGAAACTGATCGGCGTCGATACGGATGATCTTGGCGCACCCTGTCAGACATTCTTTGAACGGTATGATGGCAAGCAGCGTGCCGAAGTGGTGCTGCCCGATGCGGTGGTGAGCGAATATGGCGGCGGGTTTATCGGCCTGCTGCGCTGGGGGCTTTACAAGCGGATGCTGGATGCGCTCCCGCCCGGTGTCCTGCGTCTCGGCCATAATCTGACCAGCATTCAGGATGAGGGGCGACAGGTTAGGCTTAAATTCGCCAATGGCCAGGAATTTGTCGCCGACATCCTGGTTGGGGCGGACGGGATCAATTCATTTGTCCGCAAGCAATTATGGGGAGAGGAGCCGATCCGCCATCAGCGCCTGCATCTGGTTGGTGGCTATCTTTTTCTGAACAGTGCGCCGGAAGGCAAGGGGGTGATTGCCCATAACCGCACCACCCAGGTCAGCTATACCCCCATCCGGCATGAGGGGAAATGGGGATATGAATGGTGGGTGCTGGAAGCCTGCGACCCCGACCAGCCACCCCCGGCGGATTTGCTGGCATTCAGCCGGGAGCGGGCCGCCGGGTTCACCCGGAAGGTCAGGGAATTGATTGACGCAACCCCGGTTGCCCATCTCCAGCGCTGGGAAATCCGTGACCGTCCGCCACTGAAACAATGGTCCAAGGGGCGGGTCACCCTTGTTGGGGATGCGGCCCATCCAACCTCGCCCTATGCCGCCTATGGTGCCGGCATGTCCATTGAGGACGGTTACTTCCTGGCCCGTGAACTGGATGCGGTTTCGTTGGATGATACGGCCGCGGTCCGTGGCGCGCTGCAACGCTTTGAGGATCGCCGCAAGCCGCATACGGCACAGGTCAGCCAGGGCGCTTTCCATACCGGGCGCATGTTCCACCACATGCCGAAATTGCTGCGACCGCTGCGGGACTGGGTGTTCGACAACACGCCGCTGCTGCAGAAATTCGTCGGTGACGCCATGCCGGGGCATATCCTGTCCCAACTTGCCGAAATCGAGGATGCTCCGCCATTCCGGCGCATCAAAGCTGTCCCGTAAGGGGCAGCGGTTGCGGAGAAGTGTATTATACGCAGTTGCCATATCGCAGAGTGGTATACGCCCCGTGATCGCTTTCGATCACGGGGCGGCTGCATCAGCGGGAAAGGCCAAGTTGGGAGCGGATGCCGCGTTCCAGCCCGCGCAGTTCCGCCAGACCGCGCATCCGGCCCAGCAGTGAATAGCCGGGGTTGGTGACGCGGTTCAGATCATCCAGCATCTGGTGACCATGGTCGGGCCGCATGGGAATGCGCCGTCCCTGCGCGTCGGAAATATCGCAGATGGCGGCAACAATGTCCGCCATGCCGGCATCACCTTCCAGATGGGCCGCTTCATGGAAGGATTTGCCATCCCCTTCGCGCTGGACCGACCGCAGATGCACAAAGCCGATCCGGTCGCCCAGCCGCCGGATCATGCCCGGCAGGTCATTATCGGCCCGGACGCCGAAGGAACCGGCGCAAAAGCAGAGACCGTTGGCGACACTGGGCACCTGTTGGAACAGGTTGGTCACATCGGCTTCGGTGCTGACCACGCGCGGAAGGCCGAAAATGGGGAAGGGCGGGTCGTCCGGGTGAACGACAAGCTGCACGCCGCTTTGTTCCGCCGCCGGGCACACGGCGGCCAGGAACAGCAGATGGTTCTGGCGCAACTGTTCGGCATCAATATCGGCATAGGTCTGGATGGCGGCCAGGAACTGGGGGGAGCTGAAGCTCTCCTCGCTGCCCGGCAGGCCGGCAATGATATTGCGCTCCAGCGCCAGACGTTCTTCCCCGCTCATGGCGGCAAACAAGGTTGCGGCGCGCTGGCTGACCTCTGCGGCATAATCCGCTTCTGCCCCCGGCCGCTTCAGGATGAACTGGTCATAGGCGGCCACGGCGTCCCAA
Organism: Niveispirillum sp. BGYR6; assembly: GCF_027568365.1. Taxonomy (NCBI): domain Bacteria; kingdom Pseudomonadati; phylum Pseudomonadota; class Alphaproteobacteria; order Rhodospirillales; family Azospirillaceae; genus Niveispirillum; species Niveispirillum sp. BGYR6. The sequence goes on along the minus strand of NZ_JANLNL010000001.1, from coordinate 780,805 downwards.
TCGAACCGCAGGGCACGGGCACCATCCGGCATGGCATAGGAAAGGTCTGTCCGCGTCCAATCCAGCAGCGGCATGAAATTATAGGTGACAACCCGAATGCCGCTGGCGCCGAGGTTCCGCAAAGTCTGGCAATAGGCATCGATCAATTCTGCCCAATTCGCGGACCGGGTCTTGATCCCCTCATGCACCGGCACGCTTTCCACCACATCCCATGACAGGCCGGTGGCTTCGATCATGCTTTTGCGGGCCTGGATATCCTCCAGCGTCCAGACCGCGCCATTGGGCACCTCATGCAGGGCGGTCACAATGCCGGTGGCCCCGGATTGACGGATATCGGCCAGACGGACCGGATCCTGGGGGCCGAACCAACGCATCGTCTGCTTCATGAACATTCTGGAAATCCTCTGCACAGGCCCCGCCGAACTGGCTCGCGTGCCGGGGCCGCCTCTCTCAAAGTGCCTTTGCCATTCACCCGGATGGTCACGCTGGATTGATGACCGTTCGAACACCAAAAATCAAGAAAATTGGTAAGGCCAAAATAGTTTCTCTGAAGCCATTGTTCCTGCGTAAGCCGACGGCTGACTCCCCTGGGTTATGCTGCGCCTGCCCCGCAGGTGGCCGAACTTATTTAGCGATACCTTGTATCGGCCAAACCGATAGAGCCCCTCTCCGCCTGTCGGGATCAGCCAGAAATCTGGGGTTAATGAATTGTTTTGAAAGAAGCCGGTGGGGTTTGCCCCGGCGGAGCTTGCCACTGGCATGGCCGGTCCGGCCGATATACCTGTGCTTGACGGCCAGCAAGATTGAGCATTATTGGTAATGCCAGTTTGTCCATCCGGTAAATCCAGTGGCGGGGTGGGGCCTGCGTCGACGGGATCGTATTTCACCCAAGGCGGCCTGTATCTGTCCGTTCCAGATCAAAAATAAACTTTCAGGGAGTGAATGATGACGCGTTCCATGATGTGCTCTGCCGTGACCTTGATGTGTCTGGCAGCACCGGCCATCGCCCAAGGCACAGCCGACAATGCTGACTATGCGCTGGAAGAGATTGTCGTTACCGCGCAGAAGCGGCAGCAGAGCGCGCAGGACGTGCCTGTGGCCATGAGCGTCATCGGCGGCGATGCCCTGGCCAATGTCGGCGGCAGCCGATTGCAGGATTTGACCCAGCTGTCCCCCAGCCTGACCGTTACGCAAGGGGGCGACCAGAACAATAACTCCGTCGTTCTGCGTGGCGTCGGTACGTCGGCCTTCTCTGTCGGTGTGGAAGCCGCCGTGCTGGTGGTGATTGATGATGTGGCCGTGGGCCTGTCCGGCCAGGGCTTCAACGACCTGCAGGATATTGAACGGATTGAGGTGCTGCGCGGCCCGCAGAGCACGCTGTTCGGCAAGTCCGCCTCGGCCGGCGTCATCAACATCACCACCAAGGCGCCGACCGACACGTTCAGCGGCTCTGCCGAAGTGACGGTGACCGATGATGATGAGCAGCGCTATGCCGCCGGCCTGTCCGGCCCGATCAGCGATGAATTGAGTTTTCGGCTCAGCGCTGCCATCGGCCGCTATGATGGCAATATCAAGAATGTGACCACCGGTCGGATGATCAATGGCCGCGACACGGAGAATTACCGGGGCAAGCTGCTCTGGCAGCCGTCGGACAAGTTCGATGCTGCCCTGTCCGCTTATTATTCTAAGACCGAGGCGGATTGCTGCGAGTTTGTTTCGATCCGCAAGACGCCCGGCATCCGCAATCTGTTTGGTGTCACCACCAATTCTCAATTGGTGGGGATCACGCCCGGCCCCAATAATTTCGATGCCCGCGTCGATCCGGACCCGGTTTCAGACGCGAAGGATTATGGCGGCAATCTCAAGCTCAACCTGTATCTGGATGAGCATGTGCTGACCAATATTACCGCCCGCAGCCATTATTCCGCCAATGATCTGGCGGATTTTGACGGTGCTAGCGGTCCCCTGTTCGGCTTGCCCAACGGTCTGACCCAGTTCGGCTTCTTCCGGGGTGACACGTTCAGCAATGAATTGCGCCTGGCCACCACCAGCCAGAGTGATCTGCAATATGTTGCCGGCCTTTACTATGCCGATAACAGCTTCACCCGCCGTTTCACCCGCACCGGCCCGGCCCAGCCGGGCGATTGGCGCGGGGAGACCGGGTCCAAGACCTATGCGATTTTTGGTCAGGCCGATTATGCCATTGCCCAGGGCACCAAGCTGATTGCTGGCCTGCGCTGGAGCCGGGAAGATATCAGCTTCACCTATGACCGCTACCTTAATGCCGGCGGCAACCCGCCCTTCAAGACCAGCGGTTCCTCCGATGACAGCGTTGTGACCGGCAAGGCCGGCATTCAGCAGGAATTTGCCGACGATGTGATGGGGTTCGCCACCTATTCCCGTGGCTATAAGGGGCAGGCTTTCGACCTGACCACTTCCTTCACCCGGCCGGACAACCCGGCGCGCAACCCGGTACAGCCGGAAACCGCCAACAGCTATGAGCTGGGGGTGAAGGGGAGTTTCCTTAACCGTCGCGCCCGGTTGAACCTGACCGGCTTCCTGACTGATTATAATAACTTCCAGGCCCAATCCCAGGTGGCGGAGTTCGGGGGCAGCCTGTTCCTGGCCAATGTCGGCAAGCTGCGCACCAAGGGCGTGGAGGCCGAGGGATCATGGCTGGCCACGGACAGCCTGACCCTGAATGGCAGTGTTGCCTATGTCGATGCGGTGATCCGTTCCTTCCCCACGGCGGAATGCTATTTCGGGCAGACGGCGGCGCAGGGCTGCACCCTGCGGTCAACCGGTGGCCGCGCCCAGGATCTGGCCGGCCATACCCTGGCCAATTCCCCGAAATGGAAGTTCAATGTCGGGGCGGATTGGGAACTGCCGCTGGGGGAACTGCCCTTTACCAGCACGGTTAATGTCAATTACGCTTGGCAGAGCGAGGTGAATTTCGATCTGCGGGGCAACCCCAATACGGTGCAGGATTCCTACGGGATCACCAATCTCAGCATCGCCTTTGAGGATAGAGCCGAAGGTCGCTACCGGTTGACGCTGTTTGCCCGCAACCTGTTCGACAAGCATTACTTCTCCAGCGTCAATGATCTGACCAACGGCCTGATCGCCAATCCCTATCCCAACCCGTCCCCGGCGATCGATCTGCGCGGACGCCGGGCACGCGATGCCAGCCGCTATCTCGGGGCGCGTTTCTCGATCAAATATTGATCTGAAACGCGGTACCAGCAGTCACAATCAGCTCGAAGGCTCCCGATGAAGCACACACTGCTCGCCACAACCTTCGCCGCCATCGTCGCACTGGGGACTTTCCCCGGTGCGGCCTGGGCAGAAACGGCCGGCAAGGCCGACCCACGGATCACCATGGCGCTGAAGGAGGGCTGGCGGTTCCGCCTGGGGGATGCGACCGGCGCGGAAAAGGTGGATTTCCCCGATGGGGGCTGGCCCACCGTTGCCGTTCCGCATACCTGGAACCGGGTCGGCTATTACAAGACACCCTCGCCGGACCGGATCAACAAGCCGGATAATCTGGACAAGACCCAGGGTACCGGCTGGTATCGCCTGTCCTTCACCCCGTCAGCGGACTTCAAGGGCAAGCGCGCCTGGCTGCAGTTCGATGCTGTCAGCCGCCGGGCCGATATCTGGCTGAATGGCCAGTATCTGGGAAAGCATGATGGCGGTTTCTCCCGTTTCCGCCTGGATGCCACGGCGGCGCTGAAGCCGGGCCAGCCGAACCTGCTGGTCGTGAAGGCGGATAACAGCAAGCCGGTGCCAGGGGCGGCAACGGCGGATATTTTCCCGCTGGCCGGTGATTTCTTCGTGCATGGCGGCATCTATCGCAATGTCGCCCTGGTGGCGACCAGCGATATCCATGCCGACATGCTTGATCATGGCGGCCCTGGCATCTATGCCACGACCAAGGCGCTGGACGGGACCAGCGCCCAGGTGCAGGTCGCCATCCAGGCGCGCAACAGCGGCGCCCGCAACGCCAAGGTCACGATCGTCACCAAGCTGGTGGATGCGGAGGGCCGCGTCGCGGCGGAGGGGACGCAGACGGCCAGTCTGGCCCCCGGCAGCACGGCCAGGCTGGACCAGCCGCTATCCGTGACGAATGCCCGGCTGTGGCAAGGCACCGCCGATCCCTATCTCTATGATCTGGTGGTCGAATTCCAGGATGCACGCGGCCAGGTGCTGGACCGGGTGACCCAGAAATTCGGTATCCGTGAGGTGCGGTTCGACGCTAATAAGGGCCTGATCCTGAATGGCAAACCGGTGCGCCTGCAGGGCGTCGGCCTGCACCAGGATCTGGAGGGCAAGGGCTGGGCGATGGATGAGCAGGACATCGCCGCTGATATCGCCATCATCCGCGAGATGGGGGCCAACACCATCCGGCTGACCCATTACCAGCACGGGCCCACCATCCATGAACTGGCTGACCGTTACGGGCTGATCCTGTGGGATGAAATCCCGCTGGTATCGGCCTGGGCACCGCCCGGTGGCAAGGTGGCGACGGATGGGTTGCTGGCCAATGTGCGCCAGCAATTGCAGGAACTGATCCGGCAGAACCAGAACCATGCCGCCGTCGTCACCTGGGGCATCGCCAACGAGGTGGATTTCGGCACCACCCCGGTAGCGCCCTTCATCGGGATCACGCCCGGCTCCGATCCGGCCCCGCTGCTGCGGGAATTGCGGGCCTTGAGCACTGCCACCGACCCCAGCCGCCCCACGGTGCTGGCGACCTGCTGCGAGGGCGGCATGTTCGGTGACGCCTATATTCCGCTGGTGTCGGAGGAGGTGGAGCTGGCCGGCGCCAACCGCTATTTCGGCTGGTACTATGGCAAGCCTGCCGATCTCGGCCCCAACCTGGATGCGCTGCGCGCGGCGCGGCCCAACCAGCCGCTTTCCCTCAGCGAATATGGTGCCGGCGGTGCGGTGACGATCCACACGGATGACCCGCTGGGCGGGCCGGTGGATGCGCGCGGTCGTGACCAGCCCGAAGAATATATGAGCTATATCCACGAACAGGCCTGGTCTGTGCTGGGGCCGCGTGAGGATCTGTGGGCAAGCTGGATATGGAACGCCTTTGACTTCGCCACGCTGGTGCGCCGGGAAGGCGATGCGGAGGATGTCAATACCAAGGGTCTGGTCACCTATGACCGCAAGATCAAGAAGGACGCCTATTTCTTCTACAAGGCCAACTGGAACCTGGCCCCCACCGTCCATATCACCGGCCGCCGCTATGTCGACCGGGCCTATCCGGTCACCCATATCAGGGTCTATAGCAACGCCCCCGCGACCGATCTGCTGTTGAACGGGCGAAGCCTGGGGACGCGCAAGGATTGCCCCCAGAAGATTTGCATCTGGGAAAATGTGCCCCTGGATGAAGGGAATAATGAGGTGACCGCCACCGGGCTGTTCACGGAAGGGGCGGTCACGGACAGCGTCCGCTGGACCCTGGCGAGCGGTTCTGCCGGCAGCTTCCGTATCGATAGCGGTGCCCTGGTTGCCGCAGAGGCCAGCACCGGCCGCTTTGGCTCCGATACTTTCTTCACCGGCGGGACGGCCGGCAATGTGCAGCCCCCCAGCGGTTACGGCCCGCCGCCGCCCCGCAAACCGGTGAACGGCACCAGCGATACGGCGCTGATCTCCAGCTATCGGGAAGGGGATTTCACCTATCGCCTGCCGGTGCAGGATGGCACCTATCAGGTGACCTTGTCCTTCATTGAACCCGCCGCCGCAGCGGGGGAACGGCAGTTCGATGTCATCGCCAATGGCGACAAGAAACTCCGCGCCCTGGATGTTGCCGCCAGCGCCGGCGCCCCGATGACCCTGCTGAAGCGGGACTTCACCGTCAAGGTCAAGGGCGGCAGCCTTTCGCTGCATTTCGCCCCGATCAAGGGGCAGGCCATCGTCTCGGCGGTGGAGGTGGTGCGTAAATAAAGGCAAAGGCGGCCTTCAAGGGGCATGGGACATGCCCCTTGAAGGCCGGCGACGGCCAGCTTAACACCCTCATGGGCGCGTAAGCCAAGCTGCCGGATGGCAGCGCCCGGCGCCTGAGGGAGCATATGAATACAAAGAGTCATGATCCATGGCTCTTGGTATAAATTGGTCAGGCCGCCTTTTGCATTGACGGCTGTGGGGCCCTGGGCAGACAGGAGCCCTTTACCCGGCCACCTTGGTATAGCGTTCACGCTTTTTGCGCGCGGCATTGCGCGCTTCCTCAATGGCCTTTTCCTCCGTGGCGAACAGCAGGCTGTCCAGCACGGCCGTCAGATGCGCGCGCATGGCGGTGCGCGCCGCCGCCGGGTCGTGCGCGCAAAGCGCGTCATAGATGGCGGCGTGTTCATCAACGACAGGCTTGATATTGGCGCTGCGCGCCTTTTGGTGCAGCAGGGCGCTTTCCGGTGACAGGGAGCGTAATTCCCACAGCCGTTCCACCGTCTCCAGGATTGCGGAATTCCGTGTCGCCCGCGCGATGGCGACATGAAAGGCGCGATCCGCCTTTTCCGTGCCGGAGGGATTGTTGTTTTCCCGCTGAATTTCCCCGATCAGACGGGCGAGGTCGGCCAGTTCATCATCACGGATCTGCGTGGCGGCAAGGGCCGCGGCCTCCCCTTCGAACAGCAGCCGCGCCTCCGACAATTCGAAGGCGCTGATGTTGAAGCCGGTCATATCGTTTTTGCCGGGCAGACGTTTGACATAGGCGCCGGAGCCGACACGCACCTCCACAAAGCCCTGCACTTCCAGGGCGATCATCGCTTCACGCACCGTGGGGCGGGAGACATTGTACTGCAAGGACAGTTCGCGTTCCGCCGGCAGCCGGCTGCCAACAGCATATCGACCAGAGGCAAGTTCCGTGATCAGGCGGCGTGCCAGATCCTGATAAAGCCGGTCACCCGACGGCATGTCGGGGCGCGAAGGGCGATCCGCCACAGCATCACTCATAAGGCTCTCCAACCTGGCCTTACCCAATCGTTTAAGATACCAGATCATTTGGAATTGGTCTGGCATCTTTCTATCATGGCGTTTCCCATCTGCCTAGAACGGCCCTGTCGCGCCAACATTGGCCAATCGGCGGCAACGGAGGGAACGCGAATTTCTTGACAGTGTCGCTTATCGAGCCGCTATGTCCTGTCTGTCGGCGCTGCCAAACGCGGCGAGACCATGCATAAACAACGTGATTTTTGATATGGCACAAGGCGGCGTGGCCATGGCCGCCTTATGAAGGAGCTATGATCGGCCGGGTACGACAGCAGCGAAGCGGGATGACAGGGGCAGCCATGGCCTGGCTGCTTCTGCTGGCGCTTGCCCTGCGCGGTTTGCTGGCACCGGGCATGATGCCGGCCTTTGCCGCCGGTCCCGGTGGCCCCCTGATCACCATCTGTACTTCCATGGGTGAACGCACCATCGCCGTTGATGGTGCGCAGGATGGGCAGCTCCCGCATTCCGCCGAAGCCCCCTGCCTGTTTGCGGCAGCCGGCTTCACCAATCTGGGGGCGGTGACGGGGCCGGTTTTATCGCGGCTGGTGCAATGGCTGCCGTTCCTGCCACAACCACCGCCCCCCGTCCGCATGGCGTCGCGCAAGACCCATCCGGCTCAGGCCCGCGCCCCCCCCATGGCGATGATCCCATCGACCTGTCCGGGTTCCGCCGCCTGATCCCATGATGGGGGATGGGGTGGTGGACCACGCCCTCCCCAATCATGGGATGCATCATGAAGCCTGTGATGTCGCTGTCGCTTGCCGCTGAAGAAGCGGGCGAGGCACAGCCCCTGTTCGACGCCCTGATCACGCCGCCGGTTTCCATGGGTGACCGGGGTTTTGCGACCTTTCTGGTTGTCACATTGGCAGCGGTTTGCCTGATCAATCTGGGTCTTGTTTCCATCGGCCTTTGGTGGGCGACCTTGTTCCTCACCGGTAATCTGGTGTTTCTGCTGGCTGCCTTCATGGCGGTTCGCCGGGCGCGGGAGCGGTCGGAACGGGTCGTCGTGGAAGACGGGCAATTGCGCCTGGAGCGCCATTGGAAAGGCAAGCCCGGCTGCAGCGATACGCTGCCCTTGTTCGGGCTGCGGCTGGTGCGGGTGCGTGATGGCACCGGCCATTGCCGCCGCCTGGAACTGCATAACCGGTCACAGCGGCTGTGCTTTGCCGCCGATCTTACACCAGACGAACGGGAAGCCTTTGCCGAGGCCCTGGCGCGCGCCCTGCATCGCGCCGGCTATGCCATCGCCATGCCCGTCCACGCCTATTAAGCAAGAAAGATCAATCATGTTCAGGCGTAATTCCGGCCGCACCCTGTTGCTGGCCACCCTGTCCCTTGTGGGGCTGAGTCTTCCCGCCCAGGCCCAGGCCCAGGATATGCTGGATGAAATTATTGTCACCGCCACCCGCACGCCTGTGCCCCTTCTGGATGTACCGGCATCCGCCAGCGTCGTCACGGCCGCACAGTTCCAGGATGCGCAGGCCAATGACCTGGCCACCCTGCTGCGCCGGGTGCCGGGTTTGAATTTCGGCGGTGGCCCGCGCCCGGCCGGGCAAATCCCTGCCATCCGGGGCCAGAGCGGTGCCCGCATCATCTTGTCGGTGGATGGGGCGCGGCGCAATTATGCCGGGGGCGTTTACAGCCCGCTGGCCCTGGACCCCGATATGATCCAGCGGGTGGAACTGGTGCGCGGTGCTGCCTCGGCCGCCTATGGCAGCGGTGGCATGGGCGGCGTGCTGGCCTTCAAGACCCTGGACCCGGAAGATGTGCTGAAGGATGGTGCCAGCACCGGCGGGCGGATCAAACTGGGCTACCGCGATGGCAATGACAGCGCGTCGGGCAACCTGACGGCCGGTGCCAAGGCGGATGGGGTCGGTATCCTCGCCAGCGGCACTTACCGCCATTATAACGATATCGAAACGGGTGACGGCGGCAGCCTGCTGAATGATGGCCGCCTCTATGCTGGCTTGTTGAAGGGCACCTATGATTTCGGTCAGGACAGCCGGGTCGAGCTGTCCTACAAGCGCCAGGATGACAGCCTGCTGGGGCCCAACAATCCCTCTGGAAACAACGCCTTCCAGCTGCGTCAACGGCTGAAGCGCGATCAGGAGGAGGTGGTGGCCAGCCTTGTCGTGCGCCAGGGTGACTGGCTGGATGCCAGTGCCACCGCCTATTATAACGATCTGCATATTGATACGGAAAGCCGGGCCGCCACGCCGGTCTCCCCCACCGCCATCCGGGTGGAAACCGTCGGCGGCAGCCTGCAGAACAGCCATCGTTTCGATACCGGTTCATGGCTGTCCCACCGCCTGACCTATGGTCTGGATGGTTATCAGGACCGGTATCAGGACCGTACCGGCGGCCAGCCCAATGCCGTCAATCCCGATGGCAAGGCGGGCACCATCGCCGCCTTTGTCCAGGATGAGCTGCGCATTGCCGAGCAATGGACCCTGACGGGCGCGCTGCGATATGACCGCTACACCCTATCCCCCAAAGGCCAGGCGGAGACGGACAAGAACCGGCTGACCCCAAAGGTCAGCCTGCAATGGCGGATCAACCCGGCCGTCAGCCTTTATGCCGCCTATGGTGAGGGCTATCGCCTGCCGGGTTTTGGGGAGGCGTTCAGCAACCTGTCCACCCGGCAGGCCCTGTTCAATTTCCGCCCCAACCCCGGTCTGCGCCCGGAATCCAGCCAGGATTACGAGCTGGGCGGCAGCCTGAACCTGACTGATCTGGCCCTTGCCGGCGATGTGCTGCGTGTCAAGGCCAGCTGGTTTACCGAGGATGTGAAAGACCTGATCGACCGGCGCACGGTGGGCACCTATATCCGGCAAGCCCCCTTCGCCGGCACCGGGCTGATCTTCCAGAGCCAGAATGTATCGCGGGCCGAACGGGAAGGGGCGGAGGTGGAGATCGCCTATGGCGTCGGCCCCGTTGATCTGGGGCTGGCCCTGTCCCGCCTGCGCGCCAAGGACAAGGCCACCGGTGCCGGCCTGTTCGCCCCGCCGGACAAGGCGGTATTGACGCTGGCCTATGATCTGGGCCGGGGCTGGCGGGCCTTCAGCGCCACCCAGTTTGTTGACAAGCAGCAGCGCGACGCCACCGCCTTGCGGCGGCGTGACGGCTATGTCGTGCAGGATCTGGGGATCAGCTGGGACCATGGCTGGCTGCGCCTGGATCTGGGCGTCAGCAACCTGCTGGATAAAGCCTACGTCACCTATCAGCAGGCGCAGACCGACACATTCACCTATGAGGAGGGCCGCAGCATCAATGCCAGCGCGACCCTGCGCTTCTGACGGGGGGCGGGATCATGGCAATGATGAAGAAGGGGCGGCGGCTGGCCGCCCCCCTGTTGCTGGCCCTGACCCTGGCCGGTTGCGCCGCCCCGCCGCCCCAGGGCGTGCGGCCGGTCAGCCTGCGGTTCAGCCTGGATGCCGCCTGTGGTCAGGATATTACAGGTCTGGCGCCTGTGCCCGTGCGGCTGCGCGATGCGCGGCTGTTCGTGTCGGAGGTGGCGTTGATCGACAGGGCAGGGCAGCTGGTGCCGGTCACCCTGGATCAGAATCTCTGGCAGTATCAAGGCACAGCCCTGCTGGATTTTGAGGATGCGACGGGTGGGTGCACCGGCACGCCGGAACGCAATGACCAGATCACCGGCCATGCCGTGGCGGGTGATTACCGGGGCGTGCGTTTCACCATCGGGGTGCCGTCCGCCCTTAACCACGGCCCTTATGAAAAGGCACCCGCCCCGCTGGACCTGGCGGCCATGGGCTGGAGCTGGCAGGCGGGACGCAAATTCATCAAGATTGAACTGTTGCCGCAGGGCGGGGTGCAGCGGCCGAACGGCACGCCGACCAGCGCCTGGAACCTGCATCTGGGGTCCAGCGGCTGCGCCGGCGATCCGGTGAAGGGGGAGGCGGTGACCTGCGCGGCCGCCAACCGCATTCCGGTGCGGCTGGACCGGTTCAACCCGGCGCGCGACCGCATCCATATTGATCTGAAGGCGTTGTTTTCCGGCACCGATCTGACGCGCGACGGTGGTGGGGCCGTGGGCTGCATGAGCGGTCCCGCCGATCCGGATTGTCCGGCCATCTTCAAGGCGATGGGGCTGCGCCTGCTGCCATCCGCGACGGGGGTGGCCGATGCGGGCCAGCCATTGCCACAGGGGCAGCGCTTTCTTACGGTGGTACGGCCATGAAGCGGCTGATCTTATGTTTGCTGCTGTGGGCCGCCATCCCGGCGTCGGCAGCAGAGCCGGCCTGGGTCTGGAACCTGCCGGCCGATGTGCCCCCACCTTTGGTGCCATCGGATAATGCGATGAGCGAGACGCGGTTTCAGCTGGGCCGTCGCCTGTTCTATGACATGCGCCTGTCGGGTGGTGGCAATCTGGCCTGTGCCAGCTGTCACCAGCAGGACAAGGCCTTTACCGATGGCCGCGTTCTGGGCCTGGGTACCAGCGGAGAGAAGACGGCGCGCAACCCGCAGGGGCTGGCCAATGTCGCCTGGATGCCGACCCTGACCTGGGCTAACCCGGCCCTGGTCACGCTGGAACGGCAGATGGAAGTGCCGCTGTTCGGTGAACATCCGGTGGAAATGGGCGTCAATGATGCCAACCGTCCGGCCATTCTGGCCCGGATCACGGCCGACCCCGCCTATCAGGCGGGGTTTGCCCAGGCCTATCCGGGGGAGCCGGTCAGCTTCACCACCATCATCAAGGCCATTGCCAGCTTTCAGCGCGGCATCACCTCCTTCAATTCGCGCTATGACCAATATCTGCGGGGGGAATTGGCCCTGAATGCGGCGGAGGAGCGGGGGCGCATCCTGTTCTTTGGTGAAAAGGCGGAATGTTTCCACTGCCATGGCAGTTTTAATTTCAATGATCAGGTGCGGCATGTGAACAGCCGCACCGTCGATCTGCCCTTCCACAATACCGGACAATTCAACATCGATGGCAAAGGGGCCTATCCCCTGGGCAATGAAGGGCTGTTTGAACATACGGGCAAGCCGACCGACCGCGGTGCCTTCCGCGCCCCCAGCCTGCGCAATGTCGAGGTGACCGGCCCCTACATGCACGATGGCGGCGTGCCCAGCCTTGAACAGGTGCTGGACAATTATGCCGCCGGCGGGCGGGTAACGCCAAGCGGCCCGGAGGCCGGCGATGGACGGCTGAACCCCCATAAAAGCGACCTGATCGCCGCCATCGACCTGTCGCCGGCCGAACGAGCCGACATCATCGCCTTCCTGAAAACCCTGACTGACCGGGAGTTGCTGACCAATCCCCGCTTTGCCGACCCGTTTCGGCGTTAGCGGCAATATTGGATGGCCACCGGATCAATCGACGTTTCTTCTTTTGAGAGCATCATGAAAACCCATTCATTCTTCCGCCGCGCCATTCTGGCCGGTCTTTCCCTGCCTGCTCTGATGACAGTTCCGGCCGTTGCCCAGAACAAGATCAAGGATGAAACCGTAGCCTTGCCACGCATTTCCGTCACCGATAGCCTGCGCGACGGGGCGGCACCCACGGCGGCGGAAACGGTCGGCACCGGCTCCTACACCAGTTCTGCTGTTACCCTGATGGGCAAGGAAGCTGTCTCCATAAAGGAAACTCCCAGTTCTGTTTCTGTCATCACCCGCCAGGTGATGGATGATTGGAACATGGTGACACTTCAAGATGCGCTGTCACAGGCGACAGGCGTCACCACCATTCCCAATGATGGCACCCAGGCCCAGTATAATTCCCGCGGCTATGGCATGAACGCCATGTATAATGGCATTCCATCCTATAATGCCCTGAGCGGGAACCAGCAGTTCGACCTGGCGATCTATGACCGGGTGGAGGTGCTGCGCGGCACGGCCGGTATGCTGATGGGCACTGACCCCAACCCCGGCGGTACCGTCAATATGGTGACCAAACGTGCCCGGGCGGACTTTGCCGCGACAGGCACACTTTCCTATGGTTCCTGGAACAATCTTCGCGCCATGGCCGATGTCACCGGTGCTGTCAATACGGACAGGTCGCTGCGCGTGCGGGCCGTGGCGTCGGGCCAATGGCGGGATTATTTCTATGACCATGCCGACAGCAATAAGCAGGTGGGATATCTGACGGCGGAATATGATATTGGTGCGGCCACCACCGTGGCGGCCACCGGCGTGGTACAGCGCGACCGTGCCACCCCGTTTTACGGGATTCCTGTTTACAGCAACCTGACCATCCCCAAATTGCCGCGTTCCTTCAGCCCGACTGCACCCTGGGCGCGGAACGATACCGACACCTATGAACAGACGCTGGCCGTGGAGCACCGGCTGGACAGTGGCTGGGTGCTGAAGGGGCAAGCACGCTGGTGGCAGCGGGATTATCGCTTCAATGACAGTTACGCGGCCAGCGCCGTCAATCCGGCTAACAATACAATCTCTTATGCCCGACGCGATAACAGCTGGGAGTATTTCCGTCAGAATATCGACCTTTACGCCGCCGGTCCGCTGGAACTGTTTGGCCGTACCCACAATCTGGTGGTTGGCTATAACCGCGAACGCTACCAGTCCAATAACCGGGGCGGTTCTGCTCCGGTCCTGAACAATGTCCCGCTGTTCAACCTGGAAGGATCGGGCGCCTGGATCAGGCCCGATATTCCCGCCACGTCGGGTGGGAAAAGCTATACGTTCCAGGAGGGGGCCTATGGTCAGGCGCGGATCAAGCTGCTGGACCCGCTGACCCTGGTGGCGGGTGGCCGTTTCTCCTGGTTCACCACCCGCTCACGCACTATGGCGCCGTCGGTGCCCACCGACTGGCGGCAGGGGGCCAAGGCGGATGGGGAGTTCGTGCCCTATCTGGGGGCCATCTATGATGTGACGCCACAGGTGACACTCTATGCCAGCGGTGCCCAGACCTTCATTCCGCAGACGGTGACCGACTATACCGGCCGCACCCTGGACCCGCGCAAGGGCACACAATATGAGGTCGGGGCCAAGGGCACCTTTCTGGATGAAAAGCTGAATGCCAGCCTGGCCCTGTTCCAGATCGAAGATACCAACCGCGCCTATGCCGATCCAGATCATCCCAATTTCTACCTGCAGATCGGCAAGGTGCGGTCGCAGGGGGTGGATGCAGAGGTGACGGGCCAGCCGCTGCCGGGTTTCGACCTGACGGCAGGGTACAGCTATCTCTACACAGAATATATCAAGGACCGGACCAGTCAGGGCCTGAATTTCAGCAATTGGTATCCCAAACATAGCCTTAAGCTGCTGGGTCTTTACCATATTGAGGATGGCGCGCTGACCGGGTTCAGCCTTGGTGGCGGTGTCACCTGGGTTACCGATTACAGCGGCAATGGCAGCAATGCGAAGCTGGCGCAGAACGGCTTTGCCCTGTTCAACGCCCAGGCAGGTTATCGGATCAATGAGACGCTGTCGGTTTCCCTGATCGCCAGTAACATCTTTGACAAGAAATACTTCGCTGCCCTGGGGCGTTCCACCAACACTTATAACAGCTATGGCACGCCGCGGGAGTTCACCGCCACCCTGACCGCCAAGCTGTAAGGGGAGCAGGCCCCCGTCCGGATAGCTGGTATCGGGACGGGGGCCTGTATCGTTGATGCGTCCGATCCGGCCGCCGCCCATCCCCTTGCGACTGACTGCCTTGTTGCTGACATGCCTGCTGCATGTCGGGCTGCTCTGGCTTGTCTGTATTGTGCGGCCACTGCCGACGGGGCCGGTGGTGCCGCTGCAGGTGCAGAGCGTGTCGCTTGTTCCAGCGGCCCCGCCTGTGCCGGTGCCAGATCTGGCACCGGTGCGTGCCGCGCTTGTCCCCCCGTCCAAGCCGCCGCCCTTGCTGCCGATACCTGCCTTGCTGCCAAGCGTGACACCGACGCAGCCGGTGGCAAACCGGGTGGATGGCACGGAAAGGGGGGATGCGCCTGCGGCCCAGCCCCTTACGGGGCCTGACGGTGACATGTCCCCCGGCCCGCAGGCGGAGCCGGCGGCGGTTGGCCCCCCGCCGGATTATGTTGGCCGCATCCTGGCCAGGCTGGAACGGGCCAAGCGCTATCCGGTGGCGGCGAAGACCGCGCGGCAGGAAGGGACCGTGTTGCTGCGCTTTGTCCTTGATCGCCGGGGTCGCTTGCTGGATTGGCGGATCGAAGGCTCGTCTGGTGTTGCGGCCCTGGACGAAGAAGTGGCAGCCCTGGTCCGCCGCGTGGCACCGTTCCCACCATTTCCCGACGATATGGCGCGTGACCGTCTGGAATTGACCGTGCCCATCGATTTTTCGCTCTCAACCGGGCACTAAACCCGCCCCAATCTGACAGAAATTCTTATACCAGCGGCACGAAATCATGACCCTTGGCTTACGCGGGCACGCGCCCGCGGGCCAGCCGTCGCTGGCCTCCAAGGGGCAATACTCCGCTATTCCTGCCAGCCGATGCTGAGCCTGAAAGTGCGCGGGCGCAGTGGGGTGGTCTGGGGGCCGGCGGACAGGGTGAAGGGATTGCCATAGGCGAACTGGTTGGCGTCGCCGTCCAAAATATTATCCACCGCAAAGCCCAGCGACCAGCCGTCGGACCAATCCAGTTTCATCCGTCCGTTCACCTGATTGACCGGGCCCTGGCGGATGGCGTTGCTGAAGGTCAGGTGGGTGCGCCCGGTATGGGTGTAATCCAGGGCGGCCAGCAGATGTGCCTGATCACTGATGGCCCCCTGCCAGGAAAGGCTGGCACTGCCGCTGAGATGGGCAGCACCGGGAAGGCCCCCTTCCGTCCGGCCGGCAAAGGCGGGGGCAACACGGGTCAGTTCCGGGTCGTTCAGGATCACGGTCGCATCCAGCCGCCAGGGGCCCAGATGCAGGCGGGGGGCGATCTCAATCCCGGTATTGCTGCCATCCCCGGCATTGGTGGTGACGGTCAGCCCGTCGGCGCGCAGCTGATCGGTCTGGATGTTGCGCCAGCGCGCATGGAAAATGGCGGCATCCAGCGCCAGACGCCCCTGCCAGAGCGACAATTTGGTGCCCAGCTCATAATTCCACAGCTCATCCGTCCGGAAATGGGCCGCCCGATAATCCTCCCCGGATGTTGTCGCCGCCTCCTCGATATTAAGACCGCCGGGGCGATAGCCCTCCGTCATCTGGGCATAAAAGCTGGCCCCCTCCCAAGGGTGCCAGGTCACGGCCAGTTTGGGGGTGTAATCCGTTTCCTTGGCGTAACCTTCCGTCTCGGCCACCGATGCGGCGGGGGCCAGGGCTTTGGCCTCCACCTCCTGCGCCACATGGAACAGGCGGCCGCCGGTCGTCAGGGTCCAGTGGGGGAGAAAGCGCCAGGATGCCTCACCGAACAGGGCGGCTTCCCTCACCGTATCATCGCGGTCGCGCCGCCACAGGTCACTGCCAAGGGTGGCCGCCTTGGTCAGGCGGCGGCTGGATTGCGCCGTCTGCTGCGACAGGTGCAGCCCGCCCAGCCAGCGGATGGCAGCATCCTCATCATTCTCACTGGTCAGCCGGGTTTCATGGGTCCAGAGCCGGGACAATTGCGCCTCATGAAACAGGGCGGGCTGGGCGGGCAGCCCGGCCAGGGCTGGCACCGCCGTGCTGGCATCATAGAAACTGTCAATCTCGTGCCGCACAAAGGCGGTGGTGCTGTGCAGTTGGGCAAAGGGCAGGCTGCCGGTCAGGGTGACATGCGCCTCGTCGAAATCATTGTCATGCGGTTCGGCCAGTTGCGCGGCGCGGGTACAGCAGCCGCGCCGCCCCTGGATATAATGGCTGTCATCGGTGTCGATCAGTTGATAGGTGCCGCCCAGTTCCAGCCGCCAATCCTCCGCCGGGATCAGGGTGAACAGGGCGCGGCCGCCCTGCATGTCGGTGCGGTCGATATTATGCCGCCCCGCCGTATCGATCACCCCGCCTTCCCGTTCCGCATAAAGCGCCAGCCGCATTCCCAGCCGGTCGGTCAGCAGCGGCTGGTTTAACACCGCCTCCACCCCGCCGCCGGGGGCGCCGCTGCGGGTCAGGCTGCCATAAAGCCGGGCTTGTGCAGACCGCTCCGACAGGTCGGGGGCCGCCGGCACGATGCGCAGGATGCCGCCGATGGAGCCACCGCCATAAAGCGTGCCCTGGGGCCCGCGCAGCACCTCCACCCGGTCCACATCGATCAGGTGCAGATGCGGGTCGGGCGCATTGTAATTGACCTTGGCATTGTCCAGATACAGGCCAACCGTCGCCTGGGTCTGGCCGGTGAAGGCGCTGTCGGACAGGCCGCGGATCGCCAGCTTGTTGCGCCCCGGCCCCAGATGCGTGCTGCCCACCCCGCCCAGCAGGGGCAGGGCGGCGTCCGGATCAGACGTGCCAAGCCGGGCCAGATCAGCCGCCGTCAGCCAGCCCACAGAAACGGGCAGGCTGGCCGGATCGGCCCCACGCTTGGTCGCCGTGACGATGATGGATTCCATTGGCACCACCACCGGCCGCGCGGCGGCGGGCAGCACGTGCGGGGGGGCCAAGGCTTCCAGCCGATAAGCACCGGGGCCGACCTTGCGGAAGCCCAGCCCGGTCCCGGCCAGCAGCCGGGTCAGCGCTTGTTCGGGGCTCAAGGCGCCGCTGGCACCGGGGCTGTGCCGCCCCGCCAGCGGCTGATCCCCGCCGATGGAAATGCCCGTCTGCTGTGACAGGGCGGCCAGCGCGCCGCCCAGGGGACCGGCCGGAACGGCAATCCCCCCCTCGGCCGCCAGGGCTGGCGGCACGGTCAGCAGCAGGGCAAGGGCGGAAACCGGCAGAAGACGCAAAGCGGGGACCGTCAGGGACGTTTTGAGAGCACGAACCTATCACCCTGGCGCACCACCACAATAGGCAGCAACCCCTGCAGGGTGGCCAGCAGCACCGCCTGATCTGCATCCAGGTGCAGCACGCCAGAGAAATGCAGGGCCGCCGCCGCCCCTTCCGCCCGCATGGGCAGCGGATAATGGCGGGACAGTTCGGCCAGCACCTGCGGCAGCGGCGCATTGTCAAACGACAGCCGGCCTTGCGCCCAGGCGGTGGCGGCCTGTGCATCCACCGTGGTGACGGGGCCGGGGGGCTGGCCTTGCGCCGCGCTGATCTGCTGCCCCGGTGTCAGGCGAACCTTGGCCCCGCCTGTCTGGTCACCGACATCCACCAGCCCGCGCGTGACGGTGACCGTCACCGACCGGTCCAGGTGGCGGACATTGAAGGCCGTACCGACCACGGTGACCAGCCGTTCACCGGCCGCCACGGTGAAGGGGCGGGCGGCATCCTTGGCCACATCAAACAGCGCCTCCCCCTGTTCCAGCACCACGGCGCGGCGGTCGGCGGACAGGGCGACGCTTAACCGGGTGCCGCTGTTCAGAATGATGCTGGACCCGTCGGCCAGTGTCACCGTGCGGCGCTGGCCCGGCGCGGTCTCAAACATTTCCGGCAGCGGGGTTGGCGTGTGGCGACCGGTCAGCGTCAGGGCCAAAGCGGCAGCGGCGGCCGCCGCACCGCCCAGGAACCAGCGGCGGGAGCGGTTCGCCGGGGCGGTGGTGTCGGCCTTTCGCCGGCTGGCCAGATCGATGATGGCGGCCTGCGGCTCCGCCGGCAATGCCGCCACCTGCCGCCACAGGCTTTCCACCTGATCATAGGCGCGGCGGTGGCTGGGATCAGCCTCCAGCCATTCGGTGAAGGCCAGCCAGACCGCCTGATCGGCATCGCCCTGCAGGCGGGCGTGCCAATCCGCCGCCTGTTCCAGGCGGGGATCAAGGGGCGTATCGGTTGGGCGGTTCACCATGGGGCGGCTTCTGGTTCGGGCTTTGTCCTGTTGACGTCACGGAAGGGGCGGTACCCCACCCGTCTGGATGAAATATTTTTCATTCAAGCCGGCGGCCCAGCCGTTTCAACAGATTCTTCATCGCCGCCGCCATGTGTTTTTCCACCGCACTGCGCGAAATGCCCAGGCTGGCGGCGACCTCTGCATGGGGGCAGCCTTGCAGCTTGTGCATTTCAAACACGCGCTTGCCCTGTGGCGGCAGCGCGTCGATGGCATCGCGCAGCAGGCGCAGTTCCTGCCGGCCGGATGCCACCTGTTCCGCCGTCGGGGCCTCTGCAATCGGTTCGGGGCCATCGACCAGGGCATTGGCGGACAGCCATTCCCCATCACGGGCAGCGGCGCGCGATCCGCTGCGCTGCCGGTCAAAGGCCAGATTAAGCGCCATGCGGTTCAGGAAGGCCGGCACATTCGCCACCGCCTCCCCCCCATCAGGCAGGGCGGCCAGCCGCTCATACATTTCCTGCACGATGTCTTCCGCCTCCGCCGCACTGCCCGTGCGCGCCGACAACAGCCGCAGCAGAAAGGCGCGGTGTTCCAGATAGGCGGCGATCAGGGGCGGGGGCGGGGAAATGGCGTCAACCTGAATTGGGCGAAAACTGCCTTCCGATATAGCCCCCGCATCCCGCCCGATCAATGCGGCAGGTCATATCCGACACAGTGCAGAAAATTTTTCTGTTCGCACCTGCGGTCCGCTGCGGGCGGCGGCGTCATCCCCATGAAGGCCGGTTGATCCGGCCAACCCAACCGGCGGAGCGACGCCTGTGATTGAAATGTTGATGCGCGATGAGGATGGGGTGCGCGGCCACCTACGGTTCGATGCTGAACGGCTGGGCAGCCTGACCCGCTGCCGCCCGGCGGTGGTGGCCATCACCCACCATTTCGCCCCGGAGCGGCGGCGGGTGGAGGCGATGATCCGCCAGACCTATGCGCAGACCTATGGCGGTGACATTGCCGTCACCCACCCGATGTTGATGAGCCTGCGGGACGCTGACGACCGTATCCTGGCCGGTGTCGGCTTCCGCCCGGCCGGCAGCGGCCCGCTGTTCCTGGAAACCTATCTTGACCGCCCGGTGGAAGCCCTGATCCCCGGTGGGCCGCAACGGCCCGCCATTGTGGAGATCGGCAATCTGGCGGCGGCGGAGCCCGGTGCCTCCTATCTGCTGTTCATGGCGCTGGCTGCCTATCTGCACGGGCAGGGCTTTGAAAAGGCGGTGGTCACCGCCACCCGCCCCCTGCGCCGGCTGTTCCGCCATATCGGCTTTGATGCGCTGGAACTGGGCCGGGCCCGGCCGGAGCGGATCGGCCCGGCCGCCGCTGCCTGGGGCAGCTATTACGCCAATGACCCGCGCGTCGTCTGCGGCAATGTCGCCTTTGGTGCCGACTGCCTGGACCGCTTCCTGGCCGGCGATGCGCGCGAGGTGCTGCCGACCCATCCCACCTTTCCCCGTCTGCATCCCGCCGTCCCGGCGACCGAGGTGACTGCATGAGCCGCGTTCTTTCCGCCCTGCGGACCCATGCCCCGGATCAGCCCGCCATCAATGACTGGACCTATGGCACCCTGGCCGGGGCCGTGGATCAGCTGGCTGCCGATCTCAGCGGCATCATCGGTGATGGGCGCCAGCCCGTCGCCGTGGAGGCCGGCAACGCCGCCGCCTGGGCGCTGCTGGATCTGGCCTTGCTGGATTTGGGCGTGCCATCTCTGCCGCTGCCGGGCTTTTTCACCGCCGACCAGCGCCGCCATGCCCTGGGTGATGCCGGGGCCGGCTGGCTGGTGACGGACAAGGCGGTGCCGGGTGCAGCGGCCCTGCCGGTGGGGGCGGAGATGCTCTATCTCCAGCGCCTGGATCATGCGCCGGTCGCCCTGCCGGCGGGCACGGCCAAGATCACCTATACATCGGGCACGACGGGGGCGCCCAAGGGCGTCTGCCTGTCGGCCGCCGGGCTGGAACAGGTGGCCGCCTCCCTGGTGCAGGTGATCGGGGCGGATTATGCCGGCCGGCATGTCGCCATCCTGCCGTTGCCGGTGCTGCTGGAAAATGTGGCGGGGCTTTACTGCACGCTGCTGGCCGGTGGCCATTATCTGGCCGCGTCCCCCGCCATGCTGGGGCTGGAACAGCCGTTCCAGCCAGATTTCGCCCGGCTTCTCGCTGCCCTGTCCATTCTGCGGGCCAACAGTATCATCCTGGTGCCGGAACTGCTGCGCGGCCTGATGGCGGCCATGGCGCAGGGCGGGCGCTTCCTGCCCGATCTGCGGCTGGTGGCCGTGGGCGGGGCGCGGGTGGCCCCTTCGCTGCTGGCCCAGGCCGGCATGTTGGGCCTGCCCGTCTATCAGGGTTATGGCCTGTCGGAATGCGGGTCGGTGGTGGCGCTGAACACGCCCGCCGCCAACCAAGTCGGCAGTGTTGGCCGCGTGCTGCCGCATCTGCATCTGGAGATTGACCCGGCCACGGGGGAGGTCAGCCTCAATAACCATGCCTTTCGGGGCTATGTCGGCGGTGAAGCAGCACCTTCCCGCATCGCCACCGCCGATCTCGGCAGCCTGGATGGTGATGGTTTCCTGTCCATCCAGGGCCGGTCGCGCAATGTCATCATCAATAGTTTCGGCCGCAATATCGCCCCGGAATGGGTGGAGTCCGAACTGACCGCCCAGCCGGAAATCCTGCAAGCCGTGCTGTTCGGCGATGGGCGGGCGGACCTGACGGCCCTGATCGTGCCCAGCCGGTTCGGCCAGGATGCGGCAGCCCTGTCCCTGGCCGTGGCGCGGGCCAATGGGGCCCTGCCACCCTATGCCAGGGTCGCCCGCTGGCACGCGGTGGCCGCCTTCACGCCCCTGAACGGCCAACTGACCGCCAATGGCCGGCCGCGCCGCGATGTCATCGCCGCCGCCCATGCCGCCCTGCTTTCCCCGGATGAGGATGAAGCCCCCATGCCCCAACCCTTCTTCGACCGGCTGGTGACGGAGACGGAGCCGGCGCGCCTGGCCCTGCTGTCCGTGCCGCAGATCCAAGATGGCCTGACCGGCCGGATCAGCCTGGACACCTATATCGCTTATCTGACAGAGGCCTATCACCATGTGAAGCATACGGTGCCGTTGATGCGCACTGCACGCGCCGCCCTGCGTCCTGACCAAGCCTGGCTGATCCCCGCGCTCGATGAATATATCGAGGAGGAGGAAGGGCACGAGGAATGGATCCTCAATGATATCCGCCATGCCGGCGGTGATGCAGAGGCGGTGCGCCATGGCACGCCGCGCGCGGCCACCCAGGCCATGGTGGACGCAGCCTATCGCTTCATCCGGGAAGAGAATGCGGCCGGCTTCTTCGGCATGGTCTATGTGCTGGAGGGCACCAGCACCGCCATCGCCACCCATGGGGCGGAGGCGGTGCGTACATCCCTGAACCTGCCGAAAAGCTGCTTCACCTATCTGACCAGCCATGGGTCGCTGGATATCCAGCATATGGAATTCTTCCGCACGCTGATGAATCAGGTGATCGATCCGCGCGACCAGCAGGCGATCATCACCATGGCGAACTGCGTCTTCGGTCTGTTCGCCGGCCTGTTCCGCGCCATCCCCCACAGCCGCCAACCGCAAGAGGTGCGCCATGTCGCATGAGGATAGCCTGGAAGGGCGAACCGTCCTGGTCACCGGCGGGGCCGGTGGCATCGGGTCGCCCCTGGTCAGCCTGCTGCGCAATCGCGGGGCCCAGGTCACCACGCTGGGCCGGGGGGAAATGCCGGGCCGGCATATCCGCGCCGACCTGTCGACCCCGGCCGGCATCGCGCTGGCCGCCGAACAGGCCCGGCTGCTGGCCCCGCAGATGCTGTTCAACATCGCCGGCCGGCAATATTTCGGCCCGCTGGAAGGCCAGCGCCCCGCCGATCTGGCAGCCGATTATCTGGTCAATCTGGTGGCGCCGGTGACCCTGGCCCAGGCCGTACTGCCGATGATGAAACAGCGGGGCCGGGGCCATATTGTCAATGTCGGCTCCGTCTTCGGTTCGATCAATTTCGCGCATTTCGCCGGCTATTCCAGCGCCAAGGCCGGGCTGAAAGGGTTCAGCCAGGCGCTGCGGCGGGAGGTGCGGGGAACCGGCATCATTGTGTGCCATGTGGCCCCCCGTGCCGTGCGCACCGGCTTTAACGGGCCGCTGGTGCAGCGCTTTGCGGAATTGACCGGCATGACATTGGATGACCCGATCCATGTCGCCCGCCGCATCCTGGCCGCCGCCCAGGCGGGCAAGGCCGAAACGGTCATTGGCTGGCCGGAAGCCTTTTTCACCCGCCTGAATGCCCTGTTCCCCGGTCTGGTCGACCGGGCGCTGGCCGGCAATGACGCCAAGGCCGCCAGCCTGTTCACCCACGCAACACCCAGTGCCACTGTTGCCCCGATCCGGGAGGAAAACCATGCGCGTTGACAAGAAACTGATCCTGGCTGCCCTGTCCCTGTTGCTGGCCGGTTCCGCCGCCGCCTCGGCCGACCCGGCCCTGGATGCCCGGATCGCCGAGCTGCAAAGCGGCTGGGCCCATGTGAAATATGAGGTGAAGGGGGAGGAGGCGCAGCTTTCCGGCATGGAGGCATTGGCCGCGCAGGCCAAAACGCTGGTCACCAGCTATCCCGGCAAGGCCGAACCGCTGGTCTGGGAAGCCATCATCCTGTCATCGGAGGCCGGCATCAAGGGTGGCATGGGCGCGCTGTCGCTGGTGAAGGAAGCCCGGACCAGACTGGAAAGTGCGGAGAAAATTGACGCCACCGTGCTGGATGGCTCCGTCAATACCTCGCTCGGCAGCCTCTATTATCAGGTCCCGGGTTTCCCCATCGGCTTTGGCAGCGACAAGAAGGCCAAGGCCTATCTGGAAAAGGCGCTGGCGCAAAATCCCGACGGGATTGACCCCAATTATTTTTATGGCGATTTCCTGTTCCGCCAGGGGGATTATGCCAAGGCGCGCGACGTGCTGAACCACGCGCTGGCGGCTGCCCCCCGTCCAGGCCGGGAAGTGGCCGATGCCGGCCGGCGCGAGGAAATCAAGGCGGTGCTGGCGCAGGTGGAAACCAAGCTGGCGAAACGCTGAGCCATTCCCCCATCCTGCCGAAACGAAGCGTCGGGATGGGGGATCAGCCCGCTGCCCGGTGGGCAAGAAACAGCAGCGCAAACAGGCAGCCGAGCAGAAGCAGGAAATAGAGGCAGAAGGCCGTTTGCCAGGATCGGCTGGCCTGCCGCAGCTCCGCGAATACCAGCAGTACCAGCATCACCTTGCTGATGGTGAGGGCAAGCAGCAGGGGGATGGTGCCCAGAGGCAGGGTTGCCACCCCCAGCGAAAGACCGGTGAGCCCCAGCAGGCAAAGGGCGGTGATATGGATCGCACGCATCAGCATCACCGGATGACATAAAGAAGCGGGAAGATCATCAGCCAGATCAGATCGGTGAAATGCCAGTAGCGGGCATAATCCGGCAGATATTGTTTCTGGGACCGCAGAAAAGAGAGGGCGAACAGGGTGAGGCCGAGCCCCACATGCAGGGCATGAAACCCGGTAATCAGATAGTAAAGCTGGGCGAACGCCGTCTCATAATCAAACAGGGTGACGCTGTGGGCATATTCGCGCACCTTCAGCAGCAGAAACAGGGCGCCGAAGGCCATCGCCCCCGCCAGGGGCAGCCCCGTGTTCCGCCGCTGCCGCTGATGCTCCACCGCGATTGCCGCCAGCCAGCCGCTGAGGATCAGCGTCACCGTCTCCAGCGCGGCGATTTGCGGCAGCAACAGACGCTGAGCCGACAGGAAGGCGGAATGGTTGAGCCATTTGGCGACACAGAAGCCGACCAGCAGGCCGGAAAAGACCAGCACATCCCCGATGATGAAAATCCATATCATGAAATTGCCGGGGATGGTTTCCGGCACCGGTTCGCCATCGTCCGCGTACCCTGTTGAAAGGGCAGGTGCCTGTGGATGCATTGTTGGCTCCGCTTCTGGCCCGCCAAAGAATATTGTCATTCCCGCCCATGCCAGAGCAGCGGCAGGGCCGCGTAACCCGCCAGCCCCATCAGCTGGATCAGGCCCGCCAAAGTGGTGAAGCGGGCCAGATGCAGGAACAGGGGAACACCGCAGAGGCAGGTGGCAATGGCCGCGTCGGTGATGAAGAACAGGGCCAGCGCAGCCATGCCGGCGCTCAGCGGATATTGCTTGATCTGTATCCCGCCGGCCCGACCGCCCTCGGTGATGATCAGCCAGCACAGCCCCGCCACCAGAAAGCTGGACAGTTCGACCAACGCCCCGGCCAGCGTGCCGATCCGGTGATCCAGCCACAGCGTGCGGGCCAGCCCGGTGACCAGATAAAGCAGGCAGAGGGGAAACCCATACAGGATCATGGCTTGGATTCTCCCCTCTGCCTTTACCGGACCTTGGGTTCTTACAAACCACCCAACAGGGTCTCGAACTTCTTGCCTGCCTTGCCGGGGTTCTGCACGGCCTTGGCGCTGTCCAGATTGGCGGGCTTGCCGACGATGATGGCGGCCACCATTCCCATCGGGTAATGCGGCTTGCATTTCACGCCATAGATACCTTCGGCGGTGAAGGTGATGGTGGTGTCCTGCCCGGTCTTGCCGCTGAAGGCCTGCGCGCCGGCCGGCAACATGCCGTTGATCGTTTCCACATTATGGCCGGGATCGGTGGCCTTGAAGGTCACTGTATCGCCGGGGGCGATGCGGATCAGCTCCGGTTCGAAGACCATCACGCCGCCGGCCCCCTTGTTCAGCATCTTCACTTCATGATTGGCGGCGGCGGCGATGCCGGGCAGGCCGATGATCAGGGCGGTGGCAAGCAGCAGGCTTTTACATTTCATCAGAGGCTCCATCGGTTGAATGCGCCAATCGATAGCGCGGATGGGGCCGCCGCCCTTTGCGCCAGGGCAAACAGGAGATGGTTTCCTTGTGCGGGAAACCGATGAATCAGAAGCCCAGCCAGCGCCGCAGGCCGCTTTCTTCCCGCACCAGCCGGATGCCAAGATTGGCAGGCGGAATGCCGACCGAGCAGGCCCCCGCCTTGGGATCGCGGATGAAGCCGATCATCAGGGCGCGATGCCGGCCTTCGGCAACGCGCACGCCGCAATTTTCCGTCACCTGGGTCTGGCCATCCTGCTTCACATGGTGGCGGATATAGCAGGTGGAGGTCCATTCCCAGACATTGCCCGACAGATCGGCCAGCCCATGTTCATTGCGGCCGAAATGGCCAGCCGGCATCGGCGTGGGGTCGATGGCGCCCTGCGTCTGCGCTTCAGCGGTATAGACGGCAATCCAGCGTTTGGACGGGTTGCCGGGATCGCTGATTTCCGTGTAGGCATCATCCTTGTAGCGTGAGCCGGCGGCCAGCGCCCATTCCTGATCGGTTGGCAGCCGCCATCGCTCCCCCGTCCTGGCCGACAGCCAGCGTGCATAGGCGGTGGCATCCTCATAATTGACCCCGGTGACGGGGCGATCAGGTTTTCCCGGCTTGTCCAGGGCGGGGCAGGCGGCGGCGGCGACGCATTGATCATACTCCCCGCGCGTGACCTGATTGCGCATGATGGTGATGGGGGCTTGCAGCATGATCGGCTGCAACGGCCCATTGACCGGCAGCCCGTGCCGGAGAAACTCCCCCGGTTCCCGATAGGTCACCGACGCCGTTTCGATCCGCGCCACGGCGCTGTTTTCCGGCTGGCGGGATAAGCCGGGAAGGGTTGACATGACCGCCAGCCCGATCAGGGCGGCCTTGAGGCTGCTGGACAGTGCCATGGCACATCTCCATCCAGGGGAAACACAGCAAAGCGGCCCGCTCTCCGGGGCGGGCCGCCGAGACTGTTTTCAGTTCACCGCAATGGGGCCGGGCGGGGTGACCTGTTTCATCAGGTCATTGTTCCAGCTGCCTTCCACCTTGACATGGGCGGTGGCCCCCAGCTCGGCCGCCTCGATCAGGTTGTGGTTGACATAGGCATAGATGCCCGGCTGCTGGAACGTATAGACCGCCACGGCGGCACTGCCGCCAGCCACGAACCAGGTCTCCAGCCCCTTTTCCGGGGCGTTGCCGAATTTGCCGCGTTCCCAGACATAATCACCATGGCCGCCGATCAGGTGCGGGCGGGTGTCGCGGTTGGCGGAGCTGTGGATGAACAGCACCGTTTCCCCCACCTTGGCATTCATCGCCTTGTCACCGGTCAGCGCGCCAACAGCGCCGTTGAACACCACATGGCTGGGGATCAGGCCCTTCATCACCTCCACCGTGTCGGCATAGGCGTCGCCGGCGCTTTCATAATTCTTGAATTTACCGTTGGCATCCTTGGGCACATAGAGATCGAATTCACCGATCGTATAGGCCCGGTCATAATGGATCGGCTTGCCCTTTTCATCCTTCAGCCCGTCACGCGGCAGCACCATGATGGTGCCCGACATGCCGCTGACCACATGCCAGGGGATCATGCCCGGCGGGGCGCAGTGATAGACAAAGGCCCCTACCTTGGTGGCCTTGAAGCGCAGGGTTGCCTGTTCGCCAGGGTTGACCAGGGTCAGCTGTGCCCCACCCAAGGCGCCGGTGGCGCTGTGGAAGTCGATATTATGCGGCATGGAATTGCTGTCGGGGTTGATCAGCGTCAGTTCGACATAATCCCCTTCATGCACCACCATGGTGGGGCCGGGCATGGAGCCGTCGAAGGTCATGGCCTGGAAGGTGGTGCCCTGGCCATCAATGACGATCTTCTTCTCCTCAATCTTCATGGTGAATTCCACCACCTTCGGTCCGCCCTTGGCCACCTGATCATGTTCCATGACCTGGGGCGGGGCCACCAGTTTGGCCTTCACCCGTGGCAACCCGACGGTCAGGTCGGTCTGGGCCTTGGCGCTGGTTGCCGGGTTCGGGCCTTCTGCGGCCTGGATGGGGGCCGCCATCAGCAGGGCGATGGCAGCGGCACCGCAAAGGGCTGCACGGAGGGTCAACATGGCTCTTCCTTTCTTCGCTATTGCGTCTGGCGATTGCCGTTTCTGTTGACCGGATTAGACGACAAAGCATCGACGCGGTATTTGCGCCAAAACAAGGAAAGCGCCCGTGCGGGTAGTGAAGGCCATTTGGTCGCAGGTATTGAAGTGAATATTGATAATCAATCGGCATGATGCTGCAAATTAATCAGGCGCCAATCATACAGATTGGATATTTATTCATGGCGCCGACATGTTTTTGATCACGAATGATCATGTGCGCCTTTCACCCCACCAATTGCCGGTAAATGGCCGGCAGGGCGGCGGGCAGCCGCTCGGGATGGGTGATGATGGCATAGGCGCCGCGGCCAAAAAGATAGGGGAAATAATCCTGGGCCGCCTCATCCACCGTGACGCCGAAGACTTTCAGCCCTTGTTTGCGCGCCTCCCGGATGGCGGCGCGCGTATCCTCAATGCCGTAGCGGCCTTCGTAATAATCGATATCGTTGGGCTTGCCGTCGGTCAGCAGCAGCAGCAGCCGGTGCCGCTGCGGGCGCTGGGCCAACTGGGCGGTGACATGGCGCACCGCTGCCCCCATGCGGGTATATTGCCCCGGTTTCAGCCCTTCGATCCGTCGCACCAGCCGGGCATCCACCGGATCGCTGAAATCCTTCACCAATTCCACCCGCACATCCTGGCGGCGGCGGGAGGTGAAGGTGAAGATCGCATGGTCATCGCCGCAGGCATCCAGCCCCTGGCTGAGCGCCAGCAGGGCCGCCTTTTCCACATCGATCACCCGCAGATCGCCAATGGCGGCATCGGTGGACAGCGACACATCCATCAGCACAGCCATGGATAAATCCCGTTCAATGGCGCGCCCGGCAATGAACAGATTTTCCGATCCGGGCCCGCCGGCCTTGCGGTCGGCGGCGGCGCGCACCAGGGCCGACAGGTCCAGATCGTCGCCATCGGGCTGGCCCTGCAACACCACGCGGCGGGGGCGCAGCGCCTCGAACTGACGGCGCACGGCGCGGATCTGGTGCTGCATTTCCGGTGTGGGAAGCCATGCCTCGCCATCCTCCCGCGCGCGGGCCGCGATGATGCGGCAATGGTCGGGCCGGTGGGCCTGCTTCTTCCAGTCCCATTCCGGGTAGGTCAGGCCCTGGGTCAGGGCCGTTTCTTCCACGGCCGAGGGGGCGAGGTCCAGATCCAGTTTCAGGCGCGCGGCGGTGCGCTGCTTGTTGCTGCCAATGGTCAGGTCGGTCAGATCGTCGGCGGCCTGACGGGCGCCTTCCTCATCATCCTCATCCACCCGGCGGTTCACATTGACCATTTCGGCCAGGGAGAAGATGGTTTCAAACCGGTGGAAACAGAGCGGGTCGTCCCGGTCGCTCTGGTCCGTCTGCCGCCGTTCCGCCTGTCGACGGCGCTGATCGGCGGTGACGGCGCTGCCGGCTTCTTCCTCCCGCTCGTCGGGCGTGGCTGTGCCCGGCATTTGCCGCACCTCTCCGAACAGGGGAACCGGCAGGAAAGGTCGGTAGCCGCGCGGGGCACGGAGGGTGCTGATATCCGCCCCCGGCTCCTCAATCAGGGTCAGAAAGCCATGATCCGTCGGGCGGCGTCCGCCTAGGATGGCGCGGATCGAGGTTTCGAGTTGCGCTTCCACCGTCGGCAGGCGGCGTTCCGGCCGGGCCGCCAGGGTGGCGGCGCGCAGCCGGTGGAACAGCGGGCGCAGGCCGGGCCACGCCCGCAAGGCCGCGCGCGTGCCGGCCACGGCGGCGCGCAGGGCCAGAATGTCGCGCGCCAGCGCATCATCAGCGCTGGCCACCGGCCCGGCATGGGCGAACCAGGCCACCAGCCATTCATAAAGGGCGGCATTATCCGCCGCGTCGGGGAAATAATCGATGCGGGCGGGCAGGCGCAGGCTGCTGCTGTCCAGCACCGCGCGTTCCAGCTTCTCCTGCCCCAGCCCGACGCGCTGCATAAAGCCCAGCCGGTGGGGGGAGGGGGCGGCGGCGGCCTCGGCCAGGCGGATGGCGCCATCCCCGCCCAGGGCGCGGAACAGCACGCCCAGCCGCCCCCTGATATCCGCCAGCCGGATGGCGGCCTGCGGATGGTGCGGCAGGGTGGTCAGGCCGCCAACCAGCCGATGCCAGCGGGTGCCGATAAATTCCTCTGGTTCGAAGATGGACATGGGCGCTTACCCCCAGGCCAGTTCGGCCACCCGGGCCAGGGCGGCCTGCACATCCGGATCGTCGCTCAAGGGTTGCAGCAAGGCGGCCTCCAGCGCTGCGGCCGGCTTGATCCCGGACCGGATCAGGGTGGCGGCATAGACCAGTAGCCGGGTCGATGCCCCTTCCTCCACATCCTGGCCCTTCAGGTCACGCAGTGCATTGGCCACCCGCACCAGCGGCAGGCAACGGTCCTTGGGCAAGCCGCTTTCGGCGGCAACGATGGCGGCCTCCGTCTCCGGATCGGGATAGCCGAATTCCAGGGCGATGAAGCGCTGGCGGGTGGAAGGCTTCAGCGCCTTCAGCACATTCTGGTAACCAGGATTGTAGGAGATCACCAGCATGAATTCCGGCGGCGCCGTCAGCATCTCCCCCGTCCGTTCCAGCGGCAGCACGCGCCGGTCATCGGTGACGGGGTGCAGCACGACGGTGACATCCTTGCGGGCCTCCACCACCTCATCCAGGTAAAGGATGGCGCCTTCGCGCATCGCCCGGGTCAAGGGGCCATCGGCCCACACGGTTTCCCCACCTTTCAGCAGGTAACGGCCGGTCAGGTCGGCGGCGGTCAGGTCATCATGGCAGGCAACGGTATAGAGCGGGCGGCCCAGCCGGGCCGCCATATGGGCGACAAAGCGGGTCTTGCCGCAGCCGGTCGGCCCTTTCAGCAGCACCGGCAGGCGGTTGTGATAGGCCTGTTCGAACAACAGGCATTCATGGCCGGCGGGCGCATAGAAGGGGGCGGCATCGACCGCCTGCTGGTGTGCGGCTATGGGCATGGCTCATCTCCTGAAAGGTGGGGGCGGTGGCCGGGTGCGGGGGTGGGGCTCTCCCCGCATCCGGCAGCACGTCACTCAGCGGCGACGGGGGTGGCACCCGCGCGCCGCTGCACCAGGGTGCGTGTGTCACGCACCGGGCCGAACACCGACCACAGGAACATCAGCACGGCCACGGCCACCATGGCGCCAGAGCCCAGACGCACCCAATAGAAGGGGGCGATATGGTCCTGCACCTCCATATAGGACATGCCCATCACCCGCTGCAGATGCACCTGCACGGCCCCGGCGAAGGTCAGGGCGAAGGTCATCACCGTCATGCCGGCGGTCATCAGCCAGAAGGCGACGACGTTCAGCGTCTGGTGATAGGGCGCCTTGCCGCGCAGATAGGGCATGGCATAGCTGATCAGGGCAAGGTTGAGCATGACATAGGCCCCGAAGAAGGCCAGATGCCCATGCGCCGCCGTCACCTGCGTGCCGTGCGTATAGTAATTCACGAAAGACAGCGTGTGCAGGAAGCCCCAGACCCCGGCGCCGAAGAAGGCGCCCACGGTGCAGCCCAGCGACCAGAGCAGGGCGGCGCGGTTGGGATGATCCTTGCGGCCCTTGAACACCATCTTGAAGGCGAAGATCACCATGGCGAAGAAGGGGGCAATCTCCATGGCGGAGAAGATGGAGCCGATCCACTGCCAGTAACCCGGCGCGCCGATCCAGTAATAATGGTGACCGGTGCCCAGCAGGCCGGAGAACAGGGCCAGACCGACGATGGAATAAAGCCATTTCTCAATGATTTCACGGTCCACGCCGGTCATCTTGATCATCAGGAAGGCGAGAACCGAGGCCATCACCAGTTCCCACACGCCTTCCACCCACAGATGAACGACGTACCACCAGTAAAGCTTGTCCACCGCCAGATTGTCCGGCGCGTAGAAGGCGAACAGCCAGAAGACGGCGATGCCCCACAGGCCCAGCAGCAGCACATTGGTCACCGCTGTGCGCCGGCCCTTCAGCACGGTCAGGGAGACATTATAGAGGAAGATCAGCGCCACCACGACGATGGCCGCCTTGATCCAGAGCGGTTGCTCCAGAAACTCCCGCCCCTCATGGATGTGCAGCGTATAGCCGGCGACGGCGGACAGCGCGCCGACCATCAGCAGGCCCAGCTGGATATAGGCCAGCAGGGGGCTTTCAATATCCCGCTCCGCTTCCTCCGGCACCAGATAATAGGCGCAGCCGAAAAAGCCCATCAACAGCCAGACGATCAGGGCGTTGGTGTGGATCATGCGGATGATGTTGAAGGGCAGCAGTTCCGACAGTGTGTTGGGCAGCACATAGACCGTGCCGGCGAGCGCGCCCGCCGCAATCTGCACCCCGAACAGGATCATGGCGCAGACGAAATACCAGTAAGCCACTCTTTGTGATGCATATTTCATGATCAGCCCCCCTTCAGCCGGCATCATTGGGCGGCCAGCCCTGGGTTTTGATGCGGCTGGTCCATTCCAGGAAATCGATGAGATCGTTGAGTTCCTGATCGCTGAGATGGAATTGCGGCATCTGGCGCCGCCCTTCGATGCCGGATGGCTGCGACTGCATCCAGGCGATCAGCCCTTCACGGGCGGATTGCGGATCGGTGCGCCCGCCAAACCGAACCCAGACATTGCCCAGTTCCGGCGCGAAATAGGCCCCTTCCCCCAGGATCGAATGGCAATTGATGCAGGAATTCTTTTCCCAGACATGCTTGCCGCGCAGCACGCCGGCGCTCATCGTCGCCTCATCGGTGGATTTGGTGAGGATGTGCCAATGGCTCTGCGCGGTCAGGCCGATGAAGATGGCGAAGAAGAAGACCGATCCGCCGTAAAATATGTTCCGGGCGGCCGATTTGCTGAATCGCTCGACCGGTGGCCGATGCGGTTCATGGGTTGACGACATGCTGTGCTCTCCCGTTGCTGGTCCATCGAAGGCCGATGTCGAGGTCACGGTCACAGCTACGGGCTTTAACGGTCGCGAACGTTGCCACGGCGCAAACAGCCGGGCTTTTGCCCTGGCATTGGTCGCCCTGCGGGCGTGGGTATTAATCTTCCTGCTGGAAGAAACTTGACCTGGATCAACATCTTGGGGTGTTTTATCTGCCATTGATGGGATGATCCGGGCCGGACGGCCCTGTAAACATCAATGCCCTTTTCCCCACAGGCCCCCCTGGTGATGCGCCATCTTCTTCTGCTGATCCTGCTGTTTCGGGTGATCATCCCCACCGGGATGATGCCGGATCTGGCTGGCTGGGCGGCGGGCGGGCCGGGGCTGGTGATCTGCCGCGGGACCGTGCCCGGTCAGGGCGATGGCAGCGGCGGGGATGGGGCGGCCATGGCGGCCGCCTGCCCCTTTGCCCTGGTGGTTGGGCAAGCCTTTATCGCGCCGCCGCCACTGGCGGCATTGGCCCCGGCTACAATCTGGCAGCCTGTCCGGCTGCGGCTGGCGGCGGCACCGGTGCTGGCCCATGCGGCCCCGCTGGGCCACCGGCTGGCCCGGGGGCCGCCGGCCGGGACAGCCGCCTGACCATTCCATCGCCACGATAATTTCCATCATGCGGCCGGTCAATGCCGGCCCGCCGGAACGGCCATGTGCGCCTGTTCCGCACCATGACGCTTGAGTTGACATCATGAAAAACCTGTCCCCCCGCGCCAGCCTGCTGGGTTGCGGCTCGCTTATCGCCTTGTCCCTGTCCCTGGCAGGGGCCGGAATCGCCACCGCGCAGAGTGCCGATTCCAGCTTCACCATCGGCGAGGTGGTGGTGACCGCCCAGCGCATGGCCCGTTCCAGCAGCAATCTTTACAGCTCCGTCGATCTGCTGGGGGCTGATCAGCTGGAACGGCAGGTCGTGGATAACAGCTGGGAACTGCTGGGCCGGATGCCGGGCGTGCTGTTGACTGATTTCAACCAGGGCACCTCATCGGGCAAATTCTCCTTCCGCGGTTTCAATGGTGAAGGGGAGATCAATGCCGTGAAGCTGCTGATTGATGGCATTCCCAGCAACAGCAATGATGGCAATATGCCCTTCATTGATGCCGTCTTCCCGTTGGAACTGGCATCCATTGAAACCGTGCGCGGTACCAATGATCCGCGCTGGGGCCTGAATGCCATTGCCGGCAGCGCCGACATGCGCACCCTGACCGGTGGCAATTACCGCCGCGCCCGTGCCACTGTCGGCAGTTTCGGCACCATCGATCTGCAAAGCGTGGCCGGTTTTGAGGGCGACCGGCTGAGCCAGAATTATATGGCCGCCTTCCGCCATACCGATGGTTACCGCGACCACGGCAAGGCCGAACGCGGGGCGGCATCGGCGAAATGGTTCTACCGGCTGGGCGATGGTGACAGCCGCGTCGGTGCCAGCATCCGCTATGGCCGCCATGAGGCGCAGGAGCCGGGCTATCTGACGCGGGCGGATGCGGCCAGCAGCCCCACGCAATCCTACCGTTTCTCCGACAGCGACAAGGGGGAGCGGGAGACGGCGCAGGCCAGCCTGCATCTGGACCTTGATCTGGGTGACCATCTGGGGGCCACCGCCAAGGCCTATCTCAACCGGCTGAAGGATGAACGCTGGGTGCAATATTCCGCCAATGTCGCCCAGCAGGAACGGGTGGCCGATGAATGGCAATGGGGCGGCATCGCTGCCATCCATTACCATCTGCCGGATATCGGCCTGCACAGCGTGATGCTGGAAGCCGGCGGCGATTTCCAGATTCAGGATAATGAAAGCCGGCGGTTTCAGACGCTGCGGCGCCAGCGGGTGCGCCAGACCCGTGACCAGACATTCGATCTGGATGTGTATGGCGCCTATGTGCAGGCGGTGATCCAGCCCACCGATTATCTGACCATCGTGCCCGCCTATCGGGTGGACAAGGTGGAAGGCGATTTCCATGACGGGCTGACCGGGCGCGATTACAGCGTCAATGATTATGGCAACATCAAACAGCCGAAAATCAGCGCCGCCCTGGCGGCCGGCGGCGGGGTGACGCTTTATGCCAATTGGGGCCGCACCTTCCAGATCGGTGCCGGATCGGGTGCCTATAAAATCCCGCCGCGCGTGACCGATCTGGCGCCTTCCACCAATGAAGGTTGGGAAACGGGGGTGAAATATGCCCCGGCCCGCTGGCTGGAAAGCCGGCTGGCCTATTGGGAGCAGACGGCGACGGGGGAGGTGAAGCGCAAGCTGAACGACCCGCTGGGCGATTTCGACAATCTGGGCGGCACCAAGCGAGAAGGGGTGGATGCCCAGGTCAATCTCCGCCCGCTGGGCTGGCTGGAATTCTGGATGGCCATGGCCTGGCAGCGGGCGGTGATCGAAACGCCGGACCCGGCCAACCCCGCCAGCCGGGGCAAGCGCATTGACCACATCCCGGCGCGTTTGTTCTCCGGTGGGATCGATGTGCAGGCGGCGGACGATATCACCCTGTCCCTCTCCGCCAATGGCCAGAGCCGTTATTATCTGGAACAGACCAACAGCACCGGCAAGTTCGGGGATTATGTGCTGCTGGCCGCTGAAATCACCTACCGTCTGAATGACAATGTCGACCTGTCCTTGCAGGTCAAGAACCTGACGGACACGGATTATGAATATGTCTGGTGGGATGGGGCGCAGAGCTTGCATTCGCCCGGCGATGGCCGCGCCTTCTATGGCACGGTGAACCTGCGCTTCTGATCCGGGGCCGGAATTGACCCGCCGCAAGGTGCCGGTGGGTCAATTCTGTCATGGGTAGGGTCAGTGCGGCCGGGCGACCCCGGCCGTTTTGCCCCAGGAGTATGAAGATGAGCCAACCCCGTATCGGCATCCTGACCATTTCCGACCGGGCCAGCCAGGGCCTTTATGAGGATAAGGGCGGCCCGGCCGTGGAGGCGAGCCTGCGTGCCATCCTGGCCACCCCGTTCCAGGTACTGCGGCGCTGTGTC
Organism: Niveispirillum sp. BGYR6; assembly: GCF_027568365.1. Taxonomy (NCBI): domain Bacteria; kingdom Pseudomonadati; phylum Pseudomonadota; class Alphaproteobacteria; order Rhodospirillales; family Azospirillaceae; genus Niveispirillum; species Niveispirillum sp. BGYR6. The sequence continues at coordinate 745,124 of NZ_JANLNL010000001.1, read as the reverse complement.
CCCGATGAAGCCCCGGTGATCGAGGCGGTGCTGGCCGGGCTTTGCGATCATGATGGCTGCTGTCTGGTGGTGACCACCGGCGGCACCGGCCCCGCCCTGCGCGATGTGACGCCGGAGGCGACGGAGGCGGTGTGCGACCGGCTGTTGCCGGGTTTCGGCGAATTGATGCGGATGGAAAGCCTGAAACAGGTGCCCACCGCCATCCTGTCCCGCCAGACGGCCGGGCTGCGCGGCCGGTCGCTGATTGTCAACCTGCCGGGCAAGCCATCTGCCATTGACCTGTGTCTGAAAGCGGTGTTCCCCGCCATTCCCTATTGCCTGGACCTGATCGGCGCGGCACGGCTGGATACCGATCCGGCCATTTGCCGCGCCTTTCGCCCGGTAGGCCCGTAATCCGGGCTCACCGTTCCTGTTTGCGCACCGCCAATTGCGCCAGCAGGGCCAGCAGTGACAGGCCCACGCCCAAAAGGCTGACGCCCGCCCAGCCGGCCAGGGGCCAGAGCTGCATGGCGGCGGCCGAGCCAAAACCACCGCCGATGAACATGGAGCCCATGAACAGCGTGTTCACCCGGGCGCGGGCCTGCGGCCGCAGGGAGAAGACGATATGCTGGTTGGAGATCAGGGCCGCCTGCACCGCCAGATCCAGCACGACCACCCCCAGCACCAGCCCGGTCAGGCTTTGCCACAGACCGAAGATCGCCCAGGCGGCCAGGGTCAGGGCGGCACCGGCCCGCACCACGGTTGCCGGCCCGCCGCGGTCGGCCAGCCGGCCGGACAGCGGGGCGGCCAGGATGCCCACCAGCCCCAACACACCGAACAGCCCGGCGACATCGGCACCCAGCGCGTAATCCGGCTGCTGCAGGCGCAGGGCCAGTACGGTCCAGAACACGCTGAAGGCACCGAACATCAGGGCCTGGGTCAGGGCCGCCAGCCGCAGCGCCGGCAGTTCCAGCCACAGATGCAGCAGCGATTTCAGCATGGTGCCATAGCGCAGCCGGCCCTCTGCCGGGCTTTTCGGCAGATGCAGGGCCATCCAGCCGGCCATGGCCAGCGCCACCGGCACGGCCAGCCAGAACATGGTGCGCCAGCCGCCATGGCTGGCCACCAGCCCGGCGATGGTGCGGCTGAGCAGGATGCCCGTCAGCAGGCCGGACATCACCGTGCCCACCACCGCACCCCGCTTGTGTGCCGGGGCCAGATGGGCAGCAAAGGGCACGATCTGTTGCGCCACGGTGCTGAACAGTCCGATCAGCAGCGATGCCGCGATCAGCGCGCCGGCCCCCGGTGCCAGGGCCGCCCCAGCCAGGGCCAGCGCCAGCGCCAGGAAGGTGCCCACCACCAGGGCGCGGCGTTCCAGCATGTCGGCCAGCGGCACCAGCAGGAACAGGCCGGCGGCATAGCCCAGCTGCGTCGCCGTGGGCACCATGCTGACGCCGCCGCCCAATTCCTGGCCGATCAGCCCCAGCATGGGCTGGTTATAATAGATATTGGCCGCCGCCACCCCGGCCCCTGCCGCCAGGGCAAAGGTCAGCGTCCGGCTCAGCGGATGTGCCTGGGGAACGGGGCCGGCGGCCATTGCTTGGCTGTCCATGACGATCACTCCGTTAGCGATTCATGGGTGCACTCTGGATTATATCGACATTTGGCGGTAGTTTGTTGGATTGATATGCCAGCCTATCGGAAAGCGATATGATTAACCTGACCGATGCCGAGGTTCTGGTGGAGGCCGTGGCCAGCGGCAGTCTGGCCGCGGCCGCCCGGCGGCTGGGCATTGCCCCCATGGTGGCCTCGCGCCGGTTGTCCGCGCTGGAGGCGGAATTGGGGGTGCGGCTGGTTCACCGCACCACGCGCGCGCTTTCGCTGACCACCGCGGGGGAGGCGTTTCTGCCCCATGCCCGCACCCTGCTGGAGGGGGAGGCGGGCGCGCGTGATGCCGTGCGGCCGGAGGCGCTGGGCGCATCGGGCCTGCTGCGGGTCAGTGCGTCCAGCGCCTTTGCCCGCAAGGTGATTGCCCCGTTGCTGCCGCCCTTCCTGGCTGCCCATCCAGCCTTGCGGGTGGAACTGGTGGTGACCGATCTGCGGCTGGATCTGGCGGCTGATGGGGTGGATCTGGCGATCCGCGTTGGCAAGCCGCTGGAAAACAGCCAGATGGCCCGCCGGCTGGGGGACAGCGCCCGCCAGCTTTTCGCGTCCCCCGCCTATCTGGCGGCACGCGGTTGCCCGCGCGCCTTGGCCGATCTGGCGGGGCATGATTGTCTGATCCAGACCAGTTTGCCTTATTGGGATTTCCTGATTGATGGGCGGGTGCTGCACCATCGGATGGAGGGGCGGTTGACCGCCAACAGCATTGATGCCGTGCAGGCCGCCTGTATCGCCGGGGCCGGCATCGCCTGCATGGCGGCCTGGAATGCCGCACAGGAGGTGGCGGCCGGCGTCCTGGTGCCAGTGGAACTGGCCGATGCGGTGGTGGAGCCCTGGGGCATCTGGGCCATCACCCCCAGCCCCAGGCTGATCCCGCCCAAGGTGCGGCTGTTCATTGCCGCCTTGCAGGAGAGGCTGTAAGACCAGAAGCATTCCCTCTGGACTTGTTTGGAATTTTTTCGTTTATTATCAATTCATTACTTTATCCTCACCGTCACCCCGGCGAAGGCCGGGGTGACGGTGATACAGAATCTTAAATCGCGTAAGAGCTTGAAAAAAGAAAGCTTGCCGGACAGACACTCAGTTCTCAATCACCGGCCCGGCCTGGATTTCCGCTTCATCCGTCGGGCTGACCTTGTGGCTGACCAGCCAGGCGCGGGCCTGATCATGGTGGCGGGGCAGGATGGATGTGCTGACGGCCCGCAAGGCCAGCATCAGCACCGCCGCATCATCGGTGAAGCCCAGCCCGACGATGAAATCGGGGATGATATCCACCGGCATGATGAAATAGGCCAGCGCCCCCATCAGAATGGCTTTGGCGCGGAACGGCGTGGCCGGGTCGGTGGCGGCGTAGAAAGTGGCGATCAGCTTTTCCGCAAAGGGAATGCGGGCAAGATTGTCACGCAGCTTGACCCAGAAGCGGGCCAGCACCAGTTTGCTGTCACGCACCAGCTTCTGCGGATCGACGCGCAGCGCCTCCTCGGCGGCCTGATCCATTTCGGGTGTCTGTTGCGGCATCCCTCGTCTCTCCTCTCCCCATCATATGTGGTCCGGGGTGGGCGATGCCAAGCCTTCACCCTGGCCGAATACCAGTGTAACGCGCCCGTGGCCGGATCAGCACGGGCGAGCGCACCTGTTCCAGCAGATGCGCCATCCAGCCGACGGTACGCCCCACGGTGAACAGGATCAGCGGTGCCGTGGCGGGCAGGCCCAGCCGGTCGGCCAGCAGCACCAGGGCGAAATCGATGGTGGGGGGCAGGCCGGCAATCTCCTTGCCGGCACGGGCCAACTCCAGCGCGCGGGCCAGGCGCTGGTCCTGCGGCCAGGCCTGTTTCATCCGGCGCAACAGCCATTGCGCCCTGATGTCCCCTTCCGGATAAAGCGGATGGCCAAAGCCATGCGCCTCCTCCCCCCGCGCCAGCAGGGCGGCCAGGGCCTGGGCCGGTGTCTCCGGCCCATCCAGCAGGCGGGGCAGCAGGGCCGCTACCAGCCCCGTTGCCCCGCCATGGCGGGGGCCGCGCAAGGCACCGATCCCGGCGGATATGCAGGCATAGGGGTTGGCCCCGGTGGAGGCGACACAGCGCACGGTAAAGGCCGACGCGTTCAATTCATGATCCGCGCACAGCACCAGCGTGGCGCGGATCAGCGCCTGCGCCGTCGCCTCCCGCACGCCCCAGGCGTCCGCCAGCATCTGGTGCAGCGGCTGGCGGGTCGGCGCGGTCCCGGTCAGCACCGCCCCGGTCAGCCGCAGGATGCGTGCCCCGGTGCGGGCCAGCCCCGCCGGGGTGCGGTTCACCGCCTTCAAATCCGCCGCCCCCGCCAGCGGCAACAGGGTCAGCAGCCGGTCCAGCGGGTCCATCGCGGCGGGCAATTGCGCGGCCAGGACGGGCAGGGGCGGCGGCGCTTCCCCGGCAAAGGCATCTTCCGCGCACTCCCACAACAGGCCGGCCACAGTTTCCAGGCTGGATTCCTGCGCCAGGGCCGTGGCGTCGCGGCCCCGGTAGTAAAGCCCGCCGCCGGTGATCAGGGTGATGGAGGATTCCAGCACCGGCGCGCCCCAATCCAGCGCCCGGTCGGGCGTGGCATCGGCGGGGCGGTCGCGGCGGGCCACCAGCGCATGTACATCATCGGCCCGGTAAAGCCGCGTCCGCCCGCCGCCCGTTGCCTCCGACCGGATCAGGCCCCGGCTGACATAGGCGTAAAGGGTGGCGAGGCTGACGCCCAGCTCGGCAGCGGCTTCCTTGGCACTCAGGGTCAGGGGATTGTTCATGATATATTGATCAATTCAATCAAGATTGACCATATATGCACGCTGATCCGACACTGTCCAGCGATCAAGGTTTCATTGTTGGAGGATGTCATGAATATCGGTCTGGATGGCGTGGTGGCGGCGGAAACGGTGTTGAGCCATGTCGATGGCGCGGCCGGGGTGCTGGTGCTGCGCGGCCTGCCGGTGGAGCGCGCAGCGGCCAGCCTGGATTTCGAAGGGGTGACGGCGCTGCTCTGGCGCGGTTTCCACCCGCTGGCCGATCAGGGGGAGGCCAGCATCCGCCAGCATCTGGGCCGGGCGCGGCTGGCGGCCTGGGCGCTGGTGCCCCGGCTGCTGCCCGGCACCCAGGGGCTGACCCCGGTGGAGGGGCTGCGGCTGATGCTGTCCGGCCTGCCCGACGCGATGGAAGAGGATGCCGCCATCCTGGTGACGGCGGCGGTGCCCGTGTTCATTGCCGCCCAGCACCGCCAGTCGCAGGGTCTGGCCCCGGTGGCGCCAGATGCCAGCCGGGGCCATGCGGCGGATTTCCTGCGTATGGTGACGGGGGACGTGGTCGACGCGGCGCTGGCCCGCGCCCTGGATACCTATCTGGTGACGGTCAGCGACCATGGCTTGAACGCGTCTACCTTCGCCGCGCGTATCGTGGCCTCCACCCGTGCCGGCATGGTGTCCAGCATTGTGGCGGGGCTCTGCGCCCTGAAAGGCCCGCTGCATGGCGGCGCACCGGGGCCGGTGCTGGATATGCTGGATGCGGTGGGCGATGCTGCCCATGCCGGCCCCTGGGTGGCGGGGGAGCTGGTGGCGGGCCGCCGGTTGATGGGCTTTGGCCACCGCATCTACCGGGTGCGTGACCCCAGGGCGGAGGTGCTGAAGGCGGCCGTCCGCCAGCTGTCCAGCCCGCGTATCCAATTGGCCGAACAGGTGGAGGCGGCGGCCATCGCCGCCCTGCGTCAGCACCGGCCCGACCGGCCGCTGGAAACCAATGTCGAATTCTATACCGCTCTGCTGCTGGATGCGGTGGGCCTGCCGCGTGACCTGTTCACCCCGGTTTTCGCTATGGGCAGGGTGGCCGGCTGGGCGGCGCATGTGATGGAGCAGGAGGCCACCGGCCGCCTGATGCGCCCGCAATCGCGCTATATCGGCCCGGTTGCGGTGGCTGCCTGACCGCCTATCCCCCGCTCCCGCTTAGCGATTTCAATTTCGTTGCAAAACAACCTATGGCATAGGTTGTACGGATAGAAATTCGCCGCGAGGGGGAAAAGATGCGGGCATGGGGGAAGATGTTGCTGGCCGGGGCTGCCTTATCAGTCCTGGCCGGTTGCGGGGGGGAATTGCCGGATCGCCCGGTGGAAAAGGTGGTCTGGGCTGAACAGGGGTGGAGCGCGGAGGACCGCGACTTCTATGATTACACCGCCCAGGGCACGGTGATCGCGCCGGTATCCTGGTTCATGGCCCTGGAACGTCCCTTCAGCACCGACAAATTGTCGGATAGCGGCTTCCTGTACCAGCTGGGTTTCCTGCCGCAGGCGGTGACCCAGCGCAACCCGCTGGGCCTCCCGGTGGGCTTTGCCGTCAATAATGACCAGGGGCCGCCCAAGGATAAGGGGATGGGGCCGGTGGTCGGCTTCACCTGTGCCGCCTGCCATACGGGGCAGCTCAGCTACAAGGGCACGGCCTTCCGGGTCAGTGGTGGGCAGGCGGGGGCCGATGTTACCGGCTTTTCCAGCGCCTTTGGCCTGACGCTGATCGAAACCTATTATAACCCCTTCAAATGGCGGCGCTTTGCCAAATCGGTGCTGGGCGACCGGTATGAGGATGAGGGGGCCTATACCGTGCTGAAGGCGGCCTTCAAGGCCGCCGCGCATAAGGCCATCGCCACGGTCTGGTATAGTTTCACCAAGGATATCTACCCCACCAAGGAAGGTTTCACCCGGCTGGATGCGCTGGGCCGCATCGGCAATACGGTGTTCGGTGATGATCTGCATCAGCCGGAAAATTACCGCACCGCCGATGCGCCGGTGAACTTCCCCTATCTGTGGGATATCTGGAAGTTCGACTGGGTGCAGTATAATGGCTCCGTGCATCAGCCCATGGCCCGCAATGTCGGGGAGGCCTTGGGCGTGCGGGCGCGCACCAATTTCGTCACCGTCAACGGGGACCCGATTCCCCAGCCGGACAATTGGGACAGCTCCATCCCGGTGACGAATTTGAAGGATATTGAGGAACGGCTGTGGCATCTGACCGCGCCGAAATGGCCGGCGGCGATCTTCGGCGCCTATGATCAGGCCAAGGCCGAACAGGGCCGCGCCCTGTTTGAAGAAAATTGTTCCCACTGCCATGCCCCGCGCCCGATCAAGGAAGGCCAGAACGAGAAGGCGAAATGGGCGGTCACCATGGTGCCGCTGGAACGGATCGGCACAGACCCGACGGCCGCCGGCAACTTCGCCGACACGGTGGTCGATCCCACGAAACTGACCGGCAAACCCGGTGATATTGATCCGGCAACGGGGCTTTATGTGGTGACCACCGGGGTCAAGGATCGCGCCTATGATCTGCTGGGTCTGAATGAACAGCAGCGTCAGGACTATGACGGGTTCGGCCGGGAAAACCTTGTTCGCGCTCCCTGCGCCTACAAGGCCCGGCCGCTGGATGGTGTCTGGGCGACACCGCCCTATCTGCATAACGGGGCTGTGCCCAATGTCTATGAACTGCTGAGCCCGCTGGCTGAACGCTCCAAAAGCTTCTGGCTGGGCAGTTATGAATATGACCCGGCGACGCTGGGCTATGTCACCACCAAGATCAAGGGCGGGTTCGAGCTGGAGACGGGCAAGACCGGCAATGCCAATAGCGGTCACCTGTTCAGCGACAAAACCGGCCCCGGCGTCATCGGCCGCGCCCTGTCGCCCGAGGAACGCCGGGCCATCATTGAATATCTGAAGGCCATGGACGACATGCCGCCGACCCCGCTGGAGCCGGTGGATGCCAATTGGGGTGACAGCTATGCCTGCCAGTCGCAAGCAAAATGGTGGGAAAAGCTGACCAAGGGTTGATCAGCAGCGCGGGTGCCGGTTTCCGCCGGCACCCGTATTTTTATTCCACCGCCCCAACCAGTCGCAGGGTGGGGCCGGCATTGGGATCGATGAATTCCTTTTCAAACCGGACCGCCGGAATGGGGCGGGAGATCAGATAGCCCTGGGCCTGATCACAGCCTTCCTGACGCAGCCAGTCATATTGTTCCTGGGTTTCCACCCCTTCGGCCACCGTGGTCAGGCCCAGCTTTTTGCCGAGCGCAATGACGGTGGCGGCGATGGCGGCATCACCCGGCACATCATTGACGAAGCTGCGGTCGATTTTCAGCATCGTCACCGGCAATTGCCGCAGATAGGAGAGGGAGGAATAGCCCGTACCGAAATCATCCACGGCGATGCGGAAACCGGCCAGCCGCAGCGCGTTCAGCACAACCATCTGATTGGCGACATCGCGCATCACCACCGATTCCGTCACTTCCAGCGTGAACATGGCAGGCGACAGCCCGGCCCGCCGTACGATGGCAATGGCACGGTCGGCGAAGTCCCGCTCTGCCAGCTGGCGGGCGGAAACATTGACGGCGATGCTCAGCCCCGGCAGCCGCCGGTGCCAGGAGGCGGTGTCGCGGCAAACCTGTGTCAGCACCCAATAGCCCAGATCGATGATCAGGCCGGTTTCCTCCGCAATGGGGATGAATTCCGCCGGGGAGATCATGCGGCCGGCATGGTTCCAGCGCACCAGCGCCTCCGCCCCGGCGACACAGCCGGTCTCCAGATCTATCTTGGGCTGATAATGGATATGCAGCGCATCATCGGCCAGGGCATCGCGCAGGCTGGCCTCGGTGCGCAGGATGATCATCGCCCGTTCGGTCATCGCCCGGTCGAAGAATTTGAAGGTGCCGCCACCCATCGCCTTGGCGGCATACATGGCCACATCGGCGTGCCGCATCAGCGAAACGCTGTCTTCCCCGTCGCCCGGATACATGGCGATACCGGCGCTGGCGCCGACATGCAAAATCTGCCCGTCAATGGTGTAAGCGCGTGTCAGCGCGTTCAACAAGCGACGGGCGAGGTTGGTGACCTCGTCTGCGCTGTCCATGCTTTCCAGCACGATCAGGAATTCGTCGCCACCCAGCCGGCCAGCCAGATGGCCGGGGGGCAGATTTTCCTGCAACCGCTCGGCCACCTGTCGCAGCAGCGCATCGCCAATGGCGTGGCCCAGGCTGTCATTGACATGTTTGAACCGGTCCAGGTCCAGAAAGATCACCGCCAACGCCCGGCCACTCTGTCGCGCCCGTTCTACGGCACCATTCAGGGACTCAGTCATCAAAACCCGGTTGGGCATGTTGGTCAGCGGGTCGCGCGTGGCCAGCTGCCGCAAATCCGATTGAGACCGGTGCAGCTGGGCCAACAATTCATTGATGCGGGAGGCCACATAGCCCAGCTCGTCATTTTCATGGAACCGGGGCACCCGAATAGGGTTGGCCAGCGGACTGTCCGGCCGCACGCGAATCAGGTCGCGGCCCAGCTTGATCAGCGGCCGGGTCAGGAACAGGTGGAAAATCACCGAGAGCAGCAGGGCCAGCAGCAGATTACGCGTCAGCCCCAGCAGCACCGATCCCAGGATCGTGGCCCGCGCATCCTGAATAAAGCTGTCCGGTTTCAGATAAAGCACCAGACGGCCGATCACCTCCGTTCCGCCGGGACGGGTCAGGGTCCGTTCGGCGGTCATATAGGGCGCGATCATACGGCGGCGGAAATCGCTGACCATGGCCGGCTTTTCGCCGGTGGCAGCGAACATGGTGCCGGAAACATCGTGGATTTCCACCCGCCCCACCGATTCCAGGGCGGTGGCGGCGCCAAAGATGCTGTCGGCCAGGGTCTGGTCCAGGTTCCACAAGGCGTTGCGGCTGGGGCCTTCCAGCAGGTTCATGATCTGAACCAGCTGGCTCTGTGCCGCTGTCTGCTTGCGGTGAACGGTAAAGGCGGCCTCTGTCGCGGTCAGCACCACACCGATGCAGACCGCGCTCAACAAGATCAGCAGCGCCTGACGCATCGTCAGGCTTTTGAGCGTTCCAGAGGCCACAGTCGCCCGATCATTCTGCCATTCCCAATCTTCCTACCTTATGTTGCAGGGGACGGGAATTCACCGGGGCGACAATATCCTTAAGGTGAGGTCGGATGTGTTAAATCTTCGCGTCACCAGGCAGGCACCAGCGCACCCTTGAATGTATCGACCACGAATTGCTTCACTGCCGGGCTCTGATAGGCTGCAATCAGGGATTTCACCCAGGGCTTGTCTTTGTCCGCCGCCTTCACGGCAATCACATTGGCGTAGGGGCCATCGGCGGCCTCCCGCGCCAGCGCATCCTTGGTCGGGTCCAGCCCGGCTTCCAGCGCGTAATTGCCGTTGATGGCGGCAATATCCACGTCATTCAGGCTGCGCGGCAACTGGGCAGCATCCAGTTCCACGATGCGCAGGTTCTTCGGATTGTCGGTGATATCCAGCGGCGTGGCGGCCAGCCCGGCCCCGTCGCGCAGCTTGATCAAGCCCTGGTGCGCCAGCAGGATCAGGGCGCGACCGCCATTGGTGGGATCGTTGGGGATGGCAACCTTGGCCTTGGCCGGCAGTGCCTCCAGGCTTTTCAGCTTGGCGGAGAACAGGCCTAGCGGGAAGGTTACGGTCTTGGCGACAGAAACCAGCTTATAGCCCCGGTCGGCAATCTGGTTATCCAGATAGGGCTGGTGCTGGAAGCTGTTGGCATCCAGATCGCCGCTGGCCAGTGCCTCATTCGGCACCACATAATCGCTGAATTCCAGGATCTCGATCTCCAGCCCCGTCGCCTTGGCTTGATCGCGCACCTTTTCCATGATCTGGGCGTGCGGGCCGGGGGTGACGCCGACGCGGATTTTCTCCGCCTGGGCGGGCAGGGCAAAGGCGGCGGCAAGCGCCAGCAGGGCCAGGATGCGCATGGATGTCAGCCTTTCAGATGGCGTTTATCAAGTTTGCGGGCCAGCGCCTCGCCGCCCGATTGCAGAATTTGCACCAGAACGATCAGGATCAGCACGACGGCCAGCATCATTTCCGGCATGAAGCGCTGATAGCCATAGCGGATGCCCAGATCGCCCAGCCCGCCGCCGCCCACAGCACCCACCATGGCGGAATAGCCCACCAGATTGACGGCGGCCAGGGTCAACCCGCGCAGGATGCCGGCGCGGGCTTCCGGCAGCAACACAAGGCGGATGATCTGGCCGGGCCGCGCCCCCATGGCGCGGGCGGCATCCAGCAGCCCATGGTCCACCTCCCGCACGGCGGCTTCCACCACCCGGGCAATGAAGGGGATGGCGGCCAGTGTCAGCGGCACCGTGGCGGCTGCCGTGCCGATGGAGGTACCGGTCAGTGCGCGCGTCAGCGGCACGATGGCCACCACCAGAATGATGAAGGGGGTGGAGCGGGCAGCATTGACCACCAGCCCCAGCAGGCGCTGCAGGGCCGGGCGCGGCAATAGATCGCCCGGCCCGCACAACGCCAGGAACAGGCCCAGCGGAATGCCGCCCAGGCAGGCCAGCGCACCGGCCACCAGCACCATGGACAGGGTTTGCAGGGTGGCGTCAGTTAAAAGCGACAGCATCTGCGGCGACATGGCCCAGCTCCTCAATATCCGCCCCCTGGGCGCGCAGATGGTTGATTTCCGCCGCAATGGCCGTCGCATCGCCCTTCAGGGCCAGTACCAGGGCGGCAAAGGGAATCTCCTTCAAAGCCTGCACCCGCCCGGCCACCAGGCTGGCGGCGACCCCGGCCAGGGCGAAACCGGCCAGCACCGGGCCCGCCGCCACCGGTCCCAGCGCGTGCAGCCGCACCAGTGCCACATCGCCGTGCCGGGCTATGGGGGACAGGCGGGCGGCCAGTGCCGCCGGCAGCCTCGTCCCCGTTTCCCCGGCCAGAAAATCGCGGGTGGTGGGGTGCTGGGGATGGGTGAAGATGCGCGTCACATCCCCCTGTTCGATGATGCGCCCGGCCTCCAGCACCACCACATGGTCGGCCACTTCCCGCACCACTGACATTTCATGGGTGATCAACAGCACGGTCAGCCCAAGCTGCCGGTTGATCCGCCGCAGCAGCTCCAGGATTTGCCGGGTGGTTTCCGGGTCCAGCGCGCTGGTCGCCTCGTCACACAGCAGCAATTGCGGGTTGGGGGCCAGCGCGCGGGCAATGCCCACCCGCTGTTTCTGCCCGCCGGACAGGGCGGCCGGATATTGCCCTGCTTTGTCGGTCAGCCCCACCAGTTCCAGCAGCTCCGCCACACGCGGGCCGATGCGGTCGCGCGGCCAGCCGGCCAGTTCCAACGCCAGGGCCACATTGCCCGCCACGGTGCGGTTGGCCAGCAGGTTGAAATGCTGGAAGATCATGCCGATGGATTGCCGGGCCTGGCGCAGGTCGGCTTCCGACAGGGCCGTCAAATCCTGCCCGCCGACAATCACGCTGCCGCTGTCCGGCCGTTCCAACAGATTGACGGCGCGCAGCAGGCTGCTTTTGCCGGCCCCGCTGGGGCCGATGATGGCAGTAATGCTGCCAGTGGGGGCGATCAGGTCTACCCCGTCCAGGGCGGTGACGGCTGGTTTGCCCTTGCCGCCAAAAACCTTACGCAGGCCGGTCAGCCGGACCATGGCCGGGATTGCGGGATCGGTAAATTCTGTATCGGGGGGGACTGCCCCTGTGCTTGCCATCGACGCCGTCTTCAAACCAACTTACGGGGCCATGGCGGCGGGCAGTTCCCGCTATGGCGCTTTAAGCCTTTGGTGACGCGGTGCCAAGCTGCCCTCAACTTGCCGCGGCGCCGGATGAACGGCGCATAAGTCGATAGATTGCCGTATCCATTGCGACACGGCCAGCATCCAATTCACACAGCAGATATGTGCTGATGGGTAAAGTACAGTATCATTGTCGGTAAACAATATCAAAAATCGCCATGGCCTGACGGGGAGCCCCGCCGGCCATGGCTGTATCAACTATCGTCCGCCGCTGCCCCGATCAGAACGGGTTGATGATATCGATCACCTGCTGGCCCCAGCGCGGCTGCTGCAGATCGCTGACCTGGCCCTTGCCGCCATAGGAAATCCGTGCCTCGGCAATTTTTTCATAGGAGATGGTGTTGGCAGAGGTGATGTCTTCCGGCCGGATGATGCCGTTCAGGGTCAATTCCCGCATTTCGTAATTCACCCGCACTTCCTGCTTACCCTGCACCACCATATTGCCGTTGGGCAAAATCTGCACGATCAGGGCAGCGACCTGCAGGTTGATCTGTTCCTGTCGCTGGATCTGGCCATTGCCGACGCTGTTGCTGGCACTGTTGGTGCTGAGCAGGCTGGCGGCTGTCGCGGTGTCGGGTAGAATAGTGTTGGTGCTGGCTTCCAGACCGAACAAGTTGGGCACGCCCAGGCTTTCCTTGCCCGTCCGGGTGCGGGTGGTCTGGTTTTGCAGCTGCGCCTTGTCGTTGATCTGAATATTGACGGTCAGGATGTCGCCGACGCGGGCGGCGCGCTGATCCTTGAAGAAGGCGCGTGAACCCGCCCGCCACAGGGAATTGGCCCGCTTCTCCACCACCGGCGCTTCCGGCATCGGCAGCCGAACCGGCTGATAATTCGGGCGGCGCGAGGGATCTTCGATCGAGGAGAAGGCCGGCTCCTTGCCGACATTGGCCAGCCGGTCTGCCGTACCGCAGGCGGTCAGCATACTGGCACCCAGGATCAGGGTGGTGAGGGTGGTGGCGGTACGCAGGAAGGGACGGGCGGCGGACATGTCGGTTCTCCTTATCGGCTCGGCCGGGCCTGATTGGCGGCGAGCCTGACGGCAGCTTGTTGGGCGGCAGCGATCTCGGCGGCGGGGCGGACGGTCACCAGATTGGGACCGGCCACCGTTGCCTCAATCACCCTGCTGCTGGAGCTATTCACAATCCGTACCAACTCGCCCTGCGCCCCGTCGCCCAGGGCCTTGCCTTGGGCGGTCAGCTGCATGGAACCCGATTGCAGCATGATGGTGACGGCCTGTCCCTTCACCACCACCACCGGTTCGCGCACATCACGGCTGCTGACCGGCTGGTTGGGGGCCACCGCCCGGCGCATACTTTTGCCCACCAGTTCGTCCGCACGGGTGACGGCACCCGCCATCACCCGGTCACGCGGCATGTTGAGATAGCTGAGGTCGCTGTCCGACACCAGTTCGCCCGGCGCCAGCCGGCGGTTCAGCACCGGCAGTTCCACCATATCGATGGCGCGGCCGCTGACGGTCTGGCGCAGCAGCTGCGGCCCGCTGGCCGGGGCCACCAGATCGGCGGTTATGCGGCCGCGCACCGGATCATAGGCAAGATTTTCCACCCGCACGGAGGCATCACTGCCGACCGGCAAAAACAGCGCCAGGGAGCGGTTATCCAGCTGGATGTCGACATTGGCACCCGTGCCGGCCTGCTGCACCAGGGCATCACGCAGGCTGTCCTGGATCGCCGCCTGGGGAATTTGCACCGCTTCCCGCTTCAGCTGCACCATTTCGCCCAGCCCCACCGGGCGCCAGGCCACCCCATGGGCCGCGGCGATCCGCAGCAGGGTGGCGGTGTCCAGGTTCAATGTGCCGCCGGGGGCGGGCGCATTGGCCACGACACGGGCTGCCTGTTCCGGCGACAACCCATCGAACAGGTCGCCCAGTACCACCTGCTGGGCGCTGACCACGCCATTGGGCTTCAGGGCAGCGGCACCGGCCTGCGGGGCGGTCAGCAGCGTGGCGGTGATCAGCAGGGCGGCGAGGCGGCGCATGGTGATAACTCCCTTTACGAAAATCCGGATCAGCGCAGCTGGCTGACGGACTGCATCATCTGGTCGGTGGTGGAGATGACGCGGGAATTCATTTCATAGGCGCGTTGGGCGGTGATCAGCTGGGTGATCTCGGCCACGATATTGACGTTGGAGGTCTCCACCGCGCCCTGGGTGATGCGGCCGAAACCGGGGGCACCCGGATTGCCGGCAATCGCCTGACCAGAGGCCGGGGTTTCCAACAGCAGGTTGCCGCCGATGGCTTCCAGACCGGCCGTGTTGGGGAAGTTGGCAATTTGCAGCTGGCCGACATTCTGCGGGGCCACCTGGCCATCCAGCTTGGCCAGCACCTCGCCATTCGGGTTCACGGTGATATCCACGGTATTCTGCGGGATCACGATGCCCGGCACCACCTGATAGCCATCGCCGGTCACAATGGTGCCTTGAGCATTCAGCTGCAGGGAGCCGGCCCGGGTATAGGCGGTGTCGCCATTGGGCAGGGTCACCTGGAAATAGCCCTGGCCATTGATGGCCAGATCCAGCGTGTTGCCGGTGGGGCTGATATTGCCCTGTTCGTTGATGCGGTAGATGGCGGCAGCCTTCACACCGGTACCGACCTGGATGCCCGAGGGCACCACGGTGCCGGCATCAGACGAGGTGGAGCCGACGCGGCGCTGGTTCTGGTACAGCAGATCCTGGAATTCTGCCCGCTGGCGCTTATAGCCAGTGGTGGTCATGTTGGCGATATTGTTGGAGATGGTTTCCACATTGAGCTGCTGGGCCAGCATTCCGGTGGCGCCGATGGAGAGGCTGCGCATTTTTCCGTTCCTTCTTACTGAGCCCGGGCCAACTGACGGATCGCGGTGCGGATCCGTTCATGCTCGGTGTCGATCATCTTCTGGACATTCTGATAGGTGCGGATGACGTCGATCATCTGGGTCATCTCCACCACGCTCTGCACGTTGGAGCTTTCCAGCGCGCCCTGGGTCACTTGCGGCTGTTCGATCCGGATTTCATCCTGATCGGTGCTGTACAGCCCGCCGCCCAGCTCCATAAGCTTCTGTTCATCCTCGAAATTCACCACTTTCAGCTTGCCGACCACCCCCTGCTCGGTTTTCACCGTGCCATCGCCCTGGATTTCGATCTGGTTGGCCGTGGCGGGGATGGTGATGCGCTGGTTGTTCTCACCCAGCAGCGGCAGGCCGGCGCGGTCCACAATCTCGCGGTTGGCATTCAACTGAAAGGCACCGCCACGGGTGTAACGGGGGCCGGACAGCGTCTCCACGGTGAAGTAGCCTTCGCCGCGCAGAGCCAGATCCAGTTGGTTATTGGTGATGGAAAGCGGACCAGCTTCGGTGTTGCGCAGCAGGCCGTAATCCTGCACGAAGCTCATCCGGTCGCCTTCGCGGTTCGGCCGCTCCAGATATTCCAGGAACAGCATCCGCTGCGACTTGAAACCCGTCGTGTTCATGTTGGCGACATTGTTGGAAATCACTTCCATCTGCCGGCGCAGGGCTTCCTGGCGTGACAGCGTGATGTAGAGTGAATTTTCCATCGTCTTACCCTCGGCAACATCGATGGGCGGCAAGGCCCATGGTCGCAAAGTGATAAGCAATCGGTGTGCCAACCAAGCTTTTCCGCCATTTTTGGCCAGGGCGCCGCAGGCATGGGCAAGAAGTGCCGGGCTTGCGCCCTGGCCCCTGGCGGGGCAAAGTGGCGCCCATGATCCTGCCCGACCTGCTTCGCCCCGGCCTTGACCTTGTGTTCTGCGGAACGGCCCCGTCGCGCATCTCTGCCGCGCGCGGGGCCTATTATGCCAATCCTGGCAACCGGTTCTGGCCCAGCCTGTGGGAGGTGGGGTTATTGCCGGCGCCGCTGCGGGCCGCCGACTTTCCCCGCCTCAACGATCTGGGCCTGGGGCTGACCGACCTCAACAAGACGGAAATCGGCAATGATGCCGATCTGTCACCCGATGCCTATGATGTGCCGGGCTTCATTGCCAAGATGCGCCAGTATCGGCCCGGCGGGATTGCTTTCACCAGCAAGCATGGGGCCGCCATCTTCCTGGCGGCCATCGGGGCCGGGCGGGACATTCCCTGGGGCCGGCAGCCGGCCGATTGGGAGGGGATGACCCTGTTCGTGCTGACCTCCCCCTCCGGTCAGGCGCGGCGCTGGTTCAATATCGACCCCTGGCGACAGGCGGCGGCCTTTGTCGCTGCACGAAGGGGCGGGGCCGTGCTAGCATCGCCTTCCATGACCATCCAGCAGCAAGGGTGATCCAGCATGGCGGATCAGGATGATATCGACGCGATGTTCGGCGAGATGGCCGGGGGCGGCAGCGTCAAAATGGTGCCGGAAGCGGCGGAGATTTCCGCCGTCTATGACACAGAGGTGGAGATGAGCGTCGTGCTCGGCACCTCCGTCATCCGGGTGCGCGACCTGTTGAAGCTCGGCCGTGGCGCGATCGTGGAACTGGATCGCAAGATCGACGACCTGTCAGACATTGTGGTGTCGGGCCGCATGGTGGCGCGCGGGGAGGTGACCATTGTGGAAGACAAGATCGCCGTTACCTTCCGGGAATTTGCCCGCATCAATAACTGATACCCTGCGGCAGGTGTGCCATGCCCCGCTATTCCATCGGTGTCTACAATGCCCAGGTCCGCGCCAAGCTGGCGGATGGGGAGCGACATCGCCAGCTGAGCGATGATTGGGCCGATATCCATTATTTCGAGATTGCCGCCGACAACCCGGAACAGGCGCGCCTGCGCATCCATCAGCGCTATCCGATGGAGCAGGGCTATGTCGTCGCATCCATCGATCGGGACGATTAATACCAAGTTGCGATGATGTGAACTCATCGCAACTTGGTACGGCGGCGACCGCCGCCGCGCGGCACGTGCCGCGTGAAGCCAAGCCAACGGATGTTGGCGCCGGCGATTGAGGGCCTTGATCAGAACCTATAGGTTCTGATCAAGGCAACCGAGTATAAGCGCGGCCGGCACCGACCCAAAAAGAAAGCCGGCTGCGGGGTGGCAGCCGGCCAGAGATGAAGGGAGCCTCATAAGGAGGTAAAGTCCTAACCGTGGCTCTTCTGCAACGGTCAAGCCACTTTTATATAGCAAATCCCGCCGGGCTTTAAAAGGGCAAAAAGCGTGTCATAAGCACCACACCCTAATTTTTTCGGCTACTGCCCATCTCCCTCAGCGCCGGGTGCCCGCATCTGCGGGCTTGGGCTCAATCGCCGCGCACTTCCTCTACCATCTCCTCCAGCCGGGCAAAGTCGGCGATCAGCAGACTGTTCCCCTGGCGGACAACGATATTGTCGCGGCCCAGATCGCTCATCACCCGCGCCACCGTCTCCCGCGTGGTGGAGACGCGGCTGGCAATGTCGGAATGGATTGGCACCGGGGTGATTTCCGCCTTGTTGCCCGGCTTCAGCCCGGCCTTGGCCAGCCGCAGCAATTCGGCATGGACGCGGTTATTGGCCCCCAGGGTGGAGAGATCCATGATCCGGCTGGTGGAGGAACGGACGATATGGGCCAGCCGCCGCATCACCGCCGTGGCAACGGCCGGATGGCTGGTGACCGTCTCCAGGAACAGGCGTGGCGACATGAAGGCCACCAGCGTTTCGGTCAGCGCCACGATGGAGGCGGAGCGTGGGCCGCTGTCAATGGCCGACAATTCGCCCAGATAGCCGCCGGCCTCAATATCGTCGAAGGTGATTTCCCGGCCGGAGAGGGAATAGTTCACCACCTGGACCCGACCTTCCACGATAAAACAAACATCGCGGCTGTCCGACGAACGGTCCACAATCTGTTCATGCGGGTGAAAATGCCGCCAGCTGCATTGGCGGGCCAGGCTGGCGCGTTCGTCGGCACTGAGCGACTGCAACAGGTCGATGCGGTCCAGATTGGCGCTATGGGCTTCGCTCACGGGGGGAGTTCCGTCTGCAAATGGGTTCATACAGAGTACATCTAGGCCCGTCCGCCGCAAACCGCTACGGTTTCGACAGGCCGATGATTTTTCAAGGAGGTTGGGGTGACAGAGCGTAATACAAGGCCCGGGGCTGAGAAAGCCGGCAAATGGGCCTTTCACCTGACCTTGGGCGCCCGGCTGAAGGCCTATCTGTTCACCGGCATCCTGGTGACAGCGCCGATTTCCATCACCTTTTATCTGGCCTGGCTGGTGATTGATGGAATCGACCGGCTGGTGGACAGCGTGCTGCCAGCAACCTATCACCCGGATCATTATCTGCCTTTCAGCGTGCCCGGCCTGGGTATGC
This sequence comes from Niveispirillum sp. BGYR6, assembly GCF_027568365.1. Lineage (NCBI taxonomy): Bacteria > Pseudomonadati > Pseudomonadota > Alphaproteobacteria > Rhodospirillales > Azospirillaceae > Niveispirillum > Niveispirillum sp. BGYR6. Next base: position 726,601 of record NZ_JANLNL010000001.1, on the reverse strand, counting down.
TGATCCTGCTGGTTTTCCTGGTGCTGGTCGGCATGGCCTCTGCCGGATTCGCCGGCCGGCTGCTGGTGCGGCTGGGCGAGGCGCTGGTCGCGCGGATGCCGGTGGTGCGCGGCATCTACAGCGCCACCAAACAGATTTTCGAAACCGTGCTGGCCCAGCAGTCCGACGCCTTCCGGGAGGTGGTGCTGGTGGAGTTTCCACGCAAGGAAACTTGGTCCATCGCCTTCATCACCGGCACCACCAAGGGGGAGGTGCAGCGCCTGACGGATGAGGAGGTGGTGAATGTCTTCGTCCCCACCACGCCCAACCCGACATCGGGCTATCTGATGTTCGTCCCGCGCAGCCAGCTGGTGCCGCTGAGCATGAGTGTGGAGGAGGGGTTGAAAATGGTAGTTTCCGGCGGGCTGGTGACCCCACCGGATCGGGAGACGGGGGCTTGACCCCTTAGGAGAAAGGTTGCGTTTCTGAAGAGTTTTTACCCGTCAAGCGTTCAATTCTATTGTTCTGTCAGGAGGTCTGGGTCATATATCCTACTATTCTTCGTTGAATGGGGGACGAGAAAATGCGCGGATCAGTGGGATTATCCTGGCGGCTGGCGGGGGCTGTCTGTCTCTCTGCCATCGGTCTGGCCATGCCGGCCCAGGGGCAGAAGGCAGCTGCGGTGCCGGACTTCGCCCCGCCATCTGTGCTGCGGGCGGAAGAGGGGCTGACATCGACGGCGAAAGGGGATGTGCAGGCTGGTTTCAACCAGTTCACCAGCCGGGCGCTGAGAAATGCGGTGGATACCGGCAAGGAGCTGCATTATGTCCTGCCCATCGTGCTGAGCGATGGCACGATTTTCAACCCGGCCACGGGCCGTAACGACAAGGTGCGACTGCGCGCCTATAACGGTACCTTCCCGGCACCGACCATCAAGATGCTGCCGGGCCAGACGGTGCGTCTCACCCTGCAGAACAAGCTGGCACCCGAGCCGCTGTGCGGGGCCACCGGCAACACCAATATTCCGCACTGTTTCAACACCACCAACATGCACAGCCACGGGCTGTGGATTTCCCCCACGGGCAACAGCGACAATGTGCTGCTGTCGATCAGGCCGGGGGTGGATTTCCAGTATGAATATAATGTGCCGGCCGATCATCCGGCCGGCACCTTCTGGTATCACCCGCACACCCATGGTTCCACCGCCATTCAGGTGGGCAGCGGCATGGCGGGTGCGTTGCTGATTGAAGGCAAGCGTCCCCCCACCATGGCCAGCAATGGCGATCTGGATACGCTGCTGAAGGGCTTCGCCCCCGACGGCGACATCACCAAAGAGGTGATGCTGATCCAGCAAATCCCCTATGCCTGTCTGGTTGACGCCAATGGCAAGGCCAAGCCCGAGGACGCCATCTGGACCTGTAACGAGGGTGAAGTGGGCGTGGTGGAAAATTTCGACTACCAGTTCGATCCCAAGGCCTGGAAGAAATCCGGCCGTTACACCATGTTCAACGCCCAGGTACGACCGGAAATGAAGCTGAAGTCAGGCCAGCTTTATCGCTGGCGCCTGATTGATGCCGGCGTGGAGGAAACGGTCAACCTGCGCATCCGCAAGGCCAGTAATCCCGGTGCCCTGAACCGGCGCGCCGCCGGGGCGAAGGCGGAGGAAGCGGAAGTGCAGAAAGCCTGCGCCGGCACCGACGTGACCCAGTTCGAAGTGGCGGCCGACGGGCTGACCCGTGGGCAGATTTTCGCCAAGGTCGATAATAACCTGCAGCCAGGATATCGCAGCGACGTGCTGTTCGTGCTGCCGGAACCGGGTGAATATTGCGTCTATGATGATGCCAGCGGCACGGATCAGGTGATGAATTCCCCTGACAACCCCAAGGTGATCGGCGTCATCCACGCTGCCGGTGGTACCATCAAGGGAACCCAGAAGGAATTCCTGACCGAGCAGCTGCTGCGGGCGGCCGATGATCTGCCAGCCGATGTACGGGAGGTTGTGCAGGCTGACCTGCGCAATGACCTGCGGCTGACGAAATATATTCCGCACCAGGACGTCACGGAAGAGGAGATCAAGATTTCCGGGCAGCCGCAGGTGGATATCGCCTTCAATCTGGAATTCGAGGTGCCGCCCACCAAATTCCTGATCAACCAACATGCCTATGATCCCAATCGCATGGATCATACCTTGATCCTGGGTACGGCCCAGCAATGGCAGTTGCGCACCCTCAGCGTGAACCATCCGTTCCATATCCACGTCAACCCGTTCCAGATCGTGGATATCCAGCCGGCCGATCCCAAGGTCGGGCTGGGCGATGACAGCAAGAAGGTCTATGAGGGCATGAAGGGTACCTGGAAAGACACGATCATGGTCAATCAGGATGCCATCATCACCATCCGCACCCGTTACAGCCGCTATATCGGTCAATATGTGCTGCACTGCCATATTCTGGATCATGAAGACCAGGGCATGATGCAGAATGTGCAGATCGTCCTGCCGGACGGGCAGGGCGGTGCCCAGCCGCTGGGTCATAATCACTGATCCGGCCGGCTATCACCGGGATAACAGGGGGCGTCGGGCAACCGGCGCCCCTTTTTATGCCAATTTCCCTCATTCGCCGGGCGCTGCCATCCGGCAGCTTGGCTCACGGCGCACGAGCGCCGGGCTGGCGGTCGCCAGCCTTCACCCTGCCAAGGGTCAAACCCTCGGCAGGGTGATGTTACCCTTCCTTGGCGCGGTTGCTGATGGCGCGTTCGGTATGCTGCCACGCCTCAATATCCGGCGGCATGGGTGGGGAAGGGATATCCAGCCCCATGGCGTGCATCAGCTCAGCCGTGTCAATCGACCGGCCCTTTTCCAGGAACACGGCCTTGACCACGATGACGGCGGCGATATCGCCGCTCATGGTTTCGAAGACATGTTCCAGGAATATCCATTTGCCTTCCCAGCACAGCACGCGGGTTTTCAGCCGATAGGGCTGGAGGGGCTTCAATTCACGGCGAAAGCGGATGGTGGCCCCGCCCAGCACCGGCATCCATTTCCGCCGCAGGATCAGGCGCAGCATACCGCTGCGGATCATCAGATCGACCCGGCCCAGATCGGCCACGGTGAAATAACGGCCATTATTCATGTGCAGGTTGGTGTCCAGATCATTGATCCAGACCCGGAATCCCACGATTGACGTATCCAGTGGCGCCAACCCCCTGCGCCACAACAGGGCCGCCAGCACCACACGCAACAGACGCAAAAACAGATTCATCGGGCTCCCCTGACCTGCCGGGGATGGAGTGTGGCAGGGTACGGCCCTGCGTCAAGCCGTCTGCACCGGGGGCTGTGATGGCGCGATGTTGATCGGCTGCAATGGCAAAAGATGGGGCGGCAATCCGGAGATCGCCGCCCCTATACCCTTTCAGACCGGGAGAGACGGGGTGGGAGGCCCCAAAGGCCTGAAAGGCAGCCGCTTACCGCGCTACGATCGGATGGCGCAGGGTGCCGATGCCTTCCACCGTGGCGACAACAATATCGCCCGGCCACAGCCATTCCTGCGGGGAGCGGCCGGCCCCCACGCCCGCCGGCGTGCCGGTGGCGATGATGTCGCCCGGTTCCAGGGTGATGCCCTTGCTGATATCGGCCACCAGCTCATCCACCTTGAACAGCATGAAGGCGGTGTTGCTGCGTTGCTTTTCCACGCCATTGACGGTCAGCCACAGGTCCAGATTCTGCGGATCGGGGATTTCATCGGCGGTGACGACCACCGGCCCCATGGGGCAATAGCTGTCCTGCCCCTTGGAATAGATCCACTGGCCGGCGCGGCGGCAATCGCGCGCGCTCATATCGATACAGACCGTATAGCCGAAGACATGGCGCAGCGCGTCGGCGCGGGAAACGCCCTTGGCGCGGGTGCCGATGATGGCTGCCAGTTCCACCTCCCAGTCCAATTGCTGGGTGATGGCTTTGTCATGCGTGATCGGCTCCCCCGGCCCGATCACGCTGGTCGGCGGCTTGGAGAAGATCACCGGCTGGCGCGGCAGGTCGGGGGAAGTGTCCAGCGACTTGGCGCTTTCAGCCACATGCTCGGTATAGTTCAAGCCGATGCCGAAGATATTCTTGCGCGGGCGCGGAATGGGGGCCAGCAGCTTGACATTGGCCAGCGGCACGGCCGTGCCCAGCGGGAAAATCTCCCCGCATTCGGCTATCACCCGGCTGGCAATCGCCACGGCCTGCGGCCCCAGATCGATGAATTCCAGCATGGTGGCGGGGAAGGGCACACCCTTGGCGCTGCCGAAACGGGCCAGATCGATCACCAGATCGCCGGCCAGGGCGCCCAGGCGCGCCGCCGATTCCACATCAGCGCGGTAGGTTACGAGACGCATCGAACTTCCTTTGGGGTTGATTAGCTGAAAACAGGCTGATGGCCGCCATTGTCGGCCAGGGCTTCTTCACGATAGAGGCCAAGGGCGCGCATCACCGGCAGGTCGTGGAAACTGAACAGGCAGGCATCCTCTGTGGCCGAGGCATTGGCATGTTCGTGATACATCCAGGCCGGCACGACGAAGATGTCGCGTTCCTGCCAGTCAAAACGCTGGCCATTGATCACCGACCAGCCCCGCCCCTTGGCGCACTGGTAAACAAAACTGCCGGTCTGGCGGTGGGCCTTGGTGTGCTCCCCCGGACGCAGCATCTGCATGGTGGCGCCGATGGTCTGCATCACCGGACCGCCCGTGTTCGGGTTCACATAATCCATGATGATCCCGTCAAACGGCGAGCCGTCGGTGACGCGGGCATAGCGCTGCAGCGCCTCGTATGTCGGCGCCCATTCATATTTCAGCAGCGGCGAATAGGGCTTGGTCCAGTGCTGGCCCGCCGGGCGCAGGCCGGACCCTGCCCACATGGCCAGGCTGTCATTAACCGGATAGGCGATGGCCTGCTGCAGGTCCGGATGCACCTCATAGAAATTGGCGTCCAGCGCGTTCATCAGCGGAATGTCCAGGCCGTCCTGCCAGATGCAGATCGACCCGTCCGCCGCCACGCCATGTTCGTGCCACGTCCCGTTGGGCGTCAGCACGAAATCATTGGCGCCCAGGGTCATCTTGTGACCATCGACATTGGTGAAGGCCCCGCTGCCTTCCATGATGAAGCGCAGGGCGGATGCGCTGTGCCGGTGGCTGGAGGCGCATTCGCCCGGCTTCATCACCTGCAGGCCGGAATAAAGCCAGCCCACGGCGGCGACCACATCGGATCGGCCCTTGTTTTCCAGATAGATCACGCGCCGGCCCGCCTGTTCCGGCGTCACCAGATCCAGCGCCTTCAGCACATCCTCGCGCAGATCGCGGTATCGCCACAGCATCGGCACCGAGGATGAATGCGGCTGCCAGGGCTCGATCTTGTTGGCGACGGTCCAGAGCGCGCCTGTGCCCAAGGCGGATAGCCGCCGGTAATAGGCCACCAGTTCGGGTGTGTCGGCGACATTGGCGCGGCCGATGACATCCTCGCGATACTGGTCGTAACTGGCCTGCGCCATGAAACCCTCCCGCGGAAATTATTATAGGCATAAAATATCTTGCCTCGGATGATGATGCAAGTATCTTGGGCGCAGATAATTGGCGCCGGTTTGGCGCCCCGGGTTTGGGAGGTTTCAAGGATGGCTCCACAATTTCGGGCCGCCGTCGTGCAGGCGGCGGCTTTGCCTCAGGACGCATTGGCCTCGGCCGGCAAGGCGGCCGCCCTGGTGCGCGAGGCGGCGGCCAATGGTGCACGGCTGATCGTCTTCCCCGAAGCCTTTCTGGGCGGTTATCCCAAGGGGGCATCGTTCGGCACCCCGGTCGGGATGCGCAAGCCGCAGGGGCGGGAGGATTATCGCCGCTACCACGCGGCGGCTATCGCTCTGGATGGGCCGGAGGTGGAGTTGCTGGCTGAGGCGGTGCGGGAAACCGATGCCTTTGTCGTCATCGGCGTCATCGAGCGGGATGGCGGCACCGTCTATTGCACAGCTTTGTTCTTTGACGGGGCCAAGGGGCTGGTCGCCAAACATCGCAAGCTGATGCCGACCGGGGCGGAACGGCTGATCTGGGGCTTTGGCGATGGATCGACCCTGCCGGTGATCGAAACGGCGCTGGGCCGCATCGGGGCGGTGATCTGCTGGGAAAACTACATGCCCATGCTGCGCATGGCGATGTATGACCAAGGCATCACGCTTTATTGCGCCCCCACGGCCGATGATCGTGATAGCTGGGCCAGCACCATGCGGCACATCGCGCTGGAGGGGCGCTGCTTCGTGCTGTCCGCCTGCCAATACATCACGCGCGGTGCCTATCCGGCCGATTATGACTGCGCGCTGGGGGATGATCCGGCAACCGTGCTGCTGCGCGGTGGATCGATGATCGTGGCCCCGCTGGGGGCTGTGCTGGCCGGTCCCTTCTTTGAAGGGGAAACCATCCTTTATGCCGATATCGACCCCGATGAGGGGGTGCGCGGCAAATATGATTTCGATGTCGTCGGCCATTACGCACGGCCCGACATCTTCACCCTGAATGTCAATGTCGCCCCCCAGCAGGCTGTGAAGCGCCAAGGATAGATCATGGATTTCGATTTTGCAGAGATGGTGGCGGCGGATCGCTATAAGCTGATGAGTGCGGCCATCACGCCGCGCCCTATTGCCTGGCTGACCACCTGTTCCAGCGACGGCATCCGCAATGCCGCCCCTTACAGCTTTTTCAACATGATGGGCTCGGAGCCGCCGCTGGTGGCCATCGGGCTGATGCGTCGCCCGGATGGCAGCTACAAGGACAGCGCCCGGAACATCCTGGATACGGGGGAGTTTGTGGTCAATCTGGTCGGGGAGGCGGACGCGGCGGCGATGAATTTCACCTGCATCGACGCGCCGCCAGATTTTGACGAGCTGGCGCAGGCCGGTATCGCCGTCACCCAATCCACCGCCATCACCCCGCCGCGCATCACGTCAGCCCCGGTGGCGATGGAATGCCGGATGTTCCAGTCGGTCGATGCCGGGCTGTCCACCGTGGTGCTGGGGCAGGTGCTGCGCTTCCATATCCGCGACGAACTGGTCGACGCCCAGCGCCTGCATGTTGATACGCTGGCCATGGCGCTGGTGGCGCGGATGCATGGGGCCGGCTGGTACACGCGCTGCACCGACCTGTTCCAGTTGTCCCGGCCCAGTTACGCGGAGTGGGTGGATCGCGGGGTGTGACGTTGGAGGGGCGGGACGTTGGGCGCAGAAGCAATGTCCAACGGCCCGCCTTAAAGCCCCTTAACCCGCCGCGTCCCAGGCCGGCAGCGGGGTCAGTACCAGATTACCGATGCGGCCATTGGCGGTCAGTGTGACGGCCAGTTCCACCACACCGCCCTCATAGCGGGCGCGGTAGCGATAGAGCACCTCGCCGCACTGGTCCTGCCGGTCGAACAGGGCCAGTTCCTGCAAGGGGCCGAGGGTGGAAAGCGTCTTGCCGTATTCCGCCATCAGTTCGCTGAAATCCAGCTTGGCATAGTCGGTAAAGGCCGCATAGGCCACCTTGCCTGCAGCGATATCCGCCAGCAATTGCCGCGCCCGCGCCGTTACCTTGGGGTCGGCATCGGATACCGGCTTGACCGGTGTATCGGCCAAGCCGGGTTCCACCAGCCCGGCGACGTGCCGCGCCAAGGTGGCCGCATCAGCCCCGTCGCTGTTGGCGAAGATGGCAACGGTCAGCTTGCGTTCCGGATAGCGGACCACATGGGTCTGGAAGCCCTGCCAACTGCCGGAATGCCACCAAGCCTGCTTTTCACCCTCCCCGCGCTGATACCAGCCGAAGCCATAGGGAGAGGTACAGCCATTGGCCAGCCGGGCGGGCGCGGCGATCTGCGCCCAGGATTCCGCCGTCAGCACCCGGCGCCCGTCCATGCCCATGGCCCATGCCGCATAATCCAGCGGCGAGAGATAGAGCGAGCCGTCAGCGGTGGAATTGGCCGTGGCCGAAATCCATTCGGCATTGCGCAACTGGCCATCCCGCGTCTCATACCCTGCGGCACGGTTGGGGATCACGTCCAGGTCGCTGATGGCCCTCGCCGTGCGCATTCCCAGGGGGGTGAAGACGCGCTGGCGCAGAAAATCCGCGTAATAGAGTCCGCTGACCCGCTTCACCAGAAAGCCCAGCACGATATAATCGGCGTAGGAGAAGCGCCAGCGGCTGCCGGCCGCAAAGTTCAAATCCTGCTTGGCGATGATGCCCAGCAGCTCCGCCTCTGTATAATCGGCGCGGAAATCGCCATTGGGCGTGGCGGGCAGGCCGGAACTATGGTTCAGCAACTGGCGGATGGTGATGGGCTGCCAGCTTTTGGGCACCTCGGGCAGATGGTGGCGGATGGAATCATCCAGCCGCAGCTTGCCATCTTCCACCAGCAGCATGACGGCCACCGCCGTCAACTGCATCCCGACAGCGCCGGTCTTGAACAGCGTGTCCGGATGCACCGGCACCTGATGTTCCAGATTGGCCAGCCCATAGCCCTGGGCGCGCAGCAACTGCCCGTCGCGCACCAGGACAAGGCCAAGGCCGGGAATGGCGTCACGGGTCATTTCGGCGGCGATATAATCGTCCACCGGTTCGGCCGCCGCCAGATGCGCCACCAGCCCCGTCAGGAGGAGGGCGGCCAGGAGATGTCTGAGCTTTTTCATAAGTGCCATTTCTGGCAGCCATCCCCGGTTCGGCACAATTGCCGAACCGGTCAATCCTTTGGCGAAACTGGCCGTTCCGGCGGGGCGGGCACGGCACCAGGGCCGGTCAGCGCCTTCGACCTGTCCCAGATGCCCTGGATTTGCAGGTCGCGGCGCAGCACCAGCGTGGCCCCCAGATTGGCCGTTCCCATGGTGCGTACCTTATAGAGTGCTTCAAAACCATGTGATGGCTGGTCGGCCTGCAAGGCGCTGGCCGTGGCCAGCCGCGCCGGGTCGCTGGCCAGTTCCGCCATTTCCAGCAGGCCGGGATCGCGGATTCCGGCAATCACCATGATGCGGTTATCGGCAGGGCCGGGCAGGCTGGCAATATAGCCATAATCCATACGCGGGATGCGCTCTTCCGTCAGCACCACCCCGTCGGACTGGTAATGTGTCCCTGTGGCCTTATCCATCAGGTCATTCAGGCTGTCATCCAGCGTGAAGCCGGAAACCTGGAACAGCGGGTCACGCAGCAGAACATTCAGGCCGCTCAGCAGCCCGACATAGACCACGTCGGAGGATTTGAAGATGTCGGGTGTCAGTTGGGAAGCGGCGATCAGCCGGACCGATCGCGCCCGCCCGCCTTCCAGATTGCGCAAGGTGTTGTTGATCCGCTCCAGCGCCTGCAGGGTGCCGGAGGAGATATATTGTTCACGCGCACCGGTGATACGTTCACCAGCGGTGGGATTATGCATCAGATAGATGTCCAGATCCTCCCGCACCAGCACGGAACGTTCCCAGACAAGGCGCGGGGGCGCACCGGCGGGTGGCTTCTCCGCCCCGTTCTGCCCGAACAGAAAGTAATCGCCCATGACGATGGTGATTGGCCGGTCGCTGCTGGCCAGCGGCTGCCAGAGGCTGGCAGCCGGGGTGCCGGCCGCCAGGGGCCCCTGGCTGGTCAGCATGAAGAACAGCAAGGCGCAAAGACCCAGCAGGCCGATGGCGGCCAGCGCCAGCCGACCGGCCTGCGGCGGATACCGGGGCGGGGCGGCGGCGGGGGCTGGTTCGGCCGCTGCCGGTTCCGCCATTGTTGCCGGGGCGGGGGTTGCTGCTGCGACACCGATCAGGCTGATGCTGTACTCGCCCACCGGGATCATCAGCCGGGGGCCGGGCTGATCCCGATAAGTTTCTTCCAGCATCTTGCGCAGGCGGTGGACATAGACCCGGACGGTGGAATCCTTGGGCGCGTCCAGTGGCTCCCCGCTGGCAAAGACCGCGTTGGCGATTTCCAGTTCCGTCGGCGGGCGCGATTCAAGCGTCCGTTCCAGCAGGAAATCAAACAGACGCAGCAGCTTGTCCGACCGTTTGCCGCCCAACTCCTCCCGCAGGGTCTGGGCGGCCTGGCGCAACAGCGCCTCCCGTGAAGCGTCCCCATCCCCCTCGCTCTCGGCCCTGCTGGCGGCCGCTTGGACCGGTGGGATATTCGGGGGGGACCATGGCTTCATGCGGTGAACCTTCAGCATCGCGCGACCAATAGGAATGACTGTAGCCGATCGTGCGGTGACAACACCATTGTGAAGCATCGCCCGCCCGACTGTCGCTGTCCCCGGGCCTGGAAATCCAGCCCCAATTGCCGAAACGTCCCGGTGAACGGGGTCTGTAACGGTTTCGGAACTGTAATTAACTCCCCCGGATCGGGGCAAATGTTACGCTAAGTCAACCATTCTGCATACTCTGGTGGTATCTGGCGACAAGCCGGCCGCCCCTGATGACCGGTGGCGGCCGGCAGGGGGTGGGGTGTCCCTGACGGGATGCGATACCGCCCGGCCCGCGGGTAAATCGGGCCGGCAGCAGATCATCCGGCCGGATGTCCGGCGCGCAAGGCGGGGGCGGATGGGCAACATGAACAAGGAGTTGATTGATGAGACTGAGCAAGAAATCGGTATCGGCGATCGTCGGCGTGAGCCTTGTCGCCGGCCTGGTCGTGGCACCGGCCTTGGCTCACCATTCGTTCGCAATGTTCGATCAGACGAAGGTGGATAAGCTGCAAAAGGCCACCGTCAGCGAATTCCGCTTCGCCAACCCGCATTCCTTTGTCGTGGTCAATGTCGATGGCCCCACGGGCAAGACCAAATATGCGCTGGAATGCAGCAGCGTGAATATGATGGTTGCCGGCGGCTGGGAAGCGACGACCATCAAGGCCGGCGACACGGTGGATATTGATTATTATCCCCTGCGCGATGGCCGCCCAGGCGGGATGCTGAAGACGATCACCGTTCCCGATGGCCGCACCCTGAGCGGCTGGTGATGGCAGCCCCGATAGCGGGGCACCGATAATAAGCACAAAAGGCTGGGAGGCCTGTAATGCGGGCAGTGAAATCGATGATGCTCGCCGTCGCCCTGGTGGCGATGGGCGTGGGTGCCGACGTGCGCGCGGCGAAGCCGGCGGCGGAACCGGATATCACCGGTGTCTGGCAGATCTATCCCGACCCGTTTGCGGGGGAGGAAAACACCTTCCTGGAACTGCCGGTGCCGGGTGGGGGGCCAAAGCTGAAGGAACCCTATGCCAGCCAGTGGAAGGCGCAGCGCGCCAAGCGCGATGCCATGCTGAAGGCGGGCACCCCGCTGGTTGATCCCAGCACCCTATGTATGCCGGAAGGGATGCCCATGCTGATGGGCGCGATCTTCCCGCTGGAGTTTTTGCAAACCAAGGGCCGCCTGACGGTGCTGGGGGAATATCTGGCCCAGGTGCGGCGCGTCTATCTGAACGAGCCGATGCCGCCGGCCAACAAGCTGATCCCCTCCTATTACGGCATGTCGGTCGGCCATTGGGAAAAGGACACGCTGATCATCACCACGCGCGGGGTGAAGGAGGATGTGCAGTTCTTCGAAATCCCGCACAGCAATGAGATGGTGATTACGGAACGCATCCGCCTGACCGGGCCGGACCTGATCGAAAATCAGATCACCATCGAAGATCCCAAGATGCTGGAGGAGCCGTACCGCTTCACCTACGGCTATAAGCGCGATCACAATTACCGCATCATGGAATATTATTGTGAGCGTGAAGACCCGCTGTTCAAGGTCACCCCTGACGGCAAGGTGGAAATGAAGTCGCTGGACGAAATCAAGTGACCGGGTGCGGGCCGCCCGGCTTGGCGGCCCGCCATCGCCCAGATGAACAGAGGCATCATGCCGCACAGACGCACTTTCCTGAAACAGGTGCTGGCGGCCGCGGCCGTACCGGCGCTTTTCACCCCCGCTGTTCTGGCCGCCCCGCGACGCGTTGACATTCTCTCGGCTAAGCGGCGGGAGGAGACGGTCCTGCGCTCCCCCAGCCTGGGCGACGGTTACCATATGACCTGGACCCGGCAGGGACCACAGGTGGTGGGCGTCAATGACGGTTCCGGCTGGGCCGATCCGCCCACCGCCTTTTACAATACGCGCCTATGGACCATCAGCGGCGCGCCGGATAAGGCGCGCTTTGCGGAGGTGGCAACCTATCCCGTCATCAACCGGTCGACCCGGCCGGAGGGGGCGACCGTTTATTATGGGTCCGGCCTGCTGGCCGCGGGTGGGCGCCTCTATCAGTTCATCAGCACGCTGGATAGGGCAGAGGATCGGCCGCGCCACTGGACGGGGGCGAAGTTGGTCTTCTCCGACGATGGCGGCCGGACCTGGCGCAACCGCGACGGTTCCACACCCGTGATCTGGGAGGATTGGGCGGAGCAGACGCGCGGCCGCTTCAGCTTTTTCCAGGAGCCGGACGGGTGCTTCTCCCTGCTGTCCATTCTGCAGATGGGCCGGGATTATGCGGCCAACCGCGATGGCTATATCTATGTCTACAGTCCCAACGGCAATACCGATGGGACGATGAACGAACTGGTAATGTTCCGCGTGCCCATCGCACGGCTGCTGGACCGCGATGCCTATGAATTCTTTGCCGGTCACCGGGCCGATGGCGGGGCGGATTGGCGCCGGGATATCGCCGCGCGGGTACCTGTGCATGTCTTCCCGCGCGGCTGGGTCAATTACACCAACCTGTTTCCAGGCGATCTGGTGCTGGAATCCTGGCTGCCCAGCGTTGTCTATAATGAGGCGCTGGGCCTTTACATGATGGCTGCCGCCGGCATCGGCGTGGCCCCTGACGGGACGGAGTTCGGCAAGCCCAGCTATCTGGGCCTGTGGGTGGCGGACACGCCCTGGGGCCCCTGGCGGCAGGTGCATGAGGAAAAGGCCTGGATGCCGGCCGGCGATGCGGCAGCCCGCGCCTATGGCCCCCGCATTGCGCCCGGCTGGGTGGCGGCGGATGGCAAATCCTTCTGGCTGGTCTGGTCGGATCTGGACGGCATCCGCGCCTTTGCCACCGATCAGGCGCAATTGGCGGCGGCGCTGGAAAAGGTAACCGATCCCTTGTCCCGCACCCGGATTGAGGCGGATTTCCTGCGCCGTTACACGCCGCACTTTGCCTTCAACGCCCAGCGCGTCGATCTGGTCACAGGCTGATCTTTTCTGCATCGCCCCGGTGACAGGGACTGCTATTTGTTTTAAGCTTAAAATATCTACATGCACACAATATCCACGGATGGCGGACATGGCTGAACGTTCCTTTGCCAAGGAAGTGGAACATCTGCGCCTGGGGGACGGGGAAGTCTTTCGGGGTGAGGCGATCCTGGCGATCACCAAGGGCCTGTTGCAGGCCGGCGTTTCCTATGTGGGCGGCTATCAGGGCTCGCCCATTTCGCACCTGATGGATGTGCTGGCCGATGCCAAGGACATTCTGGGTGAGCTGGGGGTCAATTTCCAAAGCTCCGCCAATGAGGCGACGGCGGCGGCCATGCTGTCGGCCAGCGTGATGTATCCGCTGCGCGGGGCGGTGGCCTGGAAATCCACGGTGGGCACCAATGTCGCCTCCGACGCGCTGGCCAATCTGGCCTCCGGCGGGGTGACTGGCGGCACGCTGGTCATCATCGGGGAGGATTATGGTGAAGGTTCCTCCATCATGCAGGAACGCACCCATGCCTTCGCGATGAAGTCGCAGATGTGGCTGCTGGACCCGCGCCCGGACCATACCTGCATCGTCGACCTGATCGCCAAGGGGTTTGAGCTGTCAGAGGCGTCGAACACGCCAGTGATGCTGGAGGTGCGGGTGCGCACCTGCCACATGCATGGGCATTTCGTCGCCAAGGATAATGTCCGCCCGGCCTTCAGCCTGGATGACGCGCTGAACGCGCCCAAGCGCGATCTGGGCCGCATCGTGCTGCCGCCAGCCGCCTATGAACATGAACAGGAAAAGATCGCCCGGCGGCTGCCGGCCGCCATCGATTTCATCCGCCGCAACAAGCTGAATGAATGGTTCGGGCCGGCGGATGGCCGCGTTGGTATCATTCTGCAGGGCGGCATGTACAATAATGTCATCCGCGCGCTGCAATATCTTGGCCTGTCCGACGCCTACGGCAATACGCAAATCCCGCTCTATGTGATGAACGTCACCTATCCGGTGATCGACAGCGAGGTCGCCGAGTTCTCCCAGGGCAAGGATGCCGTCCTGATCGTGGAGGAAGGCCAGCCCGATTATCTGGAACAGGCGCTGAATACCGTGCTGCGGCGGCGCGACATCCAGACCCCGCTGCATGGCAAGGACGTGCTGCCCATGGCGGGCGATTACACGATCCAGGCCATCATGAACGGGGTGCAGGCCTTCCTGGACAAGCGCGCGCCGCAACTGCTGGGCAACCGGCCGCCGGTGCCCGATGCCAGGCCGGTTCTGGCCGATCCCAAGGTGGTGCATTTGAAATCGGTGGTGCCGCCCCGGCCGCCGGGCCTGTGCACCGGCTGCCCGGAACGCCCGATCTTCGCGGCCATGAAGCTGGTGCAGCAGGAATTGGGTGACCATCACGTGTCGGCCGATATTGGCTGTCACCTGTTCTCCATCCTGCCGCCCTTCAATATTGGCAACACCACCATGGGCTTTGGCCTGGGCGCTGCGTCGTCCGCTGCCTTCAGCCAGAGCGGGGGCAAACGCTCCATCGCCGTGATGGGGGATGGTGGCTTCTGGCATAATGGGTTGACCAGCGGCATCGGCAATGCCGTGTTCAACAAGCATGATGGCGTCTTCCTGATCGTCGACAATTTCTATTCCTCGGCGACCGGCGGGCAGGACATCCTGTCGTCGCGCGCGCCCAACAAGCATCGCAAGACCAACAATCCCATTTCCAAGGCGGTGGCCGGCGTCGGCGCCACCTGGGTGCGGGAGGTGGACCGGACCTATGATGTGGGCCAGATGCGGGCGGTGCTGAAAGAGGCACTGACGACCAAGGAGGAAGGGCCGAAGATCATCATCGCCTCTTCCGAATGCATGTTGAACCGCCAGCGGCGGGAAAAACCCCTGGTCGCCAAGGCGATCAAGGGCGGCCAGCGGGTGGTCAAGGAACGGTTCGGCGTGGATGAGGATGTCTGCACCGGCGATCATGCCTGTATCCGGCTGTCCGGTTGCCCGTCCTTGTCGGTGAAGCAACTGGACGATCCGCTGCGCGACGATCCCGTCGCCGCCATCGACAATTCCTGTGTCGCCTGCGGCAATTGCGGTGAAGTGTCGGAGGCGGCGGCCCTCTGCCCCTCCTTCTACCGGGCTGAGGTTGTTCATAACCCGACCGGCTGGGACCGGTTCAAAGCCAAGCTGTCGATGGCGCTGATCGGCTTTCTGCAACAGCGGCGCGACCGCCGCCGTATTGTGGCGGAGGCAGCCTGATGCGCAACGAGACACTCAGGCTGCCCCTTGCCGCTGCCGGTGCAGCGACGGAGCGGCCGATCACCATCGCCATCGTGGCCATGGGCGGGCAGGGCGGTGGCGTGCTGTCCGGCTGGATCGTGCAATTGGCGGAAGATGCCGGCTGGGTTGCCCAGTCAACCTCCGTTCCCGGTGTGGCCCAGCGCACTGGGGCC
Organism: Niveispirillum sp. BGYR6; assembly: GCF_027568365.1. Taxonomy (NCBI): domain Bacteria; kingdom Pseudomonadati; phylum Pseudomonadota; class Alphaproteobacteria; order Rhodospirillales; family Azospirillaceae; genus Niveispirillum; species Niveispirillum sp. BGYR6. Next base: position 711,029 of record NZ_JANLNL010000001.1, on the reverse strand, counting down.
ACGATCTATTATGTGGAGATGATGCCGCCGGCCAATGGCCAGCGGCCGATCCTGGCGCAGATGCCCACGCCGGGTGACGTGGATATCGTGCTGGCGTCGGAATTCATGGAAGCCGGCCGGTCGATCCTGCGCGGCATCGTCACGCCGGATCGCACGACGCTGATCGCCTCCAACCATCGGTCGCTGGCGATATCGGAGAAAAGCGCGCCGGGCGAAGGCATCGCCGACAGTGGCGCCGTGGTGGAGGCCATTGGCGTAACGGCCCGCCAGCAGATCATCTTCAATATGGATGAACTGGCGGTCCGCAATGGCAGCGTGATTTCGTCAGCCCTGTTCGGCGCCTTGAGCGGATCGGGCGCCTTGCCCTTCAGCCGGGAGGATTATCACGCCGTCATCAAGCGCGATGGCAAGGGCGTGACCGCCAGCCTGAAGACCTTTGATGCCGCCTTTGACCGGGTGGTCAACCCGCCCCCGCCGCCGGTGGTGCTGGAGAATGTGCCGGCCAAACAGGCGGCCCCGGCTGCCGCCGATCCCCGCTTCGCTGGGCTGCTGACCAGCCTGCGCGAGACGCTGCCGGAAGCGGCCTGGGCAATGGCGGAAGCAGGCCTGCGCAAGGTGGTGGATTACCAGGATGAACGTTACGGCCGGGAATATCTGGAGATTCTGGGCCATGTCCAGTCGATTGACCGGCTGGCCGGCGGGGAGGCGCATCACTATGCCTTCACCGAGAATGCCGCCAAATATCTGGCGAATGCCATGACCTATGATGACGTGATCCGCGTGGCCGACCTGAAGACGCGGGCCACCCGTCGGGCCCGCATCGCGCGGGAGGTTGGCGCTGGGCCGCAGCATATCCTGGGCACCACCGAATTCATGCATCCCCGCATGGAGGAAATTGCCGGCATGTTGCCGGCGGGGTTCGCCCGCTGGCTGAAAAGCCGGCAGGGGCTTTATGGCTGGCTGGACCGCAAGGTCAATAAGGGGCGGCGGGTGCGCACCTATTCGCCTGGCTGGTTCCTGGTGCTTTATGTGCTGGGGGGGATGCAGTGGCTGCGGCGGGGATCGCTGCGCCATGCGGAGGAAGTGGCCCACCGGGAGGAATGGTTGCGCTGTGCCTATGATCTGGTCGGCAGCAATTATGAGCTGGGGGTGGAGGTGCTGAAATGCCGCCGGCTGATCAAGGGCTATTCCGATACCCATGCGCGCGGTCTGTCGAAATTCGACAAGGTACTGGCCGAAATCCGCCGCATCGCGCCACGCTTTGATGCGGCGGTCTGGGCACGGCGTCTGCGGGAAACCGCGATCAAGGATGGGGAGGGCGGCGATCTGGACGGCCTGATCCGCACCTTGCACACGCTGGATTGAGCTGCCATGCGCTGCTCTCGCCACCGGGCAAACCCTTTGAACAGGCTGGTGAAGATGGGTGCGGTCACACAAAACTGGCGTCGGGCGGGGCTGGCCATCCTGTTTCTGCTGGTCGGCGGGACCGCTGCGGCACGGGCGGAGGTCCCGTCCCTGCCGACCATCCTGCCGGTCCCGCCCAGCGACCAGCCGCCGCTGTCTTCGGCGCTGCGGGAAACCAATCCAGGGACGGAGTATCTGGACCTTGCAAGTGTTGGCTATACGGAGGCGGAATATTATCTCTCCGGCACCGCCCCCGCCATCACGGCACAGGGGGCGGTGCTGTTCCAGGCCCCCTATATCACCCGTATCCTGGTGCGCCGGCCCACCGACCCGGCAAAGTTCAACGGCACCGTTGTTATCGAGCCCTTTACCTGGATTGGGGAGCGGGGGGCTGGCTGGATTCTGACGCGGGACTATCTGGTGCGCCGCGGCTATGCCTGGGTTGGCTATACGCTGAACATCAACAAGCCGGCCGCCGATCCCAAGACGACGACCGACCCGGCCTGGACGCCCGATCCGGAGCCGCAGAACCTGAATTTTGATTTCATGCGCCGGTTCGATTATGCGCGCTATGCCCCGCTGGGCAGCTATTACGACCCGGCGCGGTTCCGGCGGGGCGATCATGCCGACCCGTTTGTGCCGCAATCGCAGGGGATCGGGGCGCAACTGGCCCTGGCGCTGAAATCCAACCTGACCGACGGCCCTCTGGCCGGATTGCGGGTGCAGCGTGTCTATGTGAACAGTTGGGCCGTCACAGCGCAGGTCTGGATGGATTATCTGGACCAGGGCCGGCATCAGCAATGGCGCTTGCCGGATGGTGGGCCCTTGATCGACGCCTATATGACCGGCCGCATGTCCTTTGGCGAGGTGGGGGGCGATGCCATCCGTATCCCCCGGCAGATGCCGGACACGGCTCCCTTCGTCACCATCTATAGCCAGTCGGAGGCGATGCATGACGCGCTGGAAGGCATCGCCCTGCCGCCCGACAGCGATACGCCCCGGCTGCGCTATTACGAGGTGACGGGCATGTCCCACCTGCGTCTGGCCGATCTGGGTACGCAGGAGGTGGAGGATATGCCGGCGGATGTGGGCAAGGAAAATGACCCGAACTGCCAGCATTTCTACGATGAACCGGCGGAGATGGTGGTATCGGCCCTGTTTGACGCCATGGATCATTGGGTACGCACGGGCCAGCCCATGCCGAAGGTACAGCGCCTGACGCGGGCCGGGGCTGGCATCGCCCGCGATGCGCGCACCGGGAACATGCTGGGCGGCGTGCGGCCGCCCTGGGTCACTGTGCCGGCCGCCGCCTATCTGACCGATCAGGAAACCGGCTGCGGTCTGGTCTTCGACACCAAGCGCCCCTATCCGCGCGCGACGCTGAAGGCGCTTTACGGCGATTTCGCCAGTTATGAACGCCGGTTTCAGGCTGCGACACAGGCGGCCGTCCGCCAGGGCTTTCTGCTGCCCGAGGATGCAGCACGGCTGCGACCGGCGGCCAGCCCCGCCGATTTCCAGGCGGGAGGGCGACCGTGAGCACGATTGATCCTGGCTTTATTTTAAGCATAAAATATCCTGTCTCAGGAATGAATGCCCCCAATTCTGCATCGGTGGCCGCCTTGCCGGCCGCTGTGACGATCTGCGCGAGGATGTGGTGAGCAGCGAAACAGTCTTTTCCCGGTTTGTCTCAACGGCCAGTGCCTATCCAGGGCACCCGTTCCTGAATGTTCTGCCCGAAACGGCGGTGCTCTATGGCATCGCGGCGGGGGAAATCACCTATGGCCAGATGCTGGACCGGGTGCAGGCGCGGCAGGCGGCCTTGCGTGCCGCCGGTGTCGGCACGGGCACGCGCATCGGTCTGCTGCTGGAAAACCGGCCTGATTTCATTGAAATCTGGTTTGCCGCCAACGGGCTGGGCGCCTCCGTCGTGCCGATCAATCCCGATCTGCGCCGCAGTGAGCTGGAATATCTGATCGGCCATTCGGAAATGGCGGCCGCCTTTATCCTGCCCCACCGGCTGGAAGAGGTGGCGGCCGCCGCGCGCAGTGCCGGCAGCGCCCTGGTGGCGGTGACGCCACAGGATACGCTGTCGGCGCTGGCTGGCGGGACGGGGGAGGCTACCCCGCCCGATCGCGATACGGAAGCCGCACTGCTCTATACCTCCGGCACCACGGGTGCGCCGAAGGGCTGTGTGCTGACCAATGAATATTTCCTGCATTCCGGCGACTGGTACCGCGATGTCGGCGGGCTGATTTCCTTGCAGTCGGGGCAGGAGCGGATGCTGACGCCACTGCCGGTCTTCCATATGAACGCCATGGCGGTGTCGGTGCTGGCCATGGTCACCCTGGGCGGCTGTCTGACCGTTCTGGATCGCTTCCATCCCGGCACATGGTGGGATGCGGTGCGGCAGAGCCGGGCCACCTGCCTGCATTATCTGGGGGTCATGCCCTCCATCCTGATGAAGGCCCCGCCGGCGGATGCTGACCGCGCCCATTCCGTGCGTTTCGGCTTCGGGGCCGGGGTGCCGCGTGAACTGCATGGCCCGTTTGAGGAGCGCTTTGGCTTCCCGCTGATCGAGGCTTGGGCCATGACGGAGACGGGCAGCGGCGGCGTCATCTGCGCCAGCCGGGAGCCGCGCAAGATCGGCAGCCATTGCTTTGGCCGCCCGACAGAGGCGGTGGAAATCCGCCTTGTCGATGATCAGGACAACGAGGTTGGCACGGATGTGCCAGGTGAATTGCTGGTGCGCCGCGCCGGGGCCAACCCGCGCTATGGCTTCTTCAAGGAATATCTGAAGAACCCGGAGGCCACGGCAGAGGCCTGGGCCGGCGGCTGGTTCCATACCGGGGACATTGTGTCCCGCGATGCAGATGGTGACCTTCACTTCGTTGATCGCAAGAAGAATGTCATCCGCCGCTCCGGCGAGAATATCGCGGCGGTGGAGGTGGAATCCATCCTGGCCCGCCATCCGCTGATCAAGCAGGCCGCCGTCGCCGCCACGCCCGACGCCCTGCGCGGGGATGAGGTGGCGGCGCTGATCGTGCTGCAGGGCGCGGGGCAGGGGGATCAGGCACTAGCGGAGGAAATCGCCCGCTGGGGCCTGGGCCAGATGGCCTATTACAAGGTGCCGGGCTGGGTGGCCTTTGTCCGCGACCTGCCCAAGACGCCGACGGAAAAAATACTGCGCGCCGCCCTGAAAACCCTGGTCGCTGAAAAGATGGCGGCGGGGCAGTTCCTGGATACCCGCGCCTTGAAGAAGCGACAGGCATGAAACGCACCCGCACTTCCTATGATGGGGTGGTTCTTTGCGCACCGGTGACGGTGCCCTATGAACGCTATTCCAGCCGGACGGCCCATTGGTGGGCCGGTCGGGCGCTGCGGGCCCTGACCGGGGCGACGGGGTTCGGCCCTGGTGACATTGACGGCTTCTGCTTTGCCAGCTTTTCCGCTGCGCCCGACACGGCCGTCGGTATGGTGCAGCATCTGGGCCTGTCGCCGCGCTGGCTGGACCATCTGCCCACCGGTGGGGCCAGCGGTGTGATGGCGCTGCGGCGGGCCGCCAGGGCGGTGCAATGTGGCGATGCCGATATTGTCGCCTGTGTCGCCGCCGATACCAACCATCTGGACAGTTTCCGCCAGACGCTGGCCGGCTTCTCCCGCTTTTCGCAGGATGCCGTCTATCCCTATGGTTTTGGCGGGCCGAATGCCACCTTCGCCCTGATCACCGATGCCTATATGCGCACCTATGGCATCGGGCGGGAGCATTTTGGCAAGCTCTGCGTCGCCCAGCGGCGCAATGCCCTGTCCAACCCGTTGGCCCTGATGCGCACGGAACTGACGCTGGACGATTATCTCCGCGCGCGGCCGATTTCCGATCCGGTGCATCTGTTCGACTGCGTGATGCCCTGCGCCGGGGCAGAGGCCTTCATCGTCACCACGCCGGAAATCGCGGCGGCGCGCGGACTGAAGACCGCGCGCATCCTGGCCACCATCGAACGGCACAATGCCTTTCCCGACGATCCGGTGCAGTTGCGCGGTGGCTGGGCTATGGATGTGGATGATCTCTGGTCCATGGCCGGGATCGGCCCGGAACAGGTGCATATGCTGCAGGCCTATGATGATTATCCGGTGATCGTCGCCATGCAGTTGGAGGATCTGGGCTTCTGCCCCAAGGGGCAGGCGGCCGATTTCATCGCGCGCACCGGGTTTGAAATCGACGGCGACCTGCCGCTGAACACCAATGGCGGCCAATTGTCGGCTGGTCAGGCTGGGGCCGCCGGCGGCTTTCAGAATGTGACCGAGGGGCTGCGGCAGGTGCTGCACCAACCTTTGGGCGCCCAGGTGCCGGATGCCAGAACCGCGGCACTGTCCGGCTTCGGGCTGGTGAATTATGACCGTGGCGTCTGCACCGCCGCCGCTGTGATCGAGGCCTGCCGATGAGCCAGCATCCCCCCCGCGACAAGCGCGATCCCCTGGCCCGGCGCAAGGAACGCCACGTTCCGCCGGGCCTGCGCAGTTCCGCGATGCACGCCCTGTCCGCCCGCGCGGCGGCCGGACGTTTCGTGCTGCAGGCCTGCCAGGATTGTGGTGCCGTGACCTATCCGCCGCGCGATGCCTGCCCCCGGTGCTGGGGCGAACTGGTCTGGCAGGATCAGGCGCGCGGTGCCGTGGTGCTGTGTGAGACCACGATCCGCGCCACCACCGACCTTTATTTCCGCGATCATCTGCCCTGGCGCATGGGCAAGCTGGCGCTGGATGCCGGCCCCACGGTGCTGGCCCATCTGCACGCCGACCTGAAGCCGGATGATCGGGCCGAGATGCATCTGATGCTGGACAAGGGCGGCAACGCCGCCCTGTTCGCCCTGCCTGCCGGGGGGAGGCCCGATATGGATGACCATCAATGGTGTGAATTCACCGTGCCGGTGAAGGACCGGATCGTGTTGGTCAGTGACGCGCGCAGCGCCATTGGCCGGGCCGTGGTGAAGGCCCTGCATTCGGCGGGTGCCGGCCTGATCTTTGCCGGCATGGCCCCGCCAGCCCGTGCGGCCGACCTGACGGACGAACTGTCGGGCCTGGACCGGGTGCAGACCCTGCCGTTTGACATCACCGACAGTTCGCTGGTGGCAGAGGGCATCAGCAAAATTGCCGGGCCACTGGATATCGTCATCAACACCGCGCGTTTCGTGCGCGGCGGCCGCAATCTGGTGGACCAGAAGCGGATGATGGATATCGCTGTTCTGGGCTTCATGCGCCTGTCGGCCGCCTGTGCGCCCCTGCTGGCCGGGCGGCCCGCCGGGGCCTTTGTCGATCTTGTCTCCATCCAGGCCCTGGCGGGGGAAGCCGGTTTTGCCGGCTACGCCGCTGCTGAGGCGGCGCGGCTGTCGCTGCTGCAGAGCTTTCGGCACGACATGCGGGCCCAGGGGGTGCGCGTGCTGTCCATCTTCAGCGGCCCCAGCGATGACGAGGATCATCAGTCGGTGCCGCCGCCCAAGGTGGCGCCATCCCGGCTGGCGCGCGAGGTTGTCGAGGCGCTGCACATGGGACGGGAAATAAGCTGCGTCGGCGAGGTCGCCAGTGACGCCATGGAACGCTGGCTGGCCGATCCGGCCCTTTTTGTACGGGAGAAGAACCTGTGACCGCCCTGGACCCCACCCTGGCCGGCCTGATCGCCGGCATCGCCACGCAGCGCATCCGCACCGTGGACCTGACCAATATCCTGTCGCCGGATTTCCCGGTTATCGTGCTGCCAGCCGAATTCGGCCAGTGCGAGCCGTTCCGGATGGAGACCGTGTCCCGCTATGACGGCAACGGCCCGGCCTGGTACTGGAACAATATCTCCATGAATGAACATACCGGCACGCATTTCGATGCGCCGGCCCATTGGATCACCGGCCGCGACGTGCCCAACGGCACCGTGGATGCGGTCAGCCCTGCGGATTTCATCCATCCGGCCGTCGTCATCGATATCAGCAATGAGGCCGCAGCGGATGAGGATTTCATCGTCACCCGCGCCTTTCTGGAGGCGTGGGAGGCCAGCCATGGCCCGATCCCGCCGCGCCATTGGATCTTGCTGCGCAGCGACTGGTCGAAGCGGGTGGGCACACTGTCTTACCTGAACCTGAAGGATGATGGCGCCCATTCACCGGGGCCGGATGCCGGCGCCATGCGCTTTCTGGTGCAGGAACGCGACTGCGTGGGGTTGGGGGTGGAAACGGTGGGCACCGATGCCGGGCAGGCCGCCCATTTCAACGAACCGCTGCCGGCCCATTCCATCCTGCATGGGAATGGCCGGTTCGGCCTGCAATGCCTGACCAACCTGGACCAGTTGCCGGCTTTCGGGTCAGTGATCGTGGCCATGCCGTTGAAAATCAAGGGCGGATCGGGCAGCCCGCTGCGGGTGATGGCGCTGGTGGCTGGCCACTGAAATGCGCATAGGACGGGGGTTACAGTACCGTTACGGCGGCGGTGAGCGCTTCTTTCTCCCCCGATAGGCCCCTTGGAAGCCGCCCGCTGTACCCCGTAGCAAACCGTTTCAACCTGTCGGGCGGGGTCAGACGTCCGGTATCCATAAAATGTCGTCGGGCAGCGTGCGCCAGTGGAGGGGCAGCTGCCAGCCCCCACGATCCGGCGCTGCTGGCCGACGACCCATAAGGGGAGAGCTTCACAGATGTCCATTCAAACATTCAGCCAATGGCTCTATGCCACGCCACTTGCTGTGGCGTTCCGGGAGATGGTCTGGTTTATCCCGACGGTGCAGACCATTCATATCCTGGCCATCGCCATTCTGGTCGGGGCGGCCCTGGTTTCCAACCTGCGGCTGGCGGGTATCATCGCCACCGACGAGACGCCGGCGGCGGTGGTGCGCCGCTATCTGCCCTGGATGGGGCCTGCCCTGATCGTGCTGCTGTCAACCGGCACCCTGCTGGTGATTGCCGAGCCGGGGCGTACACTGGGCAACACGGTATTCTGGGTCAAGATGGTGCTGGTTCTGTCCGGCTTTGCCCTGACGCGGGGCTTTCAGAAGCCGGTATTGGCACTGCAGCCGGTTGGTGCCGCACCCGTGGCCCTGGCGAAGCCAGCCGCCTGGCTGTCCCTGGTTGTCTGGGGCGCGGTGATCTTCTGCGGACGTTTCATCGCCTATACCTGACGATCCGCCGCACCAAGACTTTTCAACATAATCCAGAAAGAGCGGGGGGCTGACATGTCCTTGCAGAACATGCTGCTGGCACTTTATGAATCTGATCTTTCCCTGTGGATTCGCCAGAATCCGCCGGTTTTCCCAACCCTTGAATCCTTCCATGTGATTGCCATCGCGCTGGTGTTCGGCACCATCCTGATTGTTGATCTGCGCTTGATCGGCTTTACCGCGCATCGGCGCAGCATCGACAAGTTGATCACCGAATTGCTGCCCTTCACCTGGGGTGCCTTTGCGCTGGCTGTGGTGACCGGGCTGCTGATGTTCGTGGCCAATGCCCCGGCCTATATGAACAATGCCCAATTCCTGTGGAAGATGGTGGTGATCGCGGCGGCGGGCATCAATATGATGATCTTCCATGCCACGATTTATCGCCGCATCGCCGATTGGGATGTGACGATCCCGCCACCCAACGCCGCCCGCACCGCCGGCGTGCTGTCCATCACCTTGTGGCTGACCGTAATCTATCTGGGCCGCTGGATCGGCTTCACGCTGGAGACGTTCTTCTGAGGGGATGCCTTTACAAGTTTCTGTTTATTATCAAAACATCGCCGCATTCTCACCGTCACCCATGCTGCGGCCGGGGTCCAGTTCATAGAGCGAAGCGCCTGTGATTCTGGACCCCGGCCGCAGCATGGGTGATGGTTTTTGAGATAGATCTGTTAAATTCATTGAAATGACATAAAAATATACAGATTTTTACTTTCATATTTATGCAAAAACTTCTCTACTATTGCTATTCGTCTTTATCTGTTCCAACGGCCCTGGTGATCAAAACCGATCACCAGGGCCTTATCGTTGGCAATCACGCCGCCGGCAACAGCCCGGCATTCATGCGGGCGCGCATTTCCACCGGCCAGGGGATGGCGCGGCGGGTTTGCAGGTCCATGCAGACCAGCACGACATTGGCGCGCAATCTCACCCGGTCATCGCCGCTGAACACAATATGCAGATGGCAACTGGTGCGGCCGATATCGCGCGTGGAAATGGCGATGGTCAGCAAATCGCCCAACTCGCTGGGGGAGAGGAATTCCGTTTCCAGCTTTACCGTGGGCACGCCGATATGGCGGTCAATATGCAGGCTTTTGAAATCATGGCCCAGCGCCTGGGCGCACCAATCCTCCACGGCGGCATTCAGCATTTCAAAATAGCGCGGGTAGAAGACAATCCCGGCCGGGTCCACCTGGGAGAAGCGGACCTGGGTGGTGGTTTCAAAGGGCATGTCATGTTCCTCTGGACAGCAGTGCCCGAAGCTCCGTCAAAAGCTCCAGCAGGACTTCCATCCGTTCAGGGGGAAAATCGCGGAATGTCTCCGCAATCCATTGATGGTGGGCTTCGGCCAAGGTTACGAAATGGGCCCGGCCGGCCTTGGTCAGGGAGACGATGGCCGACCGGGCATCCCGCGGGTCGGTCACCGATTGCAGCAGGCCCTGGGCCTGAAGCTGGCGCACGATGGAAGTGACATTGCCGTTGGAGACCAGCAGCGCGCGCGACAGCGCGCTCATGCTCAGCCCCTCCGGTGCACGGTAGAGTGCGGCCATCACATCGAAGCGGGGCAGGGTGGTGTCAAACTGCTCCTCAAAATTGCGACGCAGCCGCTTTTCCCCCACCTTGGCGCAGGTGAGCAGGCGGATCCACATCCGCAGCTCCATCGAACCTGCACCCACCGGCGGGCGCTCATCAAAAATCTCGGTTTCGGCTGTCATGCGTATTCTTGTTGGTGACTGGTGGCGTGGGGAAGGTTCGGCATGGACCAGCATCCGGTGCCAGCCCAAGCGCCAGGAACCAGACAGGTTGATCCGTCCGGCCTCTCCCCGGTGGATAGTTTATGTTTAAAGCAAATTGGCAAAATAGCCAAGCGGCTTGCTGCCGGTCAACCCGGCAGCGACGCCAAAAAAGCCCCTTTCGACGATGCTTTTTCTCGTCAGCGGATCGACCGGACCAGCAGGCTGCTCCGGCTCAGCGCCAGATCGCCGGTGGCCTTGATCTCAAACAGCGCTTCATAATTGCCATGGATGCCGGCATCAGCCTCCAGGCTGCGCAATTGTTCGGGATTGCCGACCAGGGCCGCCATGTTGCGCACCGCCGTGTCTCCAATGCCGGCAACGATGAAGATGCGCTGGCCCAGCGGCGTCACCAGGCTGGCAATATAGCCATAATCGACCTGCCCGCCCGGCTGGCCGGGGTCAATCGTGGCGACGAACCGCTTGCCGGAAGGAAGGTCCGTCAGGACATTATAGGCCTCCCCCGGCTGGATACCGGATATCTGCGCCAGCAGCGGGGCCACACGGCCCAGGTTGGCGAAACGCCCGACATAGATGATGTTCGCATTGTCCAGCATCTCCGCCCCCAGTTTGGAGGCCGGGATCAGTGGTACATGGCCGCTGCTGTTGGCGCGGAAACGCCCAATGGCATTTTGCACATCCCAGGCGGCCACCGTCGTGCCGACCGGTGCAAAATTCAGGTCCAGATCATACAGCCGGTAGAATGCCTCTGGATGGGTTTGCAGATAGCTGCCCAGATTTTCCCGCGACCGGATGCCCGGCTCCAGCACCATGCGCTGGATATCGCGCTGATCCTCCGTTTCGCCGATCAGAAATGTGTCGCCGACAACCACATGGGCCGGGCCAGTGCCCAAGGGCTGCCAGAAGGCGGTGGCCCGCAATTTATGGCCCAGCGGTTCCACCCGCACGCTGGACCAGAGCAGCCAGAGCCCGAAGCTGCCGGATATCAGCACCAGCAGGATGGCGAGCAGGCTGGCAAAGGAAAGGGTCGCGGCCCTCTGCGGGACCGGGGGTGGTGCCGGTTCTTCGGTGGGCTGTTCAAACGGCACCGCCTCGGCCGGCGTCACCAGGATGATCCGGTATTCGCCCTTGGGGATTTCCAGTTTCGCACCGGTCTTCCCGGCATAGAAATCGCCCAACCGTTTGCGCAGCCGGTGCACATAGACCCGCACCCCGGAATCCAGCGACGCGGCCGTATCACCCGCCCCGTCGCGGCCGAACACGGCCAGCGCGATTTCAATTTCTTTCGGGGCGCGTTCGTCCTGGGATCGTTCCACCAGAAAGTTGAAAAGTTGCAACAACGTGGCCGAGCGTGCGTTTGTCAACTCGGCCCGGACCTTGATCACCTCTTCCGCGAAGCTGTCCGCCGACGCGGACACCTCGTCTGACTGCGGGGGATTCATGCCTTCCTGCTCCGTCTATTCTTCATTCGGCTTTTTTTATGTCCGGCCGCCCCAAGGGGCTGTGCTGTCCGCAGCAGGTTTTTGACGCTGCGGCTGCCCTCTGAAAAAGCAGAGGCGGCGGGCCGAATACCCTTGTCTCCCAACCTAGCAGGAAGGGTTGTATTTGTTCAGAAAATGTTTGGCATACGTAACGAATGGTCGAAAAATTCTGCTGCCCGTCCGGGGCATCCGCCTATCGTGAATTGCGGGAATAGCGGCCGGGCGGCATTCCGGTCCAATCCTTGAAGGCGCGGGAAAAGGTGGCAGTGTCGGAATAGCCCAACTGTTCGGCCGCCACCGACAGCGGCAGGTCGGGGCTGCCCAGGATCAGCCGGGCCCGCTCCTGCCGCGCCTCCTGCAACAGCAGCCGGAAGGAGGTTCCTTCCTCCATCAGGCGCCGGCGCAGGGACCGTTCGGAGAGTTTCAGCTCCGCCGCCGCGGCGGCGCAATCGACATGGGTACGGCCCAGCCGGCGGCTGATGATATCCTTGGTCAAGGCGGCCAGCCCTTCCGCCGGTTTGCTGTCCGGCCCCATCAGGTCCAGCAGGTGCCATTCCAGGATGCTCTTCAGCTTCTGGTCTTCCGATGGAATGGCGCTGGCGAAGGGCCGGTCGAGATCCTCATTGCGGATGGTCAGCCCGTTGGCCACCTGGCTGCCGCTCACCGGGGCACGGAAGAAACGGGCCAACGCCTCCTCCCGTCCGGTGATGGCATGTTCGAACTGCACCGATACCGGCGCCCAGCGGCTGTTGGTCAATTGGCGGATCAGATGGGCGTGGCCGGAAATGGCAAATTCCGCATCCTGGCGCCGGGGCCAGATATCCGCATCCTCAATCCGATAGGCATAGGTGGTGCAGTCCGGGCCGATATGGCTGTCGAACAGGGTGCGGCTTTGCAAACGCGACTGGAAGGTGGCCAGATAATCCAGCGCCCCCCGCAGGGTGCCAGAGGCGCGCAACAGCGCATAAAACGGCCCCAGATCGGCCAGCCCGAAGGAAAGCCCCATTTCCAGCCCCAGATCAGGCCGATCCAGCTTGGCGGCCGCATGTTCCAGCAGCGCCACATAGCGGTGCAGCGGCACCCGCTCATAGGGCGTATCAAGCTGGGACAGGAAAAACCCATGCTCACGCAGCAACGGATCAATGCGCCCATCCATATCGGACAGCACATTCAGCAGGGCAGTGAGAAACAGTGCCCGGATGGTGGGCGGGGTGCCGGTGTTATGATGTTCCGGCTCCGACGATGCTCGGCTTTTCGGCATTCGACGCAAGACCTTTCCTGACCGATTCTGCAAAGCAGTGGTCCCGACCTGCAATTTACACACAACCATGCGCGGACGAAACTGCTGTTCGTCCGCACAGGATTGTTGCCCCCCGTGCCTGCGCGCCGTCGGCGCGCCGGGCCGCCGCTGCACCCATGTTCCCTATCAGGTTGGACCCATGAGCACCCTGCCCAAGATCGATTTCATCTACCTTTCCGAGCCGGACATGATCCGGGCCGGCGTGACCGATATGGCGGCCTGCGTCGACACGATGGAGGAGATGTTCCGCCTGCTGCACGCCGGTGATTACCGCATGGCGGGGCCGGACAGCAATTCCCACGGCGCCATCGTGATCTTCCCGGAAGAATCACCCTTTCCCAACATGCCCAAGCAGACGGCCGACCGGCGTTTCATGGCCATGCCGGCCTATCTGGGCGGGAATTTCCACACGGCGGGCATGAAATGGTACGGCTCCAACATTGAAAACCGTACCAAGGGCCTGCCGCGTTCCATCCTGATGTTCATCCTGAATGATGCCGATACGGGTGCGCCGCTGGCGCTGATGTCGGCCAACCTGCTGTCGGCCTATCGAACCGGCGCAGTACCGGGGGTGGGGGCGCGGCATCTGGCGCGCAAGGACAGCCGGGTTGTCGGCATTCTGGGGCCGGGCGTGATGGCCCGCACCTCGCTGGCCGCCTTCATGGCCGCTTGCCCCGGCATCGATACGGTGAAGCTGAAGGGGCGGGGGCAGCAGAATGTCGACGCCTTCCGCGCCTGGATGGCCCAGACCTATCCGCAAATCACCAATGTGCAGGTGGTGGAGACGGATGAACAGGTGGTGCGCGATTGCGATATCGTCACGTTCTGCGCTTCCGTCGCCACCGGTGACCCGTCGATCTATCCGACGGTGAAGCGGGAATGGGTGCGTCCTGGCACCTTTCTGGCCATGCCGGCGCCTTGCAACATCGATGCAGGCATGGAAGCGCCGGAAATCCGCAAGGTGCTGGATTTCACGGGCATTTACGAAACCTATCAGGCCGAACACCCCAAGCCGGTGCACAAGATCATCCCGGCCGTGGGTGTGCGCTTCTTCGATTTGGTCGATGAAGGCCGGATCGACCGTAACCAGTTGGAAGATCTGGGCCGCATCGCGGCCGGCGATGCGCCGGGCCGCCGCAATGATGATGAAATCATCATCCTGTCGGTCGGCGGCATGGCGGTGGAAGACGTTGCCTGGGGCACGCAGGTCTATCGCAACGCCCTGGCCAACAATATCGGCGTGAAGCTGAACCTGTGGGACGTGCCCGCCCTGCGCTGAGGCTGTCGTTCCCCAATATTCAATACCCGTCTGAGAGAGAAAAATGACCGATATCATCAAGGTAAAGACCGGCAACAAGTTCGAGGAACATGGCAGCTACTCCCGCCTTGTCGCCGTCAATGATCTGATTTTCGTCTCCAACACGGCCGGCCGCAATCCCCGCACCAAGGAATTATCGGCGGACCCGGTGGAGCAGTTGCATCAGGCGCTCAACAATATTGAGGGGGCATTGGCCTCGGTGGGGGCGGTGCTGGCCGATGTGGTGGCGGCCCGCGTCTTCGTGCAGTTTCCGGACGATGTTGAAACGGTGATGACTGCCTATGGCGAGCGGATGCGCGGCATCAACCCCACCTTGACCATGACCTGCCCGCCCTTGGGCGCCCAATATTACAAGGTGGAGATCGAGGTCACCGCCTGGCGCGGTGCCTCAAAAGCCGCGGTCAAGGAACTGCTGATTTCCCTGTAAGGCGCACGCCCCTTTTCACGAAAAGGGGGGCGTTTTCCGGTTTCAAGAAACACAAGATTGGCACCCGAAATGGCGGCACCTGACATCACGCCTGTTGAAACCTCCCCCGGCTTTCCAGCGGCCACCAGCGTCGTCATCATCGGGGGCGGCATTATCGGGCTGTCCGCCGCCCTGACTCTGGCGGAGCGCGGCATCCCGGTGGTGGTGCTGGAAAAAGGCCGCATTGCGGGGGAGCAATCGTCCCGCAATCTCGGCTGGGTCCGCAAGATGCTGCGGTCGGTGCCGGATTTGCCAATGGCCCAGATGGCCGATCGGCTCTGGGCGGAAATGCCCGCGCGGATTGGCCATGATTGCGGCTTCCGGCAGGCCGGCATCCTTTATATCGCCCGCACCGATGCCGAAATGACCAAGCATGAGGCCTGGCTGGCCTCTGTTGCGGGGGCCGGGCTGGACAGCCGCCTGTTGAGCCCGCGCCAGATCGCCTCCCTGGTGCCGGGCGGGGTGGGCACCTGGGTTGGCGGCATCCATACCCCGTCCGACGGACGGGCGGAGCCAACCCTGGCCGCCAGCGCCATTGCCAAGGCGGCCCTGGCGAAAGGGGCGGTGATCGTTGAAAATTGCGCCGTGCGCACCCTGTCCCTGAGCGCCGGGGCTGTCAGCGGTGTGGTGACGGAACGGGGGGAAATCCGCTGCGGGCAGGTCATTCTGGCCGGCGGTGTCTGGTCGCGGCGCTTCCTGGGCAATCTCGGCGTCAGCCTGCTGACCCTGCCGCTGGTGGCCTCCGTCCTGCGCACGGCACCGATGGAGGGGCCGTGCGACATCGCCGTTGGCGCGCCGGATTTCTCCTTCCGCAAGCGCCATGATGGGGGCTACACCATCACCCAGCGGGGCGCCCTGTTCGCGCCCTTGACGCTGGACCATCTGCTGATCGGCCCGCGCTATCTCTCCACGCTGCTGGCGCAGTGGCGCAATTTGCGGGTGGCGCTGGGCCGGGAATTCCGGGACGATCTGGCACTGCCCCGGCGTTGGGGTGCCTCTGACCTGTCCCCGTTTGAGCGCGTCCGCACCATGGACCCGCCGGTCAATCAGGGCCTGAATGACGAGGCGATGCGCAATCTGGTGGCCGCATGGCCGACCTTCAAGCAGGCGCAGGTGGCCCAGGCCTGGGGTGGGATGATCGATGTGACGCCGGATTCCCTGCCGGTGATCAGCCCGGTGGCAAAGATACCGGGGCTGGTGCTGGCATCGGGCTTTTCCGGTCACGGGTT
The DNA here is from genome assembly GCF_027568365.1 of Niveispirillum sp. BGYR6. Classification (NCBI taxonomy): domain Bacteria; kingdom Pseudomonadati; phylum Pseudomonadota; class Alphaproteobacteria; order Rhodospirillales; family Azospirillaceae; genus Niveispirillum; species Niveispirillum sp. BGYR6. Next base: position 694,891 of record NZ_JANLNL010000001.1, on the reverse strand, counting down.
CGGCATCGGCCCGGCCGCTGGGCAATTGGCGGCCGATCTGGCGACGGGTGCGCCGCCCTCGCTCGACCCGACGCCTTATCGGCTGGACCGGTTCTGACAGGGAAGGGACGGCCTGTCTGCCGCCCCTATTGCCAACGCCGCCTGTGCCCCTATGCGCTGAGTTTCTCCCGTGCCTTCCCCGCGAAAGCGGGGACCCAGGGGCCACAAGAACAATGGTGGGCGCTCTTGGCCCCTGGACCCCCGCTTTCGCGGGGGAGGCACGGAAGGGGCAAGTAACTAACTTAACATCTATGCTTCAGACCAGCCCGCGCGCTTCCAGCCGCATACAGACGGCCTTCGGCTCGGTGAAGGATTTCATCGCCTCGTTGCCGAATTCATGCCCCAGGCCGGACAGCTTGTGCCCGCCGAAGGGCATGGCCAGATCCAGCACATTATGAGTGTTCAGCCAAACCGTGCCGGCATCGATCCGCTCAGCCAATAGATGCGCGCGGTCCAGGTCGCGCGTCCAGATGCTGGCGGCCAGCCCAAAGGGCGTGTCATTGGCCATGCGCACGATATCGGCCGCATCATCCACCCGCACGGCGCAGACGACGGGGCCAAAAATCTCCTCCTGCATCACCGACATCTGGGATGAGACACCGGCCAGCACGGTGGGCTTGTAGAACCAGCCATCCCCTTCCCCTGGGCAGCCGCCTGCCACGGCACTGGCCCCTTCGGCCAACCCGGCTTCCACCATGGCGGCCACCCGGCTGCGGTGGCGGGCGGAAATCAGCGGCCCCATCTGGGTGGCGGGATCGAAGGCGGAGCCCAGTTTCAGGTTGCGGGCGATGTCGCACACCCCTTCCATCACCTTGTCATAGATCGGTGCCTCGATCAGCAGGCGGGAACCGGCGGTGCAAATCTGCCCGGAATTGGCGAAGATGGCCGCCGCTGCCCCCGGAATGGCCCGGTCCAGATCGGCATCGGCCAGAATGATGGCCGGCGACTTGCCCCCCAGTTCCAGCGTGACCCGCTTCATGGTCTGGGCGGCCGAGGCCAGGATATTCTGTCCGGTGACGGTGGAGCCGGTAAAGGCGATCTTGCGCACCAGCGGGTGGTTGACCAGGGCCGTGCCGATTTCCGGCCCGTGGCCGGTGATGATATTCACGGCACCGGCAGGGAACCCGGCTTCCAGGATCAATTCCCCCAGGCGCAGCGCCGTCAGCGAGGTTTCCAGCGCCGGTTTCAGCACCACGGTGCAGCCAAAGGCGATGGCCGGTGCGATCTTCTGGATCGCCTGGCCAATGGGGAAGTTCCAGGGCGTGATACCGGCGACCACGCCGACCGGCCGGCGCTGGGTATAGGCACGGTAAACCGCATCCTCCGGCACCAATGGCGAATGGCTGACATATTCCCCGGCGATTTTGGAGGCCCAGCCGGCGTAATAACGCAGCCCGTCAATGGTGAATTGCAGGTCGATGGCGCGGGTGACGTTGAGCAGCTTGCCGCTGTCCAGCGCCTCCAGCCGGGCCAGTTCCTCCCGGTGTTCCTCCACCAGCAGGGCCAGCCGTTCCAGCAGGCGGCCGCGATCCAGCGGCCGCATGGTGCGCCATTCCCGGCTTTCAAAACACCGATGTGCCGCCTGTACCGCGCGGTCGACATCGTCAATGGTGCAGGCGTGAAGCTGGGTGATCACCCGGCCGGTGGACGGGTCGATCGTATCGACCATGCGGTCCGGCCGCAGCGGTTCCACTAATTGCCCGTCGATCAGCGGCAGGCCACGGGGCAGCCGCGGCAGGGGATGGGGTGCCGCAGGGCCATCGGGCGCGCGGTTTTGGGCGGATTGGGTCATCTCTCACTCCACAATGTTCATTGGCCGCCCCGCCCGGGCCCTTTGGCCCTGCCGGCGGGGTTTGCATCAGGCTGTTGCTGTCCGGGCCGTATCGCCCACCGCCGTGTCGGCGCTGCGGCCTTCCTCGACCTGGGTTGAGCCGACCCGGCGATAGGTGGCCGGGCGGAATTTGCGCAAATAGGTGCCGTGGGCCAGGCCGATGATGGCCACCGCCACGAACAGGAACGGCAACCGGTTGACGGCCGCCAGATTGGTGCCGGTCAGTGCGGAATAGTTTTCCAGCGACAGATAGGTTGCCACCGCAATCAGCAGGCCGCCGATCAGGGGCGACAAGGTCTTGCCCAGCGAATATTCATGGCGACGGGCGAAATAGACCGGGATGGACAGGGACGTCACCGTCAGCAAAATCTCCAGCCCAACCGCCCCCATGGAAGAAAGGCTGGTGGCGAGGTTCAGCAGCGGGTCCAGCCCCGCCAGGGCAAACACCCCGACAATGGCGGAAAAGATCACGGTCAACAGGATGCAGGCCATATAGGGCGAACCATGCACCGGATGCGCCCGGCCCAGCGGGGCCGGCAACAGCCCGTCGCGTGACAGGGCGTACATATAGCGAGTGATATTGTTGAAAAAGCCCAGGGCGGCGGCGAACAGGCTGGTGACGGTCAGCAGGTTCAGCGCATTGCGCCCGAATTCCCCCAGATGCTGGGCCGCGATGCCAGAGACGAGGCGGCCGGGATCGGCCGCCGCCACGGCCTGAATCTTTTCCGGCGTGGCCGCCAGCACCAGACACCAGGAGGACAGCACATAGAAGCTGCCCAGCACCAGCACCGCGCCATAGGTGGCGCGGGGGATGGTGACCTTGCGGTTCTTCGCCTCTTCCTGATAGATCGCCGTCGCTTCAAACCCGATACAGCCGTTGATGGCGTAGATCACCCCGATGCCCAGGCCGGGGGCGAAGATGGTGGAAGGCGTGAAGCTGCTGAAATCCAGCCCGGCAAAGCCCCGGTCATAAAGGATCAGCACGTCGATCAGCAGGATCAGCCCCACTTCCAGCAGCAAGGCCACCGTCAGCACCTTGGCGGCCATTGTGATCTTGCGATAGCCGAGCCAAGTGATGGCCACCATGGCAATGGCGGCCCAGATTTCCCAGCGGCTGCTGATGCCGAACATGCTGTGCAGAAAGTCCGAGGCAAAAAAGGCCATGGCACCCAGGGTGGAGGTGCCGGCGCAGATATAGGCCACCACCGCCGTATAGGCGGCGGCAATCCCCGTCTCTTTGTTCAGGCTGACGGCGATATAGGCATAAAAGGCACCGGCATTTTTCACATGCGGCATCATCCGCACATAACCCACGGCGAACAGCAGCATCACGGCGCAGATGCCCAACTGCGTCCCCGGCATCCCGGCGCCGTTGCCGAAGGCGAAGGCCAGCGGAATGATCCCCGCCAGCACGCCCATCGGCGCGGCACAGGCCAGGATCATGAAAATAATGTCGTTCGTTCCCAGCATTCCGGCCAACAGCCGGTTGGGGGGTTCAGTACCGGAAACGGGATTGCTCATGGCGATGGTGCAGTCCTGGATTCAGGGGTGGTGGCAGCCCGCACAAGGGGATGCCCGTCCTGGCGAACGACGGAAAGAAGGGGGCCAGTCCCGGCCAGGACGCCCGTCAAAGGGCGGCAACAGAGCCGGGGCGGAAAACCTTCCCACGAAAAATTGTTATAGGCATAAAATATCTTGCCTCAGCGTCAGATGCAAGTATGTTGGTGGAAACAACAGCGCCGCCACGGCGCATCGGGTTTGAACAGGCGCACACTGACATCGCGGCTTCTTCCGGGCCGTCACCATCCTGCCAGGCGGCAGGTGGGGGCGGTATCCGCTGCGTATTGCCAGGTGCCCGCAATATCCACGGACAGGGACGTCACATAAGGAGGGGCTATGGTCAGGCTCTTGAACAATAACGGGTATCATCTGATGGCTGGAAAACAGGTCTCCCGTTACGCGCTGGCGGTGGGGCTGGCCCTGGCGGGGCTGGGCAGCAACCCCGCTTCTGCCCAGCAGAAAGCGTCCACCGCCACGGCATCTGCAGAAACGGGCGGGATGCTGGAGGAAATCGTTGTCTCCGCCCGCCGGCGGGATGAAAAACTGACGGATGTGCCGGTTTCCATCACCGCCTTTTCGTCTGACTTTCTGGAGAAGCAGAATATCCAGAGTTTCACCGACTATGCGACGAAGATCCCCAATCTGACCTTCCAATATGGTCAGGGGTCGGATGTCTCTTCGGTCGGTTTCAGCGGCGGGCGTCAGACAACGATCCGTGGCGTGGTCGGGGCTGAGACCACCGCCTATTATATGAATGACACGCCCGTCCCCTCGACAGTCAGCCCGCAGGCGCTGGGCCTGGACCGGATTGAGGTGTTGAAGGGGCCGCAGGGCACCCTGTTCGGTGCCAGTTCCATGGGCGGCAATGTGCGCTTCATCACCAAGAAGCCGTCCTTGTCTGACCAGCATTCCTCGGCACAGGTACAGGTTGGCGGCACCAATGGCGGCGGGCCCGATGCCGGCGTCAATGCGCTGACCAATGTGGTGCTGACGCCCGATAAGCTGGCGCTGAATGTCGCGCTGAACGCCCAGCGGGAATCCGGCTTCATCAAGCGCGCCTTTCCCGACGCCAATGGCCAGCCGTTCGTCAAGGACGGGCAGGGGCGCAATGACAGCCTGTCGGGCACGGTCACCCTGCGCGCCGCCCTGACGGAGAAGCTGGAAGCCACCGTCACCGGGATGGGCGAGATCTCCAAGCTGCACGGTTTCCCGGCCGCCTATCTGCCGCTGCCGGGTTTCAAACCGGTATCCTACACCCTCAACCGTGACCATGATGTGCAGGAATATTCCCGCAACCGCTGGGGCATTGGTTCCGTGGTGCTGAATTATGAGGGGGAGGGCTTTGCCGTCACCTCCTCCACCAGCGTCTTTGCCCGCAAGGTGCAGGAGCTGGAGGATGGGACGGAGGGCACCAACCAGTATTTCAAGCGTGAACTGGGTGCTGATCTGGGCAACCCCGCCCTTTACGTCATCAGCATCAACAAGGAAGAGCGCTATACCCACGAAAGCCGCATTTCCTTTGACGATGGCACGCTGTTGCCCAACCTGTCGGGCGTGGCCGGCTTTTTCTATCAGCGCAAGGATCAGACCTTCCGCCAGCCGGCCATCCGGGTGCCGGAACTGCTCAAGGCGGGCTTTCCGCAGGATTATCAGAACGAAGTCACCATTCCCAAGCATGAAGACAATGTCGCTGTCTTTGGTGAGTTGTACTACGACATTGTGCCGAAGCTGACGCTGACCTTGGGGCTGCGGCATTACTGGATCACCCAGCGGGTGGAAGAAAATCTCAGCACCGGCATGGTCAACCCGCCCGAAGGGGCCTTTGTGCCGGAACTGAAAAATTTCCAGGCCGGCTTCGTGCCCAAGGCGGTCATCTCCTACAAGATGACGGACGAGGGCACGGTCTACGCTTCGGCCTCCAAGGGCTTCCGCGTTGGCGGGGCGCAGGCGCCGCTGCCCACCTTCTGCGCCAATGATCTGGCGGCCATCGGCGTCAGCCAGTCCCAGTCCCAGCGCTATAGCCCCGACACGGTGTGGAGCTATGAGGTCGGGGCCAAGGATCGGGTGGCCGGCGGGCGGCTGAATGTCTCGGCGGCAGCCTTCCAGATTGACTGGACCGACGTGCAGCAGGCGGTGCCGCTGCCGGGCTGCTCTCTCAGTTTCACCACCAATGCCGGCAAGGCACGCATCCGGGGCGGTGAGCTGGAAGTGTCGGGGCGTCCCTTCACCGGTATCCCGTTCACCTTGCAGGTGGGGCTTGGGTACACAGATGCGGTGCTGCAAGATCCGGGGCTGGTGCCGTTGGCACCGGGTTCACGGCTGGCGCAGGTGCCGCGCTGGACGGGCACCGTCTCCGGCTATTACGAAACGCCGGTCAGCACAGAGACCGACCTGTTCATGTCGGCTGACTATAGTTACACCGGCACGGTGCCGGTGCCGAACCTGGACGGGAACGGTTTTCTGAACCGCCCGGCCTTCAATCTGGTCAATGCCAGTATCGGCCTGCGCTTCGACAATGCCACCCTCTCCCTCTATGGCAAGAACCTGCTGGATAAACGGCTGAATTTCGGCAACCTCTACCCGTCCGCGTTCCTGCGGCGGGAGATGTTGTCGGGTGGTGGCTTCCGTTACCTGCCGGTGGGCGCTGTCAGCCGTCCGTTGCAGATCGGTGTGCAGTATAAGGTGGAGTTCTGATGCTGCTACCAGGGGGGAGGCCGCGTGGGTGCGGCCTTCCCCCATTTTTATTCTGTTACGGGGCTGTGCAACGGTTTCATGACCGTTATCCGGCCATGAAGCCCCTGATGAGCGGATAGAATGGCGTGGTCGGCCCCCGCCATTGATCGGCAAGATCGGGCCGACCTTGTGGAGAAACCCGACATGACAGCAGCAGAGGGTGCCGCACGGCTGGTGCGGCGCGGTGATGATGGCCTTCTATCCGGAGGGGGTGCGCGCTCATGAAATTCGGCTTGCGAAGCAGGGGGAAAACCCGCACGAACCGTCTGTCACCAGCCCGCCGCTTTCGCCAGCGGCCGCTCTGGGCGGTGCTGGCACTGGTCATGGGCAGTGGTGTGTTGTACGGAGTTGACCGGTGGCAGTCAGCGGATGCCGCCGCCCCCAAAGCCGACGCCCCGGCCTTTCAAGCCCATGCCACTATCCATGAATTGATGGAACATATGGTTGATCCCGCCGCCGATGGGGTGTGGGATGCCGTGGCCGTCATCAGCAATGAGGCGGGGGTTGAGAAGCGCCAGCCGCGCACGCCAGAGGAATGGCAAGCGGTGCGCGCCCACGCCATGATGCTGCTGGAAGCGATGAACCTGCTGTTGATCGAAGGTCGGCGGGTGGCAGCGCCGGGGGCCGAAGCGCATTTCGGTGAACATCCGCCGGCGCAGATTGAAGCCATGATCAAGGAAAACCGGCCGGCCTTCATCGGCTTCACCGAAGGGGTGCGGCAGACGACGCTGCAGGCGCTGGCCGCCATCGACAAGCAGGATGTGCAGGCTCTGGTGGTTGCCGGTGGGCACCTGGATGAGGCGTGCGAGGCCTGCCATATCAGCTTCTGGTATTCGATCCCGGCCACCTTGCCAAAGGCGGCGAAGTGATGCCAATCCGCCGAGGGTTTGACCCTTGGCGGATTGGAGGCCGGCGACCGCCGGCCCGCGGGCCCATGCCCGCGCAAGCCAAGGGCGCGGATGCGCCCGCCCGGCGACTGAGGGAACACAAAATCTCCCAGGATCGGTCACGATCAAGGGAGATAGTTATGAGATTTGAAAAGGGCGGGACGACGTAGCGCTGACATTCAACAGCAAAACATCGTCCTCCCCCTGATCAGGTGACCGGATGCAGATGGTGATAGGCGCCATTGCCATAAACCAGCGGGTGAAACGGATCGCTGATGCGGATCGCTCCGGCCTTGCCGATAAAAATCCGGTGCGATCCGTAATCGATCATGCCGTCGACGCAGCAGCGGATGCTGCATTGCGCATCCGGCAGATAGGGGATGCCATCATCAAAGCAGCGCCAGTCATTGCCCAGAAAACGTTCCGCCTGGGCGCGGCTGCTGCCAAAGGTGCTGGCGATGTCCGCCTGATCCCCATTCAGCACATTGATACAGAAGGTCCGACCGGGCGCCAGGGCCGCGCATAAGGATGAACGCTGGTTGATGCAGACCAGCAGGGACGGCGGATCGGCCGACAGGGAACAGACGGCCGTGGCGGTAATGCCCAGCCTTGCCCCGTCGGCCAGCCCGGTGATGATGCAGACCCCGCCGGCCAGCCGCCGCATGGCCAGGCGGAATTCATCCGCCAGCGCCGGCATTGCGCCGGCGCTGGCGGATGGGGTGGCGATTTCACTCATGCGCCGATGCTCCCCTGGCTTTCAGATATCCTGATTGTCATTTTCGATGCCCAGCAGCATCGCCCCGCGATTGCGCCCATAGGGGTAGGGGTTGTTGGCGACATGCGCACGGGCGCTGTGGATATCCAGGAAAGCCTGGCGGATCGGGTTGCCCCGGAACAGCGCCTTGGCCCCGCTGAATTCCATCAGCAGATCAATGCCGCGCACGCAGCGGCTGACCGTCGCCGTGGTGGCAGCGGCCAGGGCGGCGCGGCGTTCCAGCGGCCAGTCATTGGCCACCGCCCGGTCCAGCAGCTCGGTCAGATCGCGTTCGATCACCAGCACCTGTTCATCCAGGATGCGCTCCACCTCGGAAATGGTGAACTGTACAGAGGTGTCGCGGGCCAGCCGTTCACCGGTATAGGTGGTCCGTCGTGATCGGGTGGCCTCGATAAAGGCTTCCAACGCATGTTTCAGCGTACCCAGGGAGGTGCTGGAAACGGTGCGGTTGAAAATCTGCGCGAAGGGGATTTTGTACAGCGGCGCCGTATTGACCGCATGGCCGGGGCAGCGCATGTCAAACAGATCCTGGTCCCGCACCGTGCGATATTCCGGCACGAAGGCGTTCTCCACCAGAATGTCATTGCTGCCGGTACCCTGCAGCCCCATCACATCCCAATTGTCCAGCACCTGATAATCGGCGCGCGGCAACAGGAAATTGCGGGGTTCGGGCGGGGCGCCCGGTGTTTCGGACGGAATATTGGCGCCCAGGATCACCCAGTCGCAATGGCCCGAACCGCTGGAAAAGCCCCAGCGACCACTGAGCCGATAGCCGCCTTCTACCCGCGTCACCCGCCCGACGGGCATATAGGAGGAACAGATGCGCACATTATCGTCGCTGCCCCAGACTTCCTGTGCGGCACGGTCATCGAACAGGGCCAGTTCCCAATTATGCACGGCCACCACGGCATAGACCCAGGCCGTGCTCATGCAGCCTTCCGCCAGGGTGCGGGCGATGCGACCATAGGTGAGCGGCGACATTTCATAGCCGCCATAGCGTTTGGGCTGCAGCACGCGGAAAAAGCCCGCTTCCTGCAATTCGTGGATTGTTTCCGCCGATACCTGACCGGCCTTCAGCGTCGCCGCCTCCCGGCTGCGCAGGACGGGGATCATGGCGGCGGCGTGCGCCACCAGCTCTTCCGCCGTCGGGTGATCCCGACGGGCCATCTGTGAAACCGACATGATGCATCTCCCAGATATTTTTCTGTTCGCACAGGTCCGGCCCTGCCACCCGAAGCAGGGCCGGGCTTGTTGCTTCCTTAAAACTCAGTTTCGATCGACAGGCCGAAGGTTCGCGGCCGGTTGATGAAGGCGCGGGCGAAATAGGGATTATTCTGCGCCTGGGAGCGGTTGATCCCAACAATGGCGCGCCGATTGGTGATGTTGTCGACAAAAAGCGAGGCCGTCCAACTGTCCCCCGACACGGAAATGCGGGCGTCCAGAATGTCATAGGACGGTTTGCGGGTCAGGCTGGCCGGCACCGCGCTGTAATTATACTGGCCACCGATGTAACGGTTGGAGACGCGGGCGCTCAGCGACAAATCATCACTGATATCATCGGCATATTCCAATGCGGTGGTGGCGGTCCAGCGCGGCACGTCGGGCAATTGCTGGTCCAGGGGTGAATTGCCCGGCAGGCTGATCCTTGTCAGGGCGGAGCGGGTATAGCCCACCGATTGTTGCAGGGTGAAACCCCAGCCCAACCGGGCGGACATTTCGGCCTCCGCCCCCTTGGAATAGGCGCGGCCGGAATTGGCGGTGAAATTATAGCCGCAGGACAGGGTCGTCTGTTGCTGGATGTCGGTCCAGTCAATGTAATACAGCGCGCTGTTGAAGGTCACCTTACCATCGAACAGCTTGGCCTTCTGCCCCAGCTCATAGTTCCACACCCGGTCGGGGCCGAAGGTGGGGGGCTGCCCTTTCAGACCCAGTTCCTTGAAGGAATTGGTACAATCGATGGCCCCGCTGGTGGGAATGGGCAGGTTGGGGCCGCCTGGCCGGAAGCCCTCCGATGCCGTCGCATAGACCAGCAGGTCCCGGTCAGGCGTATAGGTCAGCGTGGCCTTGGGCGTCAGCCCGCTGTCGCGGGCGGTGCCGGAGAACAGGCCCGTCTGGGCCGCCAGACCGGTGGCATTCTGCGTGTAGGAGAAGCGATAGGTGAAGTAACGCAGGCCCAGCGTCAGCTTCCATTCCGGCAGGAACTGGTAATTGGCCTCCCCGAACAGGGCCTTCTGCTTCAGCGTATCACGCTCTTCATCGGTAAAGGCATTGTTGGTACCGAAGACCGGGATCAGATCATCCACCGTGTTGCGGATATAAAGATCATCCCGATATTTGCTGTAATAAGCCCCCGCCAGCCATTGCAGCGGTGAATCATAGTTGGAGGAAACGCGGAACTCCTCATTAATCTGCCGCGATGAATGGCGTTCCGTGGTGTAATTGTCGGCCGCCAGCCCGGTCTTGCCCAGGGGGCCGAAGGCGAAGAACTGGCTTTCGGCGTCGTCTTCCTTGATGAAGGAACCCAGGCGCAGCACCGAGGTGATGGATTGCAGCGACACCCCGCCAATATCGTATTTCAGGCGCAAACTATAGGCATCGAAGCGCTGCGATGAGAGTTCATTCACATCGGTTGGCTGATAATGCGCCATGCGGCCCGGCGGCATGTCGATGGCCGACAGGCCGCTGGTGGTCAGCTTCTGGTGGAAAATCGCCGGCTCGATGGTGAGATTTTCCGTGGGCGTGAACAGCAGCGTACCCCGGAAGGCGCGCAGCCGGTCGCTATTGTCATTCTCGATCACCCGGGCCACGGGGGCGGCCAGCACATTGCCCCGGTCATTGCCCTGGGGCAGGGGGAAATTATTCAGGATGACGCGGTCGATGAACCCGTCATTATGACGGTCCGTGCCAACCAGCCGGACGGCCAGCTTGTCATCCACCAGCGGGATGTTCAGCATGACATTGCCGGAATAATTGGTGCCGCCGCCCTTGGTGGATGACAGTTCCCCCTGGGCCTTGGCGTGGAAATTATTCATCTGCGGCCCATTGGTGATCAGCCGGATGGTGCCGCCCATCGAACTGGCACCATAAAGCGTGCCCTGCGGCCCGCGCAGCACCTCCACACGCGCCAGATCATAGAGTGTGGGATCGATCTGCACCTTACCGGCCGCCGCGATCTGCGAGGCGGGCGGTGTCACCGGCACATCATCCAGGTAAAAGCCGACCGTTGGCGAGGAACCGCCATTGCCGGACAGGCCCCTTATATTGAACTGGGTCCGGCCTGGACCCGAGGAGGCGATGGAAATGCCCGGTGTCTGTGTCGCCAGCCGTGCCACGTCGGCGATCCCCTGTTTCAGCAACTGATCGCCGGTGACGGCGGTAATGCTGATGGGGGTTTGTTGAATTGTGGAGCTCCGCTTCTCTGCGGTGACCACAATCTCTTCCAGATCGTTGCTTTGGCTCTGCTGTTGGGCATATGCCTGCGAAATTGACAATGTGCTCAACAAGGCAGCACTTGCCAGCAACCGCACGCGCAATTGCGGCGGCTTGAATGAAATCTTACGCATGTCTCCCGTCCTTCTCCCAGAACTTGAAGTGAACTCTCCCTGATTTTTTATTTACACAGAGCTATCATAATCTCGTTTATGCTACAATCCATATCGAAGAAGAATGATTGGAAGATTTATGCAACAGTGATTCGGACGCGTGCTGCGTCACCGGATTGGTTGACAGCGCCCTGTTGCATCCGGCATAGATGCGTAAATGCAACAATACGTGCGCAATTAGGCCGATTTACCAACAAATGGGGGAGAACAGCGCCGATGGACGAACGCCTGGAAATCGCCAACGCCGTCTCCATGATGTCGTTCGCCGCGGTGGTCAGCACGGGCAGCTTCTCGGCGGCGGCCGATGCGCTGGGCTATTCCAAGGCGGCGGTCAGCCGCCAGATCTCCCAGCTGGAAGCGCGCATCGGCCTGCGCCTGCTGGAACGCACGACGCGCAGCATTGCGCTGACGCCCGCTGGGCGGGAAATTTATAGCCGCTGTTCTCGCATTCTGGATGAGGTGAAAGAGGCCAACGACCTGCTGGCCGGCATCCAGGCGACGCCGCGTGGTGATTTGCGGGTGCGCGCACCGGTTGTCGCGTCCCTGTTCCGGATCACCGAAATGATCCCGAAATTTCTGGAAATGTACCCGCAGATCAAGTTTCACCTGGATTTGACGGACAGCAAGATCGACCTGATCAAGGGCGATTTCGATCTCGCCTTCTGGACCGGTGATACTTACGATTCGTCACTCGATTCGGTGAAGCTGTGGGAATATGACATGGTGGTGGCCGGTGCGCGGGAATATTTCGCCAAGGCTGGCGTGCCCCGCACCCCGGCGGAAATCAAGGACCATGCCTGCATCATGGAAACCCACCTGTCCCGTCCGGGGGAATGGGCCTTGTCGCAGGAACATGTGATCCAGTTGCAGGGTGTGCGGCTGGTGTCCAACAGCGTGCGCGTGACGCGCGAAGCCTTGCTGGCCGGCATGGGCATTGCCTTTCTGCCGCGTTTCCTGATTGAGCAGGATTTGGCGGCAGGCCGGCTGGAGGCCGTCTTGAACGGCCATGTCACGACGAAATTGCCGCTCTATCTGGTCTATGCCAAGGGCAATTATGTATTGGCCAAGGTGAAGGCCTTTGTCGACTTCATGTCGCAATCACTCAATGAAGGCGAGGCGGTCTCAGAATTTTGTGACGAATTCTGACCGGGGCCGGGGGTGCTGAAACCCCCGGCACGGTTAAAATGATACCCTTACAGCATCCGTGACAGGGAATCCTGCGGGTCTTTATCGAACAGCCGGTGCTTGATGGCGCCGGCCACATGCAGGGCGATCAGGCCCAGCAGGCTATAGGCCGCCACGGCGTGGATCTGGCTGAAAATATCCGACAGGGCGTTATTTTTGCCCAGCAGTTCCGGCAGATAGAGGCCGAAGAAATAGATGCCGTCGCTTTCCGGAAAGGTGCTGGACCGGGCATAGCCCAGCAGCGGCACGGCGATCATCAACACATAAAGCGCCACATGGGCCACATGGGCCGCCTTGGTTTCCAGCCGACCCATGCGGGGGGAGGGGGCCGGCGTGCCGAACCGGCCGCGCAGGGTCAGCTGGATCAGCGCCAGCAGGAAAGCCAGGATGCCGAACGACTTGTGATAGGGATAACCCCAGTCGAATTTCACCGCATCCGCATCATCCAGCGACACCATCCACCAGCCGAGAAAGATCATCCCAAGGATGGTTGCCGCCCGGCACCAATGGATGATGCGCAGGCTGAGATGATATCGCGGCCGTTCGCCCGTTATTGTGCTTTGCATGGTGCTGTCCTGCCTTCCATATTCTTTTCCTGCACGGCGCCGTACAGGAAAGCCGTTCACAAGTAAATCCCGCGGGAGTAACCGGCATCGACCGCGATGGATTCCCCCGTGATGGGCACCGGCGTGGGGGAAAGCAGAAAGCCGATGACGCGGCCCAGTTCTTCGGGATGGATAACGCGGCGCAAGGGGATTTGCGCCACGAAGTCCGCTTCCACCTGCGCCGGGGTGCAGTGCCTGGCGTCGGCTTCGGACTGGAACAGTTCCCGCAGATGCGGTGTCTCGACAATACCGGGATGCACGGCATTGACCCGGATGCCGAACGGCCCCAGCTCGTCCGCCAGCGTTTTGGTGAAATGGCTGACGGCGGCGTTGCGCAACCCGCTGAGCGTGTTGGAGGAACGGCCGGTCAGGCCGCCAATATTGACGATGCTGCCCGCCCCCTGCCGCTTCATCACCGGTACCACGGCCTTGGCGCAGCGCAGATAGCCGACAACCTTGGTATCCAGGTCACCCAGCAGCGGCGACAGGTCCAACTCCTCAATCCGGCCGGCAATGGGGCTGGGGTTGGCAGCACCATTGACCAGCCCGTCAATCCGCCCGAACCGTTCCAGCACCTCGGCGACCATGTGGTCGACGCGGGCCTGATCGCGGGTATCGGTGGCGACATAGGCGCGGTTGGTGGGATCGGCGGCGATCCAGTCGCGCGCGGCGTCATGTCCCTCCAGCTGCCGGCTGGCCAGCGCCACGCGCCAGCCCTCCCGCGACAGCACCTGGGCAACACCCAGCCCGATGCCGGCCGTGCCGCCGGTGATGATGACGGCGGGGTTGCTCATGGCTTCAACTCTCCGGTGGCGGGATAGCGGCTGCGGCCTGCCGGCGTCATGCCGGCCAGCATCACAGCCACACTGGCGATCAAGGTGATGGTGCTGGTCCACAGCACCGGCGAGAAATCATGCCCGGTCAGCAGCAGGGCGGCCACGGCAGGTCCGAAGCCAAAGCCCACCGTCTGGATCGATCCCATGGCGCAGACAATGCGTCCATCGGCATCGGCATCACTGCACAGGCCGGAGAGCAGGGGCTGCGACAGGTTCCAGGCAAAGGTCATGCCCACGGCCGCCGCAATGAAAAGCCCCAGCGAAACCTGACCGCGCAGGGCCAGGAAGCTGATAACGGAGAGCACGCCGCTGATGATCAGCGGCCAGCCCCGTCCCCAGCGCGGCGGCAGCAGCCCGGCGACACCGGCACCGCCGGCACCGCTGAGATTGGCCATGGCCAGCGCCAGACCGATCTGTTCGGCCGTAATGGTGCTGGCATCGCCGATCTTCTCCAGATAGCTGAAGGTGGCACCCTGGGCCAGGAAATAGAGGAAAGAACCGGCCAGCCCGCCCAGTGCCAGCCGCCAATGAATGGGTGCGCTGGCCCTTTGCGGATGATCCGATCCACCCTGATGCCCATCGGGCAGCCAGACCAGGAAGGCCCCGACCAGGGCGCTGATCAGGCCATTGGCGATGAACAGCGGCGACGATCCTGCCGATTGCTGCAACCAGGGCAGCACCAGCAGTAAAAACGCGCTGATCAGCGCGCCGATGAACAGATAGATGGCAAAGGCGCGGTCGGGCAGCGCCGTCCGCCCCAGCGTGGCGAAGGAAAGGCCGATGGCAATCCCTTCACCGGCCCCGGTCACCACACGCGCAATCAGGATACTGTCGAACGTGTGGCTGAACCCGGTACCGATATTCCCCACCGCCATCAGCCCCAGACCCAGCCCCACCAGCACCCGCCAGTTGATGCGCGGGATCAGAAAGGTGCTGAGGCCGATGGTCAGTGCCATGGCATTGATTTCCCAGGCGGCGACATAGCCGACCTCCTGGTTGTCCAGTGCCCCCTGCTGGCCGAACAGCGCCATGAAGCCGGGGACCATCCAATTGATCAACGCTCCCTGGATGCCGATGGCGGTGGCTGCAACAATAACCCGTGCCTGACTTTTTGACCCTGCTCCCATAGCCGCCTCCCGAAGCGTTCTTTTTGAAGGGGGTCGCTGTCAGTCCAGTTCAGCCTGGATCAGAAAGGGACCATCGGTCGCCAAGCCTTTTTTCAGGCCGGCGGCGAATTCTTCCGGTGTCACCGCCTTGACCGCCGGCACACCGTAACCGGTCGCCAGGGCCACCCAATCGACGGCCGGCTGGTCCAGCCGGGTCAGCCCCGCCACCACCTCGGCATCAAGCGGGATACCCGACCGCTTCAATTCCGTTTGCAGGATGGCGTAGCGATGATTGGCAGCGATGACGATGGTGACGGGCACCTTTTCCCGCGCCATGGTCCATAGGGCCTGCAGCGTATATTGGGCGCTGCCGTCCGATTGCAGGGCGATCACCCGCGTATCCGGTGCGGCCAGGGCGGCACCCAACGCGCAGGGCAGGCCCTGGCCTATGGCGCCACCGGTATTGGTCATCACCCGATGGCGCGGCGCCCGGTGGGCTTGGCGCAGATAGGGGCCGCCCAGGGTCGAGCCTTCGATGGAAACGATGGCATCTTCCGGCATCCGGGCCAGCACCTCTTCCACAATCCCGTCGGGCGACAGGGTGGCGCTGGCGGCGGGCACGGGCGGTGGGCTGGCCGCAGGGCGGGAATGGGGCAGGCCCTGCACCGCCTCGGCCAGCCGTTCCAGCGCGTCCACCGCATCCTCGTCGGGCGTGGCCAGCAGGGTCTGGCTTTCCGCCGGCACCGGCTCGCTCGGCCGGCCTTCATAGCCGAAATAGCTGACGGGCGGGCGGGCGCCGGCCAGAACAACCTCGGCGCCGGCGATCTGGCGCACGATATCTTCGGGGAAATAGGCCAGCCGTTCCAGCCGGGGCAGGTCGCCGCCCAGGCTGGCGATGGCCGGATAGGTTTCCATCAGCAGCCGGGCACCCGTGGCCGCTGCCACCCGGCCGGCGGCCCGCACGCCGCGTTCGGTCAGGGCGTTGCCGCCCAGCAGCAGAACGATATCCCCGCCCTGGTCCAGCCGCGCCCGGCTGGCGGCCACCCGTGCCGCATCAACCGGGGAACGCGACGGCGACGCCAGGGCCGCTGCCTGTTGCAGGTCAGGTGCCGGGAACGGGGCCACCATCAGGTCGGTGGGGGCCACCAGGGTGACGATCTTGCGGTCGGCGGCGGCCTTGAAGGCGCGTTCCACATCCACCGCATAGGTCGCTTTGCTGTCCAGCCGCACCACCGCCCCCGACATGGGCCGGGCCAGCGTGTCGATGTCCGAGGTCAGCGGCGCATCGAAACGCAGGTGCCAAGTGGCATGATCGCCAATGATATTGACCATGGGCGAGCCGGCCCGACGCGCATTGTGCAGATTGGCCAACCCATTGGCGAGGCCGGGGCCCAGATGCAGCAGGGTCAGGGCCGGGCGGCCACTGACGCGGGCATAGCCATCGGCCGCCCCCGTGCACACCCCTTCGAACAGGCCCAGCACGGCGCGTATGCCGGGTTCCACCCGAAGCGCGCCGACCAGATCCAGTTCCGTGGTGCCGGGATTGGCAAAGCAGATATCAATCCCGGCCGCATGGGCATAGCGCACCAGGAAGGCGGCGCCATCCGTCTCTGTTGTCATCGAATGCCCTCCGCCACCTGCTCTACGGCGCTGGCGAAGCGACCGACGATTTCATCGATATCGGCGGCGGTCGCCACCAGCGGCGGGGACAGGACCAGCGTGTCGCCCAGGGCGCGGGTAATCAGGCCCTTCGACGCCGCCGCCTGCAGCACCTGACGGCCGGTGCGGTTGGCCGGGGGCAGGGGGGCCTTGGTGGCGCGATCCTGCACCAGCTCCACACCGATCATCATGCCGACGCCACGGATATTGCCGACCAGCCGATGATCGCCCAGTGCTGCCCGCATCTTGGCCTGCAGTTCCGCCCCGCGTGCCGCCGCATTCTCGACGATATGCTCCTCGTCGATGGCGCGCAGCGTCGCCAGGGCAGCGGCGGCCCCGACCGGATGGGCGGAATAGGTGTAGCCATGGGCGAACAGGCCGGCGCGGTCGGCCTCGCTTTCAATCACGCTCCAGATCCGTTCCGACACGAAGGAGGCGGACATGGGGAAGTAACCGCTGGTGACACCCTTGGCCGCCGTGATCAGGTCCGGCTTCAGATTGTAGATCTGGCTGCCCCAATAGCTGCCCAGGCGGCCGAAGCCGGAGACGACCTCGTCCAGCACCAACAGCACATCGTACTTTTCCAGGATCGGTACGATCTCTTCGAAATAGCCTTCGGGCGGCGGGATCAGGCCGCCGGCACCGATCACCGGTTCGGCGAAGAAGGCGGCCACCGTCTCCGGCCCCTCCTTCAGGATCGTCGCTTCCAACTCAGCAGCCAACTGGCGGGAGAAGTCGCGTTCGCTCATCCCCTCAGGCGCATAGCGGTAATAGTTGGGGCTGGAGACATGCAGGATCGGCCCCAGCGGCAGGTCGAACAGACCATGCATGTTGGGCAGGCCGGTCAGGCCGCCGGTGACGACACCGGAACCATGATAGCTGTTCCAGCGGGCGATGATCTTCTTCTTCTTCGGGCGGCCCAGCAGGTTGTTATAATACCAGATCAGCTTGATCTGGGTTTCATTGGCATCGCTGCCCGACGTACCGAAAAACACACGCGCCATCGGCACCGGGGCGCGGGCCAGCAGGGCCTGCGCACATTCGGCGGCCACATCGGTCGACATGCCGTTGAAGGTGTGGAAGAAGGACAGGCGCGCGCTCTGTTCGGCAATGGCCTGCACGATGTCCTGCCGGCCATAGCCCAGATTGACGCACCAGAGACCGGCCATGCCGTCGATATATTCATTGCCATGGATGTCGCGGATGCGCACCCCCTGGGCTTCCGACATGATGGTCGGGCCTTCGCGCTTCAGGTCAGAGACCCAGGTGAAGGCGTGGAACAGCGACGACTTGTCGATCTCGCCGGCCCGCTGGATATCAATCGCCATGAGAACCTCCTGCCTGAGTGGCTGTCTGCAAAGTCTCGTCAAGGAACCCGTTGATCAGGGCACCGAATGTGTCGGGGGCATCGTCATGGACATAGTGGCCGGCGTCCGGCACCGTCACCTGACGGATATTGGGGTTGCGGGACAGCATGGCCTCCACCGTCGCCAGGGGGCAGAAATCTGACCGCCCCCCGCGCACAATCAGGGTGGGAATGCGCAGGCTGTCCACCACCGGCCACAGATCGACGATCCGGGCCGGGTCGGGGTTCATGCGGGTCTGGCGGATGCCTTCAGCATCATAGCGCCAGGTGATGGGGCCGGTTGGCGTTGCCTTGAGGCTTTCCGCCACGCGTTCATCAATGGCGGCATCGTTGAGCGAGGGGCGGGCGGCGCGCCAATAGGCGCGCGCTTCGGTCCAGGAGGTGAAGCTGGCGGGCAGCTTCGCCATTTCATTGACGATGCGTTCTGCCCCGGCCCCCTGGATCGATGATCCCGGCGCGATATCCTCAATGATGAGCGCGCGCAGCCGTTCCGGATGGTGGCTGGCATAAACATAAGATGTCGTACCGCCCATCGAATGGCCGAGCAGGGTGAAGCGGTCCAGCGCCAACTGGTCCACCAGCGCTTCCAGATCGGCCAGATAGGCGTCGGTATAATAATTGTGGCCGGGGTCCCAGTCGCTGTCGCCCCGGCCCCGCTGGTCCAGGGCGATCAGCCGGTACTGGCCGGCAAGCCGCCGCGCCAGATACCGCCAGGTTCCAGAAAAGCCGCGCAGACCGTGCAGCAGCACGACCGCCGGCAGACCCACATCACCCCATTCACGCACCCGCAGACGCAGGCCATTGATTTGGGCGAAGCTCTCCCGCTCTCCGGGCAGCCGCGCGGGCAGGGGCGGCGGTGCTTCTGCACGATCCTGTGTCATGGCTCAGCGCAACCCGTCCTTGCCCTCGATCTCTGCCACCTTGATGCCGCCCAGGCGGGCGTGCAGGCGGCCACGGGTCGCCACCACCATGGCGATCAGCACCTCGTCCGGCCCCGGCGCATCCGGGAAGATCACCGACATGGTGTCATAGTGGGAGCGGACATAGAGCGCATCCTTGTGCGCCAGCGGAATGTCAATCTCCGTCCCCGGCCCGCCACGCTTGCCGGTCGACGGCACCCAGGCCAGCGCGCCGCCCAGGGCATCGCGGATCGGGTTGGCAAAATCCGTGGTCAGGAAGGCGTTTCCGTGCTCGTACTCGCCATTGACGCCGACAATGCAGGACTTGCCATAGCTTTCGGCCTTGCGGCCATTCAGGGCGGTGACCAGCCGGCGGCCGAATTCCACACCCAGGGCAGCGGATTCCTTGATGACGGTCTCAAACGAGTCCGTCCAGGTGCCGGCATGGGGGTTATGGATCGCAGCGGCGACGACGATCTTCACCACCGGATCGCCATCGGCCAGACGGCCGGATTCCAGGGCCAGCGTCTCTTCCTCGAAGCTGTACCATTTGCGGATATGAAGCCCGTTAAAATTGGCTGGGCGGGATACCATGGTCTTTCCTCCTCACCGCTGTGCGTCACTGTTGTGACGATCACCATTGGATCGATAACACAACAATTCACTGATTTAAAGAGTTACAGTTCCGAAATAACAACAATTAGGCCGCAAGAGGGCTTGCTGTTGTGGATGGGGAGTGAGGGGGCGCCGGTGCAGCCTCAACAAGTTTGCGAGGCAGGCAACAACCTTCACCGTGCCGCAGCCCCTCGCCCCGATCCCCTTACAGGAACACGGCGCGCGACAGGCCGCCATCCACCGCGATGGACTCGCCCGTGATGCCGCTGGCCAGACCGGAGGCCAGGAAGACGATGGGGTCGGCCACCTCTTCCGTGCGCAGCGGGCGGCGGATGGCGGCGGGATCAGAGGCTTCACGTTTGGTGAAGGCTTCCAGGCTGATGCCTTCGCGGTCGGCCAATTCCTGGAACCAGGATTCCACATGTTCGGTCCAGGTGACGCCGGGATGCACGATATTCACCGTGATGCCGAACGGGCCCAACTGGTCGGACAGCGTCTTGGTCAGATGCACCAGGGCGGTGTTGCGCAGGCCGCTCAACGCCTCGGTCGACCGCGCGGTCAGCCCGCCGACATTGATGATGCGGCCCCAGCCGGCGGCCCGCATATGCGGCACGCAGGCCTTGCAGGTGCGGAAATAGCCGATCAGCTTGGTGTTCAGGTCGGCGGCGAGCGCTTCCTCTTCCGCCTCTTCGATATTGTTGCGCACCAGACCGCCCGGGGCGGCGGCGCAATTGACCAGGATATGCACCGCACCAAAGCGCTGCACCGTTTCCGCCACCAGGGCGTTGACGGAATCCTTGCGGGAGGTGTCGGCGGTGATGCCGACCACGGTGCCGCCGGTCTTGCTGCGGATTTCCGCCGCGGCAGCTTCCAGCGCGTCCGCGCTGCGGGCGGCGATCACGACGGTGGCCCCTTCCTGGGCCAGACGCAGCGCCGTGGCCTTGCCGATGCCGACGCTGCCGCCGGTGATGATGGCCACGCGACCGGCCACTTGCAGATCAAATGACATTAACGCTCCTCCTCTGCGGAAACCTGTTGAAAGGTGAATGATGCGGTAGCGGGACCGGGGAAGACCACGATGACAGTTTCATCGGCCTCCAGGGTGGTAATTCCGGTGCAACTGCCGGTCGCCACCTTCTGCCCCGCCCGCAAAAATTGGCCGCGTGCGGCCAGATGATTGGCCAGCCAGGCGATGGCAGCCAGCGGCCCGCCATCGATCCGGGCGGTGGAACCTTCCACGCTGCTGCCCTGGCTGCGGTCCAGCCGGACGGGGATCGTGTCCAATTGATCAACTGGCAGGTCCAGCCTGTCCCCGATGACCAGCCGGTCGGCAAAGCCATTATCGGCGATCAGGGCCGGCAGGGGGACATCATCGCTGATGAAACGGCAATCGCAAATCTCGATCCCGGCATAAAGTGCGGCCACGGCGCGCGCCACATCCGCCACCGTCACCGGCCCATCACCGGGCAGCAGGTCGCGCGCCAGTTCAACCACCAGCTCTGCCTCCGCCACCCGCATATGCCGGGCCGGCACGCGCGCCGAGGCGGGGGAGGGTAGAAGGGCGGCGGGGGGCAGAAAGCCGGCAATAGGGGCGCTGGCCCCCATCGCCTGACGCGGCCCCGGTGCGGTCAGGCCGATCTTGTAACCGGCCACCAGCCCGCCCAGCCGTTGGGCGGTGATTTCCTGCACCTGATACGCATCGTCCACCGTCGCTGGTGCGCATTCCAGCGCCACCGCGGCTGCGGCGTTGCCCTGCCGCCGCGCCTCTATCAGCCGGTGCGCAATCGCGCTTGCTGCCCCCTGATCCACAGCCCTGCTCCCTGTTTTGATTGTCTCGTTCTTACAACAAACAATGTTGTTTTAGCAAGATTGTCTTTTTTATGGAACTGTGATAATCCGAAAATCAGGTAACTGAGAAGGCCGGGAACGCTGCCCGGCAAGGGGACGGATATGCAGGAAATCAGCACGCAGGAACGCGCCGCCCGCCTGACGGCGGCACTGGCCGCCACGCCGGGCAAGCTTCTGATCGGTGGCAAATGGGTGGCGGCACAGTCCGGCCGCACGTTTGAAACCATCAATCCGGCGACCGGTGCGGTGCTTGGCCATGTCGCGCATGGTGAGGCCGCAGATGTTGATCTGGCGGTGAAGGCGGCGCGTCAGGCGCTGGAACAGCCGGCTTGGCGCCTGATGTCGGCGCAGGACCGGGGCAATCTGCTGCTGCGTCTTGCCGACCTGATTGAACGCGATGCCGATGAACTGGCCGTGCTGGAATGCCTGGATAATGGCAAGCCGGCCAAGCTGACCCGCGCGGTGGAAGTGGATGGCTCCATCAAGACCTTCCGCTATTTCGCCGGCTGGCCGACGAAGTTTGGCGGGGAGACGCTGCCGGTATCGCCGCGCAGCGGCGCGCGTATCCTGAACTATACGACGCGCGAACCGGTGGGTGTCTGCGGGCTGATCATCCCGTGGAACTATCCGCTGTCGATGGCGGCTTGGAAGGTGGCGCCGGCCCTGGCGGCCGGCTGTACCGTGGTGCTGAAGCCGGCGGAACAGACGCCGCTGACCGCCCTGCGGCTGGCCGCTTTGGCGCAGGAAGCCGGCTTCCCCGATGGTGTGTTCAACATCATCACCGGTTTTGGTGACGCCGGGGCGGCCCTGGTGGCCCATCCCGGTGTCGACAAGGTGGCCTTCACCGGCTCCACCGAGGTGGGCAAGCGCATCGTCGCGTCGGCTGCCGGCAATCTGAAGAAGGTGTCGCTGGAACTGGGCGGCAAGTCGCCGCAGATCGTCTTCCCCGATGCCGATCTGGGGCCGGCTGCCCAGTCCATCGCCCAGGGCATCTTCTTCAACCAGGGCCAGACCTGCACGGCCGGTTCCCGCGTCTATGTGCATCGCAGCCGCTATGATGAGCTGCTGGGGCTGGTCAGCGACCATGCCAAGCGGCTGCGCATCGGCGACGGGCTGGACCCGGCCACCGATTTCGGCCCGCTGGTCAGCGATGAACAATGGCAGCGCGTCAATTCCTATATCGGCATCGGCCGGGAGGAGGGGGCGCGTCTGGTCACCGGTGGTGGCCGGCCGGCCGGTCATGACAAGGGCTATTTCTTTGAGCCCACCATCTTTGCCGATGCAGACGGCTCCATGCGCATTGTGCGGGAGGAGATTTTCGGCCCCGTGCTCAGCGTGCTGCCCTGGAGCGAGGAAGAAGATCTGGTCCGTCAGGCCAATGATTCCGAATTCGGCCTGTCCGCCGGCATCTGGACCAACGATATCCGCCGCGCCCACCGCACGGCGGCGGCCATCAAGGCCGGCACCGTCTGGATCAACTGCTTCAACATGATCGACCCCTCCACCCCGTTCGGCGGCTTCAAGCAATCCGGCTGGGGCCGGGAGCATGGCCGGCAGGCGATGGAGCTGTACAGCGAAGTCAAAAGCGTCTGGGTCAATCTGAGCTGAAGCGGCGGCGGCATGGCCCCCGCGCGGGCGGCCCCCATGATTTCACCCACTTTATAACGACGGGAGTTGTTTCGATGACAACGGGCAAGACATTCCTTGTGGCCACGGACGGTCAGGCGGTTCTGCGCACCCATGATGATGGCAAGACTTGGCGCCGCATCACCCCGGATCAGGATCTGGAATTCGACGATTGCGTGCGCTGCCTGCTGGCCGATCCGCGTCAGCCCAATGCCGTCTTCGCCGGTGCTGAATCCGGTCTGTTCCACAGCACCGATTGCGGCACCACCTGGAACCGGATTGATTGCGCGCTGAACGGCTATTCGATCTGGAAAATGGCGGTGGCCGCCAAGAATCCGGATATCATGTATGCGGGCACCGGCTCGCCCACCCGCTCCGCCTTTTTCCGTTCCACCGATGGCGGCCGGACCTGGGAAAAGACCTCGCTGGAAATGCCACCCAAATGCGAGGGCGTCAGCCGGCCGCGTATGCTGGCCATGTGCATCGATCCCGATGATCCGGCCGATGTCTGGGTCGGGGTGGAAGAGGGCGGCCTGTTCCACTCCCGCGATGGCGGCAGCAACTGGACCCGCATCGATCCGGTCTGGCCGGAACTGCGCGGCAATTCCGATGTGCATTCCATCGTCGTCTGCCCTGGCAGCCCGAAGATCGTCGTTGTCGTTGTCGTGGGCGGTATCTATCGTTCCACCGATGGCGGGGAAACCTGGCAGCAGACGGTGACCAAGGAAGCCTGGGGCATCCCCTATTCCCGCGTCGCCCTGCTGCGGCCGGGCAGCGACCGGGAAATCCTGCTGGGTATTGCCGATGGCACGCCGGGCACCACCTCGCGCTGCCTGCGCTCCGTCGATGCTGGTGCCACCTGGGAAACCATGCCGCTGCCGGTGGTGCCGAATTCCTGCATCTGGGCCTTTGGTGCCAATCCGGCTGATTCTTCCCTGATCCTGGCCGGCACCAAATATGGTGAGCTGTATCGCAGCGATGATGCCGGGCAGAGCTGGGCGAAAGAGTGGCGCGAATTCAGCGAAATCACTGATACTACCTGGATTCCCGCTGTGCCGGCGGATGGAGGGAGCAGCAATCATGGACACTAAGATCAAACGGATCGGCCATGTCGTCCTGTATGTCCAGGACCCTGCGGCATCGGCCCAATGGTACAGGCGCATCCTGGGGATGAAGATCGTGGCGCAGGTGAAGGATGGCCCCTATGCCGGGGGCTATTTCCTCAGCTTCGGCACCCATGACCATGATATCGCCCTGTTTCCGGCCCAGCCCGGCACCACCAAGGGGCAGGAGTTCGAGCATATCGGCCTGGAACTGGATTGCGGTGGCGATCTGGAGACGCTGCGCCGCATCCATGCCTTCTTCCTGGAAAATGATGTGAAGATCGCCGAGGTGCTGGACCATGGCGTATCGACCGGCATCTATTTCTATGATCCCGATGGTCACATGCTGGAAGTCTTCGCCCAGGTGGTCGGCCCCGAAAACGGGGCTGCCATGGCCGAGCTGGAGCGCAATGGCGGGCAGGCCCTGCCGACGGGGCTGTAACAAAACGCCCTGACAATACCAATCCGCCGAGGGTTTGACCCTTGGCGGATTGGAAGCTGGCGACTGCCGGCTCAGCTACGCTCTCGCCGCCTTATCGCCAGGCGTAATTGAAGCTGATGGAAATGCGTTCGCTTTCCGCCTGGTTCAGCACCACCTCGTGCCGCAGCCAGCTTTCCCACAGCAGCAGCGTGCCGGGGGTGGGCTGCATGGGGACGAAGGGCTGCATGTCGCGCGGGGCCTTGGGCTTGCGCGGCGGGGCGGCCATCATCAGCGCCAGACGGGGATCTTCAAAGCGCAGCGCGCTGGCCCCTTCCGGGATTTCCACATAATAGGTGCCGCTGATCACGCTGTTGGGATGGATGTGCGAGCCGTGGAACCCGCCGGGGTCCAGCACATTGATCCACAGGCTGTCCAGTTCCAGCTTGCGGTCGCCCAGGTTCCATTCCTGCAACTTGGCATAGGCCTTCACATGCCGGTCCAGCTGGCTTTTCAGTGTCTTTACCGCCGGGAAGCGCCAGGGCAGATCATCCAGGGAGGAATAAGACGTGTAGCCTGGGTAGCCGTTCTTGGCCGACCATTTCTGACCGGCGGCATCATCCTCCGCCGCACTGCGGCAACAGGCGGCCAGCTCGTCATTCAGCGGCAGCATCTCGGCCAGCAGGGCGCGATAGATGCGGGTGGCGAACAGGGTTTCGAGCGCCGGGGCGGCGGCTTGGGTCGTATCGTCGGTCATGGGACCAGCATGTACGTCCGCCACCCCGGCCTCGTCAACCGGATCGGGTGATCAGATCAGGTCAGACAGGGAAGAAACGGTAATGATGCGTCCTTCCGCCTCACCAAAGATCAGGTAATGGTCCAGCGGGTTCACCCCGGCCGCCTTCACATCACCATAACGGCTGAGATAGTCGGACGTGTCGAAGAAAGCGGACGGGTCGCGGCCTTCACGCCAGCCATAATCCTGGAAATGCTGCCAAGCCGTGATCTGGCCCTTGGCAACAGCGGCAGCCACATCCTTGTTGGTGGACAGATAATAGTCCTTGTCGAACAGCACATGCGGGTCACGGCCTTCAAACCGGCCATATTTGACGAAATGCTCTTCGCCGCTGGCCAGGAAGCCGGCTTTGACGGCGGCATCAACATCGGGATTTTGTTGACGGTAGAAATTCTCGTCGAACAGACCGCCTTCTACATGCTTCACATGCGGGGCGTCCAGCACCTTAACCTGGCCGTTAACAACCAAGAGCTCCACACTCGTCAGCGTATCGGTGCCTTCCCGTGCTGAAGTTACAGTGGTAATGCCCTTGTCAGTGACAATGGTGGGGGTGCCGCCGGTGGAGATCACCACGGCATCTATGCCGCTGCCGCCATCAAAGCGGTCATTGCCGCGCCCGCCATATAGGATGTCGTTACCACCCACCCCATTGATGACGTCATCGCCGGCAGCCCCCCACAGGATATCGGCCTTGTCTGTACCATTAACGGTTTGCGCCGTTTTCATTGTTACCTGTGTTACGACGGCGCCGTAGGTGCCAAAAGCACCCGGCACATTTTCGAAACCGATATTCAGCTTGTAGATGCTGGTTTTGGTGGGCATGAAGTCGATGATGGTGTCGCCTCTGGTTGGCTCGTAACGTCCATAATCCCCACCATCTTTGTACCCCATCAGGTAACCCTGATTATCGTAGATGCTCATACTGATTATATAATTGCTGGATAGGGCAAGAAATTCATAAGTTTCGCCTGCGGTAAGGTAGACGTCGACAAAGTCAAATCTCTCATAAGTGTTCAGAGTTCCGCCAATTGAATCTGAAACACTGCCGTCCGTTTGCAGAAATGGCACCATGGCCCCATCGGGAAATCGCCATGCATCCAACGAGGTTACTAGACGGGCATCGTCTGTCGTCCAGAAAGGGTTACGGTTTGTCATATTTTCACGCCTTTTTGGTTGATTAATATCTATTCATGGTAGTTTTTCTACCCAAAAATGGAAGCTACCATTCAATTGTGTCTAAGTGTATCCAAAATTTTGCCTATTCGGAGAATATGGGGTTGGCTTATGCAGCCATGCCCCCTGGGCTGGGGCCGTGTGTGATTTCTCTGGCTGTTGCGGGTCGCGGTTGGCTGTATTCCGGTGCCAGCCAATTTCCATCGGACGGAACAACCTGCCATGTCCTTCACGGCGAAAATCCTGCTTCTGGGCTCCGGCGAGCTGGGCCGCGAATTTGTCATCTCCGCCAAGCGCCTGGGGGCGCAGGTGATCGCCTGCGACGCCTATGACAATGCGCCGGCCATGCAGGTGGCCGATGGGCGGGAAGTTTTCCCCATGCTGGATGGGGAGAAGCTGCGCGCCGCCGTGGAAAAGCATCGCCCGGATTTCATCGTGCCGGAGGTGGAGGCCATCCGCACCGAAATGCTGGCGGAGCTGGAGGCGGAGGGGTTCCAGGTGGTGCCCACCGCGCGCGCCACGCAGATGACCATGAACCGCGACCGTATCCGCGAACTGGCCGCTGTTGATTTGGGCTTGCGCACCAGCCGTTACCGCTATGCCGAGAGCTTTGATGAGGTGCAGGCCGCCATCGCCCATACCGGCCTGCCCTGTGTCATCAAGCCGGTCATGTCCTCTTCCGGCAAGGGGCAGAGCACGGTGAAGGAAGAGGCGGCACTGGAAGCCGCCTGGAATTACGCGGTCGCCAATATGCGCGGCGACCGCGCCAAGGTGATCGTCGAAGAGTTCATTCCGTTTGAGTATGAAATCACCCTGCTGACCGTGCGCACCAAGGATGGCATCGTCTTCTGCCCGCCCATCGGCCACCGCCAGGAACGCGGTGACTATCAGGAAAGCTGGCAGCCGATGGCCATGCGCGCCGACCTGCTGGCAAAGGCGCAGGAAATGGCGGCCAAGGTGGTCAACGATTTGGGCGGTCACGGTATTTTCGGGGTGGAGTTCTTCGTCACTCAGGATGAGGTGATCTTCTCCGAACTCAGCCCCCGTCCGCATGATACGGGCATGGTGACGCTGGCCACACAGAACCTGTCGGAATTTGACCTGCACGCCCGCGCCATTCTGGGCCTGCCGATCCCGGGCGTTTCGCTGCGCGGCGCGGGGGCCAGCGCGGTGATTCTGGCCGACCGTAATGCCGATGATTTCGGTTTCACCGGTGTGGTGGAAGCATTGGCCACCGGCCGGCCGGACCAGAATGTCGATTTGCGCCTGTTCGGCAAGCCCGTCACCCGCCCCTATCGCCGCATGGGTGTGGCCCTGGCGCTGGGCACCGACACGGACGAGGCGCGCGCCACTGCGGCCGAGGCTGCCGGCAAGGTGAAGATCGAGTATCGTTAAGGGGGAGGCGGGCCTTGACGCCCGGCGAACCGGGGCAGGGGGAAGCTGCCGATGGGCGGATCGCCGCCGGCACCCCCGCTTTCCGGCGTACCAGTCTGGCCATGGCCGGGGCGGGCCTGACCACCTTTGCCCTGCTGTACCATGTGCAGCCGCTGCTGCCCCTGCTGGCTGACACGTTCAAGGTGGGGGCGGCGGAAAGCGCCTTGTCCCTGTCGCTCTCCACCGGGGCCCTGTCCATCTGCCTGTTGCTGGCCGGCAGCCTGTCGGAGGTGGTGGGGCGCAAGCCGGTGATGGTCGGCTCCCTGTTGCTCTCCTCCCTGCTCACCATCGCGGTCGCGCTTACCCCCTCCTGGCACGCGCTGCTGCTGGCGCGCATGTTGACCGGTGTGGCGCTGGCCGGGCTGCCGGCCATCGCCATGGCTTATCTGGGTGAGGAGATGCAGCCCAAGGCCCTGGGGCTGGCCATGGGGCTCTATATCGCCGCCTCTGCCCTGGGGGGCATGGTGGGCCGGCTGGTGACGGGCATCGCCGCCGATCATCTGGACTGGCACTGGATCGTCGCCGGGATCGGGATGCTGGGGCTGATCTCCGGCGCGACGCTCTGGCGCCTGCTGCCGCCCTCGCGCCAGTTCCGGCGCCAGTCGCCTGATCCCCGGGTTCTGATCGGCAGCCTGCTGGCCCAGTTCCGCGATCCGGGCCTGTGCATCCTGTTCGCCCTGGCCTTTCTGCTGATGGGCAGCTTTGTCGCTATCTATAATTTCATCGGTTTCCATCTGTTACAGCCGCCTTACAACCTGTCGCAAAGCGCTATCGGCCTGATCTTCAGCGCCTATCTGCTGGGCATGGGCGGGTCGGCCTGGATCGGGGCGCTGGCCGGACGTGTGGGGCGGCACCGGGTGCTGCCGGTGGGCATCACGCTGATGGCGACCGGCATGGGTTTGACGGCGCTGACGCCACTGCCCGCCATCATTGCCGGTATCGCACTGATGACCTTCAGCTTCTTCGCCGCCCATTCGGTGGCCAGCAGCTGGGTCAGCGCGCGGGCGACGACCGGCAAGGCGCAGGCATCCTCGCTTTATCTGTTCTTTTATTACATGGGCTCCAGCTTTGTTGGCAGTGGTGCCGGCCTCGCCTGGGAACGGGCGGGCTGGGGTGGGGTGGTGGCGCTGGTGGGGGGCCTGCTGGCCCTGGCGCTGCTGCTGGCCCTGTCCATGCGCCGTCATGCTTAAGCAGAGAGGGGCATTGTTTCAAGGCGTTACAATCGCCTTTGACATGGCCTTTATCGCCTGTGGTGGCGCTATTCCATGGGATTGCCGGGTGCTGGTGCATCCACCTGCCGCCCCCAGGCAATGCTGTTGATGCATAGCAACAGCATGATCTTTGACCAGACGGTTGGTCTGTAAAATAACGTTACACGCCGGAAACCATCCGCTGCTTTCCCTGGGCATATGCCGGTTGTATTGTCCCGATTGGTTGGGGGACGACGGGGCGCTGTGAAAGCTGTTGCCGGCGAAGGGTTCCCCTTATCCGGAAACCCCGCCCGTAGCCGGGGCCGATAAAATGGTGATCCCCATGAGCATTCAGCCGTTGCCCTCCCGCGCCGAGCAGAGCCAACCCCCTTTCGCCCTGCGTCAGCCGCCGGCCCGGCCTGCCCGTGGCAAGTTGAAATGGATCATCGGGGGGCTGGTGCTGGTGGCCCTGATCGGGGCTGGCACCTGGCTGGCGCTGAAACAGCAGGGTAAGACAGGGGCCGCAACGGCGGCTGGGGAGCATAAGGGCGGCAGCGTGCTGACCGTTACCACCACCAAGGTGACCGAACAGACGGTTGCCCGCTCCATGCTGGTGACCGGCTCGCTGGCCGCCTGGGATGAACTGCCCATCGGCACCCAGACATCCGGTCTGGCCATTGTCGAGGTGCTGGTGGATGAAGGCGACAGCGTGAAGGCTGGCCAGTTGCTGGCACGTTTTGACGACAGCGTGCTGCGCGCCGATCTCGCCTCACGCGAGGCATCGCTGCGTGAGGCTGAGGCGCTGGCGACGGAAGCTGATGCCAATATCCGCCGTGCAGAGGATCTGGCCCGTACCGGCGCCATCTCCACCCGCGATCTGGATGCCCGCCGCTCCACCGCGCTGACTACCAAGGCCCGCGTGCGCGTAGCACAGGCGGCACGCGATCAGGCGGCCGTGCGCCTGAAACAGACGGAGGTGCGCAGCCCCACCGATGGCACGGTTGCCCGCCGCAATGCCCGTCTGGGCGCGGTGATGTCGGCCGGGGGCACGGAACTGTTCCGCATCATCCGCGATGATCGGGTGGAACTGGTGGCCGATGTGCCGGAAATTGATCTGCGCTCCATGCAGGTGGGCCAGCCGGCCGAACTGTCCATGACCGATGCGCAGGGCAAGCCCTTTGTCGGTACGGTGCGCCTGATCTCCCCCGTGGTGGATGTGAAGACGCGCATCGGCACGGTGAAGATCGCCGTGCCGCATGATCCGCAGTTGCGCCCCGGCATGTTCGTTTCCGCCCGCGTCACCACCGGCAGCCAGCTGGCTCCGGTGGTGCCGGAGGCAGCGCTGGTTTACCGCGATGCCCGCACCTATGCCGTCGTCGCTTCGGCAGAGACCGCCGCCAACGGGCACCGCACGGTGGAAGCGCGCGAGCTGGAGGTGGCCAGCCGCGCCGACGGGCGCGCCGCCATTACCAAGGGCCTGAAAGCCGGGGAAGAGGTCGTGCTGACCGGTGCTGCCTATCTCAAGGATGGGGAGGAGGTGAACGTCACCCCCACCCCCGGCGGCGGCGATATCAAGCCGCTGCCGGTACAAAAATAACCACGCCGTCCGCACGCACGCTATTCCTAAGCGAAGGAACCCGGTCATGAGCCGTGGCAATATCTCAGCGGTCGCCATCCGCAACCCGGTGCCCACCATCGTTCTGTTCATCATCCTGACGCTGGCGGGCCTGATCTCCTTCTGGCGGATGGATATTACCGGTAACCCGGATATCGATTTCCCGGTCGTCAATGTCAATGTCAGCCGCCCCGGTGCCGCCCCGTCGGAACTGGAACAGGAGGTGACAAAGAAGGTCGAGGATGCGGTTTCCAACATCACCGGTATCGACCATGTGCAGTCGACGGTGACGGACGGCAATTCCAACACCACGATCGAATTCAAGATCGGCTATGACACCGACCGCGCCGTCAATGACGTGCGCGATGCGGTCAGCCGTATCCGGTCCGATCTGCCGCAGGATATCTATGAACCGCAGGTTCAGCGGCTGGATGTCACTGGCGACAGCATCCTTTATTACACGGTATCTTCCCCCCACCGGTCGGTCGAACAGCTTTCCTGGCTGATCGACAGCGAGATCGGGCGGGCCCTGAAGCGTGTCGATGGCGTGGGCGAGGTGGAGCGGATCGGCGGTCTGCAGCGCGAAATCCGCGTCAATCTGGACCCGACGCGGATGATGGCGCTGGGCGTGACCGCCGGTGAGGTGAACCAGCAGTTACAGCAATTGAATGTGGATATGCCGGGTGGCCGGGGTACCGTGGGGGCGACGGAACAATCCATCCGCACGCTGGGCCGTGCCCAGTCGGTGGATGATCTGCGCAACCTGGAAATCGCCCTTCCCGGCGGGCGCAAGGTGCGGGTGTCCGACATCGCGGATGTGGTGGACGGCACGTCGGAACTGCGCAACGTGTCCCGCCTGAACGGCGTGCCGGCCGTGGGTTTTGCCATCAACCGTTCCCCCAATTCCAGCGAGGTCACCATCTATAATGGGGTGGTCAAGTCGCTGGAGGAACTGAAGAAGCAATATCCCGACCTGACCTTCAAGCTGATCATCTCCAACGTCAAATTCACGGTGGACAGCTATCACGCCTCCATCGAGGCGCTGCTGGTCGGTGCCGTGCTGGCGGTGGGTGTCGTCTGGTGGTTCCTGCGGGACAGCCGTGCGACGTTGATTTCCGCCCTGGCCATGCCTTTGTCCACCATCCCCACCTTCCTGGCGATGGATATGCTGGGCTTCACGCTGAATGGCATCACCATGCTGGCCTTGGCCCTGGTGGTGGGCATTCTGGTGGATGATGCCATCGTGGAGATCGAGAATATCGTTCGCCACATGAACCAGGGCAAACGGCCATACAAGGCGGCCCTGGAGGCGGCGGACGAGATCGGGTTGGCGGTGGTGGCCACCACCATGACCATCGTGGTCGTGTTCGTGCCCGTCTCCTTCATGCCCGGTGTGGCCGGCCAGTATTTCCGCTCCTTCGGGATCACGGTGGCGGTGGCGGTGCTGTTCTCCCTGCTGGTGGCACGTTTGCTGACACCGCTGATGGCAGCCTATCTGCTGAAACCGGTGGCCCATCCGGAACCGGAAGCCGGCCGCTGGACACGCCGTTACCTGGGTGCGCTGAACTGGTGCCTGCATCATCGCAAATCGACCATTGCGGGCGGCTTCCTGTTCTTCGTTGCCTCCATCGGGTTGATGACGGCCCTGCCCACCGGCTTTCTGCCCAGCCAGGATATCGGCTTCTCCAACCTGCAGATGGAAATGCCGCCGGGGACGAATTTGCAGCAGATGGATGAGATGGTGCAGCGCGCCGCCCTGATCCTCAGGGCCCAGCCGGAGGTGGATGCCACCTGGGCGCGGGCTGGCCGTGGCGGGCAGGTGCGCAAAGGCTCCATCATCGTGCTGTTGAAGGACCGGTCGGAGCGCGTGCATCAGAAGGATTTCGAAACCCGCGTGATGCCGGAATTGCAGAAGCTGCCGGGCATCCGCTTCAGCTTCAATTCCACCGGCGGCTTCGGCAACCGTGATGTCTCCATCATGCTGACCAGCGAGAATGGCCCGCTGCTGGATGAACATGCCGCCAAGGTGCTGGCGGAAATGCGCCAACTGCCGATCTTGAAGAATGTCTCCACCACCGCGCCGTTGCAGCGGCCGGAAATCCAGATCAAGCCGATGTTTGACCGTGCGGCTGAACAGGGGGTCTCTGTCTTCGCCATCGGTCAGGTGGCCAAGGTGGCGACGCTGGGCGAGATCGACACCAATTCCGCCAAGTTCAACCTGGGCGACCGGCTGGTGCCGATCCGGGTGCAGTTGGACCAGGATATGCGCGGCGATCTGGATGTGCTGGCCAATCTGCGGGTCCGTACCAATACCGGTGCCACGGTGCCGGTCAGTGCGGTGGCGGAAATCAGCATGGGTTCCGGCGCAGTGCAGATCGACCGTTTCGACCGTGCCCGCCGCGTCTCCATCCAGGCTGACCTGAACGGGGCAGAGCTGGGCGATGCGATGAAGGCGATCAATGCGCTGCCCTCCATGTCGCACATGCCGGCCGGCGTGTCGAAGCCGGCCTATGGCGGGTCGGAGCAGATGCAGATCCTGTTCATGGGCTTCATCGTGGCGCTGGGCACTGCCTTCTTGCTGATCATCGCGGTGCTGGTGCTGCTGTTCCATAACTTCTTCCAGCCGGTCACCATCATGATGGCGCTGCCCTTGTCGCTGGGCGGGGCGGTGATCTTCCTGCTGATCTTCGGCATGTCCATCTCCATGCCGGCGTTGATCGGTATCCTGATGCTGATGGGGATCGTCACCAAGAACTCCATCCTGCTGGTGGAATATGCCATCGTCGCCATGCGTGACCATGGGATGAGCCGGCTGGAAGCCTTGACGGATGCCGGTGCCAAGCGTGCCCGCCCCATCATCATGACCACGATTGCCATGATCGCCGGCATGGTGCCGATTGCGGCGGGTTGGGGCGCGGATACGGAATTCCGCCAGCCGATGGCGGTGGCGGTGATCGGTGGTCTGGTGACCTCCACCCTGCTGTCGCTGGTGTTCGTGCCGACCTTCTTCACGCTGATGGATGATCTTCAGCGCAAGATGAGCCCGCTGTTCAGCCGGCTGATCACGCCGAAGGAACCGGAACTGCCGCTGCGTCCGCATGTGGTGGATGGGGAGTGATCCGGGCGATCTTGGAAATGAAAAGGGCGGTCCCGTGGGGCCGCCCTTTTTTTACTGATGATACTTGTGAGGATCAGATCACAAGCCTTTGTTCAAGAATGGCGAAGGTTTGTTTGGCGCCCGTTACCAACCGGTCGGCCGCCGGCCCTTCCGCTGGATGTCGGGCCAGCCGTTCCCGCATCGCCGCCCACATCGGCCCGTTCTGTCGCCCATAACCCTGGAAATAGGCATAGCCGGCGCCATCGCGCAGGCCCAGCCGCGTTTCCAGATGCCGGGCGATCACCTGCCCACCCAGGGTGGACCCTTCCAGCACATAAAGCGATCCCATGGCCGCGTCGGCATCCGCCAGCGGCGGCAGGGGGCCGTCCGCTGGCAAGGGGGCCAGGTCAAAATGGGCCAGATCGTCGCTCAACAAGGGTGTCCGGTCACGTCCGGTCAGCAGGTCGTGCTCGTCCGACAACAGCCCGTGGGCCAGCGGCTGCCAGCCGCACCAGAAACGGTGAAACTGCCGCAGAATGGCGTGATAGCGCGCCATCTCCAGGGTGGGGGAGAGCAGGTTCAGTGTCCTTTCCAGCGCTTCATGCTGCGGCCTTGTCTCCACCCGCAGCCGTTCCAGCAGTCGGCTCATGCCCCATCACCCGGCCCCCGCCGCCGTACCACGGCGGCGGTTGGCACGCGCATCCGCACCTGCAACCCGTCGGGTTGCCAGTCGATTTCCGCCTTGCCGGCCAGTTGATGTTCCATGTTCTGGCGGATCACCAATGTGCCGAAGCCCCGGCGTTCCGGGGGCGTCACCGGCGGCCCATCGCTTTCCCGCCACTCCAGGGTCAATTGTCGCCCCTGATCGGTAAAGCCCCAGTCGATGGAGAGCCGCCCCTCGGGCAGTGACAGTGCCCCATGCTTGGCGGCATTGGTGGCCAGTTCATGCAGCACCATGGCGAAGGCCTGGGCTGCCTCCGGGACCAGCAGCAATTGGGGGCCCTGGATGCTGACATGGCTGGCATAGGGGGCCATTTCCTCCCGCACCAACTGCCCCAGCTCCGCCCCTTCCCAACGTGACCGGGCCAGCAGCGTATGGGCGCGGGCCAGGGCGGCAATGCGGCCTTCGATGGTTTGCACGAAACTGTCGCGCGATGTCATGGGCGTCAGCCGCACCATGGCCAGCACCACCGCCAGCATGTTCTTGGCGCGGTGATCCACCTCCTGCATCAGCAGGGCCTGGCGTTCCTCCGCCGCGCGTCGTTCGGTGGTGTCCAGGGTGATGCCGGCCATCCGCAGGGGCCGGCCCAGCGCATCATAGGTGCCGCGCCCGCGCAGTTGCAGCCAGCAGAGGCTGCCATCCGGGCGCGGTATGCGGCATTCCACGGCCAGTTCGGTGCCATTTTCCAGCGCGGTGGCCACACTCTGCACCACATGCGGCAGGTCATCAGGATGGATGGTGGCGCGCACGGCGGCCCTGCTGACTGTCTCCGGCGCCTGTCCCCCGTTGCCCAAACCCAGATGCCGGGCGCAGACATCGGAAATCACCACCCGGCTGCTTTCGACATCCAGTTCCCAACTGCCCAGATTGCTGGCCGTCAGCACGAAGCGCAGTCGCGCTTCACTGGCCTTCAGCGCCTCCTCGGTCTCCCGGTGCTGCTGGCGGCGGCGCGCTTCCGTCAGCGCGCGCAAAATGGCGGCGGGCAGACGCTGCAGCCGCTGTTTGCCGACGAAATCCACCGCACCGCTTTGCAGCGATTCCACTGCCACCTCTTCCCCCAGCACGCCGGAAACGAAGATGAAGGGCACGTCGGGCACCGACTGCCGCGCCAGGGCCAGGGCGGCGTTCCCATCAAAGCTGGGCAGGGCATAATCGGACAGGATGAGATCAACACCGCCTTCATCCAGGGCCTGGATGAAGGCGGCACGGGTCATCACCCGCTTGATCTCTACCGTCAGGCCGGTTTCGGTGATGCGTTCGCGCACCAGTTCCGCATCGGCGGGGCTATCCTCCACATGCAGGATGTGCACGGTTTCAGCGGCGCCAGGCCGCAGGGCCGGATGGGACAGGCTCATAGGCGGGCGGCCTCACGCGGGGGCGGCTCGTTCAGCACGGCCCAGAACATGCCAAGATCGCGGATGGCCATGAAGAAAGCCTGGAAATCCACGGGCTTGACGACGAAGGCATTGACGCCCAGCCGGTAGGAGGCCAGCAGGTCGCGTTCCTCCCGCGAGGAGGTCAGCATCACCACCGGCATGGTGCGCAGTTCGGCCGTACCTTTCAGCACCTCCAGCACCTGCAGCCCATCCACCTTGGGCAATTTCAGGTCCAACAGTACCACCGCAGGGTCGGTGCTGTTGCGGGCGGCATAACGGCCCCGGCGCAGCAGATAGTCCAAAGCCTCTGCCCCGTCGCGCATGACCACCACATCATTGGCCAGGCCACAGCGTTCCAGCGCCGCCAAGGTCAGTTCGATATCCTTGGGACTGTCTTCCACCAGCAGGATCGGTTTCAATTCCGCCATCTCAATCCGCTCCTTTCCAGACGGGCAAGGTAAAGAAGAAGGCAGCCCCTTCACCCTCCTTGCCCTCCGCCCAGCTGCGTCCGCCATGCCGTTCGACAATGCGGCGCACATTGGCCAGCCCGATGCCGGTGCCTTCGAACTCCTCCACATGGTGCAGGCGCTGGAAGACACCGAACAGCTTGTCGACATAGGCCATGTCAAAGCCGACACCATTGTCACGGACCGCGAACGTCACTTCATCCGGGCCGGGTCGCGCAGTGATAACGATTTCGGCGGGATTTCGCTCCCTGGTGAATTTCAGCGCATTGTCCAGCAGGTTCTGCATGACCAGCCGCACCATCATCGGATCGGCCCGCACCACGCCCAGATCATCCACCTGCCAGCGGATATCGCGGCCCTGCTGATCGGTGATCAGCCGGTGGCGGGCTTCGCGCAGCACCTCATTCATGTCGGTGCGCCGCAGGTTGAGCGTGGCACGGCCCATCTGGGAGAAGGAGAGCAGGTTATCCACCAGCGTGCCGGCGGCAAAGGCGGCTTCGATGATGCTGTCAATATAGTGACGGCCGCGCGGGCTGAACCGGTCGCCCTCCCGTTCCCGCAGCAACTCGGCAAAACCGACAATATGGCGGAAGGGTGCCCGCAGATCATGGGAAACGGAATAGGAGAAAGCTTCCAGCTCCTTGTTGGAGCGCTTCAGCTCCGCCGTCAGGGCGGCCAGTTCCTCCGCCTTGCGCAGCACCACCCCGACAATGGCGGAGCGCAGCTCCGCTGCTGCCGTCAGGGCCGCCTCGTCCCAGGCGGCGGACGTATCGCTTACCGTCTCACGCCAGATGTCGAATGACCGGCGCGGGTGCAGGCGGCCATCCTCGACAGACACATGCTTTTCGCCGGGATTGCCACCCCATTCCACGGTCTGGATCACCTCTGGCCGGAACCAGATCACATAGGCCGGATGGATTTGTGAGATGCCGATGGCCAGCATCCCGGCGGCCTGATGCTTGAGGGCGGCGGCTGGGGGCCAGAGGCCGGGCAGGTGATCGGTGGCGAAAACCTCCCGCTCCCCCCGTTCCACCAGCCAGGCGGCCAGTGCTTCCACCTGTTCGGCGGCGGGGGTGTCCCCCAGGCGGATGATATGGTCGCCAAACAGGATGGCCACCCCGGTCGCATCCACCAGCCGGCGCAGATCGTTCTCGCTGCGGGTCAGCGCATCCAGGAAGTTTTCGGATTCCGCCATGCGCGCCAGCAGTACCACCTGCAGGGCGCGCAGTTCATTCCGGCGTTCCGACTGTGCCACCCGACCCCGCGCCGCCACCTGAAGGGAGAGGATCTGGCCCAGATGGTCACAGGCGGTGCGGGCATGGAAGGGGATGCGGAACGGTTGGGCATGGTGGCAGGAAATCAGCCCCCACAGCCGCCCATCGCAGAGAATGGAGACCGACATCGATGCCAGTGTGCCCATATTGCGCATATATTCCAGATGCACGGGCGAGACACTGCGCAGGGCTGACATGGAAAGGTCCAGGTGAGCCGGGCTTGCGTTGCCGTCATCTGGTGCCAGCCCCAGCAGCGCCACCGGCTGATAATGGGCATCGGGGATGATGCGCAGCCGGTTGCGCTGGTAAAGCGCGCGGGCCTGGGCCGGAATATCGGAGGCGGGAAACCGCAGGCCAAGATAGGAGGGCAGGGTACCATTGCCATCCTCGGCAATTACCTGGCCGTGCCATTGCGCATCAAAACGGTAGATCAGCACCCGGTCGACACCGGTGATGCGGCGCATTTCCCTTGCTGCCAGCGCACACAGGGCCTGTTCGGTTTCCGCCTCGTGCACGGTCTCCACAAAGGCGCGGACCAGCGGATAAACATCCTGGAAGGAAGAAGCGCCGCTGCCGGCCTCCTCCTCCATCTCCAGGATCACCAGATCGTCGCTGCGATGGGCCAGCACATGCAAAGGGCTGCTGCCGCCCTGGCGTGGT
This sequence comes from Niveispirillum sp. BGYR6, assembly GCF_027568365.1. NCBI lineage: Bacteria > Pseudomonadati > Pseudomonadota > Alphaproteobacteria > Rhodospirillales > Azospirillaceae > Niveispirillum > Niveispirillum sp. BGYR6. The sequence goes on along the minus strand of NZ_JANLNL010000001.1, from coordinate 656,395 downwards.
GCCAGGGTGCAGAGATGATGCGGCGGCCCCGGTTCCGCCATGCGGATGGCGGCCAGCGCCGGATCGGGCAGGTCTGGCATGGCCTTATCCAGCCGCAAACCTAGGGGTGATTCGCAATCCAACCCCAGATAGGTGCCAGCATTGGCGCTGGCATAGCGGATGACAAGCGTCTCCGGATCCAGGGCCAGTAGAAAACCGAAAGGCTGGATCGCGCCCGGTATATGGATCGGCTCCCGGTCACAGATGGAAAAATCCGGGGGAGCGGCGCTTTCGGTCATGCCTTGCCTTCTATGCTCGGGTCATTCTGAAATCCTATACAGAGTTGGAATCAATCCCGCGACCAGACGCCCTGCCTATCGCTTGGGGTTTCCGCTTTACCCATAAAGTCGTATTCATCTGGAGAGGGCGGTTTCAGAGGGAGCATAGGGACAGATGACTGACGCGATCAGGCAGGTCAGGGCAAGGGCACGCCGCAAGGCGGCCGGGCTTGTGCGTCTGGAATTCTGGGTACCGGCGGACAAGCGGGATCAGGTGCGTATGCTGGTGGGGGAGCTGTTGGCCGAAGGGCCGGCGGCGCCAGCATCGATTCTGGTACAGCCGCCGGCCACCGCCGCCCCGCCACCGCCGGAACCCGCACCCGCCGCCCTGCCGGCAACGCCTGCTGTCGTGCCGGAAGTGGCGGGCCGCCGCCGCCGGCTGATCACCGATATTGGCGGTTTGCTGGATTGATCCCCGGCCCCTCAGCGGCCTGATCAGCTTGTGCGGCTGTGGCATCCGGGCCCAGCCGCTGCACCATGGCGGCCAGGGTACCATTGTCCCGCAAGGTCTGAAGGGCGCTGTTCACCGCTGCCACCGTGACAGTACCGGCAGGGGAAACGAGACAGGCGCGGGACACGGGCGGAAGGCCCAGCGTCTCCGTTTGTGCCGTTTCGGCCAGGGCGGGGTTTGCCTGCGTTGCCTGCCGCCAGGCCGTGGCCGACAGAACCACGGCATCAAGCCGGCCGCCGGCCAGTTTGCGGAGATTGGCCGTGTCGCTGCGGGCATCTTCCCGGATCAGGCTGCTGTTGTTGAACAGGCCTTCCAGCATCGGCGGATAGACAGCGCCCAAGACGGAGCCGACCCGCTTTCCCGCCAGCCCGGCCAATGTCGGGGGGCTGTTGAAGTGACGGGAGAGGACAATGATGTCCTGTTCAATAAAAAGCGGGGTGCTGAACGCACTCTCGGTAAAGCCGGGCTCCTGGCCGGCGCTGGCCAGGCAATAGAGATCGATATTACCGCTTACCAGTTCCGGGCCCAGCCGGTTGCGGGGCAGGTGTCGGAACTGGGGATCGCGGTCCAGTATCTCTGCCAGCGCCAGCCCCAGTTCATGCAGGAAACCGCCGGCGAGACCGCCGTCATTTACCCAGGCATAGGGCGGTTCATTGAAATCGCCGTAGGCCATGATCAGATTGCCCTGGCGGGCACAGGCGGGCGATCCGCATACCACCGCCATGCCCAGCAACATGGCGCCGATCCACCCTCGCATTCCTTGGTAACCCCATTTCCTTAAAGAGAATCCAGCCTAGCGGATGGAAGAATGCGGGGTCAAATACAGAATTTATAATAAATTTTAAACAACCGTGCGTAAATATGGAGATGTGGATATGCAATTTCCGACCGGAGTGAGTATGGCAAAGATTGATCTTTGTTAATTGTTAATTATGACTATTTTTCTGCGGGATTGGTGAAAAACAGCCTTGGTGGTATTACAGCGAGACGGTGGGGTTGCTTTTACGACGGACCATCTTGCCCCGCCCGCCCGGCACCTCCGCCATGAAGATCACCAGATTAAGGCTGCCGGCAATCACCTCCACAAACTTGTCGCCCGTGCTGGGCAGCCGCACCTTGCGTTCGATGCAGAAATTCACCAGCGATGCCGCCAGTTCGGCGGCAGAGCGTTGGATGGGGGTGCGCTTGCCGTCATTATCCTCAATGATCAGGGTGGCGGAGACCGGCTCCTCAACCAGTTCCAGCGCCACCACTTGGCCGACCGGAATGGGCAGCCGCTGTTTGCGCATCAGGTCGATGATGGCCTGAATGGATTCCCGCTCGGTAAAACCCAGGGTGCGCATTTCCTTCATATCCGGTTCTCCTGCCGCTCTTCATCCGCAGGGTGCGATGGCGGCGTGCCGGATGCAAGTCTGTGCGTATTTTTCAGCGCCAGCAGGGTCTGGTGGAACTGCATCAACCGATCCTCATTGGCGCCCAGCAGGGCCGGGCGGTCGGCACTGGCGGTGCCGATCTGCACCTCCGCCGCGATGGCGCGATCTTCCCCCAGCAGGGTTTCGTTCAGCGCGGTCAGGTGGCTTTCCACCGCCGCGCGGGCGGCCCCTTCCTTGCCTCCCAGGGCCAGACAAAGCCGGTAGCGCAGGATAAAGCGGCCGGGGCCGGTCGGCTCATAGGTCTGGACGGAGATCAGGCGGCCGGCAGTGATGCCGATGGCCAGATTGGGGAACAGGTGCAGATGGACATAATGGTCCAGCCCTGGCACGGCCAGCAGCCCCAGCCGCTTGCCCACGCCCTCCCACCAGCGCAGCGCCTCGGCCCGCATCCCGGCATGGCCGATGGAATGCGGGCACTGATATGCCACCCGCCAGCTGCCATCCACCACACTGCGGAAGCTTTCCGGGTGAACGGCATCGACGTGATAGACCTCCAGCACATTTTCGATACCGATCTTCCAGTCGGCTGCCCAGGGCTGGGCCACCTGGCTGAAGGCGGGGCCGAACCCGTCGGACAGCCGTTGCAGCAATTCCCCGTGCGGGGCCACCGCATCGGCCAGCGATGGCCCCTCGGCGGCGATGCGGACGAAGATGAAACGGCCGATGCGGTCCAGCGCGAAACGTTTCAAGGCCAGCCCCTGCTTGGCCGCGCGGTCCAGGCCAAAACAATCCTGGTTGCCGGGAATGCCCAGCGGCACGCCTTCCCGATCATAGGCCCAGCCGTGATAGGGGCAGCGCAGTCCGCTATCCTGTCCGGCCTCTGCTGCCTTCAGCCGGGCGAATCGATGGGTGCAAACATTGCGGAAGGCGCGTAAATCGCCATCCATATTGATCACCAGCACCGGCTCCCCGGCAATCTGCCGGGTCAGGAAACGGCCCGGTTCCGCCAGTTCCTCGGCAAAGCCGACAAACTGCCACTGATGGGTAAAGATGCCGGCCTGCTCGGCCGCATGAAGGCCCGGGTCCAGGTAATCGGCGGGGTGGAGCAGGGCGGGTTTGGCGATCATGCGCGGGCAGCCCCCGAAAGGCGGCCCGGCGGCGGCTGCCGGGCCTGTCCTGCCGGGATATCCTGCCCGGATGTGGGGCGCAAGCAACCCTTGCATCGGGGGGCCGCGTTTGCGCACTCTGCCGCCCATGAACGCCGCACCCCCCGCCAATATCCAATCCGTTCTGGACCATCTTGATGCCGGCCGGCCCGATCAGGCCGAAGCGGCACTGGCCGGCCTGCTGGGGGAGGGGACGCCGGCCCCCCTCTGGGGGCTGGGCGGGGTGGTGGCGGCGGGGTTGGGCCGGTATCGGCTGGCGGCCGACCGCTTCGCCCAGGCCCTGCGGCTGGCCCCGGATCAGCCCAACCATAGCGCCAATCTGGCCGGTGCCCTGGTGAAGCTGGGTCGGCTGGCCGACGCCGAACAGTTGTTGCGGCAAGTGCTGGAAAAACATCCCGCTCATCCGGGCGCGGCGGCAACATTGGGGGCGGCCCTGCATGGCCAGGGGCGTTTTGCCCAGGCCCGTGCCTTTCTGGAACAATCGCGGGCCATGCGGCCCGACGATCCGGCCCTGCTGGTCAGCCTGGGCACGGTGGCCAAGGATCTGGGAGACCTGTCCACGGCGATCAACGACCTGCAGCGGGCGGTGCAATTGGCGCCCGGCGATGCCACGGCGCGGTGGAATCTGGCCGTCGCCCTGTTGACCGCCGGCCGCTGGCGGGAGGCGTGGCCGTTGGTGGAGGCGCGCCGCCACCACCCGGATTACGCCCTGGCCAGCCATGCCGGCCCCGCCTGGACCGGCCAGCCGCTGGCAGGGCGCACCCTGCTGGTCCATGCCGAACAGGGGCGCGGCGATGTGCTGCAACTGGCCCGGTTGCTGCCGGCGGTGGCGGCTTGGGGCGCGCGGCTGGTGGTGGAATGCCAGCCGGAGCTGGCCCACCTGATGGCGCGTGTGCCCGGCGTGGCCCAGGTGGTGCCGCGCGGCACGCCCGTGCCCGCCTATGATCTGCAATGCGCGATGATGAGCCTGTGCGGCCCGCTGGGGGTGGAGGCGGACAAGGTGCCGGGCCCCGCCATCTGGCTGTCGCCCGACCCGGCCGAACAGGCCGCCTGGGCCGACCGGCTGGAAGGGCCGGGCCTGCGGGTCGGCCTGTGCTGGGCGGGCCAGCCCGCCAACCCGGTGGATGCGCGCCGGTCGCTGCCCTTGGCGGCGCTGCACCCGTTGGCGGCGGTGCCGGGCGTGCGTTTTGTCTGCCTGCAACAGGGGCCGGCGGCGGCCCAGGCGGCGGATTGGCCGGGCGGAATGGTTCAGGCCGACCTGCCGGATTTCGCCGCCACGGCGGCGCTGGTGGCCAATCTGGATCTGGTGATCAGTGTTGATACGGCCGTGGCCCATCTGGCCGGCGGGCTGGGCCGGCCGGTCTGGTTGCTGAACCGTTTTGATGGCTGCTGGCGCTGGCTGAAGGACAGGCCGGATTGCGGCTGGTATCCCGGCCTGCGCCAGTTCCGCCAGCGTGTGCCGGGGGACTGGTCCTATCCCATTTCCCTGCTGGCTGCCCGGCTGCGGGCACAGGCCAGCCGATAGCCGTTACCACCCTGAGACGATAGCGCTTTGCCCATGATGACGCCCGTAACCTTCACCACCCCGCAGCAGCAGACCATCACCCTGCGGCCCGCCGCCCATCCGGCTGATGTCGACCGGGTGGTGCAGCTTGGCAACCAGATCCATCAGGACCATCAGGAACATCCGGATGTGTTTCACAGCCGTTTCGCCCTGTTCCCCCAGGGGCTCTGGCTGGCGGAGCGGGAGGATGGGCGCTTGCTGGGCTATGCTGTTTCCCATCCGCTGGCGCTGAATGCCAGTGTGCCGCTGGATATGGTGCTGACCGGCCCCCTGGCGCGCGATGTGCTCTATATCCACGATGTCGCCACCGACCCCGCCGCGCGCGGCCTTGGGTTGGGGAAGAAGCTGCTGGAGCGGCTGATTGCCGTGGCGCAGGCGGAGGGGATTGGCCAACTGGCGCTGACGGCGCTGGATGGGCTGGCCCCCTATTGGGCGCGTTTCGGTTTCGTGGAAACGGATGTGCCGGCGCTGCGGGCCAAGCTGGCCTCCTACGGTCCTGGTGCGGCGTATATGTTGCGGGCCTTGTAGACGGCGATCCGGTCCAGCAGGGCGCGCGCCACGCGGGGGGCGCCCTGGCCGTCAATACCGGCGATGCGGCGCGACAGGTCCGACCGTGCGGGCAGATCAGCCCAAAGGTGCAGGCTGTTTTCCGTCACCGCGTCGGCAGCATCCGCCTTGTCCATCCCCCGCGCATCCAGCACGGCGGCCCAGCCGCGTGTGCGGGCATCGGCGGCGGCGGCGGCCTGATTATCCACCACGGCGACCAGCAGGCAGGGCGTGGCCAGGGCAGCCATTTCCGCCACCGTGCCGCCCCCGGCGGTGATCGCCAGCCCGCAGCCGGCGATCAGCCGTCCCATTTCCCGCGTATCCACATGCAGCGCCACGGCGGGAAAGCGCGCGGCGGCGGCACGGCAACAGGCCAGCGCCGGATTGCTGCCCCCCACCACCACATCCAGCCCCACATCATCGGGCAGCAGCGGGGCCAGCCGCTTGATCACCGGTACGGTCAGCCCTACCGGATCAGACCCGCCAAAGGTGACCAGGATTCGGGTGCGTTCCGCCAGGGCCGTCCGGGGTGCGCTGATCCGGTCGCGGATTTCCCGCCGGATCAATACATGCGCATCCCCCAGCAGCAGCTTCGCCCCCGGTGCCAGCCTGTCATAGGGCAGGGTGTGCGCCTGTGGCGATGGATTCCAGACCAGATCGGCGAACAGGGGCCGGTCGGCCAGATCATCCAACGCCAGCACCGGCCCACCCGCCTGCCGCATCGCCGCCCGCCAATCCGCATCCAGCCAGTAGCTATCCACCACCAGGGCCTTGGCCCCGATGCGGCGGTACAGCGCCAGCATGTCGTCGGCGTCCTGGGCGGGGTCGATCAGGTGGTGGGCGATACCGTCTGCGGCCAGCCGGTCGCGCAGGGATGGGGTGATGCGGCTGCCGCAAAAGGCCGCATCGGCCCTCAGCTCCCGCAACGCTTCGACCAGCGCCAGACAGCGCATGACATGGCCGGTGCCGATGTCGGGCGCGGCATCGGCGCGGATCAGCACCAGGGGTGGGGGCGTCGGGGTGGCGGTCATGGACATGGGTCCAGTATGGCCAGCGCCCAAGCCCTTGGAAAGGCTTTGCATCGGGAGTGGGCGCGGGTGCATCCTGTGCCGGTCATGGCCTTCACGATCCGCAACCGCACCCTGGAACAGATCGCCCGCCGCGCACTGGCGGATTGGCGCAACCTGCCCTATGACCTGCTGCCCTTGTCCGGCGGTCCGGCGCGGCGCTACTGGCTGGCCCGGCTGGCGGCCCTGGCCTGCCCGCGCAGCCCTCAAGCGCCCGACGATCCGCGCGCCCTGGCCCTGCTGGAACAGTTGGAAGATCGCGGCTGGACGGAGCCGCTGGGGCTGGTCAGCCCCGAACAGGCGGCGTTGATGCGCCAGGCCCTGCAGGCTCAACCCTGCCACGATCCCTATCGCCCGCATCTGGGGGATTTCCCGCCCGACGCGGTGCCCAGCCCGGAAACCAATATGGGTTATTACCGGGTCGACCAGTTGCTGGCCGTGCCGCGCCTGTTGGGAATTTTCAATCATCCGCTGGTATTGCGGGTGGCAGAGCTTTATCTGGGCTGCAAGCCCACCATCGATAATATCGGCGGCTGGTGGTCCTTTGCCGGGCGGGATGCCGCCAAGGGCACGCAATGGTTCCACCGCGACTGGGACAATATCCGCGCCATCAAGCTGTTCATCTATCTGACCGATACCGGGCCGGATGATGGGCCGTTTGAGTTTGTTGAGGCCTCCCACCGCGATGAACGGCTGGTGGAGATCAACCGGATGGACGATGAAAAGGTCGCCCAAACCATGGCGGACCTGCCCTTGCGCCGTTTCACCGGGGCGGCGGGGATGGTTTTTCTGGCCGATACGTTCGGCGTGCATCGCGGCTTGTTGCCGCGCGCGCAATCCCGGCTGATGGTGACGGCGCAATATGGCATCTGGCGCACCCCCTTCACCCCGCCACAGCCGATATTGCCCCGCCAGCCGGGGTTGGACCCCTATATCAACCGGGCGGTGATGCGATGAATGCCGATATCGCCGTCCTGGAAGCGGAACTGTCCCGCCGGCTGGCCGCCTATCGTGCCGGCCGCGATTGGCGGGTGCTGGAGGAGCCGGCGGCCGCTGCCCTGGACCTGACGGGTCGCCCGGTCGCCCTGTTGGGGGCTGGATCGGTGCTGGCCCAACCGTTTGTGGCGGCGGCACTGGCGCGGCTGGATGTGCGGCTGCTGGTGGATAATGTCCGCATCGGCCAGATCAGGGACGGCCATGTCATGGCCGGTGATGCCGCCCTGGCGGCGGTGGCTGCGGCGACACCGGGGTTGATCGCCGTCACCTGTGCCGCCGGGGAAGGGGGCATGGCGCATTTCACCCGGCTGGCCCACAGGCTGGGGCTGCCGGTGCTGGGCCTGTTCCAGGCGATGCGGCGGCTGGACCTGCACCATATTGCTGGCGATGCGGCCCTGATCGACCATGCCGATCCGGATCGGCTGGTGACGGCCCTGGACCGCATCGCCGCAGCAGGCTGGTTCCAGGATGCGGCCAGCCGGGCCACCCTGGCTGGGCTGGCGCTCTATCGCCTGTCCTGGGATGATCGCTGGCTGGCGGGCTTGCGCGATCCGGGCGGGATATATTTTGGCAGCGATGCCCTGGATGTGGGGCCGGATGAGGTGATGGTGGATGGGGGTGCCCATACGGGCGACAGTATCGCCGATCTGGCCCGCCATACCGGTGGGCGCTGGCGTTCCGTCCATGCGTTTGAACCCGACCCCGCCAATGCCGACAAGCTGGCGGCGGCCTGGGGCGGGCGGGCCGATGTGATATTGCATCGGGTCGGCCTATGGCGGCAGAGCGGGGAACTGCGCTTTAACGGGGCCGGCCAGTCCGGCAGCGCGCTGGCCGACGATGGTGACATGCTGGTGCCGGTGCGGGCGCTGGATGATCTGGATATCGGCCCGGTCAGCCTGATCAAGCTGGATGTGGAAGGGGCGGAAGCGGCGGCCTTGCAGGGGGCGGCGACGACGATCCGCCGCCATCGCCCGAAACTGGCCCTGTCCGCCTATCACCGCGCCGGCGATCTGGCCGATCTGCCGGCGTTGGTGGACGATATCCTGCCGGGCTATCATTTCCGCCTGCGCCACCATGGCGCGGCCTGGTTCGACAGTGTGATCTATGCCACCTGGGAAGGTGGCAGCGGGAAGGGGGACGGGCGATGAAATCGGTCATCAATGGGGTGCGCATCGCCGGCATCCGCACCGTGGTACCGCGTGAACGCCATTCCTATGTTGAGGAGCCCGGCATCTTCACGGCGGAGGAGGCGCGCAAGCTGCACGCCAGCATCGGCGTCTATGAAAGGCGCGTGCTGCCCCGGCCCTGGTGCGCGTCGGACATGTGCCGTGCGGCGGCAGAGGGGCTGCTGGCCCAACTGGGCTGGGATCCCGCCAGCGTGGATGTGCTGATCTTTGTCAGCCAGGATGCGGATTATGTGCTGCCGGTCACGGCGGCGGTGCTGCAGCACCATCTGGGCCTGTCGTCGGGTGCCGCCTGTTTTGATGTGACACTGGGCTGTTCCGGCTTTGTCTATGGCCTCTGGATGGCGGGGCGGCTGCTGGGCGGGCAGGTGAAGCGGGCGCTGGTGCTGTGCGGCGACAATTCCACCCGTTATCTGCACCCCGAAGACAAGGCCACCCTGCCGCTGTTCGGCGATGCCGGCTCCGCCACGGCGCTGGAACTGGATGAAGGGGCAAGCCCGATCCGGGTGGCGCTGGGCACCGATGGGGCGGGGGCCAAGCATATTTTCGTGAAAGCGGGTGGCAAGCGCGATTGCCTGATCCCCAGTGACCCGCCCAAGTCAGAGGCGGAGATGCAGCGGCTTTACCGCGATGCCCGCCTGCAATTGAACGGGGCGGAGGTTTTCACCTTCACCCTGCGCGCTGTGCCCGGCTTGCTGAAAGAGGCCCTGGCCGATGGTGGCATCACCACCGATGACCTGGATTTCCTGGTGCCGCATCAGGCCAACAAGATGATGCTGGAGCATATCCGCAAGAAGGTTGGCTGTGCGGCAGACAAATACATCATCGATATGGAGAAATTCGGCAATACCAGTAGCGCCTCCATCCCCTTGGCCATCTGTTCCCGGCTGGGCGGGGAACTGGCGGCGGGGCGGAAGAAACTGCTGATGGCGGGGTTTGGGGTGGGCTGGTCCTGGGGCACGGTGCTGGCCGATATCGGCCCCATCCCGGCCCCCACCCTGGCCGAACTGCCCGCCGATTATCCGGTGATGGAGGTGGGGTGAGGGCTGCCCCCGTGCAACTGCCCGCCGAACCCTTCCCCTGGCCGTTCGACGGCCCTGCCTATCGCATGGCGATGGGCTTGCGCACGCTGGCGCCGGCGGACTGGCTGTCGCCGGATGCCGCCTGGCCAGGGCAACTGGCCCGCCGGGCCGACCTGTTGCGACAACGCAAATGGGATGTGCTGGCCCTGATGCCAGAGGCGAAGGCAGCCGCAGAGGAGTTGCTGGAACTGCTGTTCCAGCAACTGGCGAGCCAGCATTCATCATGGTTCCAGCGCCAGGGGGCAGGGCTGTTTTCCGCCATCGGCGGGGCCGTGATGCAGCCGGCGGATTTTGACCATCCGCTGCATCTGCTGGGCCATCTGCTGCCCGATGATCTCTGTCTGCTGACGCCATCCGCCGGGGGCTGGCGGCTGACCGGTGGGGTGGTGTGCTTTCCATCGCACTGGCTGTTGCCGCACAAGCTGGGCAAGCCGCTGCCCGGCATTCACCGCCCGGTGCCGGGCTATGATGCCACGCTGGCCATGCCGGTGGACCGGTTCTTTGACAGCCTGACTCCTGGCCGCCTTGTCTGGCGGGCCAATTGGGGCCTGTCCGATGATGCGGACCTGTTCCAGCCTGGCGGCCCCCGCCCACCCCTGGCAGATGGGCCGGTGACGGTGGAGAATGCCGGTCAGCGCCTGTTCCTGCGGGTGGAAAAACAGACGTTGCGGAAACTGCCCGGCAGCGGTGCCGTGTTGTTCACCATCCGCACCCATCAGCGGGCGCTGGCGGCGCTGACTCTTGAACAACAGGCCCATTTTGCCACCATCCTGCGGTCGGTGCCGGATGATGTGGCGCGCTATAAGGGCCTGGATCGGAACGGGCCGCTGGCGCTGGGCGCTTTGGGTTAGGACGGCTTCGCCTCCTGCGTCGCCTCGATCAGCGTGGTGCCTACCGGGGATACCGTCATATTGACGAACTGTTCCTTTTCCACCGGTGCGGCGCGGCGGCTGATACGATAGGCCCCCCAGACGGCCACCAGCCCCTGGGCCAGCACTACCAGCCAGGGCAGGCCGTTGCGCCCCATTGCCTCCATCATGGCCCCACCCAGCAGCGGCCCCAGCGCCATGCCGGAACCCTGCACGATCAGCAAGCCCCCGGAAGCGGCAATGAATTCCGTGGGATGCACGCTGTCATTCACATGGGCCACGACCATGCCATAGGTGGGCAGCACCACCCCGCCAAAGGCGAAGACCAGAAAGAACACCCAGCCCGGCGCCATGCCCTGCGGCAGAAACAGCATCATGGCGGCCAGCAGCAGGGCGGAGGCCAGCGCCACGATGATAACCAGCCGCCGCCGGTCCATCCGGTCGGAAAGAAAGCCCAGCGGCCAGGTGGTGGCAAAGGCCCCCAGGATGGCACAGGCCATGAACAGGGCAATGCCCTGATCATCAAACCCCGCCTGCTGGGCGTAAAGCGGCCCCAGCGCATAAAAGGCCCCGGTGCTGATGCCGCAGAGGAAAGCCGCCACCAGCCCGAAGGGCGATTGGCGGTAGAGGTGCCGCAGATTGGCCCGCGTCCGCGCCCCCACCTCTGCCGGGGCCTGCGATTTGGACAGCGCCACCGGCACCAGGGCGATAGAGATGATCAAAGAGACACAGGCGAACAGCATGAAACCGCCCGGATCGGCCAGCGGCAGCAGCATCTGGCCACCGACGGCGGCGATCAACCCGGTCATGGAATAGATGCCCAATATCTGCCCGCGCACGGCAGGTGTGGCCGACGCATTCAGCCAGCTTTCCACCGACATCAACAGGCCCGCAAAACACAGGCCCGTCACCATGCGGAAACCGATCCAGGCGACCGGGTGCACCAGCATCACATGCAGCAGCGCCGACGCTGAGGCCAGGGCAGCCAAGGCGGCGAAGGTACGGATATGGCCGACTGACTGGATCAGTGTGCCTGCCGTCAGCGATCCCAGTACCAGCCCGATGGAAAAGCCGGACCCGATCAGCCCCACCTGGGTGGGGCTGAATGCCTCCAGCCCCCCGCGCACCGCCAGCAAGGTGCCCTGCAGGTTATTGCCCAATTGCAGCAGGCCGAAGCCCAGCAACAGTGCCGCCAGCGTGGCCAGCGTTCCCATCAGACCGGATCGCATCGCCCTTCTCCATTGTGCATCCTGACAGGATGAACACATGAGGCGACGATTCCGCACAGGCGAAGGGCTAGAATTTGAGTGGCCAACGCCGGGCAGTATGAATTATCGTGATGATGTCAATGAAGTCACCATTGATTCTGTAAACTATAATATAAGGTATTTCGCTTATTATCAGTTCCCTTGTTCCTGCTCGCCGCCCCTTTCTGCCTATATTCGGTAAACGTTTCAGAGCATGGGCCTGTTCATGTAAGAGATTGAAAATCTTTCTGGCCGCAGCAGGGTTTTCCTGAGCAATATATGATTCTATGCCGATCAACGCTTTCAGCGCGTTTTCAGTCCATCTCAGGCGCATTATTTCGCCAGCGTTCCGTCGTTGAACCGGGCAAAGAAGCCCTCAACCACCGCATCGCTGACAAAACGTCCAGCATCCGCATCGGCAATGCCGGCTTCGATGCTGGCGATAATCAGGGCTTCTTCATCCAGATAAAATTGCAGTGCCTTTTCGGCCAAGGCTTCGGGACGCACATCAAGCCGGTGGGCCAAGGCATCCAGTTTGGCACGGGTACTTTCTGACAGATGCAGGGTCATCGTGGACATTGGCACGCCTCACCAGGAGCATGAAGAATAGGCTGTCATTGATAATGGCACCCCGTCAGCCCCGTTACCAGACCCGCCCATCCATATCCGCCATCAGGCCGAAACGGTGCCGGATGGCGAACCAGTCATCCGCCAGCATCTCAAACAGATGCACATCACGCGGCACGCCATTTTTTACCGCGTGCGCGCGCAGCACGCCGACATGGCGATAGCCTAGCAGCGTCTGGCCCTTATGCACGCGCTCGTTATCGGCGAAAATCTGGTTCACCAGCTTGCGCAGGCCCAGCGTGTAGAAACAATGGTTCAGCACTGGCGCGAAGTTCAGCGCGCCGATGCCCGTACGCCCGCGCCGGTCGCCCATATAGGTGCCGATGCTGCCCACCCCCCAAAGCGGTTGGGTGATGGTGATGCTGGTATAGCCGACATCCACCCCATCCACCTGGATGATGCGGTGGTGATAATCATTGCGGGCGTTGCAGCGCTCGATCCAAGCGCGCTGCTTGTCCAGATCATCATCAATGTCGGTGAAGCTGTTGGATGTCACCTCCGGCAACCGCCGCCAGGCCAGCAGCATCACCGCATCGTCCTGCACCGGTTGGCGGAAGGAAAGGGCGGCGGGTATCGCATTCATGCCGTGCGGCCCCCGTCGACTACCATGGATGTGCCGGTGATCCAGCGGGCGGCATCGGACAGCAGGAAACTGATCGCATGGGCCACATCGTCGGGGTGGCCGAAGCCCAGCGGCTGCAGCTTTTCCAGATGTTGAATCTGCTCTGCATTCAGCTTTTCAAAGCCGCGTTCGATCAGTTCCGTCATCACGATGCTGGGCACGACGCAATTCACCCGGATGGCATCGGGCAGCAATTCCGCCGACAGTCCCTTGGTGGCAGCAATGATGCCCCCCTTGGCAGCGGCATAGACGACATTGGCCGGCGAGGCCGCCGTGGCGGCGGTGGAGGAGATATAGACAAGGCTGGCCTTGTCCGCCTTCACCCCCTTCTGCCGCAACCCCTTGGCCAGCGCCAGGGCAGCGCCCAGGTTGGTGCGCATCACCTGTTCAAAGAAATCCGCCTGGAAGATGCGGATGGGGCGCAGCGTCTGGATACCGGCGCAATGGGCGATGCCGTCAAACGGCCCCGCCTGCTTTGCCTGATCCTTCATCCAGGCCGGAATGGCATCAATATCCGACAGGTCGAAGGCGGCGGCCCGGTGCCCGTCGCCGGCCAGGGCCGCCAGCGTATCGCCAAGCCGGGCTTCATCCCGCCCGTTTACGGTCAGCCGCGCGCCCAGGCGCGACAGCATGATGGCCGTCGCCCGCCCGATCCCCGCCGACGCCCCCGTCACCAGCAGGTGACGGCCACTCATATCCATGGGGTTGATGATGGCGGGCATTGGGGGGCTTTCCTTCTATCCATGCACTCTCAATAACTTAGCCCCGCAGCCCCCCGCCTGTCCATTCAGGCCGGCAGTTCCTCCGTATCCACATCCGCCTGCGCCGCATCATTATAGCGGGGGCCGTGGATATTGGCCGGTGCGAACAGGGCACCGGCACGGGCCAGCACATCCGCCGACACGTTCAGGCCCGATGCCCCCACATCATCGGTCAGATGCTCCAGGCTGGTGGTGCCGGGCAGGGCGATGATATGCGGGGCCTTGTGCAGCAGCCAGGCCAGCGCCAATTGCGCCATGCTGGCCCCGGCCTCGCGCGCCAGGGTGGCGAAATCGGCCAGCAATGCCTGATTGGCGCTGAAGTTCGGCTCGACAAAGCGGGGCATGGTGCGGCGGATATCCTGCGGGCGCAGCGCCGTGGGGTCGGGCACGCCGCCAGCCAGGAAGCCACGGCCCAGGGGGGAGAAGGCGACAAAGGCCGTGCCCAGTTCGCGGCAGGCATCCAGCACCGCTACCTCCGCATTGCGGGTCCACAGCGAGTATTCTGTCTGGACCGCGATGATCGGATGCTCGGCATGGGCGCGGCGCAGGGTGGCGGCGGAGACCTCCGACAGGCCGATACCCCGGATCTTGCCTTCGCGGATCAGGTCGGCCAGGGCGCCGACGCTTTCCTCCACCGGGACCGCACGGTCCCAGCGGTGCAGATAATAAAGGTCGATCACATCGGTGCGCAGGCTGCGCAGCGCCTGTTCACAGGTCTGGCGCAGGGTGGCCGGCCGGCCATCAATCACACGCTTGCCGTTGATCGCCGTCATGCCGCATTTGCTGGCCAGCATGAAACGCTGGCGATGGGGGCTGAGGACGCGGCCCACCAGTTCCTCATTCAGCCCGCCGCCATAAAGCGCGGCTGTGTCGAAATGATCCACACCCAAATCGAGCGCGCCCACCAGCACCCGTTCCGCCTCCGCATCGCTGACGGGCGGGCCATAGGCATGGTTCAGGTTCATGCAGCCCAGGGCGATCTCGCCAATCTGGAACGGGCCGATGCTGCGCTTCTGCATGGGGCTTTATCCTTGGAAATCCAGCGATAGGGGTTTGTTATGATGTGTAACCGTTGGTCGGCGGAATTTCCAGCCTCGCCCGTCCTTTATCCTGGAATGGCATAGGTGCCGGTGGCGTGCGCCACCGGCTCGCCATCACCCTCGGAATGGATCAGCACTTCGCCATAGGCCAGCTTACGCCCCAGTTTCAGCAAACGCGCCTCCCCCAGCAGGGGGCGCAGCGGTGGCTTGCGCAGGAAATTGATCGTCATATTGCTGGTGACAGCCAGCGGCACGGCACCGATCCGGCTTAACACCGCGCCATACAGCGCCACATCGGCCAGCGCGAACATGGTGGGACCGGAAATGGTACCGCCGGCGCGGCTGGTCTCCGGCCCGGCGGCCACATCCATGGTACAGCAGCCGTAACCAAGGCTGCGCACGGCGAATCCGCCTTGCCGCACCTGTGGCATATGTTCATCCAGCAGGGCGATGAATTCCTCCCGGCTGATGGCGGGCTGTGGCTTGTGCATTCCGATTCCTCCCTGTTTTTCCAGAATGATAGGCCGGGGAGAGAAACAGATCAGCCGCGACCTTTGGCCTGATCGATTCCATCTGTGCGCCGTGCCTCAGCGCAGCTATCTTTCCCAACGATAAAGCGGGAAGCCGGTAAAACCGGACCCATCCACGGGGAATACCAACAGGAAACATTTCATGAGCGATCAATCTTCGCCCGCCCTGGGCTTCGAGACGCGGGCCATCCATGCCGGGGCCGCCCCGGATGAGGCGACCGGCGCCCGCGCCACCCCGATCTATCAGACCAGCTCCTTCGTCTTCGACGATGTGGAAGACGCAGCCGCCCTGTTCAATCTGCAAAAGGCCGGCTTCATCTATTCCCGCCTGACCAACCCGACGGTTTCCGTGCTTGAAGGCCGGCTGGCCGATCTGGAAGGCGGGGCGGGGGCCACCTGCACGGCGTCGGGCCATTCGGCGCAGATGCTGGCCTTGTTCCCGCTGTTGACGCCGGGCGATGATTTTGTCGCCTCGCGCAAGCTCTATGGCGGCACGCTGAACCAGTTCGCCAACAGCTTCCCGCGCGCATTTGGCTGGAAATGCAGCTTTGTCAGCGGTGACAGCGCGGATGATTACCGCCGTGCCATCACCCCCCGCACCAAGGCCATCTTCATTGAAAGCCTAGCCAATCCCGGCGGCATCGTCAGCGACATTGCCGCCATCGCCAAGGTGGCGGAGGAAGCGGGCATTCCGCTGATCGTCGATAATACGCTGGCGACCCCCTATCTCTGCCGCCCCATTGAACATGGCGCCACGCTGGTGGTGCATTCCACCACCAAATTCCTGACCGGCAATGGCACCTCGGTCGGTGGTGTGGTGATCGACAGCGGCAAGTTCGACTGGTCGCAAGGGGGCCGCTTCCCGGCCCTGACGGAGCCGGAGCCCGGCTATCACGGCCTGCGTTTTGCCGAAACCTTCGGCCCGGCGGCCTTTACCGTTTACGGCCATGCCATCGGCCTGCGTGATCTGGGGCCGTCCATGGCGCCCTTGAACGCCTTCCTGGGCATTCTGGGCACCGAAACGCTGGCCCTGCGCATGGAACGGCACTGCGCCAACGCGTTGAAGGTGGCGGAATATCTGGTGGCCCATCCGGCGGTGGCCTGGGTGAATTATGCCGGCCTGCCCGACAGCCCCTATAAGGCACTGGCGGACCGTTACCTGCCCAACGGGGCCGGGGCGATCTTCACCTTCGGGCTGAAGGGCGGCTATGAAGCCGGTGTGAAGCTGGTGGAATCGGTCAAGCTGTTCAGCCATCTGGCCAATATCGGCGATGCCAAATCGCTGATCATCCACCCGTCCAGCACCACCCACCGGCAATTGACGCCGGAAGGGCAGGTGGCTGCCGGGGCCGGGCCGGATGTCATCCGCCTGTCCATCGGTCTGGAAAGCGTGAAGGACATTATCGCCGACCTGGAACAGGCTTTGGCTCAGGTGGGGTAAAATAAAATAGGACGGGGCGTGTCCGGCGCCCCGCCCATCCCCTTACCCCATTGTATGTTCGATCAGGATCTTGGCGCCCAGGGCGACCAGCCCGATGCCACCGATTCCCACCGCCCAGCGGCCAAACAGCGGGCCGACGGCACGGCCCAGGAACACGCCGGCCGTTGACAGACCGAAGGTGACGGCACCAATCACCAGGGCGCTGACAAAGACCGGGCTGTCGAACAAGGCCAGCGGCACGCCCACGGCCAGCGCATCGACCGAGGTGGCGAATCCGGCGACGAACAGGGCGGAGAAGGTCAGCTTCATGCCGGTCTCCTGGCCCTCGTCGGCTTTCAGCGCCTCCCAGACCATCCGGCCGCCGATCAGCAGCAGCAGGCCGAAGGCGATCCAATGGTCAACGGCATCGATGATGTCGGCGAAGGCCAGCCCCAGGGCAAAGCCGATCAGCGGCATCACCATCTGAAAGCCGCCGAAGACGGCGCCCACGGTCAGGGCGGCCCCCCAACTGGGGCGACGCAGGGCGGCACCTTTGCCAAGGGCAGCGGCAAAGGCATCCATGGCGAGGCTAAAGGCCAGCGCAACCGTGGTGGAAGCGATCACAATAAAATATCCGGGGGCCTGGGGTGAAGCCGAGGCGCAATGCCACCCCCAGGCCACGTCAGGGGCGGATGCGCCATCGGTCTCGTCGAACGGTTCCGGCCAAGGAACCATCGTCCGCGCCACAGGTCCGGGCTGAAGATTGTGCCGAACCTGAGTCTGTTGACGCGGACACCGCCCGGCGGGGGCCAGGGCGGCGGACTACTCCCCAATTGCGAGCCCGGTATAGGGGCAGCTTGCCGTCAAGGTCAAGCCCTGATCCCGCGCCTGCGAGCTTGGCGACCGGCTGATGGTCAGCAACCGGCCCGCACCAGCCACTCTATATAAGGGGGGTTGCCGCCGCTGATGGGCAGTTCCAGGATACAGGGCAGGTCATAGGGGTGCAGGGTGCGGACGCGGTCACTGACCTGGGTGACGCGCCCGGCAGAAGCCTTGATCAGCAGCACGCATTCCTCCGCCTGCTCCACAGTTCCTTGCCAGCGATAAAGGCTCTCCATACCCCGGAGGATATTGACGCAGGCCACCAGACCTTCCTCCACCAGCGCACGGCCGATCCGGCGCGCCGTCTCCTGGTCCGGGGTGGTGACATAAAGCAGAAATGCATCGGTCATGGGCTGGCTCCGTCAGGGGATGGCGCGGGCCACCATTTTTACCCTGGATGCGGAAAATTTCGCCGTCGCAGCCTAGAAAAATCGGGGCAAAGGGGGCTGGGAGGCGCAAAAAATGAAATAAAGTGATTTAATATCAATGACTTAAAAAAAATTACGATTTTCAGTGATAGAAACGTTGCATCCTGGAAACTCGATGGATATAGTCCGCGCCCGAACGCCGGCTGGTTCAACCGACGGTGTTCGATCGAGAGGTCGGAGCGTGGCGCAGCCTGGTAGCGCACTAGACTGGGGGTCTAGGGGTCGCAGGTTCGAATCCTGTCGCTCCGACCATTCTCTCGGGTCACGGAAACTAGAAAACGTGACGATATGCGAAAAGGCGCCTTCCAACCGGAAGGCGCCTTTCGTGTTTTTACCTTTGCTCAGGGGATGACTGCAACTTGGGCTTGACCCCTGGACGCTGCTTGCACACCATGCCGCCCGGTTAATTTAAGGGGATGGGCGCAGATGGATAACAGGGATTGCCTGCTGCCAATGGCAGGCTGGGTTCGTCATCAGGTTCAAGAAGATCCGAGCGCCCTCAGCAAGCTAGGGCCCCTGTTGAAGCTTCGTTTACGGGCAGGTAATTCACCGGATGTTGAAGTCTTGGTGGTTTTCGATACCGCCTCGCCCGTCACGCGGCTGGCTCCTGCTCTGCTGCGCCGTATTGTCGGCCACGGGGCGTTTCAGGGCGAGCCGGTCGGGATCTTGACCTTCCACAATGGAATGCAGGTGCGGATTCCGCTGCTCAGCGATCCCGCACTGGCCTCCCCCTATGAGGTCTCCCTCGGGCTCGACCTGCTGCGGCATATGCGTCTGGTGCTCGACTTTACTACCGGGAATTGGGAGTTCCATATTCCCAGCGGTCGCTGATCGGCGGATCACCAGACGCGGCGGCCGCCCGCGATCAGGGCTTCTTCTTCATTTCATTCACCACGGCGCCGGCGCCGGCGCCGACCACGCCGCCGGCGACAGCGCTGCCGACGCTGCCGCCCAGCACGGCGCCCGCACCAGCGCCAATCAGCGCCCCGCTGGCGGCCCGCTGTTCCATATTATTGCCGCAGGCGGAAAGCAGCAGCGAAGCGGTGATGACCGCCGCGGCGCCAAGCGCCATCTGGTTACGCATGGTGATCTCCTGTTCTGTTCAATACCGCGCCCCGCCTGCATAACGGCGCCAGGGCCATCGGGTTCCCGCAGGTGCAGGCGATGTCACGGGGCATTCATGCATTGGCAACATGGGTGCAGCAAACCGGCGGCCCGGAAAGACGGAGAAAAATATCCATTGAATCAAAGGGTTTGTGAATAAGGTATTATAATACCTTTTCGCAGCACCTTGTCAGAACAGCATTTTTTGCTTGCGTCTGGGGGCCATTGCCCGTAAACAACCCTCCGCTTCGGTGCCACCCCGGTGGGTGGCGCCTTCATCCGTATAAGCCCGAGTGCTCCGATGAAGACCTTTAACCTGAAGCCGTCCGAGATCGAGAAGAAGTGGATTCTGATCGATGCGGAAGGCGTAGTCCTGGGTCGTCTCGCCAGCCAGATCGCCATGATCCTGCGCGGCAAGACCAAGCCCACCTATACCCCGTTCCTGGATTGCGGTGACAATGTCATCGTGATCAATGCCGAGAAGGTCGTCCTGACCGGCAACAAGCGTAACGATGCCATGTTCTACTGGCACACTGGCTTCCCGGGCGGCATCAAGGGCCGTTCCGCTGGTCAGATTCTGGACGGCCGCTTCCCCGAGCGCGTCATCCTGAAGGCCGTTGAGCGCATGATCCCGCGCGGCCCGCTGGGTCGCCGCCAGATGACCAACCTGCGCGTCTATGCCGGTGCGGCTCACCCGCACGAGGCCCAGTCGCCGGTCGTCCTGGACATCGCCGGCCTGAACGCCAAGAACAAGCGGAGCGCCTAATATTATGGCCACCATCAACAGCCTCGCTGATCTGAAGGCCGGCGCTTCCGCCGCCTCCGTCGTCGCTGCCCCGGCCGCTCCGGCCGAGCCGAAGCTGGACGCGTTCGGTCGCGCCTATGCCACCGGCAAGCGCAAGAACGCCGTTGCCCGTGTGTGGGTGAAGCCCGGTACCGGCAAGATCACCGTGAATGGCCGTGAGCTGGCGGTTTATTTCGCCCGCCCCGTGCTGCGCATGATGATCAACCAGCCGTTCCAGATCACCAGCCGCGTCGAGCAGTTCGACATCGTCGCCACCGTGTCCGGTGGTGGTCTGTCGGGTCAGGCCGGTGCGCTGCGTCATGGCATCTCCAAGGCCCTGACCTATTTCGAGCCGGGCCTGCGTCCGCCGCTGAAGGCCGCTGGTCTGCTGACCCGCGATTCTCGTGTTGTTGAGCGTAAGAAGTACGGTAAGGCCAAGGCCCGTCGTAGCTTCCAGTTCTCCAAGCGCTAATCGCGTTTGGTCCCGGTTCGCCGGGTTTGTACGGAGAAAGGGCGCTCCCCAGACTGGGGGCGCCCTTTTTCTTTATCTTTATCCGGAAAGCGCCGTCCGTGCGCCCTGCCTCTTTCGCACAGAATTTGGCAAATGCGGTTCTAACGACCTGTGATTGTCTGCTATTGTCTCTGCCTCGATCAGGGGAGACGCTTGCCATGGCGGAGCATCGGAACGGCAACATCACGATTGTCGCCGGTCTGCCCGAAGCCACGGGCCCGGTGCCCGATACGCAACGGATGAGCCTGTCCGGCAAGCAGATGCTGGCCTTCCGCCTGCGCAAACAGGGTTGGAGCTATCGCCGGATTTCCGATGCCCTGGGCATCAGCTATCAGCAGGTGCTGGATTGGCTGGAGGCAGAGGGGGCGTCCCCCCCTGTTCCGGTCAGCATGACCCATACCAGCGTGACAGTCAGGCTGGCCGCTGCCAACCAGCCCCATTCCGATATTGCGCCGCTTGCCGCCCCTTCCGCCCCACCCCCGTCCGTAACGGTGGAACTGCTGGAGCGGTTGGACAGTATTGCCGCTGAACAACGCGCACAGGCCGCCGCGATTGCCGGGCTTGAACGTCGATTGATTGATGTTGTGAAGGCGGAGGCAAAATCGTTGGGGAAGCGGATTGCCGACGCCATCAAAGGTGTCCGTAAGCCGGACGGCCGCGCCTGATTATTTGTAACATCTTTGTCTTATTGGCTTTTTTCCCTTTGCGCAGTGAACCCATACTTTTGGTCATAGTCATAATTTGTAGCGCAAAGGGATATAGACGTAGTAGTCTATATGGTGGAAAAGCGGTTAACGCATAAATGATAATGTCGTGGCGGGGGGGCGTGTGAACCTGTTTACTGACAAAAAATATGGATATTTGCGCCCGATTTTTTTGGCGATTCCATGTTTATTGTCGGGCTGTGGCTCTGATCTACCACATATAGAGACGCGCCGGATTGAAGTCAGCGCCGCACCGGAAGCCAATATGGATTCACCGGTCGCGGTTGATCTGGTTTTTGTCATGGACGCGGACGCGCTGCAAGGCGTTGCCAGCCTTTCCGCCGCCCAATGGTTCAAGGATAAGGGCCAGTTGCTGCTGGCCTATCCCACCGGGTTGCGGGTCCGCTCTTTTGAGCTGGTGCCGCGCCGGTCGCTGGCCTACCCGCTGGCCTCGGCGGATGAGGGGGTGGCGGCCCTGGTCTTCGCCCATTACCCCACACCCGGCACCCATCGCGCCCGGGTGGACCGTTTGAAAAGCGTCAATGTACGCCTGGGGCGCAATGCCTTCACCATAGAGTCGGGACAATAGCAAGATGGCTGGCGAGAACGGCAAGATCATCGCGGCCCCGCCTGTTCCCGATCCGGTGCAGTGGCATGAGGGGATGCTGCTGCAGCCCCACCATTTCCAGCAATCCTGGCTGCGCCAGGATGCCTTGCTCCAGTTCCATCTGTCCCGAATCGCCCCTTTCGCCCATGGGGTGGTGCGGATGGAGCTGGATCGCGGGGCTTTGTCGGCCGGGCGTCTGCGCCTGCTGGCGGTGGAGGCAGTGCTGCCCGATGGGCTGCTGATCCGGCATGATGGCGCTGATGATCGGCTGGAAATGGACCTGCCGCCCTTGAAGGACCGGCTGTCCAGCCCGCAGCGGGTGCATCTGGTGCTGCCGAAATACCAGCCCGGTTCGGCCCGGCCCGATGATGATCTGGCCCGCTGGCGCTCCCGCCCTGGGGAGAGCGCGGTGGATGAGAATACCGGCAGCCACGCCGAACCAATTCCCCGGCTGCGCCCGGCCCTGCGCCTGCGGCTGGAGGATGACCTGCCCCCCGGCATGGTGTCACTGCCCCTGCTGGAGATCGAGTTCAAGAATCAGACCTTCCAGCTGACCGATTATGAGGCACCCAGCGCCGTGCTGTCGCCGACCAGCGCCCTGTTCCGGGAGGGGCGGGCGCTGGTTGCCAAGCTGCGGGAAAAGGCCAGCTATGTGGCGGAAGCCCAGGGTGGGGAGCTGGATCGGGCAGAGGCCCGCCAGACCGTGCTTTGTCTGGTGGCGGGCCTGCCCCTGCTGGAGGGGTTGCTGGGGCTGCCGGCCCTGCACCCGTTGGAACTGTACAAGGCCCTGCTGAATGTCATGGGCCATGTCTCCATCCTGCGCTCCAGTCTGGTGCCGCCGCTGACCGAACCCTATGACCATCTGGACCCGCGCGGCTGCATCGGCCGGCTGCTGGCAGCGGTCGATCTGGTGCTGGATCATGTCGCCCAGGCCTTTGCCGCCATGACGTTCGAGCCGGTGCAGCATGGTTTCCGCCACCGGATTGAGGAAAGCTGGCTGACCGGCGAACTGATTGTCGGTCTGCGGCTGAAGCCGGGCCAGAAGGCAGACGACGCCGCCGACTGGATGGAGGCGGCCTTGATCGCCACGGAAAAACGGCTGGACGAGCTGGGCGTCTATCGCCTGCGCGGGGCCAGCCGCCGGGCCTTGTCGGCGGAGGAGGCGAGCGCCTTCGCCGCCAGCCGCGATGTTATGCTCTATGCCGTCGCCTGCGATGATTTTGTTGCCGCTGGCGAACCCCTCTTCATCGTCAATCCGCTGGATCGCGCCGGGCTGCGGCGCCCGGCCGATATTCTGCTGTTCATCCCCAACGGGCCGGGCACATGATGAACCGCATGATGCTGAACCGGACCGAGGAGAGGCGGCCGCCCCCGGCGGGTGGCCCCACCCTGTTGGACCAGTTCCGCGTTTTTCATGCTGAACTCTCGGGCGTGCGTGACGCCCTGGCGCTGAGTGACCGGCTGGCCGGGGAAGGTCAGCCGGGGCCGCAGCCGGCCGATCTGGCGGTGCGCATCAATCGCCGCCTGCACCGGGTGCTGGATGGTCAGGCGGCCAGCGCCCAGCGTGGCGGCGGCAGCTTTGCCGCCATGCATTACCGCGAGGCGCAATATCTGATGGCCGCCCTGGCCGATGAGATCCTGTTGCAGGAGAAGGAGTGGCAGGGGCGGGAATATTGGATGGATAATCTGCTGGAACTCTCCCTGTTCGGCAGCCGCGTGGCGGGCGAGCGGGTGTTCCAGAATCTGGATCGTCTGCTGGCCGACCCGATGCCCGATCCGGAGATGCTGGCGCTTTATCTCTGCGTTCTGTCGCTGGGTTTCCGGGGGCGGTACTGGCGCCCGCAGGATAACCAGCAGCTGCGCCATTATCGGGCGGTGCTGTCCGAACGGCTGGAAGATGCGCGGGGGGAGGGGCGTCGGCAGGAACCCGCCACATTGCCCCGGCTCTGCCCCACCGCCTATACGGCCACGGTGGCGCGGGATGTGGCGGTGAAGCTGCCGCATCTGCGCCCCTATATTGTCGGCTTCGCGGTGCTGCTGGCGCTTTATACATTGCTGGCGCATGGCCTGTGGATGGAACGGACGGCCCGGCTGGATGCGCTGACCGTGCCGGAGGCGGTGACGACACAACCGGTCAAGACCGCCCCCACGCAGGCGGTTCCCCCCAGCCCGGCCGCGGGGGCGCGCTGATGGCGGGCTGGCTGATCGCACATGCCGGATGGGTGGCGGCGGGCCTGTTGCTGGTGGCCTTGCTGGTGCTGGCACTGATGCTGCTGGCCCTGCAACGCAGCCTGCGTGAGGCGCGGGGGCTGGCCCAGCAGCAGCCTTTGCTGGAGCCGGGGGCGGTTGACGGGGCGCTGGTCAATGGCGGTTCGGCCCAGCCCACCATGCTGGCTTTCCGCACCAGCTTGAAACGTCTGGCCGATCAGGCGGGGGTGCGCTCCCCCTACACGCTGCCCTGGGTGCTGCTGCTGGGCGACCGGGGGGCGGGCAAGACGACGCTGGCCCGTGCCGCCGCCATGCCAAGGCTGTTGCCGGAAAGCGATACCCCGGCCGGGGAAGATGCCACGCTGCATTGCTATGAAAATGGCATCCTGATTGATGCGGCCGGCCGCGCAGCCCTCAGCCCCGATGGCCGGCCGGCGGTGAATGATCAATGGCGCCGGCTGATGCGCGCCCTGCAATGGTACCGGCCGCAGCGGGGGCTGGACGGGGTGATCCTGGCCATTTCCGCTACCGACCTGATGGGCGCGCAAGCCCTGGGCACGGAAATGCTGGCCATCAAGGGCGATGCCTTTCAGGCCCAATTATGGGATCTGCAGCGCCGGGTGGGCCTGCGCCTGCCGATCTATGTCGTGGTCACCCAGTGTGACCATATTCCGGGTTTTGCCGCCTTTTGGCAGGCTGCTCCGGCAGGTGGCACCGGCACCATGTTGGGCTGGGCCACCCCGCGCGCCACCGACCATATGTTCGATGCCGCCGATGTTGATCAGGCCATTGCCGATGTCTCGGCCGCCCTGTGGAACCATTATGTCGATGCGGCGGCCGGCCTGGACAATCCGGCCGATCCCGATGGCATGTTCCGGTTCCCCGGGGAGTTCCCGGTTCTGGCCGCCCCGTTGAAGACCTTCCTGTCGCGGGCCCTGCGGGCGGCGGCTTTCCAGGAAACCCATTTCCTGCGAGGTATCTGGTTCACCGGCGCGGCCGAGCCGGTGGAGGCGGGCGACCTGCTGGCGGTGCCGGCGGCGGGGGGCAGCCCGCTTTCCAACGCCTTGACGGCGCTGCGGCCGGGTACGCCCGGTCTGGTCACCACGGCCGGGAGCCATGCTGCGATTGCCAGTGCTGCCCCCCGCCTGCTGTTCGTCACCGATCTGCTGGCCGACAAGGTATTTGCGGAGAAAGGCTTGGCCCAGCCGGCCCGCACCGGGCTGGTCGCCCGGACCCGCACCAGCCTGATCGCCCAGTCGGCCCTGGTGGGCACAACCCTGGTTCTGGCGGTGGGACTGTTCATCGCTGACCAGTGGCTGCAACGCACCGTGGCAGAGGTGGAGCCGCCCTTGGCCCTGATCCGCCAGGAACTGGCCCAGCAGGCGCATGGGGGCGATAATGGCTTCCGCAGCGAAGCGGCCCACCGCCTGTTGACCGATTTTGAGGCCATCGGCCGTTCCTGGCTGATCTTCCCCTTCATCCCCTCTTCCTGGGATGGCCGCACCGATGCCGCCGTCTCCCGCAGTTTCGGCCAGGGGCTGGATCATCTGGTGCTGAAGGCGCTGCGGGCGGAGCTGGAGCGTCGTTACACCTTGCTGCGCGATGTGCCGCCCATCGCCCCTCTGTCAGAGAATAATAACCACCATCTGTCGGGTGCGCCGGATGTGGAGGCGATGGCGGCCTATCTGCGCAAGGTGGAGGGGCTGGATCGGCTGGCGGCGGAATATGCTGCTGCCAACAAGGGATCGGTGGAGAAGCTGGCCAATTTGTCCAACAGCCTGTTCGGCACCCGGCTGGATGGCAATTTTGCCCATAATGCCGGTCTTTATCTGCGCGGTCTGCATCAGGTGCATATCCCGCCACTGTCGCCTGACCATGCCCGGCAGGTGAAATCCACCCTGGGCGTCCTGGCGGAGGGGTTGACCCGCCGCATCGGCTCGGAAGGGGACATTGTTGAACGCGTGCGCCGGCTGGCCGACGCGGTGGCCGATGTCAAGCAGCCGCGCAAAGGCCAGGATATTGGCCAGCGGATGCAGGATCTGGCCGCCAGTCTGGTGGATGTGCGGCGGATGCTGGACGATCCGGGCCTGCTGTGGCTGGCCAGCGACGATATCACCACCAGCCCCGCCATTACCGATCTGATGGCCATGATGGCCACGGATTCCGTGGGGGCGGAGGTGCGCAACCAGTTTGCCGCCGGCATCCGGGATGCCCATAAGGCCCTGGTAAGGCAGTTGCTGGAATTTTCCGATGGGGATGGCGAACGCATCCTGGTGCGCTCCGGCAGCGGGGCCGGCTTCCGCCTCAATGATCATCTCCATGCCCTGTCGGACCATTTCCAGCCTGCCCTGAACCGGCCCTTCATGCGCGAACATCCGCGTGTCTCCCTCTCCATGCCGCCGGCGGCCGGGTCGGGACAGGTGATGAGCTGGGATCCGTTGGCTCTGGCGGAGGTGCTGAAGACCTATCGCAGCTATGAGGAGTTCCGCGCCGTCGACCTACCGCGCATTCCCGCCGATTTCCAGAGTGCGGTGGACCGGATGGGGCGGCAGCGTCTGGAAGACAGTCTGCGCAACCATCTGGTCGCCGCCCAGAAGATCGACCGCAGCAGCGAGCGCTTCCAGGATTTCGGGGAATCGGCCCTGACGGCGGAGGTGACCGATCTGCGCCAGGTTTCCGAACAGCTGATCGCCATCCTGTCCGTCCTGTCGCAGAACCGGCTGGATGATCTGCATGACGAGCTGCGCCGGGTCATGCGTGCCCATGCCGGGGGCCTGCTGACGGAACTGGACGAGCTGACCACCATGGAGAGCTTTTACGAGCCGGTGGACGGGTTCGCCAACTGGGATGGGCATGGCAGTGCGGCGGAGGCCGGTTTTTATGCCGCCGACGATGTGGCCATGGCCCAGTATCTGGACAATATGCGCGGCCGGCTGGAGCATCTCTGGAATAATCTGGCGGCCCCGCTGGTGGATATGATCAGCCGGAATGAACTGGGCAGCGGCTGGCAGGACGGGGCGACCCTGTTCTATTGGCAATCCATCGGCCAGGGGCTGCAGCGTTATGCCGCCAAGGCACCGGGCAACAGCCTGACAAATCTGGAAAGCCTGCTGCGCGTGGATTTGCCCAGGCTGCGGCTGGATGAATGTGAAGAGAAACTGGCCGGTAGCAGCGGCGGTCCGGGTGACTTCTTCCAGCAGCGGGCTGCCGCGATCCGCGCGGCGCTGCTGGACCGCTGCCGCACCTTGCAGGGGCAGTCGGTGAATACCGATTATGCCGGGCTGGCGGAAACGTTCAACCGCACCCTGGCGGGCCATTACCCCTTTGTCACCGGCAGTGAGCGGCTGGATGACGACCTGCCGGAAGCCGATCCGGATGATGTTGTGCGCTTCCTGCGCGATTACGCTGCCAATGGGGAGCGTCTGCGCAAGGCGATGGCCAACCGGGCCCAGCGCGACCGGCAATTGGCGCCGGTGGTGGAGTTTCTGGCCCAGATGGATCAGGTGCAGGCCTTCTTGGCCCCCCTGGTGCCGACGCTGGAGGGGGCGGGCACCTACAAGGTGGCGGCGGAATTCCGCGTCAACCGCCCGCGCGAGGTGGAGGCCAACCAGATCATCGAATGGGCCCTGCGCATCGGCGTGCAGGAACTGCAAACCGGTGATGAGGCCGGCAGCATCGGCTGGCGTCCCGGCGATCCGGTCAGCCTGCGCCTGCGCTGGGCCCGTGATGGATCGGTGCTGCCGCAACCGGCCGGCGACCAGCCCTATGTCGATGGGCTGACGGCGACCTTTGCCTATGAGGGGCGGTGGGCGCTGCTGCGTCTGCTGCAAAGCCACCGGGCCAGTTTCCAGGATTTTGGCCAGGGCGGCGACCGCCAGCCGCATACGCTGCGCTTTGATGTGCCGACGGCACCCATGGTGGTGCGTGATCTGCCGGGCGGGCCGCGACCCGGCCAGCCGACAGGGGAGGCGCGGATTTTCGTCCGCGTGGCGCTCAGTTCCGACGCGCCGGCGGCGGAACCTGGCAAGCCGGCGGTGCGCCGTCGGCACGTGCTGCCAACCTTTCCGGCCAAGGCGCCGACACCGGCCGGCATTCAAGGGGGGGATATGTGATGGTCAGCATCCGCGATGCCAACAGCCTGCTGGATATGGATGCACTGCTGGCCCCCATTCCCGGTGGCGACCCCAGCGGGGAGGATATCCGCTATGGCGGCGAATATGACCTGATCAAGGAAGCCCGGCGGGAGGAGATCGACCTGCCGCAGGGTGTGTGGAAGGCCGACCGCAAGCGGGCCGACTGGGCGGAGGTGATCCGCCTTGCCAGCGCCGTGCTGGCCGACCGCTCGAAGGATCTGCAGGTGGCGGCCTGGCTGTGCGAGGCGATGCTGGCCCGCCATGGGGTGCCGGGACTGATCGCCGGCCTGCTGCTGCCGGCCCATCTGTTGAATGGTTTCGGCCATGATTGCCATCCCCGGCCGGATGAAGATGGCGACCTTTCCCGCCGCGCCCTGATTTTTGAGTGGCTGAATGAACGGCTGGTCGTGCTGCTGCTGACCCTGCAGGTGACCAATCCGCCGGCCGACCGGGAGATGGGGCTGACCTTCGGCGATTTCCTCAACAGCCAGCGCCTGCAGACACTGGCAGGGCGGGAGAGCCGGCCGCCGCCGCGTGGCGGCCAGCTGCCGGTGACATTGCAGCTGTTCAACGCCACGGCACGCGCCACGCCCGCCGGCTTTTACCGGGAACTTTATCAGGGGCTGATGGCAGCGCTGGCAGCGCTGGACCAGTTGAAAATTGCCTTGAACGGGGCCCTGGGCGATCAGGCGCCCTCCCTGCATGACCTGTCGCAACGGCTGCATGAAATGGCGCAATGGGTGCTGGTCACCCTGCGTGAACGGGGGGAGGAACCGGCCATGCTGGAGGCGCTGGAACCTGACCCCACGCCCACGGAGGCGCTGAACATGGAAGATGGGGAGGAGCGGGCAGCTGCCCCCGCCGCCCTGTCGCCGGCCAGGGGCATTGCCAACCGGCGCGATGCCTATCGCCAATTATCGGAGATTGCGGATTTTCTGGCCAAGACAGAGCCGCACAGCCCCACCCCCTATCTGCTGCACCGCATCGTGCAATGGCGCGACCTGCCGCTGCCGGCCCTGCTGCTGGAACTCAGCCGGGGCCGCCGCGATGTCGCTGCCATTTTTGAGCTTCTCGGCCTGCCTGAAGAAGGGTAAAGCCGGGCGGAAATGGCATACGATTGCGTATGTCATATGATAATGTAATTTTTGGTTGTTATGGTTCAGTCATCTCCCTGAAAGTCGCGGGCGCGGTGTCAACCCGGCCCCTCAACGGAAGGAGCAAATAAATGGCCGACAGTACACAGCAGAAGCTCAGCCGGGTTCGCCCGCCGCGCGTCCAGATTACCTATGATGTTGAAAATGGCGGTGCGATCGAGAAGAAGGAATTGCCCTTCATTGTTGGCGTCATGGCCGATCTGTCGGGCAAGCCGGCCACGCCGCTGCCGCCGGTGAAGGATCGTAAATTCGTTGAAATCGACCGTGATAATTTCAACGAAGTGCTGTCGGCTGCGACGCCGCGTCTGGCGCTGCGCGTGCCGAACAAGCTGGTGAAGGACAGCGACGAACAGCTGGCGGTGGAACTGACCTTCTCCCACCTGGATGATTTCTCCCCGGTGGAGGTGATGGGGCAGGTGCCGGCGCTGAAGGCGCTGCTGGATGCCCGCAAGCGTCTGCGCGACCTGCTGACCAAGCTGGACGGCAATGATGAGCTGGACAGCCTGCTGAACCAAGTGGTCCGCAACACTGAGGACCAGTCGACCTTGAAGAAGCAGCTGGGCAGCGCCGGTTAAGGCACCCCAGTCCCCCAAAGAAAACGCCATAAGGTGCCCGATCCGGCACCCGACCCATTCCCCGTGAGGCTAAAAAATGGCTGAGACTGAGGAAAACGCGGCTGTTGCCGAGACTGCGTCGGTAACCCTGCTCGACAAGATTATCGTGGAAGGCAAGCTGGCGCGCGATGAAAGCCAGCGCGGCTTTGCCCGCGATCTGGTGGCGGAATTCGTCAATTCCGTGCTGGCCGAGGGTGGCAGCGTCGGCAGTGATGTCGTTGCCATGATCAATGACAAGATCGCCCAGATTGACGATCTTCTCTCCGACCAGCTGAACGAAATCCTGCATCATGAGGAATTCCAGAAGCTGGAAGCTGCCTGGCGCGGCCTGGGCTATCTGGTGTTCAACACCGAAACCGGCACCAAGCTGAAGCTGCGCCTGCTGAATATCAGTAAGGCCGACCTGCTGAAGGACCTGGAAAAGGCGGTGGAGTTCGACCAGTCCGCCCTGTTCAAGAAGATCTACGAAGAGGAATATGGCACGTTTGGCGGCCAGCCCTATTCCATGCTAGTCGGCGATTATGAATTCGGTCGCCACCCGGCCGATACCAAGCTGCTGGAACTGATCTCCAACGTGGCGGCGGCGGCCCATGCGCCGTTCATCGCCGGGGCCAGCCCGCGCCTGTTCGATATGGACAGCTTCACCGAGCTGGGGGTGCCGCGCGACCTGTCGAAGATTTTCGAGAGCCTGGAATTGGTGAAGTGGCGGTCCTTCCGCAACAGCGAAGACAGCCGCTATGTCTCCCTGGTGCTGCCGCACATGCTGCTGCGCTTGCCCTATGGCCCCAACACGGTGCCGGTGGAAGGCGTTGATTTTGTGGAGGATACGGACGGCCGCGACCACAAGAAATATCTGTGGGGCAATGCCGCCTATGCCCTGGCCCAGCGCATCACCGATGCCTATGCCAAATATGGCTGGACGGCCGCCATCCGCGGCGTGGAAGGTGGCGGCAAGGTCGATGGCCTGCCGACCCACACGTTCCGCACCGATGAGGGCGACGTGGCGCTGAAATGCCCGACGGAGATCGCCATCACCGACCGGCGGGAGAAGGAGCTGAATGACCTGGGCTTCATCTCCCTGGTCCATTGCAAGGGCACGGATTACGCCGCCTTTTTCGGCGGCCAGACCGCCAACAAGCCGCGCCAGTACAATACCGACAGTGCCAATGCCAACAGCCGCATCTCCGCGATGCTGCCCTATGTGCTGAACGCCTCGCGCTTTGCCCACTATATCAAGGTGATCATGCGCGACAAGATCGGCAGCTTCATGACCAAGGAGGAGGTGCAGGGCTTCCTCAATACCTGGATCATGGATTATGTGCTGGGCAAGGATGATGCCGGGCACGAGCTGAAGGCGAAATACCCGCTGCGCGAAGCCCGTGTGGATGTTTATGACGTGCCGGGCAAGCCCGGCTGCTATCGCGCCACCGTGTTCCTGCGCCCGCATTTCCAGCTGGAGGAGCTGACGGCTTCCATCCGTCTGGTGGCGGAACTGCCGGCGGCCCCGGCGGCCTGATCCATGGCCATCACCCGGCCGCCGATCCTGGCGGCCGGGCCTATCCCTGATCGCAGCGCGACCCTTTCAGACGGAGAATTGCCATGGCCGGCAATATGTTCCTGAAGCTCACCACCCCGGATATCAAGGGTGAGTGCACCGACAGTTCGCATAAGGAAGAAATCCAGGTTCTGTCCTGGAGCCATTCCTTCAACCAGCCCACCCCGCCGACCCGCAGCAGTGCCGGTGGCGGCACGGTGGAGCAGGCCAACCATTCCGATTTCAGCTTCACCAAATATATCGACGCCTCCAGCGACGATCTGCTGAAAATGTGCTGGAGCGGCAAGCACATCGCCAAGGGCGTCTTCTGTGCCTACCGTGCCAATGGTGACAATAAGCCGGTGAAATATCTGGAAATCACCATGGAGAAGATCATCGTCTCCAATGTTTCCATCGGTGGCGGCACCGGTGACATCCCGGTTGAAACCATCACGCTGAGCTATGCCATCGTCGAATATAAGTACATTCCGCAGAAGGAAGATGACGGCACGGGCGAAGGTGCGCAGCCGGTCAAGCACGACCTGATCAAGCAGGAAGTGTCGTAACGCGAAGCTGGCCGGCGGCGGGTGATGTCCGCCCGCTGCCGGCCCCTTCCTGAAGGCCCGGCATGAGTGGACCCAGACTTCTTCCCGGCGCCCCGGTGCCCCTGTTCGAACGGCTGGTCGATGGTATCGCCGATGGCGATGGCAGCGCGCCCTCGCTGGACCGCGATGGGCTGATCCTGTCCATCGCGGCGGAGATATCGTCGCTGCTGAACACCCGCCTGCCGCGCCCCCGCGCGGCCCTGGGCGGCCGTGCCCGCACCGTGCTGGATTATGGCGTGCCCGACCTGTCCGCCTTCCAGCCCTTTGACAATGAACGGGAAACCGAGCTGGTGGGGGAACTGGCGGTGGCAATTGCCGCGTTTGAACCAAGGCTGATCGCGCCAAAGGTCCGGCTGCACCGGCTGGATGGGGCGCGCCGCGCCGCCTTCATGCGCGAATGGTCGGAACGGGCGGCACGGCTGACCCCCAACCAGCAGCTGCGCCGGCTGGGCGGCTGGTTCAGCGTGCTGCCGGAAAGCCATGACCGCCAATCGCTGCTGGTGGAGATCAGCGGACAGATCCGGCTGGACGGCCGCATTGAACCGGTGGATTTTCCCGTCATCATCCGTGACGGCATGGGAGGCAGCGATGCCGCGTGAGGAGGCCGACGCCTTGTTCGAGGCCTATGAGCGCGAACTGCTCTACCTGCGCAATGAAGGGGCGGAATTTGCCGCCGCCTATCCCAAGGTGGCCGGCCGGCTGGATTTCAACGGCCATGAAAGCCGCGACCCGCATACTGAGCGGCTGCTGGAAAGCTTCGCCTTTCTGACGGCGCGCATCCAGCGCACGCTGGATGCCGATTTCCCGCTGATCCCGGCGGCCTTGCTGGAGGCGACATATCCCCAGCTGGTGGCGCCGGTACCCAGCATGGCGATTGCCCGGTTTGAGGTGGATGCCGGGCAGGCCCGCGCCGCCCTGGGCTTCCAGCTGCCCGACAATATCGCCCTGTTCGCGCAGAGCACGCAGGAAGGCCTGACCTGCCATTTCCGCAGCTGCTATCCGCTCCGGCTCTGGCCGGTGGAGGTGGCGGGGATGGATTTGCAGATGCCCGAACGGTTCCCCACCCTGGCCCGGCTGGGGGCGACGGCGGGGGTGCTGCGCCTGCGGCTGCGGGCCTTGGGCACCCTGACCTTTGCCGAGATGCAGCCGGACAGGCTGCGTTTCTATCTGGATGGGGAGCCGATGCTGGCCGGCATCCTCTATGAATTGCTGCTGAATAATTGCCACAGCGTGGTGCTGAAGGCGCCGGGGGATGCGGCTGCCATCACCCGGCTGCCGGCCGATGCGATACGGCCGGTCGGGTTCGCGGAGGATGAGGATGTGTTGCCGTTCCCCGGCCACAGCCATCAGGCCTATCGGCTGATCCGGGAATATTTCTGCTTCCCGCAGAAATTCCAGTTCATCGATATGGCGGGCCTGTCGGGCTGGCCGGCGGGGCAGGAGGCGGAACTGCTGTTCCTGCTGGACCGGGTACCCGACCGGGCCGAGCGACTGGACCGTATCCAGGTGCGCACCAATTGCACCCCCATCATCAACCTGTTTCCGAAAACCAGCGAGCCGGTGCGGCTGGACCAGACCCAGGTGGAATATAAGCTGACACCGGACAGCCGCTGGGAACGGTCGTGCGAGGTGCATTCCATCACCAAACTGTCCAGTGTCAGCAATCCCGGTGATGACAGCCGGCTGGTGCGGCCCTTCTTCTCCTATGACCATAACGCCGCCCGTGCCGGGGCGGATTGTTTCTGGATCGCCCGCCGCCGGCCGGCGGTGCGGGCCGATATGCCGGGTAGCGATATCTGGCTGTCGCTGGTGGATTTGAAACTCGATCCCGGTCAGCCGCCGTCTCAGACGCTCTATGCCCATACGCTCTGCACCAGCCGGGGCATGGCGGAACAGCTGGCCCCCGGCACCCTGTTAAATCTGGAGGTGGATGCCCCGGTGGCGCGGGTCAGCTGCCTGAACCGGCCCACCCGGCAGATCGCCGCCCCGCAGCAGGGGGAGACTTTGTGGCAGCTGGTCTCTTCCCTGTCGCTGAACCAGCTCTCCCTGGGTGATGCGACCGCACCGGAGGCATCGCTGCGGGCGCTGCGCGAAATCCTGATCCTTTATGGCCATGGCGGCGGGGCAGAGGTGCAGCAGCAGGCGGCGGGGCTTTACAGCCTGTCGGCCCGGCCCCTGGTGCGCCGCATCGGCAGTGAGGCCTGGCGCGGCTTTGTGCGCGGGACGGAGGTGACGCTGACCCTGGATGAAACCCAGTTCATCGGCAGCAGCGCCTTTCTGCTGGCCACCGTGCTGGACCAATTCCTGGCGCTTTATGCCGGGATCAACAGCTTTACCCAGCTGGTGCTGAAAAGCCGCCAGCGTGATGGAGTGTGGAAGACATGGCCGGCCCGGGTTGGCGCGCGAAACGTTCTCTGATCCGCCAGCTGCTGGCCGATCCCGGCCGGTTTGAGGCGCTGCAGGCGGTCCGCATCCTGGAACTGGATGCCGCGCGCAAGGCGGCGCGCGCCCATGCGCGCGGCTTCATACCCCCGGCCAGCGGCAATGACGCCGCGGCAGAGGTGATCCGGTTTCGGTCATCGCTGGGCGTGGTGCTGCCCGGCGGGCAGGTGCAGGAGATCAAGGAGCAGGCCAGCCCCTCGGGCCGGGTGCGCTATACCCTGCGACAGAGCCTGCTGGGGCTGGCCGGTTCCTTCGGCCCGCTGCCGCAGCCGATCGCGGAATGGGTGAGTGAGCGGGCGCGGGCGGGCGATTTCGCCATGCGTGATTTCCTGGACCTGTTCAACCATCGGCTGGTTTCCATCCAGATGCGGTCCCGCCGGTCGCACCGGCCGGAACTGGCCGGACTGGCGCCATGGGAGACCAATCTGGCGGAATTCGCCGCCGCCCTCTGCGGTATCGGCACGCCGGCCCTGAAAGGCCGGCTGCCGGTGGCGGACCGGGGGCTTTACCGGTTCGCCGGCCTGTTGAACCGCCAGCCGGCCAGCCAGCACGGGCTGGAACGGCTGCTGGCGGGGCATTTCGGCCTGCCGGTGCGCATCCATCCCCTGCAGGGCAACTGGATGGCGCTGGAACCGGAGGATCATAGCCGCCTGGGCCGCGCGGCCGACAGCACCCGGCTGGGTCGGGGGGCCGTGCTGGGCACGCGGGTATGGGATCAGGCGGCGGGCATTCTGGTGGAGCTGGGGCCGCTGGGCCTGCGCCACTACCTCTCCTTCATGCCGGGCAGGCGTGCCTTGCGGGAACTGCTGGCCCTGGTGGCCTTCCATGCTGGCCCGCAGCTGGAGGTAACGCTGCGCCTGCGCCTGCGGGGGGATCAGGTGCCGAAACTGCACCTGAAACGTGCCTCCGGCCGGGCGCTGGGGCGCACCACCCTGTTGGGTGGGCGGTCGCCGGAACGGGAGATGGTGGTGACCATCCGGCCGGGCGAGGGGGGATAAATATGGCTGTTTCAACCTCGATTGCGGGACGATTACCCTGTGCTTTGCTTGACGTTGATGCGTTGCTATGGGTGAATGAAAAGATGCTACCTCTGCTGGTGGGGTCTCCATGTCTGGTCGCGTGATACAGGGGCGTTTCCAGGGACCAGGGCCGCGCCTGACGGGGAAACCCGGCACGGGTTTGGTACAACAGCGCGCTGGCGGCCCAGGGGGGGATGCGCAGCAATTGCCGCCGGGCCTGCTGCGCCCTTCCGCCGGTGGTCGCCCTCTGCCGGATGCGGTGCGCACGAAGATGGAGAGTTTTTTCGGGGCCGACTTCTCTGATGTGCGGGTGCATGTCGGGCCGGAAGCACCCAGCATCGGCGCCCTGGCCTTCACCATGGGCAGCAGCCTTTACTTCGCCCCCGGCCAGTACAACCCGGACAGCCCGCAGGGCCAAGCCCTGCTGGGGCATGAACTGACTCATGTGATTCAGCAGCGGGCCGGCCGGGTACGTAACCCGTTCGGCAATGGCATCGCCGTCGTGCAGGATCACCATCTGGAGGCAGAGGCCGACCGGATGGGCCAGCGCGCCGCCAGCCACCGGCTGCCGGAAACGGTGCAGGCCAAGCCCGCTACCCTCGCCCGCCCTGGCGTTGCCGCCCCCGTGCAGCCCAAGGCCGCCCAGCCGGGGGCCAAGGCCCAGGGCAGTGGGTATCGGTTGATCGTCGGCGGTTATCTGCATCAGGACAAAGGCCTGCCGGACGCCATGGCGGGCCATGGTTTTGTGGCTATTGAACGGCCCGGCGGCAAGCGGGAGGCGTTCGGCTTTTCCCCCGCCGGGTTCAGCACCATGGACCCGAAACGTGATCTGGGCCGCCTGACAGCCGGTGTGCCGGGCAAGGTGCATGGCGATGACGGCGCTTTCAGCAAACCCGGCGTGCGCACCCGCGCCTATGCCATCAGCGCTGAACAGGCGCAGCAGGCCATGGGCAAGGTGGCTGAATACAGCAAGGGCAGCGTCCAGTTCAGCCTTGCCCGCAACCAGTGCAGCAGCTTCGCCATGGATGTGGCGCGGGCGGCGGGCGTGGATGATTTCAGTGGCGCCAGGGTGGCCAGCCCGCGCGAATGGTATCGGAAGATTTGAGGGTATCGTAATGACCAAGAAGCATTTGCCGCCACCTTTTGCACCGATACGCGGCATAAATACTGTTGCCCAATCCAAACCACAGGCAGGAGCGGCGAGAGTTTTTGCACCACCGCCCTTAGCCCCTATTCGTACACAGGGTACAGTAACACAACTTAAAGAGAAAAATCCGTCTTCAGGGATTTTTGCACCTTTTGCCGCGAAAGGCAGTCAAGAGAGATTGGATCTACAAAAAAAATCCTTTTGCGCTGCAAAAAATATACAAAATCAGTCATTTTTAATCAAAGGCAAAGTTCCTAAAAAACATAACAATACTATTCAAATGATGAAAAGAAGCTCAAGTTATGATAATATTTCTGAGGAATTTTCCAAGAAAAAAGTGTTAATAAGTGAAATGAATGAATCTTCAGACGATAACTTTGGGTTCCAGCATTCTGATATATACAAGAAAACTGTTATCCATCTTCAGCAAAGAATGGAATCGAGTGTTGATCCGGTTAATAAAATTAAAGGGGAGTCTCTTGAGCAATATACTCGTAGAAGTTTGAATATGTCTGGATTTTATGTTGTTGACCTCAATACGATTAAAAACAATTCTGCTGGATTGGATTTAATTGCCTTTAAAGGGAATATAATAAAGCTTATACAATGCAAAAATTTTACAGGTACCCAGTTGAAAACATCAGAGACAACACTGCTGCGAAATTTCTTGAAAGAACTTCATGGTTCTGGAGAGGGGGCGAGTAATTACCGGCGGAAGCTTTTGGCTGAGTGCATCGCGAATGTTGTGGCGGATAGATTTGCTAAGGAAGTTACAAATTTGAATAATGATATAGAGAATATGGTTGTTAAATATCGAAATAATGTTGATATAATTATGCCAGATGGCCTTTCAAACAAAAAGGACGATGACAATGCATATGATTTAATTGATAGGGATATGGTTATGTCTATTACTGGATTGGGTTTGCTCCAGTCAGGTCATCGTAAAAGGATATTGGCTGCAAGAAGAAATAGAAAAACAGATACAGATTATTTTAAAGCATATGATAATTTAATGGAAAAAAGAGAAAAAGGTGTAAGTAACGTAAAATACGTAAGAAAATTAGATGATGATGATGACTATGAAGATGTAAGTGATTATTCTTCGGATGGAGAATGAATGGGGTTCCACATGCTGTAGATTTTCCATCTGTGGCGCATTTTGCAACCAATTGAGCGATTCCTCAATGTCCACCCTCGCCACCCTGATCGCCCGCCTGAACCCCTCCACCAAGCGGGCGCTTGAGGGGGCGGCACAGCTTTGTCTGGCGCAGACGCATTTCGCGGTCGAGGTTGAGCATCTGCTGCTGAAACTGGTGGAGCAGGGGGATGGCGATCTGCCGCCGATCCTGCGCTATTATGAGATCGACACAGGCGCGCTTCAGGCCCAGCTGACGGCCACGCTGGACCGGCTGAAGCGCGGTAACAGCCGCACGCCGGCCTTTTCCGACCATATCGTGCGGCTGCTGCAATCGGCCTGGCTGGTCTCCAGCCTGGATCTGTCGGCCCCGCTGGTGCGCTCGGGCGCCATCCTGAAGGCGCTGCTGGACGATGATGCCCTGCGCGGCCTGCTGCTGGAGCCGGTGCCGCTGCTGGCGAAAATCCCGCGCGGGCGGCTGGCCGACGATTTGCCCGACCTGATCAAGGGATCGGCGGAGGATATGCCGGGGCTGGGGGCGGCGTTGCCCACTGCATCACCCAAAGTGATGAACAACCCCATCCTGACCAGCACTGCCACCCAGCCCAGCCCGGCGCTGGATGCCTATACCATTGATCTGACAGCCCAGGCGCGGGCAGGCAAGTCCGACCCGGTGGTGGGGCGGGATGGTGAAATCCGCCAGTTGATCGATGTGCTGATGCGCCGCCGGCAGAACAACCCCATCCTGACCGGCGATCCCGGTGTCGGTAAGACGGCGGTGGTGGAGGGGTTGGCCCAGCGCATTGTTGAAGGGGCGGTGCCGCCGCCGCTGAAACCGGTGCGGCTGCTGTCGCTTGACCTTGGCCTGTTGCAGGCCGGCGCCGGGGTGCGGGGGGAGTTTGAGGATCGGCTGAAACGGGTGATCCAGGAGGTGGCGCAGAGCGCCTGTCCCATCATCCTGTTCATTGATGAGGCGCATAGCCTGATTGGGGCCGGCGGGTCGGCGGGGCAGGGCGATGCCGCCAACCTGTTGAAACCGGCCCTGGCGCGCGGCGAATTGCGCACCATCGCCGCCACCACCTGGGCCGAATATAAGAAATATTTTGAGAAAGACCCCGCCCTTGCCCGCCGCTTCCAGGTGGTGAAGGTGGATGAGCCGGACGAGGCAACGGCGGTGGCCATGCTGCGCGGGCTGGTGCCCAAGCTGGAGACACATCACGGTGTGCGCGTGCTGGATGAGGCGGTGGCCGATGCCGTTCGCCTGTCCCACCGCTATATTACCGGCCGACAATTGCCGGACAAGGCCATCGGCGTGCTGGATACTGCCTGCGCCCGCGTCGCCATCGCCCAGAATGGGGAGCCGCCAGCGCTGGAGGCAGCACGGCGTGAGGTGCGGCAACTGACCGATGAAATCGCCCTGCTGGGTCGTGAAAAGGCGCGCGGCCGCGACCATGGGGAGCGGATAGAGGCGCTGGAAGATCGGTGTGCACAGGCCCAGGATCGGCTGGAACAGCTGCGCCAGCGCTGGGGGCAGGAGGCGGCATTGGCCGCCCGCGTGCGGGAGCTGGAGGAGAGGCTGGCCGCCGGCACCCTGCGCGGGGCTGATTTCAGCAAAGCGCTAGACGATCTGGAAGGGTTGCGGCTGGAACTGGAGCAGATCCAGCAGGATGAAACCCTGGTGCCGCTGTCGGTGGATCACCGCGCCGTTGCCGCCGTTGTTTCCGGCTGGACCGGCATTCCGGTGGGGCGGATGCTGACCGACAATATCGCCGCCGTGCGCAGTCTGCGCCAGCGCATGGCGGAACGGGTGGTGGGGCAGGAAGATGCGCTGGACGCCGTGGCCCGGCGCATCCAGACCTATTACGCCTCCCTGGCCGAACCGGGCAAACCCACCGGCGTCTTCCTGCTGGTCGGTCCGTCCGGCGTGGGCAAGACGGAAACGGCGCTGGCGCTGGCCGACCTGCTGTTCGGCGGTGAGCGGGCCATGGTGACCATCAACATGTCGGAATATCAGGAAGCGCACAGCGTTTCCGGCCTGAAGGGGGCGCCGCCCGGCTATGTCGGCTATGGCCGCGGCGGGGTGCTGACGGAGGCGGTGCGCCGCAACCCCTATGCCGTGGTGCTGCTGGACGAGGTGGAAAAGGCCCATACCGATGTGCTGGAACTGTTCTATCAGGTGTTCGACAAGGGTGTGTTGGAGGATGGCGAGGGCGTTCCCGTTGATTTCAAGAACACGGTGATCCTGTTGACCAGCAATCTGGGGGCCGAGATCATCCATGAACGCGCCGCCGCCGGGGCCAAGGCGGAGATGCTGGTGGAGGCGATCCGCCCCGCCCTGGTGCGGCATTTCAAGCCGGCCCTGCTGGGCCGCATGGTGGTGGTGCCCTATCTGCCACTGCCGCCGGCCCGGCTGGGGGAGATTGTGCGGCTGAAACTGTCCCGCATCCAGGCGCGCATGGCCGATGCCTATCAGGCTGAACTGACCTATGATGAGGCTGTGGTGGCCTATATCGTCGCCCGCTGCCGGGCGGCGGATGCGGGCGCGCGGGCTATTGACCAGATCCTGACCAATAACCTGCTGCCGCAATTATCGGGGGAGGTGCTGGAAAGGCTGGCCAATGGGGCCGCCATTGATCTGGTGCATGTCGCCACCGATCCGGCCGGGGCCGGGCTGGTGGTTCGGTTTGGGAAGCAAGGCGCATGAGTGATGCCTGGACGCAGGGGGGCCAGTCGCTGTCGCTGTCGACATCGCTGGGCAAGGACAAGCTGGTCCTGCGTGAATTGACGGGGCAGGAGGGAGTCTGTTCCCTGTTCAGCTTTGACATTACCGCCACGGCGGAAACGGCCGATACCGACCTGTCCAGCCTGATTGGCCAGTCGCCGACGGTGACGCTGATCGGCCCGGACGGGGCCAAACGCTATATCAACGGCGTCTGTGTGCGGGCAGTGCAGATGGAAAGCACCTGTCAGCTGCAATTGCGCCCCTGGCTGTGGCAATTATCGCTGACCAGCGGCTGCCGCATCTTCCAGAACAAGACAGCGCCGGAGATCATCAAAGCGGTTTTCAGCGATCTGGGCTTCAGCGATTTCAAGGATA
This sequence comes from Niveispirillum sp. BGYR6, assembly GCF_027568365.1. Lineage (NCBI taxonomy): Bacteria > Pseudomonadati > Pseudomonadota > Alphaproteobacteria > Rhodospirillales > Azospirillaceae > Niveispirillum > Niveispirillum sp. BGYR6. Next base: position 615,422 of record NZ_JANLNL010000001.1, on the reverse strand, counting down.
GTTTGACGGCCACATATCAGGCACGTGAATATTGTGTGCAATATAATGAAACGGCACTGAATTTTGTCTGCCGGCTGATGGAAGATGAAGGCATCTTCTGGTTCTTCACCCATGCCGATGGCAAACATACGCTGGTGCTGGCCGATGATGCCTCCGCCCACAGCAATATTCCCGGCACGGCGACGCTGCCCTATATCCCGCTGCCGGCGGAAAAGGGCTGGGTCGATCTGGACCGGGTGGAAAGTTTCACCATCGAAACAATGATGGTCAGCGGCAAGTATCAGGCCGATGATTTCGCTTTCGATACGCCGTCCACGGAACTGAAGACCAGCGTGTCCGGCAAGGGCAAATTACAGGTCTATGAGTATCCCGGCCTGTACAGCAAGAAAAGCCAGGGCGACGCCCTGGCCAAGATCCGGCTGGCCGAACTGGAAGTGCCGGCCAGCCGGGCCAGCGGCACCGGGTCGGTGCGGGCCATGGCGGCGGGGTTGAAATTCACCCTGTCCGGCCATCCCAAATCGGCAGCCAATGCCGCCTATGTGCTGCATCAGGTGGATCATCAGGCCCGGTTCGGCAGCTATAGCAACAGTTTCGCCGCCCTGCCGGCCAGCGCCACCTTCCGCCCGCCGCGCAACGCCCATCGCCCCCGCATCGCCGGCACCCAGACGGCCATCGTGGTGGGCAAGGCGGGGGAGGAAATCTGGACCGACAAGCATGGCCGCATCAAGGTGCAGTTCCATTGGGACCAGGAAGGCAAGAAGGATGAAAATTCATCCTGCTGGGTGCGTGTGGCCCAGGGCTGGGCGGGCAAGAACTGGGGCTCCTTCTTCCTGCCCCGCATCGGGCAGGAGGTGGTGGTCAGCTTCCTGGAGGGCGACCCTGACCGGCCCCTGGTGACGGGATCGGTCTATAATGGCGAACAGCCCGTCCCCTATGCCCTGCCGGACAACCAGACCAAAAGCACGGTGAAATCCAACGTCTCCAAGGGGGGCGGCGGGTACAATGAATTCCGCTTCGAGGATAAGAAAGGGGAGGAGGAAGTTTACCTGCAGGCCGAAAAGGACTTCACCCAACTGGTGAAGAACCAGCGCAAGGCCACGATCAATGAGGCGGACGATCTGCTGACCATCGACAAGGGCAACCGCACCACCACCATCACCAAGGGCAATGACACGCTGACCATTTCCGAAGGCGACCTGACCACCAAAGTGGCCAAGGGCAAGGAGACCCATTCGGTGAAGGGCACGCGGGCGGTGACGGTGGAAGGCGATGAGACCCATACCAGCAAGGCCGATGTGACCTGGAACGTAACGGGTGATTTCACCTTGAAGGTGAATGGCAACATCACCATCCAGGCCGGTGGTTCCATCACTTTGAAGGGGGGCACCAGTGCTACGATGCAGGCCGGTACCGAAGCGACGGTGAAGGCCGGCACAGCAGCCACCGTGCAGGCCGGCACCGATGCCACGGTGAAGGGGCTGAATGTCACAGCCAAGGCTGATGTCGGCGCCACCCTGCAAGGGGGTGTATCGGCAGAGGTGAAGGGCAGTGCCAGCGGCACCATTGATGGCGGTGGCATGTTGACCCTGAAGGGCGGCCTGGTGAAGATCAATTGAGGATGATGCAGCATGGCTGAGGCGGACCCCGCCCCCGATGCCGGCGCACCGGCCCTGTATGAGGAATTTGACGCGGCGGGCACGCTGCGCCGCCGTTTCACCCTGCGTGACGGGTTGCTGGATGGGGTGATGGAGATTTTCGACGCCAAGGGGCGACCGGAAACAAGGCAGTCTTTTCGTCTGGGCGTGCTGGATGGGCCGGCCACCATCTGGCAGGCGGGGCGGCTGTCCTTGGAAATGACCTATCAGGATGGGCTGCTGGCGGGGGAGGTGCATTCCTTTGACCCCGCCGGGCGCAAGGTGGCCATCACCCCCTTTCTGGCCGGGCGCAAGCATGGCACGGCCACCATCTTCTATCCCGATGGCCGGCCCATGCGGGTGGAAACCTATCAGGATGATCTGCTGCAAGGCCAGGCGCTGGATTACCATCCAGGCGGACAATTGCGGCAGAAGGCCAGCTATGTTGATGGCGTGCTGAGCGGCGAGTTGATCGTTTATGATACGGCCGGTCAGGTGCTGGAACGCGTCCTTTATGTCGATGGGGTGCGGCAGAACCCGCTGGGTGATCAGGTGGCGGCCAGCAAGCCGGGCCTGATGGATCGGTTGTTTGGAAAAGGGGGCTAAGCGATGGGCCAGCAGGTGGTGGCAGGGGCGTTGCTGCAATGCAATTTCGGGGCGGCCCCGGCGGCCCTGTCCGTGCTGCCGATCAATCGCACCATGGCGGGCGGGCCGTGCGCCGCCAATATCATGGATTTTGCCCCCGGCTTGAATATCCCGCCCTTCGCCATGTGCAACAGCATGGCCAATCCGATGGTGATCGCGGCGACGGCCGCTGCCATGGGGGCCTTGACGCCCATGCCCTGTATGCCCGTAACGGTGGCCCCCTGGGCACCCGGTGCGCCCACCGTGCTGATCGGCAATATGCCGGCACTGAATAACAGCTCCAAATGCATGTGCGCCTGGGGCGGGGTCATCTCCATCAATTTTGCCGGACAGGTAACGGTGCAGGTGCCCTGATCCCTTGCCCTCAAAGTCTGCCATGGTTGAAGCGGAATGCTCCCTCCGCTACTATAGGATAGCTACCCGCAAGGGGTGAAGATGAGCCCGCCCAATCGCCGTTTTACGCCGCAAGGCGCTGTCGCCCAGCCGATGAAGACCTTCGATGCCATCCGCACTGCCCAGCAGGGTGGCGCGCGGGTGAGTGCGGGGGAGGAGCTGGTTCAGGCCGCCCAGGACATGTTCCAGCTGCGCCAGCCCGACCGGGGCGTGATGGTGCGGCCCAACGGCACCTATAATTTCGTGCGCGTGGCAGGCCAGACCCGGGCGCAATCGCAAACCCTGGTTTCGGCCAAGGCCGGCCATGCCGCCATCGCCGCTGGCCGGCCGGTGCTCTATGCCGGCACCATGCGGTTTGATAATGGGGCGCTGGATTGGTGGAGCAATTATTCCGGCACCTATCAGCCCATCGCCGCTTTCCGTGGCCAGGCCAATCTGCCGGAAGACCGTTTCACGCCGTGGCAGCGCCTGCAGATGGGCGGCATCGGGATGCAGCGCAACACTTTCCGTGACCAGCGTCAGGCGCTTGAACCAGAAAAGCCGAAGGTTCCGGAGCCGGCCAAACCAGCCGCCGTGGCCCCCGCACCGGTGAAGCCGACGCGGGCGGTGAAGGCCGCACCCAAGGAAACAGCGCAGAAGCCCGTCGCCCCCTTGCGACAACCGCAGGCGCACCCGGCCAAGCCGGTGGTTGCGGCCGGCAAACCGGACGCGGCCGCCCCGCCCACCCGCAGCGTCCCCCCGCCGGCGCCACAGGCGGCCCCGCCGCCCGCCCCGCCGGGGAGGGCGCGGTGACACCGCGCCTGCATCCCTTATGGATCATTGCTGGAACGGCCCTGTTCGGCCTGTTGACCTTTCTGGCCGGGCTGCTGGTCGGGCTGTCCCTGGCGGACAAGCCAGAGGAAGGGCGCAATCAGGCCGCGCACAGCACAGCGGCGCCGGGTGGGGTGGTGCCGCATCCCGGCGCAACAACCGCCACCACACCGACACCACCGATTGAGGCCACCAGCGTCCCACCAACGCAGACGGCGACCATCAGCCCGGATGCCGCGTCCGGTGGCCCGATGGTGAAGGGGTTGCGCAGCGGGGCGGTGACGGATGTGCCGGGCACCCCGCTGGGCCCCCTGGCGACCCAGGCACTGGCGGCACAGGGGCCCGGGGAGCTGCCGCTTTCCAGCCGTGTCATCTCGGTAGAGGTGGCGCGGTTCCTGCTGGCTCCGGCTGCCGCCGATCTGGTGGCCCAGTTGAAGAAACAAGGTTTCACGGCGGAGACGGTGACGGCCAGCTTTCCCGGTATGCCGCCCTGGCATGTGGTGACCTTGGGGCCGCTGCCGGATGAGCAGACGGCCCATCAATTGGCCATTGAGGCGGCGCGGGCGACCGGCTTGGCGGCCCGCGTGGTCAGTTGGCCGAAACCGGCCCCGTGAACGGCCGGCTGGATCAGCCCTGTCCCTGCCGATTGGCGCGCTCCGGCGGCTGTTGCGGCAGGGCGGTCAGCGCCGCCAATGTCGTATAAATCCGCTCCATATCCTGATCCCGCATCCAGGGGGAATTGCCGATCAACAGGCTGGTGCCGGCAAAGCAGCGGGCGCGGGGATGGCTTATGGCGGGGACGATGGGGGCCAGATAGGGATAATCATTCAGCGCATGGACAAACAGGCAGGAGACCCCCACCCCGGCGCCCCAGAGCGCTTGCAGGGCCTGATCCCGCCTTTGCCGATCCGGCAATTGCACCATCAGGGCGGGCCAGTTTCCCCTGGCCCCCGGCGCATCGCTGATCACCTTGATACCGCTGATCGTTTCCAGCTGTCTGCGCAGCCTTTCCCCCCGCTCCCGCCCGGCTTCCAGGAAATCCGCCAGCCGGGCCAGGGCGCTTTCGCCCACACCCTGGCGCCAGCGGCCTACCGGGTGCAGCGGGATATCCATGCCGAAATCATCGCCGGCGGCGGCTACCATATCCCGGTGCCGCAGATGCCGGCGCAGCGGCGCGCCATAGACCCATGGCAGCAGCCGGGGCCGATAGCAGAGCGCATAGGCGGCCAGTTCCAGGCTGCGCCGCAGTTCCATCAGGGGGGCCGGGCGCAGGATCTCCGCTGCACTGCGCGCCAGCTCCGCCCGCAAGGCCGGATCGCCGGCATGGATCAGCCCGCCCTCATACAGCGTCAGCCCCTTGCCGACGGCGAAACTGTAAAAGCCGATATCGCCCAGGGTGCCCACCGGCTGGCCATCTTGGAACGCGCCAAAGGCCTGGGCGGCATCCTCCACCACAAAGGCGCCGTGCTGGGCGGCCAGCTGGCGCACCGGCGCCACCGGTGCCACCCGGCCGGCCAGATGCGTGGGCACGATGGCCAGGGTCTGCGGCCCGATCAGCCCCCGCAGCATGTCCAGATCCATGCCGATCCCGGCTGGGGCCAGATCGCAGGTCACCAGCCGCAGCCCGCAATGGGCCACAGCGATGGCCATCAGCGGGCAGGTATAGGCCGGCACGATCACGTCGCGGCGGCGGCTGCGCAGGGCCAATGTCTTCAGCGCGACAACCAGCGCGGCAGTACCGGAACAGGTCAGCAGCAGCTGGTCCACCCCCAGAAAGCGGGCGGCAGCGCGGGTAAAGCCGCCCTCGCTTGCCGTGAAACCGGCCAGCAGGTCGCGCCAGCCGATGGGCAGCCCCGCCGTGGGCGGCAACTCGCGGAAAGGATCAGGCTGGGCCGGCGGCATGGTCTTCATCCAGCGCCAGACAGATGATCCCCGCCACGATGATGACGGCCCCCAGCAATTGCGGCAGATTGACCACCTCTCCGAACAGCACCACGGCAAAGGGCATGACCGCCACCACCTCCAGATGCGATGCGGCAAAGGCCGGGCCGATGGGGGCGTGTTTCAGCAGCGACATCCAGGTGAAGAAGGCACCGATATAGCCGGCCACCGCCATATAGGCACCGGGATGCGCCAGCAATCGCAACAGCCAATCCACATTGGCCGCCACGGGCAAGGCGGCCTCGGCGGCCAGTTTGAAACCGATCTGGGCCAGCACGTCGAAACCCAGCAGGCAGATAAAGCCGATAATGATCCCGCGCCGCATCATGCCCCTCCACCCATTCCGACCAGGGTGACCCCGGCGGCGATCAACAGAATGCCGGCAACCCGCATCCGGCTCAGCCGTTCGGCGAACAGCAGCCGTCCGGCGATCATGACGATGATGATATTGACGGAGCCCAGCAGCACCCCCTGCGACAGGGGTACGGTGGACAGGAACGCCGTCCAGGCCAGGAACTCGCCGCCATAACAAAGGACGCCCAGCCAGATCCAGGGCTGGCCCCCCATGGCGCGCCAGCGCGCCAGACCGTCGCCGGGGGCGGTGGCAGCCTTCTTGAAGGCCAGTTGCCCGCCGGTATCGAGCAGCATGTTCAGAAGCCAGAGGATGATGGCGAGTTGAGACATGGGGTGTCCGTCAGAAATCATAAACAAGGAACAGGCCGGCGCTGAGCTGATCCCGCGATCCGCCCTGGCGCACCAGGGGGGATCGGGCAGCATCCGACAGCATCCGGCCCCAATTGACGAAGCCTGCCAGCGACCAGCGCTGGTACAATCGCAAGGAGCTTTCCAGATCAAGGCCCGCCATCAGCGGTCCCCCCTTGGGATAGAAGGGGCGGAAGCCGCTGTCCGCGGCCTGTCCGGCATCGACGCCGAAATAGGTCTGTTGAAAGCCGTTGCTGGCGATTTCCAGATAGGGACCGAAGGAAATCCCTTTGCGTTCCGCCGGATCGCCGAACGGAATGTTGATGGCGCTTTCTATTTCCAGCATCAGCCGCTGGCGCCCCGGCACCGCGTCGCGCAACGCCTCCACATCCAGGGAGAAGGGGCCGATGCTGTAGCTGGCGAAACCGCCCAGGGTGATCGCCTCATCCACCCCATGCAGGGGGCGCAGGTTGGCGGGCATGTCATGGGTGGCGCGGCCGGCACGATAGCCGGCCGCCAACCCTGCCTCCAGCCCTTCCAGCGACAACAGGGTGAGGCGCAACCCGTTCTCGCTGTCAAAGCTGATATCATTGCCGATCTGGCCATCGACATAAGGATAGGGCTGCAGATGGCTGCCCGATGCCCCCGGATAATGCGGGCCCAGCACCATGCCGGGCCCGGCCGAGAGCCGGATATCCGGCATGGTAAAGACATCCGCCAGTGATCCGCCCTGCGCAGGCAGGGGGGTACAGCCCAGCAGGGCTGCCAGCAAAAGCAGACGCTTCACCATGCCTGTCCTGATCAACGCGACAGCATGTCGGTCAGTGTTTCACGCGCTGCAGCCAGCGTCTGATCCACATCATCCACCGTGTGCGCGAAGGAGACGAACAGGTTCTCATAAGCACCGGGATGGAACATGACGCCCCGGTTCAACATGCCTTCCCACCACAGGCGGAAGGCATCATGATCGGCATGGCGGGCCGCGTCACGGTAATTGCGGATCGGCTCACGGGAGAACCAGAGCTGGAAGACCGGGCCCAGGCCAACGACATGGGCCGGCGCGCGCAGATCGTGGATCAGGCTGGTCAGCCCTTCGCGCAGCCGGTCGGACACATTGTACAGGTGCTCGTACATGCCGGGCTTGGCCAGTTCATCCAGCGCCGCATTACCGGCGGCGACCGCAATGCCGTTGGCATTATAGGTGCCGGCCATGGAAACACGACCCTGTTCGACCAGGGCCATGATGTCGGCACGGCCGCCCATGCAGGCCACCGGGAAGCCGCCACCCAGGCCCTTGGCGAAGACGGACAGGTCGGGCGTGATGCCATAATGGGCCTGGGCGCCCCCCAGGGCGATGCGGAAGCCGGTGATCACTTCGTCGAAGATCAGCACCACGCCATGGCGCTCGCTCAGCGTGCGCATGGCTTCCAGGTAACCATTCTCCGGCAGGATGCAGCCGGTATTGCACATGATTGGTTCGGTGATGATGGCGGCGATATTCGACCCTTCGCGCTCCAGCGTCTCCCGCAGGGCGTGCACATCATTCCAGGGCAGGATGATCAGGCTGTCGCCGATGCCGTTGGGCATCCCCGGACCCTGCGGCACGGGGCGCGGTGCGCGGTCGGGGCCGGCCGTTTCCGGGTTGGGGTGCTTGCTCCAGTAAATCCCGTCGGAGAAGCCGTGATACATGCCCTCGAACCGGATGATCTTGTTCTTGCCGGTGAAGGCGCGGGCCAGACGAATGGTGTAGAGCACCGCTTCGGTGCCGGTATTGCACAGACGTACCCGTTCCATGCTGGGCACGGCGCGGCGGATCTTCTCCGCCAGGGCCGTCTCGTCAGCCACGGGCAGGGCAAAGACGGTGCCATGCTGTTCGATCTGATTGATGACCGCCTGTGTCACAGCCTTCGGGCGGTGTCCCAGCAGCATGGGCCCCAGGCCCAGCAGGTAATCAATATATTCGTTACCATCGACGTCGGTAACGCGTGAGCCGGTGCCGTGGGAAATGAACAGCGGATGGGGATCCCACCCGGACCAGGTTGCCCGCGCCGTGCTGTTGACCCCGCCGGGGATGATGGCGCGTGCCTTGTCGAACAAGGCTGCACTCTGGCGATAACGGTCGGGCTGACAGTAGCTTTGGGTCATGCTGCGACACCTGCAAGAAAGTGGATAGCGCCGGGCCATCGGCCGGGCGGTAACCCCCTACTGCATCGGCTGTGCCAGCTGTCCGCATCGGCAGTGCCAGCTGTCCGCTTCTGGCGGAATGCCTATGTTTTCACCTGCTTCTCCCCCGCCATCCGACATAGTTCGGTACCTCCAAAGGCGAGGGAAACTACAAAATTTGTAGCTCCAATTTTGGAGGAAGGGGGAGTGCGGACGTTGTGAGGCGCGGAAATCCGCCAATGCTGCCTTTGGCACAGAGTTTGCGGAAAGAGAGGGCGTCCTCACTTCCCGGATGAATAGCCAAATGCGCGCGCTTCCCCAGCTTTATATCGATTTCGATGGCACCATCTCCGCCACCGATACCACGGACCTGATCCTGGAACGGTTCGCCCTGCCGGAATGGCATGATGTGGAAGCGGCCTGGGAACGGGGGGAGATGGGATCGCGGGAATGTATGGCCCGTCAGGTCGCCCTGTTGCGGGCCACGCCGGCGGCGATGGCCGAAATGGTGCAGCAGATCGCCGTCGATCCCGGCTTCATGGGCTTTGTTGAACTCTGCCGGCAATGGAACATGCCTTTCACCATCCTGTCCGACGGGCTGGATGTGGTGGCGCGCGGTGTGCTGAAACGGCTGGGGGTTGATGCCCCGGTCCTGTCCAACCGGATGGAGCCGGTGGGCGAGGATCAATGGCGCTTGACCTTCCCCTATGCCAGCGCCGGCTGTGCCACGGCGGCAGGCAATTGCAAATGCGCCTGCATGGAAGCCGGCCAGCGCCGCACGGGCGGTCTGACCATCCTGATCGGCGATGGCCGGTCGGATTTCTGCGGCGCCGGCAGCGCCGATCAGGTGTTTGCCAAGGGCAAGCTGGCGGCGCATTGCCGCGACCATGCCATTCCGCATCAGCCCTTTACCGGCTTCGCCGATCTGACGGCCCTGTTCCATGACTGGTTGGTCCGGAACGCCTCGCCGGCCGCCGCGGCGGCGGAATAAGGGCAGGGGTGATGGGGTTGGGTGTACCGTGCCTGATATTGGACCTGGATGGGTCGCTTCCCGCGCAACCGGCGCTGGCGGATCATGTGCAGCAGGGGAAGGCTGTGCTGGTGTCCGCCCGCGATCTGGGGCCGCGTCTGCGCATTGTCGGCGGGCGGCGCAGCCTGGCGACATTGCGGGCGCGGGTTGACGCGGCCTTTCCGCCGCAGGGTGGGGCTGCCCCGCTGATCTTCTACGGGTCGGGCGACTTCCACCATCTGGCGGCGTTTTTCCTGCAGACGGTGCGCGAGCCGGTCACGGTGCTGCATTTTGACAATCACCCGGACTGGACGGGTTTTCCCGCCACCTGGAACTGCGGCGCCTGGGTGAACCGGGCGCTGGAGAACCCGCTGGTACAGCGCATCGTCACCATCGGGCCCGCCAGCGATGATTTCGTGCGCCCGGAATGGCAGTTCGCCAATCTGGAAGCGGTTCGGTCGGGCCGGCTGGAGGTGCATCCCTGGCACGCCGAACCCAGCCGCATCTGGGGCCGGCCGGTCGATGGGCCGGGCTGCGGCACGCGCGATGGTGCCATCCACTGGCATAATCTGGACAATGCCGACTGGGACGCGTTCTGCGACGATCTGGACCGCCGGCTGCCGTCCGGTGGCCTGTGGGTATCGCTGGACAAGGATGTGCTGACCCCGGCGGAGGCCGTCACCAACTGGGACCAGGGCGGCATGAAGCTGGATGCCGTGCTGGGGTTGGTGCGCCGTCTGGCACAGAAACGGCGCCTGCTGGGCATGGATGTCTGCGGCGATTACTCCCCGCCTGTCTTCCGTGATCCGTTCCGCTGGTTCCTGTCGGCCACCGACCGGGATTCCGTACAACCCCCCGACAATACATCGAGCATCAATGACGGGACCAACCGGCGCATCCTGGCGATGGCCGATGAGATGGCCCGTGAAAGGATTTGGCCATTATGACGACCGATCGCAGCATCCATATGACCGGCAACGGGATCAATGGCGGGCGCCTGGGTTTGCTGCTGGTGCATGGGCTGGGCGGTACGCCGGTGGAGATGAAGCCGCTGGCCCGCAAGGCGCGCGATGGTGGGGCCGACGTGCTGTGCTGCCATCTGGCCGGCCATTGCGGCACGGGGGAGGAACTGGCCGCAACCCCCTGGCAGTCCTGGTACGCCTCGGTTGAAGAAGGTTTGGCCCGGCTGGAACAGGATTGTGACCGGATCGTCGTCGGTGGCCTGTCGATGGGCGCGCTGCTGGCCGCCCGGCTGGCAGCCCTGCAGCCGGAGCGTGTGCATGGGCTGGTGATGCTGGCGCCCACGCTGCGTTATGATGGCTGGTCCATCCCCTGGTATGGTTTCCTGCTGCGTATCCTGATCCATACCCCCATCGGGCCGCGGCTTTCCTTTGTGGAAAAGCCGCCCTATGGCATCAAGGATGAACGTATCCGCGCCGCCGTGGTGCGGGCGATGCATAGTGGTGACAGCTCGGCCGCCGGGCTGCTCTCCACCCCGTCCGGGGCCATTCGAGAGATGTGGCGCCTGACCGATGATGTGAAGCCGCGTCTGGGGCAGGTGCGCCAGCCGACCCTGCTGGTCCATGCCCGCAATGATGATATTGCCAGCCTGTCCAACGCCTTCCACATCCAGCGCCATCTGGCCGGGCGGGTGGAGGCGTTGATTTTGGATGACAGCTATCATCTGGTGACCGTTGACGGGCAGCGCGATCTGGTGGCCGCCCGGGTGAACAGCTTCCTGACGGGCTTCTCCGGGGCGTCTGCCACCCCGTCCGTGCGTGCCAAGGTGGCCAATGGCGGTTGATACCGGTTTGCGCGCCCTGGTTCTCTCCGGGATCGACCGGCTGCCCCAGGCGGAATGGGATGCCTGTTTCCCCGGCGAGGCGGAGGGCTGGGCCTATCTGAAAGCTTGCGGCGGCGAGATTGCCGCCGTGATGGATGCCGACGGCCTGCTGATGGCCGCCCCGCTGTTCGAGATGGAATACCGACTGGATACCCCCTTCCAGGAAGGCCGGGCGGCGGCGGTGGCCGGTTTCCTGTCCCGCCTGCTGCCGGGCCTGATGGTCTGGCGCCTGCTGGGTGTGGGTTCTGCACTGACGGAGCGCTGCCCCGTGGCCCTGCGGCCCGGCCTTTCGCCTGACCAGCGCCTGTGGGCGGTGACCGCCTTTCTGGACCTGCTGGAGCGGGAGGCGGCGCGGCGCAAGGCGCGGCTGCTGGCCTTCAAGGATATGGCAGCACCGGAGGCCGGCTGGCTTTCCCCCCTGCTGGCGGCGGCTGGCTATACCCATATCAACAGCCTGCCCGTTGCTGCCCTTGACCTGGAGGGAGTGGCCAGCGAGACCGCCTATCTGGAGCGCCTTTCGTCGGGCACCCGCAAGGATATCCGGCGCAAACTCAAGGCGGTCGGCGGGCAGGTGCGTATTGAGCACCGGATGTCGGCTGGCGACCTGTTGCCCCGCATCGAAGCGCTGTATGAGAGCACCCGGACCCATTCCAGCCTGAGCTATGGCGATTTCGAGGAGTTGCCCGCCGGGTATTTCCAGAAAATTCCCGAAGCCCTGGGAGACAGGGCACGTTTCGTGCTCTACTGGGTGGGGGATCGGTTGGCGGCATTCAACCTGCTTTTGCTGGGCGATGACCGGGTGATCGACAAGTTCCTGGGCATGGAATATCCGTTGGCACGTGACCACAATATTTACGCCGTCAGCTGGATGGAAAATGTGCGGTTCACATTGAAAACGGGGCGCCGCCTGTTCCAGTCCGGCCAGACAGCTTACGCCTCCAAGCTTCGGTTCGGCAGCGGGCTGCTGCCGTCTGCCATCCTGGTGCGCTGCCGTATCGGCCTGCTGAACCGTCTGCTGCGGCGGCTCGCCCCCTGGCTGGCCTTTGATCGCTGGGATCCGGAGTTGAAGGCACGCAACGCCAGCGGGGAAGGGGCATGAAGATCGGCTGGAAGGCGTTTGTCCTGTCATTCCTGCCGGATATGCGGCTGCGCTGGCGGCTGGTCAGTGCCTTCGTACTGGTCAGCGCTGTGCCGGTCCTGCTGGCCTGCTACGTTGCGGCGGACATTATTTCGGCAGCCTTTGCCTCGAACATGGAAAACTGGCTGGAGGAATCGGCCCGTTTCTTTGCCGAACAATCGGTGAGTGACGAGACGGAAGCGCGACAGGCGGCCAGCATCATGGCGGCAACGCTGGGGAACCGTGGCCTGGATAAGGGGCCGCTGAATTTCAGCGCACATCTGTTGAATTCGGCCGGCTTCGATGCGGTGGCCGTCTATGATGCCGATGGCAATCTGCTGTTCTCCAACGGCCCCGTCGGGCATGGCAGCAGCCTGCCCAAGGGGGAACGCAGCGGCTTTTTCCTGGTGAATGATGATGAAGGTCGCCCTGTCCTGTTGATGGGCGCCACACGCCGGTTCGAGCGCGATGGCCAACGTTATTACGCGCTGGTGGCCGACCGCTGGGACGGCATCATGATCAATATGTCGGACAGCGTCCCCGGCCTGATGATCGAGGTTTTTGCCATTGCCCATGATGGCACCGTGCTGGCCAATGGCGTGCCGGCACATTTGCCGCCAGGGGTGCGGGAAAAGCTGGTATCGGGTGCGCGCAGTCTGCTGGCACCCCCGGTTGACGATGATGACCATCTGGCGACCGGCTTTGCCCCGTTGCGCGATCTGGATGGGACCTTGGTGGGCATTGTTTCCAGCCGGCTGGCCAACCAGCTTTCCATGCTGGCCCATGTGCGCACGCTGGAACTGTTTCTCGCCCTGTCCGGTGGTGCGGCGCTGAATTCACTTTTGGTGGCACTGTGGCTGTCGAAACTGATCTCCCGCCCCCTGACGACGCTGAGCCAGGCCTTGCGCCATGTGCGGGAAGGGGATTTCAAGGCGCGCGTGCCCGTAGCTGGCGGGGGCGAACTGACTGAACTATCGGCAGGCTTCAACGCCATGGCGTCCCGGCTGGAGGTGATGCGCGAGCGTGAATCGCTGGTCCGCCGGCGCGAACAGCTGGCCACGCTGGGGGAGGCGGCGGCCGTTCTGGCCCATGAAATCCGCAATCCGCTGGGTATCATCAAGACATCCAGCCAGGTACTGCGGATGAAATCCCCCCTGCCACCGGACAGCGACCGGCTGGTCGGCTTTGTGCTGGAGGAGGTGGGGCGGATTGATCATCTGGTGCAGGAATTGCTGGATTTCGCCCGCCCGCGCATCCTGTTGCGCCGGCCGGTTGATGTGGCGCTGGAACTGGGCAATACGCTGACCTTCGCCAAGCATGATCTGGAGCAGCGCAACATTGTAGTGGAAAGCGCCGGGCAGCCCGGCGCCTTCATCATCCAGGCCGATGCGGAACAACTCCATCAGGTCTTCTTGAACATCATCCTGAATGCCATGGATGCCATGCCCCAGGGGGGCACCCTGACCACGCGGGTGGAGAGGGAGGGGGAGCTGGTGCTGGTCAGTATCGCCGATACGGGCAATGGCATTGATCCGGAGGTGCGGCAGCGCCTGTTCGAACCTTTCGTCACCACCAAGCCGCGCGGCACGGGCCTTGGCCTTGCCCGGGTGCGCCATATTGTCGAACAGCATGGCGGAACCGTCTTATGTGAAAGTGAAACCGGTGTGGGCACCTGTTTCACCCTGCGGCTGCCCCTGGCACCGCCGGAGGAGGGGAGGTAGGCGTGATCCTGATCGTCGATGACGAGACGCGACTGGGGGAGGTGACGGCGGCAGGGCTGCAAGCCCGCGGCTTTGAAGCCCATGCCGTGGATAATGTGCCCGCCGCCCTGGCCTTTCTGGATGAAAATGATGTTCGCTTGGTGCTGAGCGATCTGCGGATGCCGGGTGCTTCCGGGCGGGACTTGCTGAACCAGTTGCAGGTGGCGCGGCCGGAACTGCCCGTCATTATCATGACGGCCTATGCCTCGGTACGCGATGCGGTGGCGCTGATCCGTGAGGGGGCCTTCGACTATGTCGCCAAGCCCTTTGAAATGGACGATGTCGTTGCCACCATCAGCCGGGCGCTGAAACTGCGCGATGCGGAGGATGATAATCGTCGGCTGCGCCAGGAACTGCGCGACAAGTTCGATTTCGGCAGCCTGATTGGCACCAGCGCCCCGTTTCAGCAGGTGTTGAAACAGGTCACCGATGTGTGCGACAGCCGGGCCACGGTGCTGTTGCATGGGGAAAGCGGCACCGGCAAGGAGCTGATCGCCCGCGCCATCCATGATAACAGCCAGCGCCGCGACAAGCCGTTCGTTGCCGTCAATTGCGCCGCCATCCCGGAAAACCTGATGGAGAGCGAGTTGTTCGGCCATGTGAAGGGGGCCTTCACTGGTGCCATCGCTGCCCGCGATGGCCGCTTCTCCCTGGCCAATGGCGGCACCCTGTTCCTGGATGAGATTGGCGACATGCCGCTGGCCTTGCAGGCCAAGGTGCTGCGGGCTGTGCAGGAACAGACATTCGAAATGGTGGGCGGCACCCGCTCCATCAAGGTGGATGTCCGCTTCATCGCTGCCAGCCACCGTGACCTGCGCAAGGAGGTGGAGAAGGGCAACTTCCGGGAGGATCTATACTACCGGCTGAATGTTTTCCCCATCACCGTGCCGGCCCTGCGCGACCGGCCGGGGGATATTCCCGCACTCGCCGCGCATTTCCTTTCCCGTCATTCCCGCTTCATGTCCAAAAGGCTGACCGGCTTTTCCAAGCCGGCCCTGACGGCGATGGAGGCTTATCGCTGGCAGGGTAATATCCGGGAATTGCAGAATTGCATCGAACGGGCTGTCATCGTGGCGCAGGGGCCGATGGTGGAGGTGGGCGACCTGCCGCCCTATCTGTTCGAGGATCGGCCGCGACTGGCCAGCGGTGCCGGTGCGGCCCTGCCGGCCGATCTGGATGCCGAACTGGCGCGGGTGGAAAAGGAAATCCTCACCCGTGCCTTGCGGGAATGCGGCGGCATCCAGGCCCGCGCGGCCGAACGTCTGGGCATTACTGAACGCAGCCTCTGGCACCGGGTGAAGAAATTGGGTATCCGCATCACCCGCAGCACTGGGTGACGGGAGGGAAAGATGCCGCGCCGCAAGGATATCTGGAGATGCGGTATCATCGACCGGCCTGTGGAGCAGGTATTGAGCCAGGGGCTGGCGGATCAGCCCGTGCATTGGCTGGCGGAAGAACCCCGTTTTCATTTCCTGGCCGATCCCTTTCCCTGGCGGCAGGACGGGTATCTGCACCTTTTTGCCGAAGCCTATGATTATAACAGCCGGCACGGCACCATCGACCTGCTGACCCTGGATGCCGATTTCAAGCTGCTGGAGCGGCGGCCCTGTCTGGCCGAACCCTGGCATCTTTCCTACCCCACCGTATTCGCGGCCGACGGCGCTGTCTGGATGCTGCCGGAGGCGCACCGCTCTGGCCGCCTGTATCTCTACCGGATGCGCGACGGCTTGCATGATTGGGTGCGGGAAGCGGAGATCGGGCTGGACCGGGTACCGGTGGATGCCACCCCGCTTTACCATGAGGGGCGGTGGTGGTTGTTTTATTCCCCGGCTGATCGGCGGGAAACCCGGATGGGGCATCTGCATGTCGCCTGGGCTGAACGTATCACCGGCCCCTGGCATCCGCATCCGGGCAACCCGGTGCGCGTTGACATGACCTCATCCCGTCCCGGCGGGACGGCGGCGCTGATCGACGGGCGGATCATGCTGCCGACACAGGATTGCAGCCGCACCTATGGGGGCGCCTTGCGCCCGCTCTGGATCGACCGGCTGGATGAGACGGGGTTCACCGCACAGGCGGGCGCACCGCTGGATGTGCCGGCCTCGGCCGGGCGCTACCGGGAGGGGTTTCATACGTTGAGCGCTGGCGGCGGGGTGACCGTGATCGACGTGAAATATATCGACCGTTCGCTGGCCGGCCTCTGGCTGGAACTCAGGCGCCGGTTCCGCTGATCCGCTGCATGATGGCCTGACCGGCTGCGTTGAAGCGGCTGAGGGAGAAGCGGTCCAGGATATGCGCCCGTGCGGCACTGCCCATGGCGTGCAGCCGCCCCGGTTCGGCCAGCAGCCGGCCCAGCCGGTCGGCCAAGGCTGGCACATCGCGTGGCGGCACCGTGTGACCGGTAATGCCTTCCTGAATGCTGAAGGGGATTTCCCCCACGGCCGATGCCAGCACGGGCAGACCCGCCACCATGGCTTCGTGGGCGGCGATACAGAAACCCTCCGACCGGGAGGGTTGCAGGTAAAGATGCAGGCCGGCCAGAAATTGTTGCGGCCGGTCGACATAGCCGGGCAGCACGATATCTGCCACCCCGCCCTGTGCTGCCAGGGCGGCCAGCCTTTCCCGTTCATCGCCTTCGCCGGCCAGGGTCAGGCGGATGGGGCAGGGTGGGGTGAAACCCAGCTGGCGCAACAGGGCCAGGGCTTCAATCAAGCCATCATAGCCCTTGACCGGATGCAGCCGGCCCAGGCTGCCCAATTCCAGCGTCTGGCCCGGCTGCCAGGCGGGGGCGACGGGTTGGGCCGGATCGGCGGCGAAGATCGGCCAGGTCATCAGCCGGTCTTCGCCCACTGCCAGCCGCTGCCGCGTCAAGGCGGAGACAGAAGCGGAATCCCCCACCCACAATGTCGCCCGCGATTGCAACAGCCGCATCAAGCGGCGGTTCCAGGGTTTCAGAAAGGCCGCGTGCTGCCAGCAGATGACGGGCAGGCCCAGATAGGGCCCCAGCAGCAGGCCCAGGATGGTGGCGCGGCTGAGCGAGGTCCAGAGATGGGTAGCGCCCCAGGCCCGCACCTCCCGGTGCAGCCAGCGCAGCGCCTGCCCATGGTCACCGGTACCGCCCTCGCGCACCAGCGGGTCCAGCCCGGCCGCCTGCATCGGCGGCAGGGCGCGGCCATCCCGGCGGGTCAGGGCGAAGACGCGCACGCTGGCCCCGGCATCGCGCATCACCTTTGTAACGGCGGGCACGGGCAGGGCGGCGCCGCCGCCCTCCACGGAATTGATGATATAGGCGATGCGGGGGGCGGTGCTCATGCCTGCGCGCTCCGTTTCCAGGCCAGAATCAGCAGCAGCAGGCTGGCGGTGGCGGCCTGTCCGATGGCCTGGAAACCGGCCCCGTCCAGCCCCTGCAGGTTCAGCAGCACCGGCAGAATGGGCAGGAACAGCAGGCTGGCCGTCAGGTTGGCCGACATGGACCAGCCGGGCCGCCCCAGCGCCGTCAGCGCCGCCGTGGCCGGCGGCCCGGCCAGGGCCAGCGCACGGGCCAGCACCAGCACCACCATCAACCCCGCCGCCCCGGCAAATTCCGGCCCGGCGATCAGCCGGACGATTTGCGGGGCGAATAGCCAGACCAGGGCAATGATGGGCAGGCTGGCTGCCAGCGCGATGCCGGTGACGCGCAGCACCGTATGGCGCAGGGCGCTGCCCCCCTGTCCGCTGGCCACCATGCGGGCCATTTCCGGATAAGCGGTATTGCCCAATATCTGCGCCGGCTGGGCGATCAGCACGGTGGCGCGCTGCGCCACGGAGAACAGGCCCGCCGCCGTCGGCCCCAGTACCCAGCCAACGATCAGCGGTGCCGCCCGCCCGGCCAGTTCGCTCAAGGTCACATCGGCATTGCTGGCCAGCAGAAAGCGCCAGATGCCCGGATTATCGGCCACCGCATTGCCCGGTTCCGGATGGCGCAGATCCCGCCCCAGATGCTGATGTGCGAACCACAGGCCAAGCGCCCAGAGCACGGCGAATTCCGCCAATGCCGCCAGCAGCCAGGCCGCCAGGAAACCGGTCAGCCCCCAGCCGGCCAGGGCCGCCAACCCGGCACCCGCCAGCCGCACCAGCGGCTGGACCAGATTATGCAGCCCCAGCAGATCGAACCGGTTGATCAATTGCAGATATCCGGCCGGCGTGGAGCGGACGGAGCCCAGCACGGCCAGACTGTAAGGCAGGGAGAGCACCAGGGCCGTTTCCGGCCAGCCCAGCCGCGGGCCGATCAACGGCGCGCAGATGGCCGCCGTCAGGATGGCGGCCAGCCCGCCTAGCAGCTCCACCCGCGCGCCAAAGCGCAGCAGGCGGGATAGCCGGTGTGTGGCTTCATCGCGCCGTGCCTCCGCCCCATAGCGGACAACGGCTTGCCAGGCGGGAAATTCCACAATGCCGCAGACGGTGGTGACATAGCCATGGATCAGCACCAGCACACCATAATCATGCGGTCCGAGGGCGCGGGTGGCGATGACCAGATAGGCCAGACTGATCAGCCCCGCCCCGGCCTTGCCCCCCAGCACCAGCCCCAGCCCGCTGAAAATGCGCCGCAGCGTGCCCTGCGGCGCCCCACCCTGGTTCACGTCCAATTCTTCTCTCGCAAAGCGGCGGCAAAGGCGCGGCGGTGTTCCAGTCTCCGCCACAGGAATTCGTAAAAGAACCAATCCATCCGGGACCGGGGCAGGAAGCGATAGAGCAAACGTTCGAACCTTGTCCAGCTGACACAGCGCCTGTCGCCCCGCCGGGGTGACGGGTGACAATAATGGCTGGCATCATAAAGCGAAATGCCCAGCCGGTGAACACGATGGATGACCTCGTGATCCTCCAGCACAAAGGGCCAGCGCTGAGTATCAAAGCCGCCGACCGCCCGCAGCGCGTCGGTACGGAAGGCCTGGGCATAGCCCCCGGCATGGCAGCGGTCACGGTGCCGGCGGGCCTTGCCGAGGATGCGGTTCATCCGCTTTTTTGCCGCTGCGCTGTCTGCCGGATCGTAAAGATCAATCGCCATGACGGCCGTCGCATCGGCGCGGCCGGCAAACAGTTTCAGGCAATTGGCGACATAGCAGGGCGGGTAATGCGTATCGGCATCACAGATGGCCACATAGGGGGTGGTAACCAGTGACAGGCCGGCGGTCAGGGCATTGGTTTTCCCCGGAATGGCCACCGGGACGATCCGGGACATGCCCGCATCCCAGCCGGCCAGATGCCGCTCCGCCTCCGCCCGCCCGCCATCGGTGGAGGCATTATCCAATAAAATCAGATGGAAACGCTGATCATGCTGCGCGATGAGGCTGTCGATGGTCGCCCCGATCCAACCTTCTTCATTGAAGAAGGGCAGCAGGATGGTGATCAGCGCGCTCATGCAATAGCGCCGGATGTCTGATCGGCCAGCCGCATCAGAACGTCTGCCGCCCGGCGGGAGGAGGGGCGATCATCCAGATCGAAACTGCGGGCGAACATCTGCTGCTGCACGGGCAGATAGTCGCCCGGATGGCTTTCCAGGGCCTGTTTCAGCCCGGCAGCCAGTTGCGCCGGACTGTCGATCACCGGGCCGGCCTGCCAGTGCGTGTAATTGGTGTCTTGGCGCCAATCCACGCCCTGGCTGTTCAGGAACAGGCAGGGGCGTGGCCGCAGCAGGAATTCATAAATCTGGCTGCTGACATCCCCCAGATAGAGATCGGCCATCAATGTGTAACTCATATCCGTGCAGGCCCGGCTGCCCAGATCGATATGGATGTTGGGCGACTTCAGATAGCGTTCATCGATGCGGCCCGGCCGATCCAGCCGCAGCTTGTCGATGGTCATCACGAACTTGCGTTCGAACAGCATGACATGGGGGGCGAAGATCAGCTGGTAATCATCATTACCGACAAAGAAATCCAGCACCTGCCGCCCATGTTTGAACCAGGAGGACAGATGGGCGGAACAATGCGGATTATAGAACACCACCGGCTTGTCGTTCTGCACCGGAAACCGGGTGACGCTGGGGTTGAGCGTGTCGAATTTCGGGTAACCGACAATGCTGATCCGTTCCGCCGGAACGCCCGCCTCCGCGATCAACCGTTCCTTGATCTTGGGGCCGGAGCAGAGCACATGGTCGAAACCGGCACTGGCCTTGTCAAAGCCGATGGCCCGGTCGCCCGCCCCATGGCGGGTATGGACGATTTTCAGATTGGTCAGCCCATAATGCTTCTTCAGCACCAGGGAGGTCTTTTCCGCCACCACCATAATGTCCAGGCTGCGGAAGAAATCCAGATTATCGCCATAGATCAAAAGCTTGCGGGAAGGTATGGCGAATTCCAGCAGGCGTGACAGGGTCTGGGATTTTCCCTTCAGCTCCAGCGCCACATGCTGGATGCTGCGGCCGATCCGGTCGCCACCCAGGCGCAGAACCTCCCGCTTCATCCGTTCCGTTGTGGTGGCAACAATGATCTCACCGGCGAAACCAGCATCGGCCAGCGCAATGGCGATAGGAAGGCTATGGGCGACCTGATGAATTTGGTCATGGTTGAAAAGAAAGCCGATACGCATCGTGATTCTCTGACCGGGTATTTCAATGTGATTGCGGGCAGTTTATTCTATCGGAGAAAAAATTCCTAAGAACAGCACCGCCTTCAATATCCATTGCGCCGCCGGACTTTATATCGCGCCCTTCGTAAAAGTCACCCCCTCTTTTGGCGGCGAAAAAATGCCCCTGATTGGAAACAATTCATAATATCGGCGGGAGAAAAGAGGGGCCGGCATGGCGGCCCCTTGTGACCCTTTTCCCGATTATTTCCAGGTCGCTTCTCCCCCCAGCGCCTTGTAGAGGGCGACGGCATTGACGATATTTTCGGCCTGCAGGGCGAGCAGGGCCTGTTGGGTCATCTGCAGCTGCCGTTGGGCATCCAACAGTTCCAGCCGGCCTTCCAGCCCTGCCTTGTAACGGGCCTCCGCCATGGCCACGCCGCGTTTCACCTCGGCCACGGTGCGCTGCTGGGCATCAATCTGGGCGTCCAGCGTGGCGCTGCCCGCCAGCCCGTCGGCAACCTCCCGGAAGGCGGTCTGGATCGCCTTTTCATATTGGGCGACGGCTTCGTTGCGCCGCACCTTTGCCACGTCCAATTCACCTTCCAGGCGGCCGCCATTGAAGATCGGCAGGGCCAGCCGGGGGGCGAAGCTCCAGGTATTGTTTGTGGGGCTGAAAAGCGACCCCAGCGCGGGGGAGGTGAAACCGACGGCGGCCGTCAAGGACAGGCGGGGGAAGAAGGCGGCCCGGGCGGCCGCCACATCGGCATTGCTGGCCTGCAACACCTGTTCGGCCTGCCGGATATCCGGCCGGTTCAGCAGCAGGTCAGAGGGAAGACCGGCCGGCAGCCGGGTCACCACCGGGTTCTGGTCCAGCGCCAGGGCGGGGGGCAGGTCCGCCGGCAGGTCGGCACCGACGATCAGGCGCAGCGCATTATCCGCGCGCAGCACCGCCCGTTCACGCCCGCGCAGATCCGCTTCGGCGGCGGAGACCTGGGCCTGGGCACGGATCACATCCACCTCGTTCCCGGTGCCGCTGCGCCAGCGTGCGCTGGCCAGTTCCGCCGATTGCCGCCAGTCAGCCAGGATGTTTTCCATCAGCGCCCGCTGTTCAATGGCCAGCCGCTGGGCAAAATAGCTCTCGGCCACAGCCCCGATCAGCGTGGCCCGCGCCGCGCGATAGCCTTCCTCGCTGGCCAGATAGCGGGCGGCGGCGGCCTCCGTCATGGCGCGGACGCGACCGAACAGATCAATCTCGAATGCATTCAGATTAATGCTCAGATTGTTCTGCAGGATCATCTCCGGCTTGCGCTTGCGCTGCACCCTGGTGCGTTCCAGGTTGGAGGAGGTCTGGAGGTCGATATCGGGTTGGGTTGCGGCATTCTGGATGTTGTTCTGTGCCCGTGCCGTTTCAACATTCAGCAGGGCCAGCCGCAGGTCACGGTTATTCTCCAGGGCCAGATCAATGACCCGCAGCAGGCGCGGGTCGCGGAACATCTCCTCCCGTGTCAGCCGCCGGGCCTCGCCGGCCCCATCGGGTGTCAGCGCCGGGGTGAAGGCGGCGGGGATCGGCGGCTCCGGCTTTTCCAGCGGGGCCACGGTCTTGCAGGCGGAGACGGTCAGCATTAGGGCGACCAGGATGGGCAGGCGCATGGGATCGGTCCTTGGACCAGGGAACGGGGCCACCGGCCGCCCGGTGACCCTGGATCGGGTCTGCCGGGTGGCCGGTCTGAAGGGGCAGGTCATACCAAGTTGCGATGAGCAGAACGCATCGCAACTTGGTACGGCGGCGACCGCCGCCGCGCGGCACGTGCCGCGTGAAGCCAAGCCAACGGATGTTGGCGCCGGCGATTGAGGGCCATGATCAGAACCGATCGGTTCTGATCATGGTAACAGAGTATCAAAGCAGGCGACGCAGCCGGGGCACCAGCCAGTCCTCCGCATCACGCACATAATCGAACAGGACCGGGACGAAGATCAGGCTGAGCGCGGTGGAGGAGATCAGCCCCCCGATCACCGCAATCGCCATGGGCTCACGAAACGCCGTATCCAGGCCGATGCCCAGCGCGATGGGCAGCATCCCGGCCAGCATGGCCAACGAGGTCATGATGATCGGCCGGGCCCGGACAGTGCAGGATTCGACAATGGCCTGCCGCCGATCGACCCCGTTGCGGATACGCTCCACCATATAATCCACCAGCAGGATGGAGTTCTTGTCGGCAATCCCCATCAACATCAGGATGCCGATGGCGGCTGACATGTTGAGATCGGTGTTGGTCAGCAACAGGGCCAGGAAAGCACCCCCGATGGAAAGCGGCAGCGCCGCCATCCGGGTCAGCGGCTGGATCCAGTCCTTGTAGAGCAGAACCTGGATGACATAGACCAGCATCAACCCGGCGGCGATGGCTTCCAGGAAACGGTTGAACAGGTCGGTCATCTCCTCCCCATCGCCGCCATTGCGGACATCGACGCTGCGGGGAAGGTTCTCCATGGCCGGCAGCTCATGGATCATTTCCAGCGCATCCCCCAGCGACAGCCCATCCACATTGGCTTCCACCGCGATCTTACGGCGCCGGTCATAGCGTTCGATGCTGGCGGGCCCCGCCCCGAACCGGATGCTGGCGACCGCGGAAAGCGGCACCGACCCGCCACCGGCTGTGGGAACCCGCAGCTCGCGCACCGTCTCCAGCGTTGTTTCCGGTGCGGCTGCCAGCCGGACGCGGACAACCAGCTGGCGGCCATTATGGTTGAACTTGGCCAGGTTGGCGTCGGTATCGCCGATGGTGGCGATATTCACGGCATCGCTGAGTGCCTGAACGCTGATGCCCAGTTGAGCCGCCTTGGCGAAATCGGGCGTGATGACGATTTCCGGCTGTGACACCGGGGCGGTGCTGCCAACCGAATTGATGCCGTCAATCCCGCGCATTCCGCGTTCAACGGCCTTGGCCGTCCGCTCCAGGGCCTGCGTATCCTCGCTGGTCAGGATGATGCTGATATCCTTGCCACCGGAGGAATTGGAGAAGCGGGCGCGGACATCCGGCACCACCGACAGGGCCGGCAGGACCAGCGCTTCAAATTCACGCTGGCTGATATCACGTTCCTTGGGTGGGGCCAGTTTGATCTGCAGGTTGGCAACATTCACCCCCTGCTCCCCGCCGGCATTGGTCAGCACATACAGCGTTTCCGGCCGTTCGCGCAGGATGTCGGCCATGCGCTGGGCGGTGGCATCCGTCTGGGCCAGGGTGGAACCGCGCGGCAACTCGATGGTCAGCGTTGACTGGGAATAATCCTCATAGGGCAGATAGCCGGTGGACAGCAGTGGGATCATGCCGAAGGACAGGGCGACGCTGGCCGCGGCGATCAGCAAGGTCACGCCACGATGGTCCAGCGTCCATTCCACCAGCCGGCGATAGCGTGCCCCCCAGCGCCCTTCGACCGGGCCCTGATGGGTGGCGGGTGCGCGCAGCAGATAGGCTGCCAGCATCGGTGTCAGCAGCCGGGCCACCACCAGGGAGAAGAAGGCCGCCACCGCCACCGTCACCCCGAACTGCACGAAGAACTGACCGACCACGCCGCCCATGAAGCTGACCGGCATGAAGACAGCGCAGATCACCGCTGTGGTTGCCACCACAGCCAGCCCGATTTCATCGGCGGCGATGATGGCGGCATCATAGGGCTTCTTGGTCGGATCATCCGCCATGTGGCGATGGATATTCTCAATCTCCACAATCGCATCATCCACCAGCACGCCGGTGACCAGGGAGATCGCCATCAGGCTGACCATGTTCAGCGAATAGCCCAGGAAATAAAGCGCCAGGAAGGTGGGGATGATGGAAAGCGGGATGGTGATGGCAGCCAGCGCCGTCGACCGCCCGTCGCGCAGGAACAAAAAGACGGTCAGGATCGTCAGCAGCCCCCCTTCGAAAAAGGTGTAGAGGGTGGAGCTGAAGCTGGTCTGGGTGAAATCGACCAGGGAAAACAGCTCGGTGAAGGTCACGGCCTTGTTGTTGGCTGCAATATCGGCCAGCGCTTCCCGCACGGCGGCACCCACGGTCAGCTCGCTCGCCCCCTTGGCGCGGAACACCGCAAAGGTGACGGCCGGCTTGCCGTTCAGGGTGGTGATGGACCGGGGCTCGGCCCCGCCATCGGTCACCGTGGCGATCTCACCCAGGCGCACCCCCCGGCCATTGCCCAGATTGATCCAGGTCTGGCGCAGCGCCTTGACGGACTGGACCCCGCCCAGGGTACGCAGGCTGTATTCCGTGCCTTCCTGCACCAGCCGGCCGCCCGGCAGATCGATATTGGTCTGGGCCAGCTGGCGGCTGATATCGGCGGCGGATACGCCGAAGGCGGCCAGCCGGGCCGGGTCCAGCGTCACCGTCACCTCATGGTTGATGCCGCCATTGCGCTGCACCTTGGCCACGCCGGGAACAGCCAGCAATCGGCGATTGACCGTGTCATCCACGAACCAGGACAGTTCCTCCGGCCGCATGGTCGGTGCTTCGACACCGAAGGAGAAGATGGCCCCGCCATCCGCCTCTTCCCGCCGCACCTGCGGTTCCAGGATGGAGCGTGGCAGCTGGTCACGGATGCTGGCCAAGGCGTCGCGCGAATCATTGGTGGCCCGGTCGTAATCCGTGCCCAGATGGAATTCGACATTGGTGATGGAGGACCCCTCGGCGATGGTGGAGGTGATGTGCTTCACCCCCGACAGCCCCGCCAGGGCGCCTTCGACGCGTCGGGTGATCTGGATTTCGATTTCGCTGGGAGAGGCTCCCGGCTGGTTGATGATGACGCTGACGACCGGCACCACGGCATTGGGCATATTGGTGACGGGAAGCTGCCGGAACGCGATCAGACCGGCAACTGTCAGCACAAGAAACAGGACAATGGGCGGAATCGGATTGCGGATGGCCCAGGTGGAAATTGGCATGGACATGGCTCAGCGTGCCTCCACCGTCTTCACGAAATCACCGGCACGGATCAGCGTTCCCGCGCGCTGCACCACCCGCAGATCGGGCGTGACCCCTTCGACCAGGGTCACGCCATCCCGTTGCAGCAGGGGCGTTACGGGATGGCGGACGACATGGTTGCTGGCATCCACCTCCCAGACAAAGGCACCCTCGCCATCGCGCTGAATGGCTGTGGCCGGTAAGGCCAGGGCCGTCACCGGGTTCAGTTCAATATCGCCATGGACGAATCCGCCCACCATCAGCCCCTGGGCGCTGGGGACGGTCACACGTACAGCGGCGGCACGGTCGGATGCATCAATGCGCGGCGACACCAGCCGCACGGACCCCAGCAGGGAACCCGCAACACCAGGGACCGTCAGATGCACATTGCTGGCCGGCTTCACACGGTTGGCCTGGCCTTCGGGAACACGCAGTTCGGCTTCAATTTCACCATCGCGTGCAATGCGGAACAGCGGGTCGGTCGCGTTGGCGATTCCCCCCACCAGGGCCCGGCGTTCGAACACCACCCCACCGGTGGGCGCGTGCACGGTGGCGCGCCGGATGGCCAGCTTTGCCTCCTCCACCTTGGCCTTCATCGTGGCCAGGGCGCTGCGCTTTTCCATGATCAGGCTTTCGCTGACAGCGCCGGTATCCTTGATGGAGAGGGTCCGCGTCGCCTCATCGCGGGCCTTGGCATAGTCCGCCTCCATCTGCGCCAGCTGCAGGCGCAGGCCCTCTGCATCCAGCACCGCCAGCGGGTCGCCTTTTTTGACACGATCGCCCACCTCGGCCGACACATCCAGGATGCGGACATTGGTAAGCTCAGCCATCACCGTGGTCTCTTCTCGCGGCACCAATGTGCCGGCAACGCCGGTATGGTCGATGATTGTCTGTGTATGGGGACTGGTCACCGTGACGCTCAGAATCTCCTTCTTTGCGACTTCGGCATGGGTTTTTGTCCCCTTCTGCAGGACCAAGAAACCCAGAAAGGCTGCCCCGCCCAACAACAGAGCGGTTATTGCCAATTTACGGTACATATTCTCTGTTTGCCTCGCGATTGATGCGATGACGGCCGACTGGCGCTCGCCGGGAAAGTCTGAGAGGACCGTTGTGTTTTAATCGAGGGTGTGTGGAGAAATGATGGAGATGGCAAAAAAGAATGATGATGCTGGATGCGCATGACGATGCGGGGACGCCCGGCCGGGGGCGGCCGGGCGAGGCGCTGATCCTTGTCACCGAAGATGAACCGGAGATTGCCGATATCCTGACCGCCTATCTGGAACGGGCGGGGCTGCGCGTGGTCCGGGCCGAGGATGGCCGGCGGGCCCTGGACCTGCATCTGACCCTGCACCCCGATCTGGTGTTGCTGGATGTGCAGTTGCCGCGGCTGGATGGCTGGCAGGTGCTGGCCGAAATCCGCCATCGCGGCAATACCCCTGTCATCATGTTGACCGCGCTCGACCAGGATATCGACAAGCTGATGGGCTTGCGCATCGGGGCGGATGATTATGTTGTCAAGCCGTTTAACCCGGCGGAGGTGGTGGCACGCGTCCAGGCCGTGCTGCGGCGCTGTAGCGGGGAGGGTGGCGCCCGTTCCCCGCGCGTCCTGCGCTTCGGCCCCCTGCGCATCGACCTGGAAGGCCATCAAACGCTGATCGAAACAACCGATGGCGACAGCCTGCCCCTGGATCTGACCCTGACCGAATATCGGCTGCTGGTGCATCTGGCCCGGATGCCGAAGCGGGTCTTTACCCGCATGGAACTGCTGGAGGCCTGCCTGCCGGAAGGCGAGGCGCTGGAACGGACGGTGGACAGCCATCTGAGCAAGCTGCGCAAAAAGCTGGAGGCACAAGGTGTTGCGGGTGTGCCAACAAATGTCCGTGGCGTCGGTTACCGACTGGGTGATGTATGACGCCAAGGATCGTGCCTCCAAAGGGCTCCGGTCTGCGACGTCAGATCATCCTGTCGATGGCAGCCGTCGCAACCAGTGTGGTACTGCTTGTGATCTTTGGTTCTTATGCTTTTTATGCATATTTTTATACATATTTTCCTTCCAGCATTTCCGATGACATCGTTCCCAACCCGGTAGAAATCATCTGGATGGCGGGCACGCTGCTGGTCGCGCTGATCTTGGCGACAGGTGTTGCGGTGAAACTGGCCCGGCGTATCCTGGCACCATTGAATTCCGTGGCGGCCAGCCTGCGCCGGGTAGCGGAGGGTGACCTTTCCGCCCGGGCGACGATGGATGGCAGCCCCATTGGGGAAGCCACGCGGCTGGTGCTGGACTTCAATAATCTGGCCGAACAGATGGAAAGCATGGCCCGCGACCGGGCCTTCTGGAACGCCGCCATCGCGCATGAGCTGCGCACGCCGGTGACGGTGCTGCGCGGACGGCTGCAGGGCATGACCGAAGGGGTTTTCCAGCCCACACCCGCCCTGCTGGCGGGCTTGTTGAGCCAGGTGGAAGGGTTGGCCCGGCTGGTGGAGGATCTGCGCGTGCTGGGGCTAGGGGAGAGCGGACGGCTGGATATCCAGCTGGAACAATGCGATCTGGCCGCCAGCCTGCGCGATGCGGTGGGAACGCTGGAACCCAATCTCCGCGCTGCCGGGCTGGTCCCGGAGCTGGAAATGGACACGGACGAGGTGGTGTGTGACCCGGTGCGCATCCGTCAGG
This sequence comes from Niveispirillum sp. BGYR6, assembly GCF_027568365.1. NCBI lineage: Bacteria > Pseudomonadati > Pseudomonadota > Alphaproteobacteria > Rhodospirillales > Azospirillaceae > Niveispirillum > Niveispirillum sp. BGYR6. Next base: position 587,236 of record NZ_JANLNL010000001.1, on the reverse strand, counting down.
CCCTGATGGCCCTGCTGGACAATGCCATCAATCATGCCGAATCCGGACCGCTGCATATCCGGTCTTTCCGCCGCCATGGTCTCTACCATTTGCAGGTGGAGGATGCGGGGCCCGGCATTCCGGTGGCGTTACGGGAAAGCGTGTTTGATGCCTTTCACCGGGGCCAGAAATCCCGGTCCGGGCAGGGCAGCGGGCTGGGGCTGGCCGTGGTGCGTGCCATTGCCCGTGCCCATGGGGGCGATGTGCGCTGCCTGCCATCCAGCCAGGGCGGCACCATCTTTGACCTTACCTTGCCGGGGTGACCGTCTGCGCCGCCCGTTTCAACCGTCCGTCCGTGTCTGCCAACGCGCTGTTCGCCGCCGAAGCCCGGCTGTCGCCAGGGCCCAGCCGATGCGGGCCACGGCGCCGGTGGCGAAGATCAGCATTGCCATGGCGGCGGCCGGGGCGGTATCGCCAGCATCATCCATGGCCAGCACCGCCAAGGCCGCCAGACTGGTGTCCGGATCATAGAGAAAGACAACGGCTGATACGGTCGTCAGGGCGCTGAGGAAAAGGTAGGAGGCCATGTCCAGCACCACCGGCAGCGTCAGCGGCAGGGTGACACGGCGCAGCGTCACGGCGGGCGATACTTTCAGCGCCCGCCCGGCTTCCTCCAGCTCCGGGTCCAGCCGGCGCAGGGCGGTCATCGCGGACAGGTGCGGCACGCTGTAATAATGGGCGATGGTACAGATCACCAGCAGCGCCAGCGTGCCCTGAAGCACGTGCAGCGGATTGCCCGGATCGGCCAGGAAAAACACATAGCCCAGCCCCAGCACCAGCCCCGGCACGGCCAGGGGCAGCAGCGCCAGCGCATGAATGCCCTGGCGCATCGCCGCCGCCGCCCGGCCCTTCACCACCAGCCAGGCACCGGGGAAAATCACCAGCGTGCCGCACAGGGCGGTGAAAGCCGCCAGTTTCACGGAATTGCCATAGGCTTCCCAGCCGCTGCTGTCCGCCATGTCGAACTGATAATGCCACAGGCCCAAGGTCAGGTCATAAGGCCACAGCCTGACCAGGGAGGCGAACAGGGCCGTCACCGGGATCAGCAGCAGGCAGCCGGCCACGGCAGCGCAGAAGATCAGGAAAGCGGTATCGACCGCGCGGTTGCGTTCTGCCACCAGCGCCACCGCTTTGCCCCCCAGGGCGGCGTTTGGCCGCGCCGCCATTGCCCGGTCGATTAGGAAAGTCAGCAGGGCCGGCAGCAGCAGCAGCAGGGCCACCACGGCCCCGCGCTGGAAATTCTGCTGGCCGATCACCTGCCGGTAAATGTCGGTGGAGAGCAGGGGCATCTGCCCGCCAATCACCTTGGGCACGCCGAAATCGGTGATGACCATGGCAAAGACGGCGACGAAGGCAGAGATCAGACCGGGGCGTACCGACGGCAGGGTAATGGTGGCAAAGCGCCGCCAGGGCCCCGCCTTCAAGGCACGCGCCGCCTCATACAGCCGTGCGTCAGCCAGCGACAGCGCGGCGGTGAGGATCAGCAGGGCATGGGGAAAGGTCCAGAACACCTCCCCCAGCACGATCCCGATGGGGCCATAGATGCTGTGCCCGCCCAACACCCCCTTCAACATCCCCTGATTGCCGAACAGATAGATCAGGGAGATGCCGGGCAGCAGCGACGGCGCCAGCAAGGGCAATTGCGCGATCAGTGCGAACAGGCTGCGCCCCGGCATCCGGGTCCGCGTCAGCCCATAGGCATAAAGAAAGGCCAGGGTGACAGTGATGGCGGCGCTGACCAGCGACAGGATCAGGCTGTTGCCCAGGGCGGCCAGCAGCGACGGGTTGGCCAGATAGTCGCGCAGATTGGCCAGCCCGACAAAATGCCCCGCCCGATCATGCAGCGCCTGCGACAGCAGGGCCGCCAGCGGCAGCGCCAGGGCCAGCAGCAGGAACAGCAGGGTGGGGGTGATGGCCAGCAGTGATATGGTCGCCCGCGTCAGCCCGGCAAGGCGGGGCCGGTATAGGGCTTGGGGCATGGTCACGCGGCGACCCCATCGGCGAACAGGCGCAGCCGGCCCAAGGGCAATCGCAGCTGGAGCCGGCGACCCGGGGCCAAGTCCCCACCGGCCACCGCCCCAGCCCAGGCCGGTTGCAGGCTGGTCAGCGACAGGCCCGCCAGTTCCGGCGCATCCAGTGCCAGTTGCACCATGATCTGGGCACCGCGATATTCGCTGTCGGTCACCCGGCCGGGCAGGCAGAGATGGCCATCCTCGATCAGCGGCCCGTCCAGCCCGCCATCCTCCAGCCCCAGCCATTCCGGCCGCAGGCAGAGCACGGGGGCCTGCCCCGGCTGGTTGTTGCCCAGTTCCAGCCCTGGCAGCGGCCAGGGCCCAAGCCGCAGCGAACCATCCGGCCCGCTTGTGAGCGGCAACCGGTTCTCCGCGCCGATGAAACCGGCGACGAACAGGCTGGCCGGCCGGTCATACAGGTCGACCGGGCTGCCGACCTGTTCCACCCTTCCTTGGTTCAGCACCATGATCCGGTTGGACAGGGTCAGCGCCTCTTCCTGGTCATGGGTGACCATCAGCGTGGTGATGCCCAGCTGGCGTTGCAGGCGGCGCAGTTCCCCGCGCAGATCGCGCCGCACCTCCGCATCAAGGGCCGACAGCGGTTCATCCAGCAACAGCAGGCCGGGACCGGGGGCCAGGGCGCGGGCCAGCGCCACGCGCTGCTGCTGGCCGCCCGACAACTGGCCGGGATATTTGCCGGCATGGGCGGTCAGGCCGATCAGGGTCAGCATGGCATCCAGCCGGTCCCGCCGGGCGGCGCGCGACAGGCCGCGCAGCCCATAGGTGATATTGTCCGCCACGCTGAGGGTGGGGAACAGCGCATAGGATTGGAAGACAATCCCGACATCCCGCCGTTCCACCGGCACGGCGGTGACATCGGCCCCATCCTGCCGGATGCTGCCTTCCGTCGGCGGGGCCAGCCCGGCAATGGCGCGCAGCAGCGTCGTCTTGCCGGAACCGGACGGCCCCAGCAAGGTGACAAATTCCCCCCGCTGGACCGTCAGATCAACGCCCGCCAGGGCTGTGAAAGAACCGAAACGATGGCCGACCCCCGACAGGACCAGATGGGCCGGTGCGGTGTTGGCAGCAACAGAACCAGGGATCATTTCGCTTCCGATTTGGCATCATAACGGCGCGACCATTCGGCCAGAATGCGGTCGCGGTTGGCGGCGGCCCAGGCGAAATCCTGCTTCACCAGCCGGCTTTCCAGATCGGCCGGGATATGCGGCACCTTGGGCTGTACCTCCGGTCGCGCGACGATGGCGAAGTTCTGCGCATAGAGCGCGTTGGCCTCCGGGGTGACTGCCCAATCCAGCAGGGTACGGGCCGCCGCCAGCTTAGGCGTGCCTTTGACGATACCGACAGCTTCCATGTCCCAGCCCAGCCCCTCCGCCGGCAGCACCAGTTCCAGCGGTGCCCCCTGTTCGATCAGCTTGCTGGCGCGATATTCAAAGGACAGACCGATGGCAAATTCCCCGGTCGCTGCCTGCTTGCAGGGTTTGGAACCCGAATGGGAATAGCTGGCAATGTTGCGGTCCAGCGCATCCATGAAAGCCCAGCCCTTTTCTTCCCCCATCATCTGCAGCCAGGCGCTGACCATCAGGAAGCCGGTACCGGAGGAGGCGGGGTTGGGCATGGTGATGCGGCCCTTCCAGGCCGGATCGGTCAGGTCGGTCCAGCGGGTGGGCAGGGCCAGCCCCAGCTTTTCCCGTTCCACCTTGCTGACACATAAGGCTGAACTCAGCACATCCATGCCGACCCAGGTGGGTTGCGGCCGGCTGTCGCGCAGTGCCGGCTTCACCTGCGCCAGACCGGCCGGCGCATAGGGTTCCAACATGCCTTCCTGGTCCATCAGCATCAGGGAGGTGGCGGTCACCCCCATCACCACATCGGCCTTGGGGGCTGCCTTTTCCGCCAGCAGCCGGGCGATGATGACGCCGTTGCTGTCACGCACCCAGCGGATTTCCACGCTGGGGTTTACCGCCTCGAACGCCGCCTTATAGGCTTTCAACTGATCAGCCTCCAACCCGGTATAGACGGTCAGGCTGGTCTTTTCCTGCGCCCGGCTGGCCGGCGCTGCCAACCCCATGGCCAGGGCGACAAGGGCGAGCGGCAGGATGGAAAGGCGGCGGAGGCGCATGGGGGCATCCTCAAAGGACGAAGCAGATCAGGGACGGGGAGCCGTTTTGGCGACGGGCGGACCATTCCGGCCGCACCATGAAGGCGGGGGAACTATATTGGAAATCCATCGTATCAATGGCAGATATAGATAAAATCTATAGGAGTGGTCATGCTTCATACACAGTTGCGGGCCTTTCACTGGGTGGCGCGGGAAGGAAGCTTCACCCTGGCGGCCCGGGCGCTGGCCATTTCCCAGCCCACCCTGTCGGCAGAGGTGAAGGCGCTGGAGGAACGCTATGGCATCATGCTGTTCCTGCGGGAACGGCGCGGCGTGACACTGACCCAGGCCGGGCAAGCCTTGCAGGAGATTACCCACCGGCTGTTCGCGGCGGAGCAGGAGGCGCTGGAACTGCTGTCCGGTCACCGGGCCCTGACGGGCGGAACGCTGAATGTGGGGGCCGACGGGCCGGTGCTGGCCATCCCGCTGGTGGCGGAATTCACCCGCCGGCATCCCGGTGTGAAGCTGCGCCTGTCGCTGGGCAATGCCGAGACAATCCGCCGCGATCTGCTGGAGATGCGGCTGGATGTGGCGGTGCTGGCCAGCCCCACCATCGACCCGCGCCTGACCGGGCTGCCGCTGGGGCGGGATCAGGTGATGGTGATGATGCCGGCCAGTCACCGGCTGGCCGCCTGTGACCATGTGGACCCGGTGGAGCTGACCAAGGAACGGGTGCTGGTGCGGGAACCGGGTTCCATGACCCGCCGTGTGGTGGAACGGGTGCTGGCGGAAGCCGAACTGGTGCTGACCGACACCATCGAAATCGCTTCCCGTGAGGCACAACTGGCGGCCGTGAAGGCCGGCATGGGGCTGGCCTTCATCTGCAAGACAGAATTCAGCGGCGACAGCGACATGGTGCTGCGACCGCTGCAGGGGCTGCGGATTGATCTGGACGAATATGTCCTGTGCCTGCGTGACCGCAGCCGCCTGGGCATTGTCCGCGCCTTTCTGGCGGTGGGGGAGGCGATGGCGGGGGCGTGATCGCCGATCAGGATTTCGCCAGGGCCTGGTTGATCAGCGTGGTGAACCGGTCCAGCCGGCAGAAATCCCCCGTATCGGCGCAGCCGGGAATGGGCAGGATTTCCGTAAAAGGCGGCTGGGCCACCGACAGCGGGGTCAGGTGGCGGATCTGGTCCGGCGTCTGCGCCAGATAGGCCAGCCGCACCCAGACGGCACCGGCCGGATCGCGCCAGCGTTCAAAGCGCAGGCCACCCCCGATGGGCGGATCATCCTGGCCATAGCCATCCACCTGGAAATGCACATCCAGCAGGCTGGACAGGGCGGCGACATTATTGTCATGCCCGATCAGCAGGGTCAGGGCCGGCCCCTTGTCCGCCGACAGGGCGTCCAGCACGCGCGGTGCCATCTTGAAGGCGGTGTGGCGGGCCATGTAATGCGGCCGTGCATAGACCTCGAACAGCAGAGCGTGAAGGCGGGATATCCGGGCCAGTTCCGTGGCGTCGAGCTTGCCCCAGGCCACATCCTTCATCGGCATCCCTTCCAGATATTGCAGCAGGAAGACCTGTGCCGTGCCCGAGGTGATATAGATCGGCCCCAGCAGATCGATGCCCTTGCCATCGGCCGATAAAGACAGGGTGGCTTTGGTGCCGGCAATATCACAGGGCGGGTTGCGGCGGTCGCAGCCCAGCGCCTTTTCCATCAGGGCGATTTCCGCCTTGTAGGGGGCGGTGATGCCCTGCGGATCGCCCTTTTCCGCCCGGATGGCGGCAATGGCCGCTTCGGGGGTGAAGCCCGTCATCTCATTGGGCGGGCTGAACAGCGGGTCGCGCGTGCCGGGTTCCAGATGGGAAACCTTAACCTTGCAGCCGGGGGCCAGACCGTCGGCCAGGGCCTCCCCCGTGCTGATGGTGCGGGCCGCACTGTTGGTCCAGATATCGACCACCCCATCCGCCGGACAGCCGGCGGTGGGCAGGATTTGGCCATTGGCGGCCCAGCCGCGCAGATAGCTGCCCAGCAGCCGGGTGGCCGCTACGCCATGGGCGGTCAGCAGGCTGGGCGGTTCCTTCCAGGCTGGCAGCGGCAGTTCGTTCAGGCCGGTGATGGCGGCTTCGGTTTCCAGCGGCGTGCGCAGCCCATGGCGCAGCAGCAGCACCGACCGTTCCAGTTTCCAGCCCGGCCCCGGTGCCGGATCGGCAGCGGCCAGGGCAGGGGCGGCAATAAGGGTGGCCAGCAAGGCCAGGACAAGGCGTTTCAAGACGCGGGTTTCCTTAAAGCTGGTGGAAAGGGAATCAGAATTCCAGCCGCAGCACCATTTGGGCGCTGCGACCGCTGGCAATGGTTTCCGGCACGGCATCGCTCTGCCGGCCGATGGTGGCGCGATAGGCGAGGTCGTTCAGCAGATTGCGGATGGAGAATTCCAGGGTGGCGCCGGGCGATACCTGCCAGTCGCCCTGCAGGTCCAGTCGCTGCGACGGCTGGACCCAGACATCCAGGGCGCTGCCATTCATCCGGCTGCCGCTGCCGGAAAGCCCGTGCAACCCGTATTTCTGGATATAGGCATCCGACCAACTGTAACTGACGGACAGGGACCAATCGTCCGCCGCATAGCGCAGGCGGCTATTGACCTGCCAGTTGGGCGCATATTGCAGCCGTTCCACCGGGGCGAGGTCTGGCATGTTCAGGCGTACCCGGCTCTGCTGGCTGTTCAGGCTGGTTTCCAGCACCAGGGCGTTGAACGGATCAGGCAGGAAATCCAGTTCCTGTGCCGCCGCCAGTTCCGCCCCCCACAGCCGCGCCGTGCCGCCATTGAAGGGCTTGACGATGGGAAGGCTTGCTCCCCCCCCGTCGGCGAGGCCATTGTAATTGGCGCCGGCATCATAAAGATAATGCCGCAAACGCTTGTGATAGAGCGACAGGCCGGCATGGCCACCCGGCCAGCGCCATTCCCCGCCCAGATCGATATTCAGCGCCGACACCGCTTTCAGATCGGGATTGCCCTGGATAAGGGTGACCGTGCCATTGGCGTCGCGGCTGGCCGTGGCACTGCCGGAAAGCTGATAAAGCGCGGGGCGCACCTGCCCGGTCCAGATGGCCAGCCGGTAACGCTGATCCTCATCTGGTGTGTAGTTCACCAGCAGGCGCGGCAGCCAGGCTTTATAGCGGCTTTCGCCATGGTTCCAGCCATAGGCAATGCCGCCCGCCGGCACCCCCTGGTTCCCCGACAGCCAGTAGCGTGTATTGATTTCCGCCCGTTCCACCCGCAGGCCGGGCAATAGCTGCCAGGGACCGCGCTGCAGATCAGCCTGCAGATAGGCGGCACTGACGGTTTCCTGACCGCTCATGCTGTTGCCGTTATAATCGTCCGGGGTCCAGACGAAGTCACCGGCATGGGCGCGAAAGCGTTCCAGCAGCAGCCCCTGATCAATCAGCGGCACCTGATAATCATAAAGCCCCTTGGCCACCGTCACCCAGGTGCCGTCGGACAGGCCCAGCGCTGTCAGATCGCCCATGCGGGTGCCGGGCGGCAGGGCGGCACTGCCGCCGCTATTCTGCGGGCGCTGGTTGCGGCGGGTGACGCTGTTGTCACTGCGCACCAGCTTCATGCCGGCTTGCAGCTTCATGCCGTCTGGCCCTGTCTCCAGGTCCAGCCCGCCGCCATCCTTGCGCTGCCGGCTGGTCAGGCTGGTATATTCGCCCAGGTTGGAGGCAGGTACCGCGTCGGCACCCGCCAGCAGTGCCTGCATCTTCGGCCCCAGCAACGGCACCGGATAGCCGCCCCGGTCAGCCATCACCAGCCCTTCATCCACCGTGGTGCCGCGATTGTTCCAGAACGACACCTCGATATGGCGCGGCTTGTCGTTGCGGCCCCAGCTATGGAACAGATAGGGGCGCAGGGTCAGGGCGCTGGCCCTGATCTCTCCACCACCATGCAGGGTCAGCAGTTCGGCTTCGTCCGGGTTGGTCTGGAACCAGTAATGCAACTGGTTCTTGATGCTCTGTGTCTGGTACAGGCCATTGCCCAGCGGGATGCGGCGGGTGAAGCTGGCATCCCGCCCGCCCTGGAACCCCACCTGATAGACATCCTGTTCGGTGTCGGCGCGGTTCCAGCCAGCGCGCAGGAAGGCGCTGTAAGGCGCATCGGGCCGCCAGTCCAGTGCTGCCGCAGCACCGCCCCGCTTGGTGCGCCCGCGCACAAATTGTGCATTCAGGGAGGTGGCCAGCAGGTTTTCGCCCGCATCCATGCCGGCCGGATTATGGCCGGCCGCATCGGTGATGGCATAATCGAACTGGCCGGTCTGATAGGTCTGCTGCCGGCTGGCAAACGGGCGGCTGTCGGCATGGGCGCGCAGCACCAGCCCCAGCGCATTATCCCGCCCGAACAGCCGGGACCATTCCACCTCCCCCCCGCCACCGGCGCCGGAGAGGTGATAATCACCGGTGCGGGTTGTCCAGTTGCCGCGCAGGCTGATACGGGTGCGCTCTGCCCCCAGATCAAAGGCGCTGGCGCTGCGGAAATCAATGATGCCGCCAATGGCATCCCCATCCTTGTCCGCTGTCAGGGCGGTTTCCAGATGCAGCGCGTCCGGCCCGAAGGGGGGCAGCAGGCTCAGTTGCACATCCCGGCTATAGGGCAGGCTCTGCGCGATATTGACGCCATCCATCAGCAACTGGCTGTAGGCCCCGCCCAGCCCCCGGATGGCGACCGACTGGCCTTCCGCCCGTGCGGCCCGGTCGATGCCGCCCAGATCACCTTGCAGGGAGGTCATCATCACATTGACGCCGGGCAGGCGGCCCAGCAGTTCCGCCATGTTGCGGTCGGCCGCCCGGTTGAAATCCGCCGCCGGCAGGATATGCACGGGCAGGGGGGAGCGCAGTTCGGCGGCAAACCGGTCCTGCAGGCGCTGTCCCATCACCAGGATTTCCTCTGTCGGTTCCGGCGGTCGGGGCAGCGGCGGGGTGGGGCGGCTGGCAGGGGCTGGCAGGATGACAATGGTGCCATCCGGCTGTTCACGATAGATCAGACCGGTGCCGGCCAGCAGCAGATCCAGGGCCGCCCGAAAGCTGGTGCCGTCCGGGATGGAAGGGGCCGCGCGCGGGGGCAGGGCGGCACCCTGGAACAGCAGGTTGCGGCCCGATTGCCGGGCCAGGGAGAGCAACGCATCCGACAGGTTGCGCTGCTGCGACCCCGGTGCGGCAGGGGCCGCACCCGCCGCCAGCAAGGCGGCCCCCAGCGCGATGGCCGCTACCCGACGGCCAGGGCGGGGATCAACGCCGGCGCGGCTCAAGCTGATACTCCCCCGGCGCCGTCTGGCGCCAGGATAGCGGGTGCAGCAGGGTCAGGGCGTTGAGAAAGCCGCTGATATCGGCCGTGTGGAAAACCCCGCTGACCTTCAACCCTGACAGGGCGGGGTCGGCCAGCCGCATCCGCACGCCGGTGCGGGCTTCCACCTCCGCTAGTGCCTCGGTCAGGGGCGTATCCTCAAACACGGCCTGCCGGTCCCGCCAGGCCAGCACCCGGCCCAGATTGGCGGCAGTCAGCCGCAACGGCGCGCCTTGGGCCTGGCTTTCCACCTGCTGGCCCGGTTTCAGCACCGTCAGCACGCGGCCATTCTGGGCATCGCGCACATCGGCTGCCCCTTCCAGCAGCACGACGCGCACCTTGTCCGCCCGGTGGCGGACGGTGAAGCGGGTGCCCAGATCATGCACCACCAGATCGCGGGCAGCCACGCTGAAGGGGCGCAGCTTCTCATGCACCACATCGAATTCGGCTTCCCCCTGATGCAGGGTCACCTGACGGGACAGGGGATCGATGCGCACATGCAGCCTGGTGCCGGCATCCAGCCGCACCAAGGTGCCGTCCGCCAGCACGATACTGTGCCCCTCGCCGGGGCCACTGGCATAATCGGCCTCTGTCACCGCTCCCTGCCAGCCGATCACCGCCAGCAGACAGGCCGCCGCCATGCCGAACCCGGCCAGCAGCGGCCCCCGCCAGGAACGGCCGGTGCTGCTGTTGCGGGCGATGCGGAAATTACGGGCGCGCAGCATGTCGGGGCGCATCCGGCCCTGGTCATTGATGGCACCGGAGGCGATCCAGGCGCGCGACACGATATCCATCGCCGCCACATGGTCGGTGCTGGCCTGCAGCCATGCCTTCAGGGCGGCCTGTTGATCGGGGCCCAGCTTGCCGGATGCCGACAGCCGCATCCATTCCGCCGCTTGATCCAAAATTCGTTGTTCCGGGTCGCCCGCCATCACTGTTCCGTCTCCGCCAGATGACGGCCCAGATGCACCAGCGTGCGGTCAACCAGCCTTGTCACTGTCCGCGTATCCATGCCCAGCCGTTCCGCCACGTCGCGGTGGCGCATTCCATCAACACGCACCAGCAGGAACACATTGCGGGCAATGGGATCAACCTGCTTCAACGCCTCTTCCAGTCGCTCCAGATTCTCACGGCCGATCAGCGCCTGTTCGGGGCTGATCGCCTGATCGTCGATCAACTCGCCGGCTTCTTCCAATTCCTGATGCTGGTCGCGCAGGCGGGCGCGATCACGGCGGAACCGGTCCACCACCAGGCTGGAGGCGACGCGCAGCAAGAAGCCGCGCCAATTGCCAACGCGTTCGGCCGGGGCCGCACTCAGCACCCGGACGAAAACATCCTGTACATAATCTTCAACATCACTGCCGCCACCGATCTGGCGGGTGAAATAGGCCCGCAGCATCGATTGATGCTCGGCATCCGCCAGGGTTCGGGATTTTTCCGCCATTCTTCCGCATCCAGCCTGGGCCTTGCGGCCATGCATATTGGCGTGTGTGGTCCTAGCGGATGTGGGTTGCAGTTTGATGACGGTGGCGGACATGGCAGCTCCCCATCGGCGCAGGGCGGCTGTGCAATGCACACCACCCTGCACCGGTACGTGATACCAATCTCCCTGGATCGTGAACGATCCAGGGAGATTTTGCGTTCCCTCAGGCGCCGGGCGCTGCCTCCGGCAGCTTGGCTTACGCCGCTACCAAGCGGCGGGCCGGCGGTCGCCGGCCTCCAACCCGCCGAAAGGTCAACCTTTCGGCGGGTTGGTATGAGACCCGGTGATCGTTTCCGACCACCGGGGTCGGCATCAGTACGTGTATTTGATGGTCAGCAGGCTGGTGGTGCCGCTATCCACCACGTCGGAGATCGCCAGGCTGTTCTTGCCCACATGCGACCAATAGGTGTAGTCGCCCAGCAGGTTGGAGACGGAGAGATCGACGCTGAAACCGCCTTCGAACTGGTAACCGGTATGCAGGTCCAGGCGGGTGGTCGGGCGGACCCAGAGATTATCCCAGGTGCCCGGCTGGTTCAGGAAGTTGTAAACGGAGACGTAGCTGCCGGTGTAATTATAGATGACGTCGAAGGTGAAGCCTTCATATTCATAGAACAACTGGGCATTGGCCAGCCATTCCGGGGCGTTCTGGATGCGCTGGCTGCGGCCCACAACATCGTTACCCAGGTCCACCGAGGTCCATTGCCGGGTGAGGTTGCCGCCGATGCCGAAGCCGTCGAACGGTTCCGGCAGATCCTTGAACTTCTGCCGCAGCGTCAATTCCAGGCCATAGACATCGCCCTTGCCGCCATTCTGCGGCGTCAAGGTACGGGTACGGCCGCTGCCGCCCAGGGCTGCATTCACGCCGTCGGAGCCGTTCTCGTAGAGATAATCCGACAGGTGCTTGTAATAGCCACCGAAGGAGGCATAGCCGCCCCAATCGCTGCGCCATTCACCCGACAGATCGGCGTTCAGCGAACGGATCGGCTTCAGGTCCGGGTTGCCCATGGTGATGGTGGTGACGCCGTCATCCGACAGGTCATAGCGCGCACCACCGGCCAACTGCACAAAGGCCGGACGGGTGTAGGAGGTCCAGACCGCCGCGCGGTAAACGCTGCTGTCATCCGGGCGCCAGTTGGCGTGGATGCTGGGCAGCCATTCATTATAGGTGGTGTCGGTCTTGGCCCAGTTGCCGCCGACGCTGCTGCTGGCCGGCAGTTGCCAGAAGGTGTTCTTGATCTCGGTATGTTCAAAGCGCAGGCCCGGGATCAGTTCCAGATCGCCCAACTGCCACTGACCCATGACATAGGCGGAGCTGACGGCTTCGCGGCCCTTCTGGGTGTTGCAGTTCATATTATCGACATAGGGCCGACCACCACCGCAGCTATCGAAGCTGGCCGCATTCTGGTACTTGCGGAACAGTTCCAACATCCGCTCGTGATCGATTTTCGGCACCGACCAGCCATATTTGCCGGGGAAAATCTCGTCATAGCTGTCCTTGGCAATGCCCAGGCTGGACCAGGTGGGACGGCCGCCGACCAGATTGGAGAAATGGTCGTTGGTCCAGTCGCGGTTGGTCACCTTGCGCTGGCTGTCGATATATTTGGCGCCGAACTTGACATATTGCAGGCTGCCTTCATCGAAATCATGCTGCACGTCGATCTTGCCGCCGCGCTTGTCCTGGCCGCTGGCCTGGGAGGTCAACTGACCAGCGCGGCGGGCATAGAGTGCGGTGCCGGCATTATCCAGCGCATTGAACATTTCCGGCGTCAGCAGCGGGATGGGGAAGTTATTCTCATAGCCCATGGAGACGCCGCCGCCATAGTTCCAGCGGTCGTTGGAGCTATACTGGTCGTTACGGGCCGAGGCTTCCAGATGGTCCGGGCGGTTATTGTTGCCCATGCTGTAGAAAAGCTGCGGGGAGATCGTCCAGGCACCGATCTTCTTTTCTGCCCCCAACTGGAAGGTCGACAGATCGGCCTTTTCCGGGTTGGTTTCATACCAGATGGAGGTGCGGAACTTCTGGATGTCCAGGCCGTAGAGCCCGCTGGGCTGCTTGATACGCCCCTTGTTGGTGCTGACAATCTGGCTGAAGGTGCTGTTCTGCACCGTCTTGGCGAAGGCGTAGGAGGCGCGGAAATAGGCCTGCAGCGTCTCATCCGGGTGCCAGTCCAGCGACAGGTTGCCGCCGTAACGCGCGGTGCTGCCGTTCGACACGCCGAGATTGACGCCCGTCTGCACCACGTTGGAGAGCGGGTCCAGGCCCGGCGCGCTGTTGGAGCCGCCGGCATCGCCGGTCAGCGCATAGGCCCAGCCGCCATCGCTGCGGGCCGCCATGGCGCCGGCCATCTGGCTGTTGGCATAGTTGCGCTTGTCGTAATAGGCGCTGACATAGACGCCGAACTGGTCATCCTGGCCGAATTTGAAGGCCAGATCGCCGGCGGTGCCACCGCCCAGGCCGCTATCGCCATAATCACGCGCCCGGCTTTCCATGCGACCGGAGACGGTCATGCTGGCATGGACATCCTGCTTGAAATCATAGGCCGTGGGGGTGCGGAAATCGATGGTGCCGCCGATGGCATCGCCATCCATATCGGGCGTGGAGGTCTTGTTCAGCGCGATGGTGTGCAGGCCCGACGGCGGCAGCAGGCTCAGCTTCACGCCGCGGCTGTAGGGCATCCCCTGGGCCACGGTGATGCCGTTGATCATGTTGACATTATATTCGCTGTTCATGCCGCGCACGGCGGCGAACATGCCTTCACCACGGGCCGCACCATCAATGCCGCCGAAGAAGGACTGGCCGGTATTCACCACCGTCACGCCCGGCAGCAGGCCCAGTGCTTCGGCCACATTGTGCACAGCGGTATGTTCCAGATCCTCGTTGGAGAGGATGGCGACGCTGTTCTTGGACTGCATCTGCGCGTCGCTCGCCTGATAGCGGGTGGCGACGACCAGGATCTCTTCCAGGACAAGGGGTTCATCCGCATGGGCGGCGGCGAAAGGGGCAAGCGCGACGGCGGTGGCCAGCAGCACCGATTTCAGGGCGGGGCGATGCATGATGATCCTCAAAGGCTCCGTACTTGGGTTTGGAGGGATGTCACCACCCCTCATCAGCCAAGACGCATCCCGCACCGCAATAACCGCGTGTCACAGAACTTTCTTAAATCAAATCAAGGTGTAACGAAAATGACATCTTCAGATATGCTGTCTTCCATAAAGAATAACCGGCGGTCGGCCAGGGGCTGATACGCCCCCTGCCGACCGCCGGCCCGTTCATTCAACTCAAGCCGGACGATAGCCGGTATCGATCACAGCATGGCCGCCGGCAATGCGGGACACGCAGGCGCACATGCGCTTGCCTTCGTGCTTTTCCTCATCCCCCAGGAAGACATCCCGGTGGTCGATGGGCTGGTCATGGTCCAGCACCTCAACGGCGCAGAGGCCGCATTCCCCCCGCTTGCAATCATGGATCATGGCCACGCCCGCTTCCATCAGCGCATCCAGCAGCGACTGGTCGGGCGGAACGGTGACGGTCAGGTCATAGCCCTTCACCGCCACCTGGAAGGGGGTTTCGGTGAAGCGGCCAGTATCGCCGAACACTTCAAAGCGCAGGCGGCTGATCGGGCGGCCGGCGGCGGTCCAGGCCTTTTTTGCTGCCTCCAGCATGGGCAGGGGCCCGCAAATATAAAGCTCCCCATCCGGGGACAGCTTGGCAATTTCCCCCGCCATATCCACCATGGACCCCTGGTCCTGCGGATGGATTGAGAGATCATCGCCAAGCGCGGCGCGCAGCGGTTCCAGGAAGGGCATCGCCCCCAGGCTCTGCCCACCATAGGCCATGCGCAGCTTGGCACCGCGTGCCTTCAGCGCCAGCGCCATGCCGTAAATCGGGGTGACGCCGATACCGCCTGCCATCAGCAGATAGTCGGTGGCCCGCCAGGACAGATCAAAGCGGTTTTCCGGCGTGGTGATGCGCACCGCATCACCCGGCTTCAGCGTGAACATGAAGCGGGAGCCGCCCCGGCTGTGCGGATGCAGCTTCACCGCCACCGCAACATGGCCGGGGGCGGCATCGGGCAGACAGCTATAGGTGCGCAGGGCGTGGCCATTCTCGATCGCCACCCGAATGGCAATGTGCGAGCCGGGATCGAACGCCGCCAGCACGACGGGGGCGGCAAATTCAACACGGCGGATGCCTTCAGCGATATCGTCAACGCGCGTTACCCGCGCATCCAGCCAGGTGACATCATTCTTCATTATATTTCCTCCCTGTATTATTGGTGGGGCTGCGTCAGCCGGCGACCAGCGCCAGCGCCGGGAACCGGCGCAAAGCCTCGCTGCCCCCTTCCATCACGGTTTCCAGATTGCGGCGGGCCAGCCGCGCATGTTCACGCGCCACAGATTCCGCCCGCGCCCCTTCGCGCAGGCTGATCGCTTCCACCATCGCCCGGTGCTGGGCCTGGGCCAGCACCAGCGAATGCGGCACCACCGGTTTCGCCCCCGCCTTTTCCAGAAAGGCGCTGGGGGAGGCGAAGGGCAGGCGGGTAATCCGCTCGATCTCCCGCTCGATGGTTACGCTGCCGGACAGGCCGGAGAGCAGGTTGTGGAACTCCTCATTCAAGGCGATATAGCGTTCCATCGACGGGTCGGCCGGGTTCTGGACCACCACCAGATCAATGGCTTCCAGCACCCGGTTGATGGCCAGCATCCGGCGCGGTTCCACCCCCCGTTCGGCCGCCAGCCGGGCGGCGGTACCTTCCAGCACGCCGCGCAGCTCAATGGCGTCAATCGCCTCATCCAGGGTGAAACGGCGGGGGATATGGCCCCCCGCCGGCACCCGTTCCAGCAGACCTTCCTGTTCCAGCCGGGCAAGGGCGGCGCGGATGGGCGTGCGGGAGAGCCCGAGTTTTTCCGCCAGTCCCGGTTCGGACAGGCGTTCACCCGGTTCCACCGCCCCGCGCAGGATCAAATCCCGGATGCCAGCCAGGGCCCGCACCGTCTGCGCCGCGTCCTTGTTGTAGCTCATGTGGGTGTCTTACTCGGCTGCCAGTGAGGCGACGGGGCGGTTTTCGTCAGCAATCATCTTGTCGATCAGCCGGCGCGCCCACATGGAACCGGCATCGATGTTGAGATTGTAGAAGACATGGCCCGGATTATCATCAATGGCCCGCTGCTGCGCCTCCAGGATGCGTTCATCTTCCCGGAAGATGCCGGACACGCCTTCGCGGATCTTGTGCGTGCGGGCCTGATTGTGGATGTCGAAATTGCGGGCAAAGGCCCAGAAATAATGGCAGGTCTTGTCGGTTTCCGGCGTCAGGCAGTTGATGACGCGGCCATCTACGCCCTTGCTGCGGTCGCCTTCCGGCGCGCCGGTGCCGGTGGGGGCGACCCCCACCTCAATGATGATGGTGGAGGGGGCGGTGAAATTGATGATCTGCCAGCGGTCCACATGTTCCTTCTGGCCAAGATTTTCTGCCCAGAAGGGGGGTGCATCAATATCGATCATCCAGCGGGTGATGGTGGCCGTCTTCTGGCTGTGCGTGGCGGTAAAGGGTGCCTCCGCCACGGCCTGATTGCCGATGGAGCTGCTATGCACAAAGGTTTCGTGCGTCAGATCCATCAGATTGTCGACCACCAGCCGGTAATCACACTTGGCATGGATCACCTTGCCGTCGCCGGCCCAGGCGGGATCGGTGGCCCAATGGATATCGGGGATCAGGTCCGGGTCGGCCAGGGCCGGATCGCCCGGCCAGATCCACAGGAAACGATAGCGTTCCACCAGCGGATAGCTTTTCACGCAAGCCGACGGGTTGATGGTATCTTGCGACGGCATGTATACACATCGCCCGGTATCATCGAATTTCAGTCCGTGATAGCCGCAGACCACCCGGTCTTCCTCCAGCCGGCCCAACGACAGCGGCAATAAGCGGTGCCAGCAGGCATCAGCCAGCGCCACCGGGGTGCCATCCAGCTTGCGGTACATCACCACCTGCTTGTTGCAGATGGTGCGCGCCAGCAGGCTGCGCCCCAGTTCCACATCATAGGCGGCGACATACCAGGCGTTAAGGGGGAAGCCCGTCATCAAATCTCTCCCTGGGTGTATGTTATTCTTCATACCTGTATACAGCTATCCAGGGCATGAGTCGAGAGACGATTTTCACGCCGATATATTCACTCAGCAGAAACAATAAGGCAGGGACAGCGGCGGCCTGATCGGGCAGGGGCCCCAGGGCTTCAGCCCAGCTTGGCCTCCAGCTCATCCAGCCGTTTGGCCATGGTGCGGATATTGTCGATCAGCAATTGCACCAGTTGGCGCAACAGCGGATCGGCGCCATACAGACTTTCGCGCAGCACGCTGGCCGGCATCCGCATCAGCACCGACTCCATCTCGGCCGACGCATTGGCCATACGGGGTTTGCGGTCGAAAATGGCCATTTCGCCGAAGACGCCCTTTTCATCGACCGCACCGATGATGGTGGGATGCTCGATCTCCCCCCGCCAGATACGCACCCGGCCCTTTTCTACCACATAAAGGCTGTCGCCTGGATCGCCTTCCTTGAAGATCATCTCACCGGGTGCGAAAGTACGGCGTTCGAACGCGGCGGACATGGGCAAGGCGCTCCCGCAATGATTAACGGCTGCGCCATCATTACGCCCGACACCGGCATTTGGCTATAGGCTGCCATGTTGGGCGTAGGGGATTGACAATAGCACGACCGTTCGTATTATTTTCTCCATGAGCAAAGGGGAACGCACACGCGCCACCATCCTGGACGAAGCGCTGGCTATGACCAGCACGGACGGGTTGACGGGCCTGACCATCGGCACGCTGGCGGAACGGCTGGGCATGTCGAAAAGCGGGCTGTTCGCGCATTTCGGCAGCAAGGAGATGTTGCAGGCCGCCGTGCTGGGGCGGGCGGCGGAGCTGTATGCCGATACGGTGGTGCGCCCGGCCATGGCTTTGCCGCGCGGGTTGCCGCGCGTGCTGGGCCTGTTTGAGAATTGGATCGCCTGGACGCTGGCCCCGGTTCTGCCCGGCGGCTGTCCGATCCAGGCCGCGTCGATTGAGTTTGACGACAGGCCCGGCCCCTTGCGCGACATGATCATCCGCCATCAGGAAGATTTGCGCCATCTGGTGACCGGGGCGGTGAAGCGCGCTGTGGATGAAGGCCATCTGCGCGCTGACCTGGATGTGGAACAGTTCGCGTTTGAGGGGATTTCGCTGTGCTTCGGTTTCACCCAAACCTATCGCCTGCTGAAAGATCCACGGGCGGAGGCTTGGGTGCGGACGGCCATCAATCAGTTGATTGAGCGCAGCCGACCGGTTGGGGCGTAATTCGGGTTCAACGGGCGTTGCAGACGCTCATCAGGGAAATGGGGGACAATCATGGCCCATGTGAGTTTTTACTCCGAAAAAAGCACGAACGATCGGTTTAATTTATGGTCGGCACTGCCCCATTTGCCGGACTGGCTGATGCCGCTCTCGCGGGCAGAGCGGGCGGCGGATCTCTATCTGGTGCCCGAACGGCATGTGGCGCCGCCGGCATTGCCGGAACCGGCGGGTGGAATGGTGCTGGCGGTGCCGGGCATGGTTCCCCACCTGAATGCCCGGCTCTGGGGGGCGGAGCGGGTGGCGGCCCCCCTGATCCTGCTGGCCCATGATTGGGAAGGGCAGATACAGGACATGATGCCGCTGATCATCGCGCTGACCGATGCCGGCGCGCGGGTGGTGGCCTTCGACGCGCCGGCCCATGGGCGCAGCGGCGGCGATGTCTCCCATGTTCTTTCCATGGCTGCCGCCGTCCAGGCCGTGGCCAAAGCGGCAGGGGGGCCGGTTGATCTGGCCATCGGCCATGGGTTGGGGGGCAGCGCCATGGTTGCCGCCATGGCAGACGGGTTTCAGCCCGGCCGCGTGGCCTTACTGGCCCCGATGGCGGATGTCCGCTGGCCGGTGCAGCAGATTGCCCAGGTTCTGGCCCTGACAGAGGCGGAACAGGCGGCCATGTTGCAGCGGATCGATCAGGCCTTGGGGCAGCCGCTGCATGGGCTGACCCTGCATCCGCCGGTGGGGACTGTGACTGGCCTGCTGATCCATAGCAGTGACGACCGGGTGGCCCCGGTCGCCGATGCGCTGCATCTGGCCGCCTTCTGGCCAGGAATGCGTCGGCATCTGGTGGATGGGTTGGGCCATCGCCGGCTGTTGGCGGATCGCGCTGTAGCCGACCTGATCATCCGTTTCGCCTTTGACGGGCAGGGCAGCGTCGACCGGCACGCCGATTTAGGCTAAGTTATGGTGAGAGGTCGCCCATGAACATCTGACTATTTTCCAGTCTCCACCGTCATTCCCGCCTGCGCGGAATGACGGTGGAGAGACAGAAAGGCTTCAGAAGATACAGTAATTTCCTGGAAAAACACCGATGAATTGTCGTAAATTATAGTAAAATAAGAATCTATGAAGGATAATCCTATGGAAAAAATGGTAATTTCAAGAAATAAAAAATTGATGGATATTAAATTAAATTTTAAATTAAATTACAGAGATATAAGTATACACAGTTTCTGTATTTATAAAAAATATATTTTTGTAATAACTTTGATATCCATCGGATTTTCTTGCGTTTTTGTGTTGCCAGCTCACGCATTTTGCCTTTATCATGGTGTATTTTCCGCTAAAACAACCATTGCGCAGGAGTTTGCTGATTCAAAATGGGTCGTTCGTGCCAGGGTGATTGCTGCCGATTACCATTGGTCGGATGAAGACGATTCCTGGACCCTTTACAAACTCGAAACTGTCGAGAGCTTTAAGGGGAAACTACCGGCGAAATTCACGTTCTTTACGTACCGAGACAGCGGCGGATTCTATATGGATGCCGAAGGCGGCACACCGGACCTGGCGGGGGAGTATCTACTCTTTCTCATACCCCGCCCTTGGCCGAAGACAGATCCATCCGCAGCCAAGAATGCCTTGTGGGTCAATTATAATTGCGGCCAGTCGAAAGCCTGGCCCAAAGTGACGCCAGAGGAAGTAGCTCAACTTCGAGCACTTAGAACACAGCCTTAATAGAAGGTTTGGACGATCACTTGGGGGCAAGGGGTAGCGTACCAGACTATAAACTGTTCTTGATAAACAACAAATCAGGGGAAATGTCAGATGCCGTTCATGGTGACGCCGCTTTATGCCGGCCTGTTGGGGATTGTGCTGCTTGTGCTCAGCTTTCTGGTCTCGCGCCAGCGGATGCGGCACAATGTGTCGGTCGGTGATGGCGGCGTGCCCGCCCTGATCGGGGCCATCCGTGCCCAGGGAAATTTTGTGGAATATGTGCCGCTGACGCTGATCCTGCTGACACTGCTGGAACTGACGCACCATTCCCTTTATCTGCTGCATGGGCTGGGTATTGCCCTGGTGCTGGGCCGGGTGCTGCACGCCTATGGCATCTCCACCCGGCCGGAGGGGCGCAGTTTCGGGCGGATGTGGGGCATTCTGCTGACCTGGATTCCCATGCTGGCGGCCTCTGTCCTGCTGATCATTGCGGCGGTTTATCACCTGCTGGCGGCTTGATCTGCCCGATTGTCATCCACAATCTCAGGTTTGGACATCAGGGAGGGAGGCATTATGCCGCTTGTCGTTATCACCGGGGCCAATCGGGGGATCGGCCTGGAATTGGCCCGCCAATATGCCGCCGATGGCTGGCAGGTGGTGGCCACCCGCCGGGATGGGAGCAACCAAGGCGGTCTGGCCGATTTGGCTGGGGTGGAGGTCCAGCCCTTGGCGGTGAATGCGGCGGAGTCCATCGCCGCCTTTGCCGCCTTGATGCAAGGCCGTGCCATCGACCTGCTGATCCATAATGCTGGCACCATGGGGCCGGACCCGACCCGGCAATCAAAGGATGGGATTGATGCGGCCGGCTGGCTGGAAACCATGCAGGTCAATGCCCTGGCACCCATCCTGCTGACCCTGGCCCTGAAGGATAATCTGCGGCCGGGAGCCAAGGTGGCGACGCTGTCCAGCCAGCTGGCATCGCTGGCTGAGAATGTATCCGGCGGCCTTTATGCCTACCGCGCCTCCAAGGCGGCGGTGAATATGGGTATCCGCAGCCTGGCGGCCGATCTGGCCGATCAGGGGATCATCCTGCTGGCCCTGCATCCCGGCTGGGTGCAGACCGATATGGGCGGGCCGAAGGCGCCGCTGCCGGTGGGGGACAGTGTGGCCGGCCTGCGGCGGGTGATTGCCGCTGCCGGACCCACCGATACTGCCAGCTTCATCGCCTTTGACGGGCGGCGCATTCCCTGGTGAATGTCTGGGAGACATGGCGATGGACCGCTCACCGATTGAGTTCTTTTTCGATTTCGCTTCGCCCTATGCCTATCTGGCGGCCTGCCGGGTGGATGCCGTGGCCGCCGATCTGGGCCGGGTGGTTCGCTGGCGGCCCATCCTGCTGGGGGCGGTGTTCAAGGTGACGGCCGGCCAGCCCAACCTGATGAAGCCGCTGCAGGGCGATTATCTGCGCCATGATGTGCCGCGCTGTGCCCGCCACTGGGGTATTACCGTGGCCCACCCTTTGCCCATGCCCTTTGCTTCGCTTGCTGCGTCGCGCGGATTCTATTGGTTGGAGGGGCAGGGCGGCGACGGGCATCTGCCGGCGGCCTTTGCCCGTGCCATTTTCAATGCGCATTGGGCCGAGGGGCGGGATATGGCGTTGCCGGAAAATGTGCTGGATGTTGCGGCCGGCCTTGGCATTGACCGTGATGCCATGGAACAGGGCATGGCGGAGACGGCCATCAAGGAAAGGCTGCGGGCGGAAACGGATGCTGCCATTGCGCGCGGTGTCTTCGGTGCCCCCTTCTTCCTGGTTGATGGCGAACCCTTCTGGGGGGCCGACCGGCTGGACCAGATGGCGGAATGGCTGCGGGCCGGTGGCTGGTGATCAGCCCCGGCCGAACAGCCCGTCAAACAGCGTGGCGGCATAGGTGGTGACCGCCTGTCCCGGCGGTTGCTTTGCCGCCCAGGGCGCCAGCTCATAGGCGGCGTTGACCATCGCCATGATGGTCTGCGAGGCAACCAACGGATCAACCGTGCGGATCGAGCCTTCGATGATGCCGTCAATCACCATGCCGGCAAACCGCCGTGCCAGCCGGTTGGATTGCTTGATTACCTCATCCCGCAGATCATTCGGCAAAGCCTGCAGCGCCACGCTGCGCAACAGGGGCGCGCGCCGGCTGTCAAATTGCAGGTCCAGCAGGGTGGCGACGGCGGCGGCAAGCCGGTCGCGCTGACTGACGCGGGGCAGGGCAATGGCCATATCCTGCGCCTGTTTCACCACCGCGAAACTGCGCTGGAAACAGGCATAGACCAGATCATCCTTGGCATCCAGATGATGGTAGAAACTGCCCTTGGTGACGTTCAGTTCCGCCACGATTCGGTCAACCGAGGCGCCGCGATAGCCGCGCGCATTGATCAGCCTTGTAGCGGCGGCCAGAAAATCCCGCTTGCTGCCATCCTCCTCCAGCGCCGGCAGGGACAGGATGCTGGGCGACCAGCCCCCCCCTTCCGGGGCCAGCCCCTGGGCGAACAGATCCAGCAGGCGATGGCGCACCCGGTCATATTCTTCCGGCATATGCAGCGGCAGCCAGGCCTGTACCCAGAACAGGGATTCCAGCAGCACATGGGTGCGGGCTGTATTGGCCCAGCGGGTCGCCTGTTGGCTGTTATCACCAAACAGGTCGCGCACGGTGCGGTAACTGTCATGATACTGGTTCAGCAGCCGCTCACGCTGCGGTTCTTCCATAGCGCGCATGTCGGAGATGCGCGCCACCGCCGGTTCTACCCCCCGCCGGATGGCATGGTAGGTGGCAAAAAAACCATCCACCAGCGCCGCAACCCGGGCGCGCGGCCCGCCGCCATGCCGCCCGGCACCGGTCACCAGGGCCCGGAACCGTTCCAGCGTATCATCGAAACAGGCTTCCGCCAGTTGATCCTTGCGTTTGAAATAATAGGTGACGCTGGTGGTGCTGAGCCCGACAAGGGCCGCCACCTCCCCCAGTGTCATGCCGCGAATCCCCTGATCATAGATCAGGCCGGAAGCGGCGGCGATGATCAGGTCGCGCTTGTTGCGCTGGCGGCTGGCGGCGGTCAGATCAGTCATGGCGATGAAGTTATCATGTCATCTTCATGTCGTCATGGCCCGCATACAGGTGCAGTGCAATTTTATCGTAAAATTAGTATGGCTGGATGATTTTGTTTGCCAATAATCAAGCGACTGGGCAGAATTTTCAGTATTAAACAACCCGGAATCAAATATCGATGGTTGAAGAGAATGGGGAGGGGGCGGCCATGTCCCTGGCTGCCTTGTTGAATGCCGCCGCGTGGGAGGGGACGGGATTCTCCGTCACGGTGCCGGCCAGCTGGGCCCAGGGGCGCACCGCCTATGGCGGCCTGTCGGCGGCCCTGGCATTGGAGGCGGCCCGGCGCTTTGCCCCGGACCTGCCGCCTTTGCGTTCTGCCCAGATCGCCTTTATCGGGCCGCTGGGGGGCCGGGTGCAGGTTACGGCGTCACTGCTGCGGCGGGGCCGTTCCAGCGCTTATATCCAGGCCGATGTGATGGGGGAGAATGGGCTGGGCCTGCGGGCGATCTTTCTGTTCATGGCCGCCCAATCCTCCAGCGTGGATGTCACCCGGCATCCGATGCCGGATGTGCCGCCGCCGGGGGCCAAGCCCCTGGAATTCCCGGTGGAACAGCGCCCGGCCTTCACGGAGAATTTCGATTACCGGCCGGCCATTTTCTGGCAGGCCAAGGATGGCACGCCGCGCAGCGACTTTGCCTTCTGGGTCCGCCTGCGCGATGGGCGGGATATCGATCCTTCTGTCGGCCTGCTGGCGTTGGCCGACGCGCTTCCCCCGGCCGCCATGCCGCTGGCCCGCCGGCCGGGGCCGACCAGTTCGGCCAACTGGACGATCAATTTCATGCAGCATCCGCCTGTGACCACGGATGGCTGGTGGCTGTTGCGCTCCACCCTGCAGAATGCGGTGGATGGCAACAGCAGCCAACAGATGGGCATCTGGAACCGGGACGGTTTACCGGTGGCCGCCGGTATGCAGCATGTGGCGCTGTTCTTTTAAGGGGTAGCAAACATGGCCCGTGAACCCACGCCCACCCGCGCGCAATACCGGCACTTCTCCCCGCTGGGCACGCGCTGGATGGATAATGACGTCTATGGTCACGTCAATAACGTGACCTATTATTCCTATTTCGATACGGCGGTGAATGAATATCTCATCCGCGCCGGGGTGCTGGATATTCATGGGGGTGCTGTGATCGGGCTGGTGGTGGAAACCGGCTGCCGTTACTTCGCCCCCGTTGCCTTTCCCGATCAATTGGATATCGGCATCGCCGTCACCAAGCTGGGCAACAGTTCCGTCCGGTATGAGGTGGGGATTTTCCGGCAGGGGACGGAGGAGGCCGCCGCCGCCGGCCATTTCATCCATGTCTATGTGGATCGGGAAAACCGGCGACCGACGCCGCTGCCCGACGATTTCCGGGCAGCGCTGACACGATTGCTGGTGGATAATTAATCCAGCTTAAACAAGCCGTTCGCCGACCTTGTGCGGAAAGCCATTGAGGAAGGCGGCGGCATCCACCGGGCCGCGGCCGGGCCGCTGTACCCGCAACAGGCGCAACGCCCCCTCGCCACAGGCCAGCGTGCCGGTGCTGTCCAGCAGAGTGCCGGCTGCCGCCTTGCCGGCCACCGGCTCGGCGGATAGCACCTTCAGCTTTTCCCCATTGGGCAGGTCGATCCAGCAGCCGGGCCAGGGGTTTAGCCCCCGGATTTGCCGATCCAGTTCAAGGGCGGGGCGCGACAGGTCCAGCCGGCCTTCATCCTTCACCAGCTTGGCGGCATAGGTCACGCCCTCGGTTGGTTGGGGTTCCGGTTTCAGGCTGCCATCAGCGATGCCGGGCAGGGCCGCCACCATCAGCCGGGCGCCCATGGCGGCCAGCGCGTCATGCAGTTCCGATACAATCATGCGCGGGCCGATGGCGATGCTGTCCTTCAACAGCATGGTGCCGGTATCCAGCCCGGCATCCATCTGCATGATTGTCACGCCGGTTTCGGCGTCGCCGGCCAGCAGGGCGCGGTGGATAGGGGCGGCTCCCCGCCAGCGCGGCAGCAGGCTGGCATGGACGTTGATGCAGCCCAGGCGCGGCGCGTCCAGCACCACCTGCGGCAGGATCAGCCCATAGGCGGCGACAATGGCCGCATCCAGCCCCAGTTCGGCAAATTCCCGCTGGGCGTCGGCATGGCGCAGGCTTTTCGGCGTGCGCACTGGGATACCCAGGGCTTCCGCCCGGCGATGCACCGGCGATGCCTGCAGCTGCTGGCCGCGCCCGGCGGGGCGGGGCGGCTGGCTATAGACACAGACCACCTGATGGCCGGCCTGCACCAGCGCATCCAGGATGCCAACCGAAAAATCCGGCGTGCCCATGAAGGCGAGGCGCAGCGACATTGTGGAATATCCAGGCAACGGGAAAGGGGCGGTCGGCGCGAATCAGCCGCGCTTGGCCTTGTTATACTTGCGCAGCACCATATTGCGCTTCAGCGACGACAGATGATCGATGAACAGCACGCCGTTCAGGTGATCAATTTCATGCTGTATACAGGTGGCCAGCAGGCCATCGGCATCCATTTCCTGCACCTCCCCGGCGCGGTCAACATAACGCACGCGGACCTGGGCCGGGCGGGTGACGTCGGCATAGATTTCCGGGATGGACAGGCAGCCTTCCTGCGTCACCGCCAGTTCATCCGAGGTCCAGATCAGTTCCGGGTTGACCATGGCCAGCGGGTTCGGCTTTTCGTTCTTGTGGTCGGTGACATCGACCACGATCAGCCGTTCCAGGATGCCCACCTGCGGGGCGGCCAGACCGATGCCGGGCGCCTTGTACATCGTCTCCAGCATATTATCCATCAGGTCGGCGACACGACCGTCCACATTGTCCAGCGGCTTGCACTTGGCCTTCAGGCGGGTGTCGGGGATGGTGAGGATGGGCAGCAGAGACATTTCTTCTTCGGTCCGGCGGGCGGGGGTGGAACGCGGATGGCATTATTACATTGTGGGCAGATAGGCCCCAAGCCCTTTGGCGTCAAGCGCCATGGGTGCGGGTCTACTCCCCCGCCAGCGGGGCCGGCAGCCCATCATTTTCCGGCAAGGGGTCGGCCAGGGCCATGGGCTGGCGCGGCGCATGGTCCAGCGGGGCCAGTTCGGGCAGGCTGGCGCCATCGGGGGCGGCACGCAAATCCTTGAAGCGCCGGGCGGTGACCAGCACCCGCGATTCCAGCGAGGCCACGGCGGCATTATAGCTGTTAACCGCCCCGCCCAGCCCCTTGCCGACACGGCCCATATGGTCGGCCATCACCGCCAGCCGCTCATAAAGCTCCCGCCCCAACTGGCTGATGGTCTGGGCATTGCGGGTCAGCGCCTCCTGCCGCCAGCCATAGGAGACGGCGCGCAGCAGGGCGATCAGGGTGGTGGGGGTGGCCGGGATCACCGATTGGTCAATCCCGGCTTCAATCAGGCCGGGATCCTGCTCCAAGGCGGCGGAGAAGAAATTCTCCCCCGGTAGGAACAGCACGACAAATTCCGGGGCCGGATCGAACTGCGCCCAATAACGCTTCTCCCCCAGCCCCTTCATATGGTCGCGGATATGCCGGGCGTGGCGGGCCAGATGCACCATCTTGGCCCGGTCATCGCCATCCTGCGTGGCATCCAGATAGGCTTCCAGGGGGGCCTTGGCATCCACGACAATGCTTTTGCCGCCGGGCAGGCGGACGATCAGGTCCGGTCGCAGCCGCGCGCCGTCGCTGGTCTGGGTGCTGGCCTGTTCGAAGAAATCGCAATGGTCCAGCATCCCGGCCATTTCCACCACGCGGCGGAGCTGGATTTCGCCCCAGCGGCCCCGGGTCACCGGGCTGCGCAGGGCCTTCACCAGATTGCCGGTTTCCGCCCGCAACTGGCCTTGCCCCTCCATCAGATGGGCGATCTGCGTCTTCAACTCCACATAGGCACCCACCCGCGCCTGTTCGATGCCCTGCACCGCCTCCCCGAACTTGGTCAGGTGGTCGCGGATGGGGGTGACCAGAGCGTCAATGGCGGCATTGCGCTTATCCAGGTCGCCGCGTGCCGATTCCTGGAATTTTTCCAGCTGCGCCTGGGCTAGCGTCAGGAAATCGCGGTTATTGGCGGAAAGTGCTTCTGCCGACAGGGCCTTGAAGGCATCCCCCAGCCGGGCTTGCGCCTGATCCAGCAGGGCAAGCTTCTCTGTATTGCCGCGCCGTTCCTGTTCCAACTCAGTGCGGGTTTCGGCCAGAGCTGCTTGCAGATGGGATTGTTCATCCTGGGCCTCGGCCAACCGCTCTTCCAGCAGCGGCACGCGTTCCGCCACCGCCTCTGCCGCTGCCCGTGCCGCCTGTTCGCCCATCCATTGCCGGCGGAGATCGGCCAGTAGCCGGTCTCGCTCCGCCAATTCATGGCGAAGTTCCCCCAGATGCCGGCCCATATGGTCGCGTTCGGCCCGCAGGCCCGCCACCTCCGCCCGCAAGCCGGCCAGCCGCCGGGCCGCCCCCTGGCGCAGCCAGAGGGCGACAAGACTGGCCGCCAACAGGGCGCCAAGGATCAGGGATAACGGATCAAGGGAGAAGCTGGCGGGCAAGGGCAGAGGTTCCGGTTATCAACGCACGGGTACGCGTCATGATAACCGCAACCAATTAAAATGGGAACAGAATACGAACAAATTACGGGGCGGCCATGCCGCTGGACCAGCTATGCCAGGCATTGGCGATGTGGGAGCGCATGACGGACGCTGCCCAATCGGCATCGCGCAGCCGCAGGGCCGCCACCAGTTCCCGATGGTGCCGGTTGCTGCGTTCCAATGCTGCCTGATCATAGGCATGGAAGGTCCGGTTGATCACCGGCGCTTCCACCAGATGCGGCATCAATGCTGCCAGCAGCCGGCTGCCGGCGGCTGACAGGATGGTGTGGTGGAACTCCCCATTCAGGGTCAGATAATCATCCCCCTTATGGGCCACGCAGGTTTCCATGGCGTCGGCCAGGGCCTGCAACCGCTCAATCTCTTCATCACTGATGCGGGATGCCGCCAGGGTGACGGCATGGGCCTCCATCAGCCCGCGCAGGCGGAACTGTTCCTCCAGCTCCCGATAGGACCAGTCCGGTACCAGCACGCCGGCCCCGCTGTCCGGTTTGGCGGCCAAACCTTCGGCCACCAGACGGCGCAGGGCTTCGCGGATCGGCGTGCGACTGACGCCGATCCGCTCGGCCAGTTCCTCTTCCTTCAACCGGCTGCCCGGTGGAAGCGTGCCATCCAGGATCAGCCCCCGGACGGCCTGATAGGCCCTGGCCGTCGCACTCATCACACGCTACCTGCCAAATGGCTGATCGCCTCTTCCAACGCAATCACGTCGGCATATTTGGCGTTCAGGTCGAACAGGTTGGCTTCCTGGATGCGCGGGTCGCGGTCGCCCACGGCTTCCCGCACCACCAGGGGAATGAACCCGTTCTGGCAGGCATCCAGGGCCGAGGCCCGCACACAGCCCGAGGTGGAAAGCCCGGCGATCAGCACCGTATCCACGCCCATGGCGGTGAAGGTGGCGGCCAGGGAGGTGCCGAAAAAGGCGCTGGCATATTGCTTGGTCACCACCGGTTCGGACGGCAACGGTTCCAGCCCGTCGGCGAAGGCAGCCCATTGCGGGTGCTTGTCGCGTTCAAAACAGCTCAGCGCCTTGACCTTCCGGAAAAACACCCCGCCATCCACGCCGCCGGGCGTATAGGCAACATTGGTGTGGATCACCGGGATGCCGGCGGCGCGTGCGGCGCGCAACAGGGCTTCCGCCCCGTCGCGCGTCTTCTCCACCCCCGCATAAAGCGGACAGGCCGGGTCGAGATAGGCTTTGACGAAATCAATGATAAGCAGGGCGGGGCGCTTGCCCCAACCCAGCCGGTTGCCGAAACCGGCCTGCGCGTAATCGGCATTCAGATCTTTCGTCATGGCTCAGATGATCCCTGCGGCTTTCAGGCTGGCCAGCTTCTCGCCATTCAGGCCCAGAACGCCGGACAGGATTTCTTCCGTATGCTGGCCCAGTTCCGGGCCGGCATGAACAACGCCGCCCGGTGTATCCGACAGGCGGGGGGCGACATTCTGCATCGCCAGCTTGCCGAAGATCGGGTGGGCCACCTTGATGATGTTCTGGCGGGCTTGGAAATGCGGGTCGACCAGCATTTCCGGGGTGCGATAGATACGGCCGGCCGGCACGCCATGCTTTTCCATCAGCTCCAGCAGGGTGGCGCTGTCCACCGTGCGGGTCCAATCGGCGATCAGGTCATCCAGTTCCTGCTGCACGGCACCACGGGCGGAATGGGTGGCGTAGCGCGGGTTGGTCGCTAGCTCCGGCTGGCCCATCGCCTCTGCCAGACGCTTGAACACGGTATCCTGGTTGGCGGCGATCAGTATCATCTGATCATCGCTGGCCGGATAGACATTGGACGGGGCGACGTTGGGCAGAATCGGGCCGGTACGTTCGCGGATATAGCCGGTCTGATCATATTCGGTGATCAGGCTTTCCATCATCGCCAGCACGGCTTCATAGATGGCGCTGTCCACCACCTGGCCACGACCGGTGCGTTCACGGGCATGGATGGCCATCAAGGCACCCAGGGCCGCATAGGTGGCGGCCAGGCTGTCACCGATGGAAATGCCCATGCGCGACGGAGCGGTGGAGGGATCACCCACCACATAGCGCAGGCCGCCCATGGCTTCACCGATGGAACCATAGCCGGCCTGGCTGGAATAGGGACCGGTCTGGCCGAAACCGGTGACGCGCACCATCACCAGTTTCGGGTTGATCTTGGACAGCACATCATAGCCCAGGCCCCAGCGTTCCATGGTGCCGGGACGGAAATTCTCGATCAGGATGTCGGACTTGGCCACCAGATCGCGCACGATATCCTGGGCCGCCTTTTCACGCAGGTTGAGCGTGACCGACTTCTTGTTACGGGCCACCACCGGCCACCAGAGCGACTTGCCATGGGGCTTTTCCCGGCCCCATTCGCGCATCGGATCGCCCACGCCCGGCTGTTCCAGCTTGATCACTTCCGCGCCGAAATCGGCCAGCAGCTGACCGCAGAAGGGGCCAGCCAGCAGCTGGCCCATTTCGATCACGCGCAGATCCGTCAGCGGACCCTGACGGGTGGCGACCTGACCTTCACCCAGGGTTTCAGTGGCCTTCTCGGTCACGGCGTTCTCCTCATTCAATGTATACATAAACCGGATGGGGCCGGTAAGGCGCGCCGCGTGGCGAAAACCGGCCGTCAAGCGGGAGAATGCACCGAACATAGCCAGTATACAAGGAATAAGCCGCCTTTCTGACCGTGGAGTGGTCGTGGATGAAATCGTCACGGTTTTCCGCTTGTCAGTCCATCAGCCTCATGTTTGTATACATAAAGACAGGGCGGGGCCGACGCCTTTTGCGCGCCTCTGCCGGATTTTCCAAGGATAGGGACAGATGGCTGGTTCGATCGAAATCGTGGAAGTCAGCCCGCGCGACGGGCTGCAGAACGAAGCCGTGCTGGTCAGCACGGAAGCCAAAGTGGAACTGGTCAACCGGGCCATTGCCGCAGGTGTACGCCGGATTGAGGTGACCAGCTTCGTCAACCCCAAGCGCGTGCCGCAGATGGCCGATGCGGAGGCTGTGCTGTCCGCTCTGCCCAAGGATAAGGGTGTTTCCTATATTGGCTTGGCGCTGAACGGGCGCGGTTTTGATCGGGCGCTGGCGGCAGGCGCTTCGGAAGTCAATTATGTGCTGGTCGCCTCCGACACCTTCTCCACCCGCAATAATGGCGCGCCGACGCTGGACACGCTGACCGGCTGGGCCGAAGTGGCCGCCGCCGCGCGGGCCGCCAAAATCCCCACCAGCATCACCATCGGCGCTGCCTTTGGCTGCCCCTTTGAAGGGGAAGTGCCGGTGGAACGGGTGGTGGAAATCGCCAAACGGGCGGCCGAGCACGGCACGGATGAAATCGCCCTTGCCGACACGATCGGCGTGGGCAGCCCGGCCGATGTGGTGGAACGCTTCACCGCCGTGGCCAAGGCCCTGCCGGGGATGCGGCTGCGGGCGCATTTCCACAATACCCGTAATACCGGTATCGCCAATGCCTATGCCGCCATCACGGCTGGCGTGACGGTGCTGGACAGCTCCCTGGGCGGGATTGGCGGCTGCCCCTTCGCACCCGCCGCCACCGGCAATATCCCGACCGAAGATCTGGTCTACATGCTGAACCGCATGAAGATCGAAACCGGCGTCGATCTGGTCACCGCCATTGAGGGGGCCAAGTGGCTGGAAGGGGTTCTGGGGCGGCAGAACCCGGCCATGCTGGGCCGGGCCGGCATCTTCCCGCCGGTGGCAAAGGCGGCCTGATCGGCCGTTCAACCGGCGCTTTAACCGCCTTGTGGCTGGCGTTGCCGGGCGCAGTGCTGCCCGCAAATGAATGGGGCCTCATGCCCCCATGCGAACAAATCGGGTCGAACAGGAGAGAGTGATGGCTTACAGGCTGGGCGTGGATGTGGGGGGTACCTTCACCGACCTTCTGCTGATCGAGGATGAGACGGGTGAGACGTTCCGCGACAAGGTGCCGTCCACCCCGCACGACCCGTCGGTTGCCGTCGTCAATGGCACGCTGAAGATTTGTGCCAAGGCGAAGATCGACCCCAAGGATGTGCAGCTGTTCATGCACGGCACCACGGTGGCCACCAACACGGTGCTGACCAGCACCGGCGCCAAGGTGGGCCTGGTGACGACGGATGGTTACCGCCAGGTACTGCACATTGCCCGTTCCTTCGTGCCGGGCGGTCTGGCCGGCTGGATCGTCTGGAACAAGCCGCCGCTGACCGCCCCGCTGGAATCCACGGTGGAAGTGCCGGAACGCATTGGCGCAGACGGCTCAATCGTCACCCCGCTGGATGAAGCCGCCTTGCGCACCGCCCTGGAAGGGCTGAAGAAGGAGGGGATCGAGGCGCTGACCATCTCCTTCATCAACGCCTATCGCAACGACGTGCATGAAAAGCGCGCCGGTGAGATCGCCCGGGAAGTCTTCCCCGACCTGCCGATCTCGCTGTCATCTGAAGTCCTGCCGGAAATGCAGGAATATGAGCGTGCGCTGACCACCGTTGCCAACTCCTATGTCCGTCCGCGCGTGGCCAATTATGTGCGCAACCTGAAGGCGGAGCTGAACAAGGCCGGCATGAACGGGCAGATGAACCTGCTGCGCTCCGATGCCGGGTTGATGAGCTTTGAGAAGGCGCAGGACCACCCGGTCAACCTGCTGATGAGCGGCCCCGCCGGCGGCGTGGCCGGTGCCATGTGGGTGTGCGGCAAGTCCGGTTTTGGCAATCTGCTGACCGTGGATGTCGGCGGCACCTCCACCGATGTGGCGCTGATTGAAAATGGCCAGCCGCGTTTGGCGCGTGAAACCGAATGCGGTGACCTGAAGGTGCGTGCCACCTCCCTGGATATCCGCACCGTGGGTGCCGGTGGCGGTTCCATCGCCTTCGTGCCGGAACTGACCAAGGCGCTGCGCGTCGGCCCGGCCTCTGCCGGTGCCGTTCCCGGCCCCGTCTGCTATTCCCGTGGCGGCGATAAGCCGACCGTGACCGATGCCAATGTGGTGCTGGGCTATCTGCCCGAGGAATTGCTGGGCGGGACCATGCGCCTGGACCGTCCGGCGGCGGCCGCCTCAGTGCAGGTCATCGCCGACACGCTGGGCATCAGCGTGCAGGAGGCCGCCAACGGCATTTATTCCATCGCCAATGAAACGATGATGGGCGCGCTGCGCCTGATCTCCGTCCAGCAGGGCTATGATCCACGTGATTTTGCGCTGGTGGCTTTTGGCGGTGCCGGCCCGCTGCACGCCAACGCGCTGGGCAAGCTGTTGGGCAGCTGGCCGGTGATCGTGCCCCCCAGCCCCGGCGTGCTCTGCGCCTTTGGCGATGCCACCACCCGCCTGCGCGCCGAACGCGCCAAGTCTATCGGCAAGCCGTTCCCGGATGTCAGCAACCAAAACGTGGCCGATGTGCTGCGCGAGCTGCACGCCGCTGTTTCCAAGGAATTGTTGGCCGAAGGCGTGCCGGAGGCCGAGCAGGAAATCACTTTCGAAGCCGGTGTGCGCTATTCCGGTCAGGCCTTCGAGGTTTCCCTGCCGGTCACCCTGGATGGGTTCGCGGCTGCTGGCCTGGAAAACCTGGGCGCTGCCTTTGATAAGGAGCATGAGCGCCTGTTCACCTTCTGCCTGGAATCGGACCGCGAGCTGGTGACGGTGCGTGCCACGGCCCTGGGCAAGGCATCAGCCATCAAGCTGGAGAAGCTGCCGGAAGGTAATGGCGACCCGTCTGCCGCCAAGGTGCGCGACCATGCCATCTGGGCCGATGGCAAGGAACATCCAGCGGTCATCTATGATCGTGCCAAGCTGAAGGCGGGCGACCGCGTCATCGGCCCGGCCATCATCTGCGAGATGGACAGCACCACCGTGCTGCTGCCCGAGCATGTGGCCGAGGTCGATCCCTATGGGCTGATCCTGATCCGCCCGCTCGCCGCCCAGTGATTTCCAGCTTCTGAGAAGGGGATAGACCCATGGTTGCCCAGATCATTCAGACCAACCCGACCCCGTTCCAGAAGATCGCCATCGACCCGATCACGCTGGACATTATTGAAAACGCCCTGCGCAATGCCCGCGCGGAGATGGATGCCACCCTGTTCCGCACGGCCATGTCGCCGGGCATCCGCGAACAGGGCGACGCCTTCCCGCTGATCGCCAACCATGAAGGCAAGATGGTTGTTGGCCAGTTCGGTTCCTTCCTGGGTGGCTTCCTGAAGAACTATAAGAACACGATTGAGGAAGGCGATGTCATCTGGCTGTCGGACCCGTACTCCGTCGAAGGGGCCATCAGCCATTTGAACGACTGGCTGATCATCCTGCCCGTGTTCCATGATGGGCGTCTGGTCGCCTGGACCTGCCATTTTGGCCATCAGACCGATGTGGGCGGCAAGGTGCCCGGCTCCCTGCCGACCGATGCCACCTCCATCTTCCAGGAAGGCATCCGCATCCCGCCGATCAAGCTGTACCGCAAGGGCGTGCTGAACGAGGATGTGCTGGAACTGGTGCTGAACAACACCCGCACCCGCGACTGGTGCCGGTCGGACCTGAACGCCATCATCGCGTCTTGCCGCATTGCCGGTCGCCGTATCGTGGAAATGTGCAAGCGTTTCCAGACCGATGTCTATATCTCTGCCGTGGATGAGCTGCTGGAGCGCAACAAGCGCGCCATGGCCAAGCTGATCGAAACCTCGATCAGCACGGAGAAGGTCAGCTTTGAAGATTATATCTGCGATGATGGTCGCGGCTTCGGTCCCTTCAAGCTGAAGGCCACCATGTGGCGTGAGGGGGAGAAGGTGATCCTGGACTGGGACGGCACTTCGCCCCAGTCGGAAAGCTCGATCAATTTCTACCTGAATGAAAACATGCTGAAGATGTTCTTCGGCATTTACATGATCATGGTGTTCGACCCGCAGATCCTGTTCAACGATGGGTTCTATGATCTGGTTGAAACCCGCATCCCCGAAGGCTCCCTGCTGAAGCCGAAATACCCGGCGGCACTCTCCTGCCGTACCCATGGTATCGGTCGCGTGTTCGACGTGCTGGGGGCCCTGCTGGGCCAGCGCACGCCGGAATTCCTCAACGCTGCCGGCTTCTCCTCCTCCCCGCACCTGATGCTCTCGGGCACCTATCGCGGGTCGGGCAAGTATTACCAGCTGTTCCAGATCGGCTTCGGCGGCATCCCCGGCCGTCCGTTCGGCGACGGGCCGGATGGTCACTCCCTGTGGCCAAACTTTACCAATGTGCCGAACGAGTTTCTGGAAGCCTATTTCCCGCTGCGGATTGAGCGTTACGAGACGATCCCTGACAGCGGCGGGCCGGGCCTGCACCGTGGCGGCAATGGGGTGCGCATCTCCTATCGCTTCCTGGAGCCGGGGGCCATTGCCATCCATGATGACCGCTGGTTCACCTATCCCTGGGGTGTGAATGGCGGTGAGCCGGGTTGGCGTTCCCGCCGTGTGCTGATCCGCGCCAATGGTGTGGAAGAGGTGCTGGCCGCCAAGATCGACGATATCCAGGTCCGCCCCGGCGACCTGCTGATCTTCGACACCTGGGGCGGCGGCGGCTGGGGCGACCCGCTGGCCCGCGATCCGGCCCTGGTGGCAACCGATGTGAAGCGCGGTCTGGTGACCCGGGACGGCGCCAAGCGTTATGGTGTTGTCATCGCGGCTGATGGTTCGGTGGATGCGGCCGCCACCGTGGCGCTGCGTGACGAACTGGCCACCAAGCGCGGTGAAATCGGCCTGTTCAATTTCGGCGGCACCATCGAAGAGCTGCGGGAGCGCTGTCTGACGGAAACCGGTCTGCCGGCGCCGAAGGATCCATCCCTGCAGAACAGTGTGCAGCTGGAGACGACGGGGGCCTGATCCCCGGTCGACATAGACTGATTCACAGCGAAAAAGCCCTGCGAAACCCGGTTTCGCAGGGCTTTTTTATCGAGTTGATCATGGGGCCATCATCGGGCGGCGGCGTTCTCAGCCGCTAGAGCCGGGTGCGTTTAACCGGAAACGCACCCGGCTCTAAATCCTTGTTCAGCGAGCGGATTCACGCTCCAAAGCGATTTCGCTTTTCCGCGATCCGCTCTAAGCCTTTGCTGCAAAGGCAGCGCAGTATCAGAAAGTTTCATAGAAAATCATTTTCTTATTGAATTGTTTCTAATTTTCAACATATATTTTTTGTAGTACAACCGATAGAACAACGAAGACACTGCCTTGGCGACAAACACAAGGACGGGATGGAAGTAGGGAGGGGCAAAGAAGCCGGGGAGGTTGCGTCCACCGGAGTAAATCTACCCCGGCATGTTGTAGAGGAGGCCACGCCTTAAGCGGGGTACTGACAGGACATCCCGAAATACGGACGTATTATGTATAACCCCTACTTCACGATATAGCGACATGGGCTGATGCCGATAGGTCATTCGGCAACCTATACAGAAAGATAGGTTAATCTTATGTGTAGCATCATAAGGGGTGTTTTTATGCAACCTTATGGTCCAGGCAACGATCACTCACGGGGACTTTCAGTATGCTGGGCCGCTTTACAAAGAAAAATGACCATCTGACGGCGCGGGTTGCGGCCTTGGATGCGCTGCGTGGCAATGTGATGGTTGCCGATCCCAATCTCGACATCATCTACATGAATCCGTCGGTCATGGCGCTGATGCAGGAGGCGGAGTCCGATCTGCGCAAGGAATTGCCGCATTTCCGCGCTGACCGTCTGATCGGCAGCAATATCGACGTATTCCACAAGAACCCGGCGCACCAGCGCAAGATGCTGGCTGCACTAACCAAGCCCCATGCTGCCACCATCAGGGTCGGGAAATGGACCTTCGACCTGCTGGTGACCCCGCTTTCCGAAGCCGGGCGGCGCATTGGTTTCGTGGTGGAATGGTCCAATGCCCATGAGCGACTGCTGAACCTGGACTATGCCGCCCAGATGACGGCGATCAGCCGGTCGCAGGCCGTGATCCAGTTCAGTGTCGATGGCACCATCATCGATGCCAATGAGAATTTCCTCAAAGCCATGGGTTACCGGCTGGAGGAGATCAAGGGCAAGCATCACAATATCTTTGTGGAACCGGACTATAAGAACAGCCGGGATTATGAAGCCTTCTGGGAAGGGCTGCGCCGCGGCGAATATCGCGCGGCACAATTCAAGCGCCTGTCCAAGACCGGCAAGCCGGTATGGATCGAAGGTTCCTATAACCCGATTTTCGATGCCAATGGCAAAATAGCCAAGGTGGTGAAGTTTGCCACCGACATCACCGCGCAGGTGGAACTGCTGGGCAATCTGAAGTCCCTGATCGACAAGAATTTTGGCGAGATCAACAGCGAGATCGACCGCTCCATGAATGAGGCCGGCAATGCCAAGAAGGCGGCCGGGGACGCGTCGGAAAATGTGCAGGCGGTGGCGGCGGGTGCCGGCGAGCTGGCCGCATCGGTGGATGAGATCGCCCGCTCCATGGTTCAGTCCCGCCAAGCCGCCGACAGCGTGTTCGAACGCGCCCAGGCGGCGGAGGCCAGCACCCAGCGCCTGACCAATGCGGCCCAGGCAATGAATGGCATTGTTGCCCTGATCCAGAACATTGCCGGCCAAATCAACCTGCTGGCCCTGAATGCCACCATCGAGGCGGCACGGGCAGGGGAGGCGGGTCGCGGCTTTGCTGTTGTGGCGTCGGAGGTGAAAAACCTAGCCAACCAGGCCGCCCGTGCCACTGACCAGATTTCCAACGAAATCGATGGTATCCAGAGCACCTCTGGCGAAGTGGCCGGGGCCCTGGATGCGATCCGCGATGCGGTGAATTCGGTACGCGATCTGGTGACGACGACGGCGTCTGCCGTGGAAGAACAAAGTGCTGTCACGCGCGGCATGTCGGATAACATGCAGCGTGCGTCCAAGGCGGTCAGCACAGTCTCCGCCAATGTGGTGAGCATTTCCGACGCGGTGCGCGAAGTCGCCCAGTCGGTGACTAAAACCAAGGAAGCGGCGGAAGTGCTGGTTCGCTGATAAAAAAGGGGCGCCTGATCGGGCGCCCCTTTTTACATGGCCATCATAACCAAGCCAGACGGTTCAGTTGAACGCCTTGAAGGTGATGATGGTGAAGGTGTCCTTCACCCCGGCCAGGGTCTGAATACGGCCGGTGACGAAATGGCCGATATCGGCATCGTCAGCCAGGAAGCATTTCATCATCAGGTCATATTGGCCGGAGATGGAATGCACCTCTGAAACCTCTTCCACATCCTGGACGGCGCGGTCGGCCACGTCATAGGCGCGGCCGAGTTCGCATTTGACCTGGACGAAGATGGTTTGCATGGCTCAGACCTCTGCCACCGCTTCAATCGCGGTCGTGGGCAGGGAAACGCTGTCCTCCCCGCTCTCCACCACATCCAGCGGCAGGGATTCGGCTTGCTCCGCACCGGCCTTGCGCGGGCGGGCAACCCGCAGGATGAAGGCGGGTACATGGTCACCAAAGCCCAGCACCGGCACCAGATCATCATCACGATCATCGCGGCGGGGGCGACGATCACGCCGGTCATCGCGGTCACGACGATCATCACGCTCCCGGCGCGGGGCTTCCGCCCGATCCGGACGACCCTCGCCGTTACGATCCGAGCGGTTATCGCCGTTGCGCTCTGGACGGCCTTCACTATGGCGGGCTTCGAACCGGTCACGGTTGACCCGCTCGCGGCGCGGTTCACGCGACTCCGTCGTCGCCTCAACAGCAGCTGCCGGTGCTTCCACCGCCTCTTCCCGGGTGCGCCTGGCGCGCGGTTCCGGACGGCGTGTTTCTTCCTTGCGGCCACGGCCACGGCGGCGGCGCGGATCATCATCAAAGGACAGCTCAGCCGTCTCAATCCCTTCGATGCTGAAACGCGGGATTTCCTGATTGATCAGCTTTTCAATGGCCTGCACCAGCTTGCCATCTTCCGGCGTGGCGATGGTGAAGGCACGGCCCGTCTTGCCAGCACGGCCGGTGCGGCCGATACGGTGGACATAATCTTCCGAATGGTGCGGCGTGTCGAAATTGAACACGTGGCTGACATTGGAGATATCGATGCCGCGTGCCGCCACGTCGGAACAGACCAGCAGGTCGATGCTGCCATTCTTGAAGGCTTCCAGCGTTTCCATCCGCTTGGACTGCATCATGTCCCCATGCAGCGCACCGGCATTGAAACCGTGCTTGGCCAGGGAGCCATAGACGATGTCCACATCCTTCTTGCGGTTGCAGAAGATGAAGGCGTTCTTCACATCATCATTCTTCAGCAACTGGCGCAGCGCTTCGCGCTTGTCTTCCTCCTGCACCACCAGCAGATGCTGGGCCACCGTGGTGGCGGTGGAGGCGGGCGCGCTGACCGTCACCTCTTCCGGCTTGTCCAGGAACTTGTCGGCCAGCCGCTTGATTTCCGGTGGCATGGTGGCGCTGAAGAACAGGGTCTGGCGCTTGCGCGGCAGCAGGCTGACGATGCGTTCGATATCGGGGATGAAGCCCATATCCAGCATACGGTCGGCTTCGTCGATCACCAGCACCTTGATATCGGTCAGCAGGATATTGCCGCGATCAAACAGGTCCATCATGCGGCCGGGCGTGGCGATCAGCACATCGACGCCGCGTTCCAGCTTTTTGATCTGGTCGCCGAACGACTCGCCGCCGATCAGCAGGGCCATGTTCAGCTTGTGATATTTGCCATACAGCTCAAAATTATCGGCCACCTGGGCGGCCAGTTCGCGCGTCGGCTCCAGGATCAGGGAGCGGGGCATCCGCGCCTTGGCGCGGCCACGGCCCAGAATATCAATCATGGGCAAGGTGAAGGACGCCGTCTTACCGGTGCCTGTTTGTGCACAACCCAGGACGTCGCGCCCCTGCAATACCCAGGGAATCGCCTTCTCCTGGATCGGCGTCGGGTTCTTATACCCAACTTCATCAACAGCGCGGAGGACGTCGGGCCCGAGCCCCAGTTCCGAAAACAGCATTCGACCTTCGTCAGGCAGGTAAAACGACGTCGATCAAGACCGTGACGTCAGCGGCATGGATGGACGACCAAATGGCCGAAGGAGGGCGCGTTTGCCATGCGCCAGCCGCCGACCAGACAAAACCACCGCGTCGCCGGCTTGGCCGGACTTTACGCATCAGCTAGGGTCGGCATCTTCGATAACAATTCCAGCCTTTAAGAGCAAGGATTTCGGGCGATGATGCACCCACCGCAGGACGCAAGGCTGCCCCTCCTTCTGTTGCCGGGCCTGCTGTGCGACCACGCGCTGTGGGCGCATCAGGCCGCCGCACTGGCCGATATCGCCGATAGTCAGGTGGCGGACCTGACCCAGGCGGACAGCGTGGCGGCGATGGCAACCCAGGTTCTGGCCACTGCCCCCGCGCGCTTTGCCCTGGCCGGCCTGTCCATGGGGGGCTATGTGGCGATGGAAATCATGCGCCGCGCGCCGGAACGGGTGTTGGGCTTGTGCCTGGTGGATACCACCGCGCGGCCGGATACCGATGAACAGCGCGAACGCCGCATGGCCCTGATCAAGCTGGCAAAAATGGGCAAGTTCAAGGGCGTCACCCCGCGCCTGCTGCCAGCATTGATCCACCCGGACCGGGCCAATGACCCGGACGTGGCGGGGGTGGTGCTGGAGATGGCGGAGCGGGTGGGCCGCGACGCCTTCCTGCGCCAGCAGAGTGCCATTCTGGGCCGGATCGACAGCCGGCCCTTCCTGGACACCATCCAGGTGCCCACGCTCTGCATCGTCGGGCGGGATGATGCGATCACCCCGCCCGACCGGCTGGAAGAGGTGGCGGCCGCCGTGCCCGGTGGCCGCTGCGAAGTCTTGGACCATTGCGGCCATCTGGCCCCGCTGGAACAGCCCGATCAGACATCTGCGCTGATGCGCGCATGGCTGATCGGGCTGCGGAACACCAAGTGATTCGTTACCGGTAACGCTCCAGCCAGTGGGCATAGGGGGCGGGCAGGGTCCAGGCGGCCTTCTCGACGCCCAGCTGCTTTGCCGCCTCATAGGGCCAATGCGGGTTGGCCAGCAGCGGACGGCCGATCATAGCAAGGTCGATGTACCCTTCGCGGATCAGCCGGTCGGCCTGTTCTGCCGGGCCGATATTCCAGGTGCTGGAACCCGGCAGGCCGGTTTCGCGCAGCACGTGGCGCGCTGTCTCCGCCAGCAGGGCGGGGCCCCACGGCACTTGCGCATCGGGCGTGGAAAAGCCCATGGAGACATCCAGGAAATCCAGCCCTTCCTGCTTGAAGCCCTTCACCAGCCCGATGGCTTCGGCCAATGTCTCCTCATCCCTGCCATCGAACTCGATGACGCCGAAACGGGCGGTCAGGGGCAGGTTCTCCGGCCAGACCTTGCGCACGGCGGCCAGCGTTTCCAACAGGAAGCGGCCGCGATTTTCGGCGCTGCCACCATATTCATCGGTGCGCTGGTTGGCATGGACGGAAAAGAAGCTCTGCGCCAGATAGCCATGGGCGAAATGCAGCATCAACCATTTGAAGCCGGCATCGCGGGCGCGGATGGTGGCCGCCACGAAATCCGCCTTTACCCGTTCAATATCGGCCTTGGTCATTTCCCGTGGCACGCGCGGCAGGCCCCTGCCAAAGGCGATGGCGGAGGGCGAGATGGTTTCCCAGCCGCGCGGATCGCCGGCGGGGATATGGTCATCGCCGTCCCAAGGCCGGTTGGCGCTGGCCTTGCGGCCGGCATGGCCGATCTGGATGCCGGGCACGGCCCCGGCCTTCACGATCGCGGCGACGATCGGTTCCAAGGCCGCCGCCTGATCATCATTCCACAGGCCCAGGCAGCCGGGGGAAATGCGGCCATCCGCCGAAACGCCCGTTGCCTCCACCACCACCAGCCCGGCACCACCGCGCGCCAGCGTGGCCAGATGCACGGCGTGCCAGTCATTGGCGACACCATCGGTGGCGCTATATTGGCACATCGGCGACGCCGCGATGCGGTTGCGCAGGGTGACATCCTTCAGGCTGAACGGATCAAACAAGGTGGGCATATCGACAAACTCCATAAGGGACGGTATCGTCCTTCGATAGTTCGCTTGTACGATATTATTCGAACAATGGCAATAGCCCGTTTTCGGTGCTAAGGTGTCGCCATCATGCGAAGCTATAAACACCCCGCCATCGAGGATGTCCGGCCGGAGGACTTCTTCCACGCGCTCAGCGATCCGGTCCGTCTGGAGATCATTCGCCATCTGGCGCGGGAGCAGGAGGCAAGCTGCGCCGCGTTGGATGGCGGCCGGCCGAAATCCAGCATGTCCCACCATTTCCGCGTATTGCGGGAGGCGGGGCTGGTCTACACCAAGCCCGCCGGGGTGACGCACATGAACTCCCTGCGACGGGAGGAGCTGGAACACCGCTTTCCCGGCCTGCTGGATGCCGTGCTGGCCGCCATCGGGTGAGCCGGGATGATTGAGACCGACCGCCTGACCCTGCGCCCTTGGCTTGACAGCGATCTTGATGATCTGACGGCGATCAATGCCGATCCGGCGGTTTATGAATGGCTGGCCGGCCCCTTCACCCGCGAGATGAATGCCGCCAGCATCACGCGGCAGCAGGCGTTCCAGACCGAATATGGCTATTGTTACTGGGCCATGCTGGAACGGGTGTCGGGTCGGTTGATCGGCATGGCTGGCCTTATGCCCGTGACCTTCGATGCTGGCTTCCTGCCAGCAGTGGAGATCGGCTGGCGCCTGTCACCCGGCTTCCAAGGCAGGGGTTACGCGACAGAGGCGGCCAAGGCAGCCCTGGCCCATGGTTTCAGCAGGGCGGGATTGCGAGAAATTGTCTCCTTCACCGTGCCGCACAACCGCGCCTCCCGCGCGGTGATGGAACGGATCGGGATGCGTCACGACCCGGCCATGGATTTCGACCATCCGCGTCTGCCGCCCGGCCATCCGTTGCGCCGCCACGTATTTTATCGCATCCAGCCGGGGCAGGGGTGATCCGCTGGTGCTGCGCTGTACTGTTTGAAAAACAGAAAGCCCGCCATGAGAGACATCGCCGCAGGGGAGTACCGCAGCGATCACCATGGCGGGCTTTGGGGTCAGTTGCGGCACAGCACCGGAACCGGCGGGCGCAGACCCCGAAAGGCTTGGATCAGGGGGTGATGTTCACCGTCACGCTGGTCGGCTGCAGGTTCCAGCCGCGCAGCGCAACGGCGGGGGCTCCCTTGGCGGCTTCAGCGGGATAGGTCACCTCCACATCCCGGCTTTCACCCGCCAGCAGGGAGAGATAATTCTCGCTGATATAGGCGGGCAGAATGCGGCTGCCATCCGGGTTCAGCGGCGTCAGTTTGGTCAGGATGGCGGGGACAGAAGTGCTGTTGGTCAGCCGCAGGCGCAGCTTCACCTCGCCCCCCTGTTTCTGACCGCTGCCAGTGATGGAGACGGCGGCGACGGGCAGGTTGTTCAGCTTCTGGTTCGCCGCCGCATCCTTGGCCACCCAATAGAAATTGCGCGACAGCACGGCACCGGCCTTGTCCGCCAGTTCCAGGGTCACCAGCACCAGCCCCTGGGCCTCCAGGTGCGGGGCCAGA
Organism: Niveispirillum sp. BGYR6; assembly: GCF_027568365.1. Taxonomy (NCBI): domain Bacteria; kingdom Pseudomonadati; phylum Pseudomonadota; class Alphaproteobacteria; order Rhodospirillales; family Azospirillaceae; genus Niveispirillum; species Niveispirillum sp. BGYR6. Next base: position 543,976 of record NZ_JANLNL010000001.1, on the reverse strand, counting down.
TCCAGCCCGAACGGGTGGGAAACACTGCCCGCCGCCGCATCCAGCGCCTGACGCTTTTCCGCCAGTGGCTGGTTGGCCAGGGTCCAGACCTTGGCCGTGACAGTCAACCCCGCTAGGGGCTGGCGGCTATTATTGATGACGCTGATGCCATGGTCGGGCAGGTTCATCTGCACATGCACCGGCTCCGCCGCCTTCTGCATTCCATAGAAGGCGCCATGGGTATCGTAATCATGGCTTAAAATCTGCCACATGGTGCTGGGCCAGGCCGGCTGGGTCATCCACAGCATCCGGCCGGAATTCTTGCGCCAAAGCTGGGCATTCATGCCTTCAAAGATGGCGCGATAGCCTTCGTAATTCAGCATCTGCGCCTTACGGTCAAAGTCGTCCAGGCTGCTGGCCGGGCCGAACTTGGTTGCAATGGCGTCCATGAAGCTTTTCACATCGCCATTACCGCTCTGGTGCCAGTCATGATAGGCCCAATTGTCGCTGATCGGCCATTGCTCGCTGGCCGGCACAGCCGCCCTGAATGCCTCCGCCGTGGGGAAGGAGGGGGTACCGACCTCCACCGAGAAACCCTGGGCATGGTCGGTGAAATAGCTTTCCGGCTCGCGGTAATTATAGGGGCCGGAGCCAGCCAGATTGATCCGGTTCGATGAGCCCATATAGTGCCGCGTGCCATCCTCGGCCTGCAGCATATCGTCCAGCGCCTCATTCAGCACCGGTTGGGGCACACCCTCATTGCGGCCGAACCAGAGCACGATGGACGGATGGTTGCGGTAGCGGCGTACCGTATCGGCCGCATTGGCCATGAAGAGCGGCACATCCTGCGGCTCCAACTGATAATCCTGGGTGGAGGCCCAGAAATCATTCAGCACCATCAAGCCATATTCATCGGCCAGTTCGAAGAATTCCTCCTCCGTATTCTGGCCGACCCAATTGCGGATGACATTGACATGGGCATCACGGTGCAGCCGGAAATAGGGCTCCAGCCGCTTCTTGTCGATGCGCTTGCGCCAATCCTCCGTGCCCCAATTGCCGCCCTTGGCGGCAATGCGCACGCCATTGACCTTGATCACCAGATGCGGCGACAGTTCCGCCGCCTCCACCGGCTTCACGGCGGGCGAGTTTTCCGCACCCGGCCGCAGCGACATGGCCCAGCCATCGGGCACCTTGCGGATGCCTTCATGGCTGCTGTCGACAAGCCGTTCGCCCCGCACCTTGGCCTTGGTCAGGTCGACCTCAACCCGGCGCAGGTCACCCTGCTGGTCCATCAAGGACAGTTCGTAGGTCACCTGCCGGATACCGAAACGCACATCCTGGCTGTCCGACGCCGCCCCATTGGCGGTGACCGTCAGTTTCAGATCATGCAGCGCCGGCTCCCCATAGCCATTGGGCCACCAGAGCTTGGGGTTCTGCACCAGCAATTGCGGGAATTCCGCCGGTGTCAGGCTGATGGTGCCGGCACCCGGTTGAAGCATCGCCTGCTTGGTGACGGTAATGCCGTCGAAACGGGCCGTCACCGTCGCATTGACCGGCTGGGTGGAAAGGTTTTCGACCGGCACATGGATATCGATGCTGGCGCGGGAATTGTCCGCATCGGGCAGGGCGGTGACCACCTGCGTATCGCCGATGCGCACATCGCCCGTGGCGATCAGCTTCACATCCTGCCACAGGCCGGTGTTGCGGTCGCGGACCGAGGGAATCCAGTCCCAACCTTCCGACGCCACAAAGGTCGGCCCGTCCAGGGCCTGCATCCCGCCATTTTCCCCCACACCAGAGGTCAGCGATTCCTCATGCGGGATGCCGGGATGGCTGGGTGGTGATACCCTGATCGCCAAGGCATTCTTCTGCCCCGGCTTGGCCAGCCCGGTGACATCGAAGCGGCCCCGGATGAAGGCCCCCTTCATGTCACCCAGTTTGGCGCCGTTCAGCCAGACCTCTGCCTTGTAATTCACGCCCTTCAGCAGGATTTGCAGATGCTTGCCGGCCTGATCGGCCGGCACTTCAAATTCCGTGCGGTACCAGTAATCCTGTTTGTTCAGGCTTTCCGGGATGGCGAGATTGTTCAGCCCATAATCGGGATCGGGATAGACCCCGCGATCCACCAACGTGGTCAGCACCGTGCCCGGCACGGTGGCGACAATCCAGTTGCGGGCGTCAAAACCGGGCTGCGACAGGGTGGCACCGGGGGCGGTCACCTTCGGCGCTTCCGCCAGCCGCCAGGAACCCAGCACCCATTCCCCCGTGCCATCCGGGCGCAGGGCAGGGGTTTCCACCAAGGGCTTGGCGACAGGCTTGCTGAAATCCACCTGCTGCCGGGGCCGCGTCCACGGGTCTTGCGGGCGCAACTGGCCATATTGCTGGCGCACCTGCACCGGCCAGACGGGGGCACCGGATTCGAAATTGGTCAGTGCATTGGTGGGGGGCTGGGCAGCCGCGGCCTTGATATCCGCCGCCGTCAGGGCACGCGGCAGGCTGGTAAAGCCGGCCACCCGGCCGGCGAAAGGTGGATTCGTCGACCCGATGAAGGGCACCATTTTTGAACGACGCGGCGCCAGCGATAACAGGGGCAGGGCCGCCGCAGAGGTGGCCGTTGTTTTCGCCACCTCCGCTCCATCAACATAAAGCCGCGCAGTGCCATCGGCGAAGCTGGCGGCCAGGGCCACCCATTGCCCGGCCTTCAATGCCTTGCCACCGCTGATCAGCTTGCCATCCAGCAGCAAGGCCGGCTTGCCATTCTCCAGGGCCAGGAATCGGCCTGGTGCCCGCCCGTCGGCGGCAGGCAGGCCGCCCACCAGCGTCACCCCGCTGTCAGCGCTGTCAATCTGTACCCAGCCTTGCAGGGTCCAGGGCGAACCGGCAGGTATCGCCGGCCCCAAAGTCGGCTTTTCCTCCAGTACCGGTTTCGTCAACCCATCGCCACCACGGGGAAATTCCGCATCGAACGGACCGAAGCTGCCAGGACCGAAGGCGCCGGTCCCGCCCAGCCCCTGATGGGACTGCGCCATGGCCGAAACAGCGGTAAGCGCTGTCAATGAGGCAAAAAGAGAGGCACGGAAAAGCCGGCTGGCAACCTTACTCATCGACGTTCCTTCCCGGAGGCGACAGCTTTGCCGGCTGTCATTCATGTTTGCGGGGCAACTGCCTTGCCCCCTCTTTATCGGGAAATTTTGTGACAGGAACCATCACCGGGTCAATAAATAAAACGTCTTTCCGAAATGGGATGTGCAATCGGCCTCGGTTTTTCCTGCGCATAGAATAGGCAGTTGCCTGCACCTGCTGCTGAATTGCACGGCGTTTTGCTTTCCGTTGCACGGGAATGCAGCTTTTTTCGGTTGGCACGCCCTTTGCAAGGTAAGTTCCGAATGGTGGCTAGGGTTCCGGTCCCTGATGCAGGGGATGTCTGGTCCGAGAGCTGCCGCCCGATCCCGCCTGGATGACAGGCCCGGTCGGGTACACGGCGGGACAAAAGCCCGGGAGATCGAGGAGGGTTGGCTATAACCTCCGTTCGGTCTCGCCAACCCCCCAGAGATGGTTTGGAACCAGAAGGGGTTGGATGATGACGACGCGCCGCTTCCTTGCAAAGATCACCGCCGGTTTTGTTGCCGCCACCATGCTGGCGGGCAGTTTTACCCTGCCGGCCATGGCCGCGCCGAAGAAGGAATTCAAGCTCGCTTGGTCCATCTATGTGGGCTGGATGCCGTGGCAGTACGCGGCCGAACAGGGCATTGTGAAGAAATGGGCCGATAAATACGGCATCAAGATCGATGTGGTGCAGTTCAACGATTATGTGGAAAGCGTCAACCAGTACACCGCTGGCGCCTTTGACGCGGTGACCGTCACCAATATGGATGCTTTGTCCATCCCCGCTGCGGGCGGCGTGGACAGCACCGCCGTGATCGTCGGTGATTTCTCCAACGGCAATGATGCCGTGATCCTGAAGGGCAAGGACAAGCTGGCCGATATCAAGGGCCAGAAGGTCAATCTGGTGGAATTCTCCGTCTCCCACTATCTGCTGGCCCGCGCGCTGGAAAGCGTGAAAATGACGGAGGCCAAGGATATCAAGGTGGTTTCCACCTCTGACGCCGATCTGGTGGCCGCCTGGTCCACCCCGGACGTGTCAGCCGTGGTCACCTGGAACCCGTTGGTGGCGGAAATCCTGAAATCGCCCGACGCCAAGAAGGTGTTCGACAGCAGCCAGATTCCGGGGGAGATCATTGATCTGGCCGTGGCCAACAGCGCGGTGCTGAAGGACAACCCCAATTTCGGCAAGGCGCTGGCCGGCATCTGGTATGAAACCATGGCCCTGATGTCGGCCAAGAATGCGGCCGGCACGGCCGCCCGTACTGCCATGGGCAAGGCATCGGGCAGCGATCTGGCGGGATACGAGGCGCAGTTGGCGGCTACCCGCATGTTCTATAAGGCGGATGAGGCGCTGGCCTTTGTGCGCGGGCCGGAGCCGAAGGCGACGATGAAGAAGGTGGCGGGCTTCCTGTTCGACCATGGTTTGCTGGGCAATGGCGCGCCGTCGGCGGAAGCCGTGGGCATCGCCTTTCCCGATGGCAGCATCTATGGCGACGCCAAGAACGTGAAGCTCCGCTTCACGGACAGCTTCATGGTCGCTGCGGCGGAAGGGAAGCTGTAAGGGGGGGGAGGTTTCTGCCCTCTGCCCGTCATCCCGGCGAAAGCCGGGACCCAGGGTCACAAAATCAACCGTCAATACAGTATCGATCAACGCTGTGGAGAGGTCGGGCGCTTGGCCCCTGGGTCCCGGCTTTCGCCGGGATGACAGCAAAAATGCGCAAGCTTCCGCCACCCCCAACTTCCCCCCAAGGAACCACCCCCATGCGATTGATTAATCGCCGGCCGGACCGGTCCTTATGGCTGATCCTGGCGGTGCTGCCCTTTCTGGCGCTGCTGATCGCCTATGCCGCCGGTTCCGCCGTCCGGTTGGCGGAAAATCCGGCGGACAAGCTGTTGCCGGGGCTGGCCGCCTTTGCCGATGCCATTGACCGTATGGCCCTGGAACCCGACAAACGCACCGGGGATATCCTGCTCTGGGTGGATACCGGCGCCAGCCTGACAAGGCTGGTGGCGGGCATCGCCATCGCGGCGGCGGGCGGTTTGCTGGTGGGGATGCTCGCCGGCCTGCTGCCGCTGGCCCGCGCGGCGCTCTCTCCCTTTGTCACTGTCGTGTCGATGGTGCCGCCGCTGGCCGTGCTGCCCATCCTGTTCATTATGGTGGGGCTGGGGGAGGCATCGAAGATCACCCTGATCGTTATCGGCGTGATGCCCGGTCTGATCCGTGACCTGATGCTGAAGATCGACGATCTGCCGCGCCAGCAGCTGATCAAGGCGCAGACGTTGGGGGCCAATAGCTGGACGATTGCCATCCGCGTGGTGTTGCCGCAAATCCTGCCGCGTCTGATGGACAGCATCCGCCTCAATCTCGGCCCCGCTTGGCTGTTTCTGATCTCGGCAGAGGCGATTGCCAGTGAAAGCGGGCTTGGTTACCGCATCTTCCTGGTCCGCCGCTATCTGGCGATGGATGTCATCCTGCCCTATGTCGCCTGGATCACGCTGCTCTGCTTCCTGATGGATTGGGGCCTGCGGGCCGCTCAGTCCCGCGCTTTCCCCTGGTTTGATCGTGCGAGGACCGGCCAATGACCGCGATCAGCGTCAAGAATGTCTGGAAGGAATATGGGGAACAGGTGGTGCTGGAACGCATCAACCTGGAAATCGCCCCGCGTTCCTTTGTGGCCCTGGTCGGCCCTTCCGGCTGTGGCAAAACCACCTTTCTGCGCATGTTGCTGTCCGAAGAACTGCCGACACGCGGGGAGATCACCATTGATGGTGTGCCCCTGTCGCCGGAGCCGGGGCCCGATCGCGGGGTGGTGTTTCAGCGCTATTCCGTGTTTCCGCACCTGACGGTGCTGGGCAATGTGATGCTAGGGGCGGAACTGCGCGGCAGCCGGCTGCTGGGCCGGCTGTTCGGGGCCGCCCACCGACAGGCCCGCGATGATGCGGCGGCACTGCTGGACGCGGTGGGCCTGTCGCACGCGCTGGATAAATATCCGGCCCAGCTTTCCGGTGGGATGCAGCAACGTCTGGCCCTGGCCCAGGCGCTGATCGCCCGGCCCAAGGTGCTGTTGCTGGATGAACCGTTCGGCGCGCTGGACCCCGGCATTCGCGCCGATGTGCATAAGCTGATGCGCCAATTATGGCACCAGCACCCGATGAGCGTGGTGATGGTGACCCACGATCTGTCGGAAGCCTTCCATCTGGCCACCCGCGTCATCGCCTTTGACCGCACGCGTACCCTGCCGGAAGAACGGCTGCGTTATGGCGCGTGCATCACCAACGATATTGATGTCTGGCCCAAACGGGTGGCCGGACAGCCCGATTTCGGGCGCGACCCCGCCCATCTGCCCCGCCGGGACGACCCGGCGCTTGACCCTGGGCACCCTGACCGGGACGACCCGGCCGACGCTGCGTGAGGAGTGTGGAGATGCCACGCCAGACCCAAGCACAGATCGCCGCCAACCGGGCGCGTTATCTGGAACTGAAACAGGCAGCCCAGGGCGCGGCCCCCCTGGTGCTGCCCCCGCCCACGGCGCGCGATGCCGCCCCCATCGCCGATGCTGCCGTGCTGTTGCGCGAACAGGTGCCGGGCGGCTGGTACTGGACCGGGGTGATCCGCCGGGGCCAGGTGCTGCGCATCCTGAACAGCCAGGGCACGCCCGGTGTCAGCCTGCTGGCCTGGAACAAGGCGGACCCGTCGGAACGGTTCAACCATGCCGACACGATCAAGATTCAATGGACCGCTGCCCTGCGCAAGGGTCGCGTGCTGTTCTCCGACATGGGCCGCGTGCTGCTCTCCATTGTGGAGGATACCAGCGGCCGGCATGACACGGTGATCGGCGGCTCTACCCCGGCCAGTGTCGCCCGGCTTTATGGGGCCGATAGCGGCGTGCGCAATGCGCGCGACAATTTCATTCTGGCTGCCGGCAAGCATGGGCTGGGGCTGGCCGATATTCCGCCCTGCATCGGTTTCTTTGCCCCGGTGTCGGTGCAGGCTGATGGCGGTTTTGCCTGGGATGCGGCGGGCGTTGTGCCGGGTGATTTCGTCGATTTGCGGGTGGAGATGGATTTGATCATCGCTGTCTCCAACACGCCCCATCCGCTGGCCCCGGCGGTGGAACCGCTGCCGATTGATCTGGTGATCCACCAGGGGGCGGCACCGGCTGTCGACGATCTGTGCCGTACCGCCACGGCAGAGGCCGTGCGCGGGTTTGACAATACCGACCGCTATCTGTCGGCCTGAGAGGGGGAGGCACCATCATGACCAGCAGCTTTACGCCCGTGCTTTCCCCCCGTGACCCGGCCAGCGCCATTTTCCGCGAAACCGTGCCGGCAACATATCCCTGGTCCGGTTTTGTGAAAAAGGGGCAGGTGATCCGCATTGTCGACAGCGAGGGCTGTCAGGCGGTGGACACATTATTCTACAGCACCGCCGACCATACCGAACGCTACAGCGCCCAGGATACGGTGCTGGCCCAGGGTACGCCCTATATCGGGCCGGGATCGGTGCTTTATTCCAATCGCGGTCAGGTGATGGCCGAGTTGGTGGCCGATACCTGCGGCCAGCATGATACATCCGCCGGGGCCTGTTCCTGTGAAAGCAATACGGTCCGCTTTGGCCAGCACACCCGTTACATGCACGCCTGTCGGGAAAACTTCCTGATCGCCGTGTCACGCCATGGCATGACCAAGCGGGACATTGTACCCAACATCAATTTCTTCATGAACGTGCCGTTCGATACCGAAGGCGGGCTTGCCATTGCCGATGGCGTGTCGGCACCGGGGGCCTATGTGGAGTTGGTGGCGCGGATGGATTTGCTGTGCGTCATTTCCAACTGCCCGCAGGTGAACAACCCCTGCAACGCGTTTGACCCGACCCCGATTGAGATTTTGGTTTGGGAGGGGTGAGGGGAGCCGGCCTTTCCATTACCCGTCATCCCGGCGAAGGCCGGGATCCAGGTTCGTAGAGCAATGCGCTCGTGGCCTCTGGACCCCGGCCTTCGCCGGGGTGACGGGTGAGAGAGCGCGGACGGCAGCCCCAAGACGGCATGGGAATGACCCAACGCCATCCCTCCCCCCATCCCCCAAAGGAATCCCCCCATGTTCACCAAGGTTTTGATCGCCAATCGGGGTGAGATCTGCGCGCGGGTGATAAAGACCCTGCGGCGCATGGGCATTGCCTCGGTCGCCGTCTATTCCGATGCCGACCGCTTCACCCAACCCGTGTTGTCGGCGGATGAGGCGGTGCGCATCGGCCCGCCGCCGGCCAAACAGTCCTATCTGGATATCGATGCCGTCATCGCCGCCTGTCAGGCCACCGGTGCGCAAGCGGTTCACCCCGGCTATGGCTTTCTGTCGGAAAATGCCGGGTTTGTGGAACGGCTGAACGCGGCCGGCATCGCCTTCATCGGCCCGCGTGTCGAACATTTGCGCGATTTCGGCCTGAAACATACCGCGCGTGCCCTGGCCAGGGCTGCCGGCGTGCCGCTGCTGCCCGGCAGCGACATTCTGGCCGATGTTGAACAGGCCCAGGCGGAGGCGGCGCGCATCGGTTTCCCCGTCATGCTGAAAAGCACGGCCGGCGGCGGCGGCATCGGGATGCAACTTTGCCATAGCGCCGACGAACTGGCCGCCAAATTCGCCGCCGTGCAGCGCATGGCGACCAGCAGCTTCGGCGATGCCCGCGTCTATCTGGAACGCTTCGTGGCGGAGGCCCGCCATGTCGAGGTGCAGATTTTCGGTGATGGCAAGGGTGGTGTGGTGGCCCTGGGCGAGCGCGATTGCTCCCTGCAACGCCGCAATCAAAAGGTGGTGGAGGAAACACCCGCCCCCGGCCTGCCCGATGCGGTACGCGCGCAGCTTCGGGATGCCGCCGTGGCGCTGGGGCAAAGCGTGCAATACGCCTCCGCCGGCACCGTGGAGTTCATCTATGATGTGGCGCGTGAACAGGTCTATTTCCTGGAGGTGAACACCCGTCTGCAGGTCGAACATCCGGTGACGGAGGCTGTGTTCGGCGTTGATCTGGTGGAATGGATGATCCGCCAGGCGGCAGGGGAATTCACCCTGCCGGCCCCGGAAAGCCTGACCCCGCAGGGGGCCGCCATTGAGGTTCGGCTTTATGCGGAAAACGCCGCCGCTGATTTCCGTCCCTCCACCGGCCTCCTGACGGATGTGCGTTTCCCCGACAACATCCGCGTGGATGGCTGGGTGAATACGGGCACAGAGGTGACGGCCAATTACGATCCCATGCTGGCCAAGCTGATCGTTCATGCCGACAGCCGGGATGCGGCGATTGATCAGTTGTCCGCGGCACTGGCGGCTTCGCGCGTGGCGGGGATTGAAACCAATCTCTCCTACCTGCGCGCCATCATCGGGTCGGATATTTTCCGGCAGGGCAAGGTCGCCACCTCTGTGCTGAAGGATTTCCCCTTCACGCCCGCGACGGTGGAGGTGTTGAGCCCCGGTGCCCAGACCTCCATCCAGGATTGGCCGGGGCGGCTGGGTTATTGGGATGTTGGCGTGCCGCCATCGGGCCCGATGGATGATCTCTCCTTTCGGCTGGCCAACCGGCTTTTGGGCAACCCGGAGGGGACGGCGGCGCTGGAATGCACGCTGACGGGGCCGAGCCTGCGCTTCAACCATGCGGCAAGGGTGGCGCTGGCCGGGGCGGCGATGGTGGCCACGTTGGATGGCGTGGCCGTGCCACATGGCGTGGTTTTTGACGTGGCGGCAGGGCAAACCCTGGCGCTGGGCCGCATCCAGGGGCCGGGGCAGCGCACCTATCTGGCAGTGGCTGGTGGCTTTGATGCGCCGGAATATCTGGGATCGAAATCCACCTTCGCGCTGGGCCGTTTCGGCGGCCATGCCACCGGCTGCCTGAAGGCGGGCGACACGCTGGCGCTGGCCGGTGGGCCGGTGGGGCAGGCCGAGCCATTTGCTGCTCCACCCCTGACCCATGAATGGGTGTTGGGCGTGCACTATGGGCCGCATGGCGCGCCAGATTTTTTCCAGGAAAGCGACATTGCCGACCTGTTTGCCGCGTCATATGAGGTGCATTTCAATTCCGCCCGCACCGGCGTGCGGCTGATCGGCCCCCGCCCGGCCTGGGCGCGGGCCGATGGCGGGGAGGCGGGGCTGCACCCGTCCAACATCCATGACAATGCCTATGCCATCGGGGCAGTGGATTTCACCGGCGACATGCCCATCATCCTGGGCCCCGATGGCCCCAGCCTGGGCGGCTTCGTCTGCCCCGTGGTGGTGGCGCGGGATGAGCTGTGGAAGGTCGGCCAGTTGCGGCCAGGGGATAAGGTGCGGTTTGTGCCGGTTGCATCCACCGTCTACACTGACACTGCCCTTACCGTCACCCCGGCGCAGGCCGGGGTCCAGGGGCCACAAGCGCTTTGCTCTACGAAACTGGACCCCGGCCTGCGCCGGGGTGACGGAAATGAAGCAGCAAAGCGTATCACCCACGCCACCCTGCCATCCCCCATCCTGTCCCGTATCGATGGCGATATCCCCGTCACCTATCGCCGGGCGGGGGATGATTATCTGCTGGTCGAATATGGCCCGATGGCGTTGGACCTGGGCATTCGGCTGCGGGTGCATCTGCTGGTCACGGAACTGCGGGCGCGCAAGCTGGCCGGCATCATTGACCTGACGCCCGGCATCCGGTCGTTGCAGGTGCATTATGACAGCCGCCGGCTGAAAACCACCACCCTGCTGGCTGTGCTGGCGGAGATTGAGGGCGGGCTGGGCGATATTGCCAATGCCCGCATTCCCAGCCGCATTGTGCATCTGCCCTTGTCATGGAACGATGCCCAGGTGCGGCTGGCCATGACGAAGTATCAGGAACTGGTACGGGCGGACGCCCCTTGGTGCCCGGATAATATCGAATTCATCCGCCGGATCAACGGTTTGGAAAGCCAGGAGGATGTGAAGCGCATCGTGTTCGACGCGCATTACATGGTCTATGGGCTGGGCGATGTCTATCTGGGCGCGCCGGTGGCCACCCCGCTGGACCCGCGCCACCGGCTGGTGACCACCAAATATAACCCCGCCCGCACCTGGACCCCGGAAAATGCCGTGGGTATCGGCGGTGCCTATATGTGCATCTATGGCATGGAAGGGCCGGGCGGGTACCAACTGTTCGGGCGCACCATCCAGGTCTGGAATAGCTGGCGATCCACGCCCGTGTTCCAGCAGGACAAGCCCTGGCTGTTGCGCTTCTTCGATCAAATCAAGTTCCATCCGGTGTCAGAGGCGGAACTAGCCGATGCGCGCGAGGCCTTCCCCCATGGCCGCTACCCGATCAAGATCGAGGAAACCGAGTTCAGCTACGCCGACCATCTGCGCTTCCTGGCCGACAATGGCAACAGCATCGATGCCTTCAAACGCACCCAGCAGGCGGCGTTTGAGGCAGAGCGGGAAGACTGGAAGGCCAAGGGTCTGGACAGTTTCGTCAGCGACGATGGCGGCCCGACGGGGGATGAAACGGCCCTGCCGGAAGGCTGCATCGGCGTGGAGACCGGCGTGACCGGCAATGTCTGGAAAATATTGGTGGAGCCGGGCCAGCAAGTGGCTGCCGGCGACACCATCCTGATCCTGGAAAGCATGAAGATGGAGATGGACGTGAAGGCCGCCAGTGCTGGCCGCGTGCGGGAAATCACCGCCAAGCCGGGCCGCACCGTCAATGCCGGCCAGACTGTCGCCATTCTGGAGGAGATTGCCTGATGTTCCCGGAAAAACTGACCATTCACGGGCTGACGGAACTGTATCGCAGCGGTGCCACCACCCCGCTGGCGGTGGTGGAGGAAATACTGGCCCGGCTGGCGGCCAGCCCCGACCCCGCCATCTGGATCAGCCTGGTGCCGGCGGCGGAACTGCGCGCGGCGGCGGCCTCCCTGACGGCGGCGGGATACAAGGCCGATCAACCGCTTTGGGGTATCCCCTTTGCCGCCAAGGATAATATCGATACGGCTGGCCTTGTCACCAGTGCCGCTTGTCCCGCCTTCGCCTATCAGCCGGCGGCGGATAGTACCGTGGTGGCGAAGCTGCGGGCGGCGGGCGCGCTGCTGGTGGGCAAGACCAACCTTGACCAGTTCGCCACCGGTCTGAATGGCACGCGCAGCCCCTATGGCGCGCCGCGCTGCGTGTTCGATACGGATTATGTCTCTGGTGGCTCCAGTTCCGGCTCTGCCGTAGCGGTGGCGCGGGGGCAGGTGGTCTTCGCGCTGGGCACCGATACGGCGGGTTCGGGCCGGGTGCCCGCCGCCTTCAACGATCTGGTGGGGATCAAGCCCACCAAGGGCCTGCTGTCGACCGCTGGCGTAGTACCGGCGGTACGGTCGCAGGATTGCGTCACCGTGCTGGCACACTCCGCCGCCGATGGCGATCTGGTGCGCCAGGTGGCGGAAGGTTTCGATGGGGCCGATCCCTATTCCCGCCCCGCCGGGTTCCATTCCCTGAAGCTGGAGAAATTCCGGTTTGGGGTGCTGTCGGGGGAAGAGCGGGAATTTTACGGCGATGAAGCAGCATCTGCCCTCTACGATGCTGCCATTGACCGGCTGGTGACCTTGGGCGGCACGCCAGTACCATTTGATTACAAGCCTTTACGCGAATGTGCTCACCTGCTTTATGGCGGCCCTTGGGTGGCCGAACGGCTGGCAGCGGTGGAAGATTTCATTGCCGACCACGCCGCCAATATGGACCCGACAGTCAGGGCCATTATCGAGGGGGCGAAGGGCAAAACAGCGGTGGAGGCCTATCGCGGCCACTATGCGCTATCTGCCTATAGTCAATATATCAATGGCTTGTGGCGAGACCTTGATATTCTGCTGCTGCCCACGGCCCCCACCATCTACAAGGTGGCGGACATGCTGGCCGATCCGGTGCGGCTGAACAGCAATCTCGGCCGCTATACCAATTTCGTGAACCTGCTGGATTGCAGCGCGGTGGCGGTGCCGGGGGGCTTCACCCCGGCGGGTCTGCCCTTCGGCGTCACCCTGGTGGCACCGGCCTTTGCCGATGCCGATCTGGCGGTGCTGGGCGACCGGCTGCACCGGGCGGCACGGGCCGACCTGCCTGGGCCGGTGCTGGCCCCGGTGTCGGCCCCCGATGCATTGCCCATCCTGGCGGTGGGCGCGCATCTGTCCGGGATGCCGCTGAACCATGAATTGACCAGCGTGGGCGGCCGGCTGGCGGGGGTGGTGCGGACGGCCCCCGATTACCGGCTTTATGCGCTGGCCGGCACCGTGCCACCCAAGCCGGGGCTGGTGCGCGATCCCGGTTTTGCCGGGCCGGGGATTCTGGCGGAGGAATGGTGGCTGCCGCCCGCCGCCTTGGGCGCCTTCATCGCCCGCATCCCGGCCCCGCTGGGCGTGGGCAAGGTTACGCTGGCCGATGGGCGGCAGGTTACCAGTTTCCTGTGTGAATCCTATGCCCTGGAGGGGGCGACGGAGATCACCCATCATGGTGGCTGGCGGGCCTATCGGGCCAGCCTATCCTGATAGGGCTTATCTACCTGTCAGCCGATATGATATCATGCTGACAGGTCGGCCCGGCGGAGGATGTGCATGAGCACGATGCAGACAGAGGTCTTTGAGGCTTTCCGCGCCATCGACATTCCGGAGGAAAAGGCGCTGAAGGCCGCATCGGCGCTGTCCAAACGGGATGAAGATGTCACCGGCCTGAAATCCGATGTCAACATCATCAAATGGATGATGGGTTTCGTGCTGGCCTTTCAGGTGGCGATCTTCGTCAAGCTGTTCATGGTCTGATCGGTGACATTACGGGCGGAACAGCCGGCTGTTCCGCCGCACCTCCTCCGCGATGAATTCCGCCGTTACCCGGATGCGGGACAGGTGACGCAGGTCGGAATGGATCAGCAGCCAGAAACTGCGGATCAAACTGACCTCCGTCGGCAACAGCCGCACCAGATCGGCATGGCCATCCACCAGGAAGCAGGGCAGCACGGCAATGCCGGCCCCGGCCTCCACCGCGCGAAATTGTGCCACCAGGCTGGCGCTTTTCAACTGCGGGCGGATATCGCGGGAAATCTGCGGCAGGTAATCCAGCTCCGGCGTGTAAAGCAGATCGTCAATGTACGATATGAACCGGTGGCCGGGCAGGTCGGCCACCGATGAAATGGGTGGGTTCGCCGTCACATAGGATCGGGCGGCATAAAGCCCCAATTCGTAATCCGTCAGCTTGCGCCCATGCAGCCGCCCGGCATCCGGCTGGGCCAGCGAGATGGCGATATCCGCTTCCCGTTTGGACAGGCTGAACAGGCGCGGCATGGCCACCAGTTGTACCTCCAGATCCGGGTGGCGGGCAGCCAGTTGGCCGATGCGGGGGGCCAGGAAGAAGCTGCCGAAACCATCCGGCGTGCCGATGCGCACCGCCCCGGACAGACTGCCGGAACTGCCGGCCAGATCCTCCATGATGGTCATGGCCAGCCCCTCCATCGCCTCCGCGCTGGCCAGCAGGCTTTCACCCTGGGCGGTCAGGCTGTAGCCGGTGGCGTGGCGTTCAAACAGATTGGCCCCCAGCGCGCGTTCCAGCGATTGCAGCCGCCGTCCCAGGGTGGTGTGATCCACCCCCATGCGCCGGGCGGCGAGGGTCAGCCGACCGCTGCGGGCCACGGCCAGGAAACTCTGCAGATCATCCCAATCAAATTGCCCGGCCATCAATGTACCTGCGTGGAAAAGCGCACAACGGATGGGGTAAACTTCGCATGGATGTGCGCATCACCGCAATGATAGGGGTTGGTTGTGGCAGAAGACCATGATCCCCCTTGCCGTGGTGGAATAAGCCCACCCACTTCACAAGTGTGATCCAAACCGGGAGGAACGGCCTTGACCCTTGATGCCATCTGCACCACGCGCGGCCTGCTGGGGCATATTCTGCTGAACCGGCCCAAGGCGCTGAACGCGCTGACCCTGCCGATGGTGGAGGTGATTGCCCCGACCCTTGCCGCCTGGGCTGCCGATCCCGCCATCAAGGCGGTGGTGATCCGGGGGGCGGGCGACCGCGCCTTCTGCGCCGGGGGCGATGTGCGCGCCGTCTGGGATGCCGGGTTGCAGCGCAAGCGTGGGGAGGGGGCGGGTGCCCTGACGGCGGCCTTTTTCGCCGGGGAATACCGGCTGAACCGCCAGATCAAGCATTTCCCCAAGCCCTATGTCGCCTTGATTGATGGCATCACCATGGGCGGCGGGGTCGGGCTGTCCGTTCATGGCAGCCACCGGGTGACGACGGAAAAGACGCTGCTGGCCATGCCGGAAACCGGCATCGGCCTGTTCCCGGATGTCGGCGGGACGTGGTTTCTGCCCCGGTTGCCGGGGCGGTTGGGGCTCTATCTGGGGCTGACGGGCGCGCGGATAACAGCGGGCGATCTGGCCTATGCCTGTATCGCCACGCACCATAGCCGCAGTGAGGCATTGGATGACCTGGAGCGCGACCTGGAAACGGCCTTGTCCAGTGCGCCCGACGCCAATTCGGCGGTGGAGGCGGTGTTGGGCCACCATGCCGCCACGCCGGACGAACCCACCCTGCCGGCCCACCGCGACGCCATTGACCGCTGCTTTGATGCCGACAGCATCGAGGGCATTTTCGCCAGGCTGGAGAATGAGGGCAGCGACTGGGCAGCCAAGACACTGGCCAGCTTGAAAACCATGTCCCCCACCAGCCTGAAAGTGACATTCGAGCAGTTGCGGCGGGGGGCCGAGCTGGAATTTGATGATTGTATGCGGCTGGAATTCCGCATGACCCAGGCGGTGATGGATGGCCATGATTTCTATGAAGGCATCCGGTCCGTGCTGGTAGACAAGGACCGCAATCCGAAATGGCAGCCGGCGAGCCTGGATGCGGTGGACCCCGCCTTCGTCGCCCGCCATTTCGCCCCGCCAGCGGATGGCGACTTGACCTTTCCGGGCTGAGTGTTGGTGCAGTGTAAGTGGAACAGGAATAGCTCTTACAACCGTTACCCCGGCGCAGGCCGGGGTCCAGTTTCGTAAAGCAAGGGGCCTGTGTTCTGGACCCCGGCCTGCGCCGGGGTGACGGGATAGGATGGTTCAAACTGAATCAGACAGCCCCACCCTTCACATAATAACCTGATCGGGAGGAAGACCATGGCGACGATTGCTTTCATCGGGCTTGGCAATATGGGCCTGCCGATGGCCAAGAACCTGTTGAAGGGGGGGCATCGGGTGATCGGTGTCGATCTCGCCCCCGCCAATCTGGCCGCCGCCGCAGAAGCGGGGATTGAGACCGGGCCGGCCGCAGGGCCGGCCGCATCCCTGGCCGATGTGATTGTCACCATGCTGCCCGCCGGCCCGCATGTACGCGCCGTTTATGGTAATGCCGGCGGGGTGATCGAGAGCGCCAAACCCGGCACCCTGTTCATCGACAGTTCCACCGTGGATGTGGACAGCGCCCGCGCCGTGGCGGCCCAGGCGGAAAAAGCAGGGCACCTGATGCTGGATGCCCCGGTTTCCGGCGGCACCGGCGGGGCGGCGGCGGGGACGCTGACCTTCATGGTGGGCGGGTCGGATGCGGCCTTTGACAAGGCCAAGCCCTATCTGGAACTGATGGGCAAGACCATCGTTCATGCCGGCGGTCCCGGCACCGGGCAGGCGGCGAAAATCTGCAATAACATGGTGCTGGGCATTTCCATGATCGCCGTGTCAGAGGCGTTTGCCCTGGCCGACAAGCTGGGCCTGGATCGGCAGAAGCTGTTCGATATTTCCAGCAAATCGTCGGGCCAATGCTGGTCGCTGACCTCCTACTGCCCGGTGCCGGGGCCGGTGCCGACATCGCCTGCCAACCGGGAATATCAGCCTGGTTTCGCGGTCGATATGATGTTGAAGGATTTGAAGCTGGCGCAGCAGGCCGCCGCCAGTGCTGGCGCATCAACCCCCCTTGGCGCGCAGGCGGCGGCGCTGTATCAGCTATTTTCGGCGGCGGGCCATGGCGGGCTCGACTTCTCCGCCATCGTGAAAATGCTGCAGGGGAAATGACCATGGACGGCGTGAAAAGCGGCAACCTCTATCACCTGATCGAAAGCCGCTTTCCCGCCGATATGCAGGCCCGTTTCATCACCCTGATGGACGGGCCGCGCCAGGGCGTCTGGTACACATACGCCGATCTGGTCTCCATCTCCGCCCGCTTCGCCCATGCCATGGTGCAATTGGGGGTGAAGCGGGGTGACCGGGTGGCGGTGCAGGTGGAAAAAAGTGCCGAAAACCTGTTCCTTTACCTCGCCACCCTGCGACTGGGTGCCATCTATCTGCCGCTGAACAGTGCCTATCAGAAGGCAGAAATCGCCTATTTTCTGGAAGATGCCGAACCGGCTTTGTTCGTCTGCCGACCGGAGGATGAGGCCGGGATGCGGGAACTGGCCGCCCGCTATCATGTGCCGGCAGTGGCCACCTTAGGCATTGCGGCCGATGGCAGCCTGCCGGATATGGCCCTGAATCTCAGCCATCATTTCGATACCGTGCCGATGGCGGCGGATGATCTGGCGGCGATCTTGTACACGTCTGGCACCACCGGGCGGTCAAAGGGGGCGATGACCAGCCATGGCAATCTGGCCAGCAACGCCCTGACCCTGCATCAGCTTTGGGGTTTCCAGCCGGGTGACGTGCTGCTGCACGCGCTGCCGATTTTCCATGTGCATGGGCTGTTCGTTGCCACCAACACCACGTTGTTGAACGGCGGTTCCATGCTGTTCCTGGGTAAGTTTGATGCCGATCGGCTGGTCGATCTGCTGCCGCAGGCCACGGTTCTGATGGGCGTGCCCACCTTCTATACCCGTCTGCTCGCCCATCCCGGTTTCACCCGCGATCTGGTGGCGCATATGCGCCTGTTCATCAGCGGGTCGGCCCCACTGCTGGCCGATACGCACCGGGAATTCAGCGATCGCACCGGTCATGCCATTCTGGAGCGCTATGGCATGACGGAAGGGGGGATGATCACCTCCAACCCGCTGGCGGGCGACCGCGTGCCGGGCACAGTGGGCTTCCCCCTGCCGGGGGTGGAACTGCGCATCACCGATGATCAAGGGCAGGCCGTGCCCACCGGCACGATTGGCCAGATTGAATTCAAAGGGCCCAATCTTTTCAAGGGCTATTGGAAAAAACCTGAGAAGACGGCTGAGGATATGCGGGCCGATGGTTTCTTCATCACCGGTGATGTCGGCAAGCTGGATGAGCGCGGCTATGTGCATATTGTTGGCCGTGCCAAGGATTTGATCATCTGCGGCGGCTTCAACGTCTACCCCAAGGAGGTGGAGACGTTTCTGGATGGGCTTGATGGCGTGGTGGAAAGTGCCGTCATCGGCCTGCCGCACCCGGATTTCGGGGAGGCGGTGGCCGCCATCATACAGAAAAAGCCGGGCCGTGACGATGTGACGGAAGTCAGCCTGATCGCCCAGGCAAAGGAAGCACTGGCCAATTTCAAGGTGCCCAAACGCGTCTGGTTTGTGGAGGAACTGCCCCGCAACCAGATGGGCAAGGTGCAGAAGGCGGCCCTGCGGGAACAGCACAAGGCCAGCTTCACCGGCCCCGCATAGTCTGCACCCGGCCCGCCATACCCCACGCGACGTGCCCTGCCGCTGCCAATATGGTTTGCTGGCCGACATAAGCGTTTATCGGCGGGCTATATGCGTATCCTGATCATCAATCCGGCCACGGAAAGCCCCGGTTATCATTCCGGGGAGGTGTTTGCCGCCGCCGGCTTGGCCGCTCGCACGCCGGTGGCAGACCTTGCCATCACCACCGTTGCCGCCTTTGTGCCGTCGGACTGGGAAATCCGGCTGGTGGATGAGATGATCCAGCCGTTGGATATTGAGGAGGCCGCCGGCTGGTGTGATACCGTGGCGATTACCGGCAAGGTGACGCAGCGCAACCGGATGATCGAACTGGCCGCCCTTTTCCGGGCGCGGGGGCGGACGGTGATGATCGGCGGTTCTTATGCCTCGCTCTCCACCGACGATATCCGCCCCCATGCCGATGTGCTGGTGACCGGGGAGATTGAGGATATTGCCGCCGGCCTGTTCGCCGATCTGGCCGCCGGCACGCCCCGCCCGCATTACCAGGGCGGCAAACCCGACCTGCGTTCCTCCCCCGTACCGCGCTGGGATCTCTATCACAATGACGGGGCCTTGATGGGGACGCTGCAAACCTCCCGCGGATGCCCGTTCCAGTGTGATTTCTGCGACGTGATCCAGTATCTGGGGCGCAAGCAGCGGCACAAGGATGCCGCCCAGGTGCGGGCCGAACTGGATATGCTGTCCCGCCATGGCTATCGCAGCATCTTCCTGGCCGATGATAATTTCACCGTCTATCGCCAGCACGCCCACGCCATATTGGATGTGCTGCGTGAATGGCAGGTGGGGCGGGCACCGCATGAACAATTACGCTTCATGACCCAGGCATCGCTGGATCTGGCCCGCGACGCAACCCTGATGAAAGCCTGCGTCAGCGCCGGGCTGGATACGGTTTTCATCGGCATTGAAACTGTAAATGAGGAAAGTTTGCGCGGTGCCGGTAAACGTCAGAACCTCTATCAGGACACAAATATCGCCCTGCAAGCCATTGTGAATGCGGGTATTGCCATACAGGGTGGCATGGTGGTCGGCTTTGATGGTGACAGGCCGGACATCTTCGGCACGCTTTATGACTTCATGCAATCATCGCCGGTGCCACTGTTCAGCACCGGCGCCTTAGTGGCCCCACCCGGCACGCCGCTGCATGACCGGCTGAAGGCGGAGGGGCGCCTGGTGGGGGCCGATTGGCAGAGCGCCGGCAGCTTCACCACCAATATCCAGCCCCTGCATATGAGCCGACAGGCCCTGCTGGAAGGGGTGCGCGATCTGGTTCACCAAGCCTATGCCCCATTGGCATTTGAGAAAAGAATAATGAACTTTCTCAATGCATTCCAGGGTGGGGTTAAACAGGAACCGCAACGGATGCCGATTGCGGATGATGTGCGGACCCTGCTGAAATTCATCGCCCGTTTCGGTTTGGCGGAAAAGGCCATGGTGCTGCGCCTGCTTGCCATTGCCCAGGAATATCCACCAGCACAGCCGCATCTGCTGGCCTATCTCGTCCGCTATGCCCAAATCCGCTACATGCTGGATCAGCTGGATCGGGGCGGCGTCACCACCAAGGCGGCGTGACCCTGGCACCGCAGGCATATAACTTTTAACATTATTAATGGTTGAATTTTTCAACAGTCTCGCACAACCTTGCGTACCCGCTGGACGGGAGTAGGAATAAGGCGAGGAAGCGGTCATGAGCAGCCATTTATCCGCCCAGGATGACACGATTGTCAGCGCGGCGATTTATCCGCCGATTGGCATTGCCCGCGTCGGCAACAGCCCGACGGAATGGTATTATGGGCCGGAAATTCCTGAGCCGCCGCCCCACCCGCCGGGTTTTTACCGTGACAGCACCGGGGCGCTGAAGCGGGAAGCCGCACGGTTCCGCATCTATGGCCTGAACGCCCAGGGTGTTGCGGTGCGGGAACTGACCGCTGGCGAAGGGGTGGAGATTGAATGGACCGTCCATCTGGCAAACCAGAAGGCCGCTTGGTACGAATTCCAGATCGCCCTGGATATTCCGGAGGCGGCGTTGGCCGCCCCCTCCTATCGCCGTAATGCCCAGGTGGAGGATCGTGCCTCCCTGGTGATCGATCCCGGCTCGCGTACCATCAGCGGCAAGGATCATGCGCCGGTGGCCTTTGACAGCGGTCATTTTGTTGGCAAGCTGGTTTATCTGGGTGAATTGCGCACCGATGGGGCCGGGCGTCTGGTGGTGCTGGGTGGTTATGGCAAATCTGCGTCCTATAATGGCGCCCCGGCCGTGACCTATGGCAATAATGATGGTTGGCATGATGATACGGCCGATGGGCCGGTCACGGCGACCGTGAAGCTGGATGGCCGGTCCCTGACCGTGGCACCGGCCTGGATTGTGACATGCCCGCCCAATTACGGGCCGCAGCAGAAATCCGTGCGCACCATGTGGGACCTGATGCGCCAGATCGCCATTACATCAGGCTTTCTGCCCAAGCTGAAGCAACCCTCCTTCACCGCTGACATCCTGCCGATCTTTGAACGATTGAGCGACCTGCAATGGGTGAATGAAGGGTTCTACCGGGGCTTCGGCTGGGGCTCGCCCTTTGATTTCACCAGCGATGCCTGGAAGGTGAAACTCGCCGATCCGTCGGCGGAGAATGCGGAGAACCGCCGGCAGCTTTATAACCAGTTCCGCCAGAGCGACCGTGACAGCTGGTCACCCGTGCCCTGGCCCTGGATCTATGGCGACGCGATGGGGGAATTGAAGGGCAAGACCCCGCGTCAGTTCACCGAACTGACGCCAACCCAGCTGACCTTCCTGCAGCAATGGGCCGCTGGGAATTTCATAGCCGATTATGATCCGGATGCTCATAAGCCTAAGAGTCTGGAAGAATTGCCCGTGGCCGAACAGCCGGAAGCCCTGACCCGCGCGGCGCTGGAATTCTGTCTGGCCGATGCCTTCCATCCGGGATGTGAAATGACGTGGCCGGTACGGTCGCTTAATATGTATATGGGGGCCTTCCGCTTCCTCCATGCCCCGGCCGGCAGTGCGGAGCCGGATTATGGCCCCGTCATGACCACGGAAATCTGCGACACTCCGCAAGGGCCGCTTTGGGGTCAGCGGCCGGGCTCCATTACCCGCTGGATGGCGGTGCCATGGCAGACCGATACGGCCAGCTGCCGCTCGGGCTATGACAAGACATATGATCCCTATCTGCCCACCTTCTGGCCGGCCCGCGTGCCCAATCAGGTTCTGACGCCCAGTGCCTACGCCAAGGTGATGGATACCAGCCTGTCGACGGAAGAGCGTCTGTCCGCCTTTGCCAGCCGACAGGATTGGGATGACACGCTGGGGGCCGGCACCTACATCGCCCAGATCAACGCCATGGCCAATAATATCGATCTGGTGGCTGTGGTCGATGTCGTGCCGGGCCCTACCGATGGCATCCACCTGCCGCCCGTCATGCAGGTGGCGGATCGGGAGGCGGCACCCAAGGCCGGGCTGCTGGGGGCGGCCCGTTCCGGTGCTGAAACCCAAGGCATCGACTGGTCCGATATCGACAAGGTGCGGGGCAGCCGCAACCGCCGGCGGGACTGACGCGGTTGGCCGATATCGATGTACTGATCATCGGTGCCGGGCCGGCGGGTTGTGCCACAGCCTTGTCGCTGGCGGGCAGACGCTCGGTTTTGCTGATCGATCGGCGGGAAGGGGCGATGGTGCGGGTGGGCGAAAGCCTGCCCGCCGCTGCCTGCCGTATCCTGGCCGATCTGGGGGTCATGGCGGCCTTTCAGGCCCAGGGCCATGCGCCTTGTCATGGGCAATTATCCCGCTGGGGTGGGCAGCGGCTGGTGGAACGCGACGCCCTGCGCGATCCCTATGGCCCCGGCTGGCATCTGGATCGCGCCCGTTTCGATGCGCTGTTGCGCGATGAAGCCACGGCGCGGGGTGCCCGACTGCTGGCCCCGGCGGAACTGGCTGGTATGGTATCGACAGACGGTGTTTGGCAGGTACAACTGGCAGGGGCCGGGGTAGTGACGGCGCGCATCCTGGTGGATGCCGGTGGGCGGACGGCCCCTGTTGCCCGCGCCCTGGGGCAGCGCCCGCTGGCGGAGGATGGGCTTGCCTGTGCCTGGACGCATCTGCCGGATCAGGGCCAGCATCCCGGCATGACCTTGATTGAGGCGGAGGAAGAGGGATGGTGGTACAGCGCCCCGCTACCCGGCCAGCGCCGTATCCTGGCATTCCATACCGATGCTGATTTGCCGGCGGCGCGTGATGTCCGTGACCGGGCCGGGCTGTTGTCACGGGCAGCGAAAATGGGGCTGATGGCCCCTTTGCTGACAAGGGCCGGGGCGCTGGATGATCTGGCGGGCGGCTTCACCGCCGCCCATGGCGCCCGTCTGGCACAGCCGGTGGGTCCAGGCTGGTTCGCCTGTGGGGATGCCGCCGGCTGTTTTGATCCGCTTTCGTCCCAGGGGTTGTTCAACGCGCTTTATACCGGGCTGGCCGTCGGTCAGGCGGCCGACCGCGCCCTTTCCGGTGACCCTGCCGGGGCCATGGCCATGCATCTGGACCGGATGGAAAGCATCCGGGCCGCGTATCGGGCCCATTTATCGGCCTGGTACGGGTTGGAACGGCGCTGGCCGGATAATCCGTTCTGGGCACGGCGACGGGGGGATGCAGGGATGGGCTGAACCGCCCCACATCCCCCCGTCACGGGCTGTTTTAAAGCCCCAGCACGCCGGGCGATATCCGACCCTGCGGGTCCAACTGCGCCTTCAGGCTGCGCACCAACCCGGCGGCGGGGCCGGAAAGCCGATCCAGATAGGGATAGGCCTTGCCGATCTGGTAATGGATGGCACCGAACTGACCATAAAGGGCGGCCAGATCGGCCTTCAACTGGTGCACATAGGCCCGCGCTTCCAGGCTTTCCGGATATTTGGGCAGCTTTTCCAGATAATCGGCGGGCACCACCTGCCGGTGATAGTCGGTGATGACATCCGGCCAATAAATGGCGATCTCATAAAGGAAACCGCTGGCATTGGGGACGGAGAACATGGTGCCGGTCCAGACGCCCAGCCGCTTCATCTCTGCCGACCGTTCGGCCAGGAAGGCGGCCAGCGCCTTGTCGAACGGCTTGGTGTTGGAATGTGGCAGCACACCATGCACCGGCACCCAGCGCTCTCCCGCCGGACCCAACGTGTTGTAGAAAGGGGCGAACGGCATGGAGCGGACCACGGCCGGCACCGTGCCGGGAATTTCCCGGCCCAGCGGCCCCAGCAATTCGCGCATCCGGTTCAGGCGGCCCTTCACCTCCCCATCATCCACCCCTTCGACGATGTAATGCACCATATAGGGGGCGCTGCCCAGATCGCGCCGGGCGGAAAGGGTGGCCTTGCCCAACTGCACAATGCCCGACGCCAGGGAGGGTGAGCTGCGCAGGATGGACAGGGCCATGCCAAACTGCGCGCCGGCCCGGTCCTGCCGGGCGATCTGCCCCTGGGACAGGGCGCCATCCAGGGCGAAACCGCTTTCGTCCAGCCGATCGAAGGAGACCAGGCGCATGGCCTCATGCAGATGGTCGAAATCGGGAAACGCGAAGGAAATCGGGCGATGGGCGGCGCGCTGGCGCTGCAGCGCCAGGGTCACCCGCGCCTTGATGCCCAGCGCCCCGCAATCCCCCGTGAACAGGCCGGTCAAATCCGGCCCGTAATGGCGGGAAAACGGGCTGCTGCCGACAGCGGCCGAACCGGTGGACAGCAGGCTGCCATCGGCCGTCACCACATCCAGCGACAGCACCGATTCCGCCGAAATGCCATAGGCGCCGGAGCCATGGCTGATACTGTTCTGCGACACCGACCCGCCCACCGTGGCCAGCAGGCCGGAGAAGGGGCCCCAGAACGGGGTGCGCAAACCGCGCGCATCCAGGGCCGCCTTTAATTCCGCCCAGGTGACACCGGCCTCCACCGTGACGAAGGCATCTTCTTCATTGATGCTGAGAATGCGGTTCAGCCGGCTGAGATCGACCAGCACCTGACCGGCATCCCGCGGCACATAACCATCGGTGTAGGAGGCACCGCCCCCGCGCACCGACAGGGCGATACCGGCGGCGGCGGTGGCACGCACCACCGCCTGCAGGGCCTCCACGCTTTGCGGCTGGACCACAGCCAGCGGCATTTCCAGCCGGCGATAGACATCGGTGGCGCGCGGCGACATGGCATCGCCGGTGATCAGGCCGTCATCACCAACGATGGCGGCCAGTTGTGCCAGCAGGGGGCTGGTGTCGAGCGGCATGTCAGGCGACCGCGATTTCGTCGATCACGGCGCTGTAGCCTTCCGCCGTCTCGTTGGCGGCGGCTTCGGCGGCTTCCTTGCGCATCAGATAGAACAGGCGCTCCAGCATCTGCTGACGGCGGGCTTCACGTGCCTCCAGCGCCGGCTGGTCCAGTTGCAGCTTGGCAATGCCACCGGCCAGATCCAGCCCGTTGGCGGCGGCCACACGTTCGATGCTGTCAATATGGTCGGCCAGCACCGACACTTCGCTGGCCAGCACCATGATCATCGACATCATCTGGTCATTGGCGTTGTTGTCGTAAAATTGCGGGCGCTTGCCCTTGGAATTGCGGTTCATGGCTTTCATCCGAATGGGGGGCGGGGGCTTGGCGGGCAGGGGCGGCCTTGGTGCCGCCCCACGGCCGGATCAGGCCGGCTTCTGGGCGATCAGCACTTCCCAGCCGCCGCCGGGGGCAAATTCGCCCGCCACGAAATCACGGTCAGCCACGCCTTCAGCCGCTTCCTGGCTATAGCCGGCGGCCTGGGCGGCAAACTCCATCACCGCCATCGGGGCGGTATCAAAGCGCACGCTGTCCGGTGCGAAACCGACCTTACGGGCCAGCCCCACCTGATCCACCTCACGCATCGCCCCCCAGAAGGGCTCGTTATTATAATAGGTCTCGTTATCCAGAATGAACTGGGTGAACGGGTCCATCAGGTCGAACGGCGGCAGATCGGCATGGATCATCACGCCGCCGGGGGCCAGCACGCGGAAACATTCCTCGAAAATGCGCGGCATGGCCTTGCCGGACGTTTCATGCAGCAGAATATGGCTGACCACCAGATCGAAATGACCATCGGGGAAGCTGGTCTTCTCCGCGTTCATCTGGGCGAAATTGACATCCAGGCCGAAGGCACCGGCGCGGGCATGGGCATAGCGCACCTGCTGGGCCGCCACATCCACCCCCCAGACTTCTGCGTCCGGGAACAGCTCCTTATAGGGCAGGGTGGAATGGCCCACGGTGCAGCCCATGTCGAGAATGCGCTTGGGCGTGAAGCCGTTCAGGCGGCGCTTAATATAGTTACAGACCGACCGGCCCATATCATCATTGTTCGGGCCGGTATAGCCCATGGAATAGAGATAGACGCCGCGGTCATACAGCACGCCGCCATTGATCTCTTCCGGCTTTTCCTCTCCCGGATAGCCGCCGGGCATACAATGGATGTCCAAGGCGGCGACATATTTCGGCACCTCGAAATTGTCGGGGATCAGCAACTGGCCCTTGTTACGGGCAGAGTATTCCTTGGCGGTGGTGGCCAGATCGCCTTCCTGGCGTTCGATGCTGTCAATCACCGAATCCCACAGCAATTCCTGGCTGATGCGGTTGACGGCGGCATAGTGCTGGAAATAGACATCCCGCACCATCGCCTTGCGGATGCCGTGGCGGTCGGGCGTAGGAGCCTTGCCGGTTTCCTGTTTGTAGCGGTCAACCGCGCGGGTCTTGTAGATGGGGCCCAGGCCGGGCAATAAACCCTTCTGGATAAACTGCTTCAGGCTCTTGCTGAATTCCTGACGTGAGGCTTCATCGGTCGTGGCCTGCGGCAACATCGCGTGCGGCGCCTGCTGGAACGTGTTCAGCATCTCCACCATCCCTGTATGTCGGTGATTTTCAGCGATGGTGTGGCCTGGCACCGGTTCTGCGAAGCCCGGTGCCCCCCCTTGTTCACCTGATGGACAATTTCCGCCCCGCCACCATCCGCATGGTGGATAGCGGCGATGAAAGCGCTGCCCTGAAAGGGGGTGCGTCCCGCCAAATCCTGCCATCCTTTTTCCCGGGAGGCGACCCGACCATGACCTTGTTAGAAGCCACCAGCCCCAGCAGTGAGGCCGCCCGCGCCCTGCTGTCCGCCCCGGCGCGGCGCGCCATGCTGATCGGCGGGGACTGGGTGCAGGCCCAGTCCGGCCACACCATCCCCACCATCGATCCCGCCACCGGCCGGATTCTGGCGGAAATCCCTGATGCCGGGGCGGCGGATGTCGATCGGGCGGTTGCCGCTGCCCGCGCCGCCTTCCCCGGTTGGGCCGCCACGGTGCCGGCGGAACGGGCGGCGATTTTGAACCGGATTGCCGATCTGATGGAACGTCATATTGACGAGCTGTCGGAGCTGGAAACCCTGGACCAGGGCAAGGCGCTCTATGTCGGCCGCTGGGCGGAAATCCCCGGCGCCATCGGGCAGTTCCGCTTCTTCGCCGGTCAGGCCCTGGCGATTGAAGGCCGCACCATCACCCCCTCGGTCACCTATCAGCCGCCCGGCAAACAGGTCCATGCCTGGACCGTGCGGGAACCGGTGGGCGTGGTGGCGGCTATCGTGCCCTGGAATTCGCCTTTGGTGCTGACGGCAATGAAGCTGGCCCCGGCCCTGGCGGCCGGGTGCAGCATCGTGCTGAAACCGGCGGAGGATACGTCGCTGACCGCCCTGCGCCTGGGTGAATTGATGCAGGAAGCCGGCCTGCCGCCGGGCGTGCTGAACATCGTCACCGGCCGGGGGGCGGAAACGGGGGCGGCGCTGGCCGGGCATGGCGGGGTGGACAAGGTGGCCTTCACCGGCTCCACCGCCACCGGCCGCGCCATCCTGGATGCCTCCAAGGGGAATCTGAAGCGGGTGACACTGGAACTGGGCGGCAAATCGCCGGTGATCATCCTGCCCGATGCGGAGCTGGATCTGGCGATTCCCGGTGCGGCCAATGCCATTTTCTTCAATGGCGGACAGGTCTGCGTGGCTGGTTCGCGCACCTATGTCCATGCCGATATCTATGACAAGGTGCTGGAAGGGCTGGTGGCGGCGGCCAATGGCATCCAGTTGGGCCATGGCCTGAACCCGGCCACCCAAATGGGGCCGCTGGTCTCCCCCAAACAGGCGCAGCGGGTCGAAGGGCTGGTCGTGGGTGCCGGCAAGGCCGGTGCCAGCGTGCTGACCGGGGGGGAACGGCTGGGACCGGCCGGCACCTTCATCCGCCCCACCATCATCGCCAATGTCGATCCGGCGGCGGAGATTGTGAAGGAGGAGGTGTTCGGCCCGGTACTGGTGGTGCAGCGCTTCACCGATCTGGATCAGGTGGTGGATGCTGCCAATGACAGTGTTTACGGGCTGGCGGCCAGTGTGTGGACGCAGAATTTCTCCCAGGCGCACCGGCTGTCGCGCCGGCTGAATGCCGGCACGGTCTGGATCAATACCCATTCCATGTTTGATGCCAGCCTGCCCATCGGGGGCGTGAAACAGTCAGGCTATGGCCGCGACAGCGGTTTGGCAGCCCTGGATAATTACCTGGATTGGAAGACGGTCTGCGCCGTGTTGTAAAAATGAACAGGGCCGCGTCACGTGACGCGGCCCTGGTTTCACTGGAGTGAAGCGTAAGCTTCACAACCTATGTTGATCTTCGGCGTCAATGTTCGACGCGGCGTTCCAGCGTCCAGTCCCAACGGCGGGTGGGGGTAAGCGGCTGCTGGTGGTTGAGGTCGCGGGTTTCCTTCCATTCAGCAAAGGTCTCACCAATTTCGGCGGCAGCCATTTTCAGGTCGGGCAGATACTTGGCGGCGAACACGGATTCAGTAACGGCCTTGTCCATGAAGCGCATACCGACACAGCCCAGCAGGTTGGTGCCGCTATAGATCGGCACAGCCGCCGTCGACTCCCCGCGATATTGCCGGATACTGATGGCATAACCGACCTTGCGGATATGGCTCAGCGTCTTTTCGATCAGGGCGCGCTCCCGCCCGGCCCCTTCCATTTCCCCGCCCGAACCCAGGGCAATATCCAGCAGGGCGGCGCGCTGCGGCGCCGGGCTGAAGGCCAGATAGGAACGGCCGGTGGCGCTGTTCAGCAGCGGCAGCCGCACGCCGGCATTATACCGTTCCAGCGCCAGCGGGCTCTGCTTGTCCGTGGTATAGCGGACCAGCATCCCGTTGCCCTGGTTGGTGCTGATGGAAACCGGCCAGACCAGCTTGCGGCCCAACTGCGACAGCACCGGCTGCGCCACCTCCGTCACCCAGGCCTCATCGTCATAGCCATCCGACAGGCAGCGCACCAGCACCGTCAGCCGGTAATGATCGTCAGAGGCATCGCGTACCGCATAGCCGGCGGAACACAGCGTTTCCAACACCCGATAGGCCGTCGTGCGCGGCAGGTCAATGGCGTTCGCCACATCGGTGACGGTGACGCCATTGCGGCTGTTCAGCACCTGCAGCACATCAAGCACCCGAAGCATCGCGCGAACTGGTTTAACCTTGTCCATACCCGTTCTCCGTTGTCCTGTTATCGTTGCCTGTTTTGGTATGCCTGTTCTATTGGCATAATTTTAGATCATCTTTTTTCGCATAATCGCTATTCCTGTAAAAAAAGGGAAGCCTGAATCGTCACATTTTGTCCGTTTGGTGGACGAATTTTGTCCGGCCTCCGGTCAGGCCGGCACGGGGGCGACCACCATGCGGACAGGGGGCTGTGTCCATCTATGCCCCACCTATGCCACCCCGTCTTAATTCCAGCCGGGGACGGCTTCGGGCCGTCGGGACACGGACCTGAAGGTTTTCCAAACAAATGAATAACGCGAGGATCACCATCGTCGGGGGCGGGATCGGCGGCATGACGGCCGCGATCGCGCTTCAACAACAGGGGTTCACGGTGACGTTGGCAGAGGCGGCCCCTGCCTTCGGGGAGGTTGGGGCCGGTGTCACCCTGTCGCCCAATGCGATGAAGGGTTTCATCCATATCGGCCTGAGCGAGCAGATTGCGGCGGCGGGCGTGGAGCCGCAGCGTCAGCGCATCCAGCATTGGCAGGATGGGCACTTGCTGCGGGCGATGGAACGCGCCGACATGCGGTCCAAGCACGGCGCACCCTATGTCTATATCCACCGGGCCGATCTGCACGCGATTCTGGTGGATGCGGCGGCCCGCGCCGGTGTCACCCTGCTGACCGATGCGGCGGCGGTGGCGATGGAGGGCAGCACGGTTGTCCTGCATGATGGGCGCCGGCTGGAGGCAGACCTTGTGGTGGGTGCCGATGGCTTGAAATCGGTGGTCCGTCGCCTGTTTGAACCGGCGGAAGCCCATTTCACCGGCCATGTCGCCTGGCGCGCCCTGGCGCCGGTGGATGACAGCCTGGCGGATCTGGTGCAATGGCCGGGGATGCATATCGGCCCCAACCGCATGGTGGTGCGCTATCCGGTGCGCCAGTCCAAGATAGTGAACATGGTGTTCTTCGCCCGCCAGGAAGGTTGGGTGCAGGATGGCTGGACCATCCCGGCCAGTCGCGCCGATCTGGAAAACACCTTTGCCGGCTGGTCGCCGGAGGTGCAGACGATGATCGCCGCCGTGCCGGAGGATCGGCTGTATAAATGGGCGATCAATGCCCGCAAGCCGCTGTCGAGCTGGATTGTCGACGACAAGGTGACCCTGCTGGGCGATGCCGCCCACGCCATGACGCCCTTCATGGGCCAGGGTGCGGCCTGCGCCATTGAGGATGCCATCGTGCTGACCCGCGCCCTGGTGGCGTCGGACAGCATTGCCGAGGGGCTGACGCGCTATGTCGCGGCCCGTCATGAGCGGGCCACCTTCATCCAGTTGGAATCCAACGCCAATGCCGACCG
The DNA here is from genome assembly GCF_027568365.1 of Niveispirillum sp. BGYR6. NCBI lineage: Bacteria > Pseudomonadati > Pseudomonadota > Alphaproteobacteria > Rhodospirillales > Azospirillaceae > Niveispirillum > Niveispirillum sp. BGYR6. The sequence continues at coordinate 513,405 of NZ_JANLNL010000001.1, read as the reverse complement.
GATGCAGTCGGCGGATACGGAACTGTTTGGTCTTTCCGCGCTGCGCAATGAAGACACGCTCGGCCTTCTGGATTATGACTGCCGCACCATACCTGTGTAACCGGTCGGCTTCCAAGCCCTTCTTTTCATTTCATTTCTGGGGTTCCTATGTCCGCCTCGCCACAGCCCTTTGATGGTCACGCCATCTCCCCGGCCACCGCCGCGTTCCTTGGCGAACCGCACCTGCTGTTCATTGGCGGGGAGTGGTGCAAGGGCCGGGCGGGGGAGGCGATCACCAGCGTCGACCCCGCCACCGGCTTGCCCCTGGCAGAGGTTGAAAGCGGTGGTGTGGCGGAGATTGATGCTGCTGTGGCGGCAGCCAGCCGGGCCTTTGCCGGCCCCTGGGGGCGCAGCAGCGGGCCGGAACGGTCCCGGCTGCTGATGCGGCTGGCCCGGTTGCTGGAACGGGATGCCGATATCTTCACCGAACTGGAAATCCTGGATAACGGGATGCCGGGTTTCATCGCCCGGCTGACGGTGAATAACTGCGTGGAGATGTTTGAATATTATGCCGGTGGGGCCTTCCGGATCGAGGGCACCACCACCACCCCGCCGCCGCATGTCACCGCCACGGCAGAGGCGTTGACCTATACCATCCGGGAAGCGGTGGGGGTGGTTGGCCTGATCGTGCCGTGGAATGTGCCGCTTTCCACGCTGGTGCTGAAGCTGGCGCCGGCCCTGGCAGCCGGTTGCACCGTCATCGTGAAACCCTCGGAAGAAACGCCCCTGTCGGCCGTGCTGCTGGGCCGGCTGATTGCGGAGGCCGGGTTCCCGGCCGGCGTGGTCAATATCGTCAATGGTCCGGGGGAAACGGCGGGCGCCCGCCTCTCCCAGCATCCGGATGTCGATAAGATCAGCTTCACCGGTTCCACCGAGGTGGGGCGCAAGATCGTGCAGGCGGCGGCGGGCAACCTGAAAAAGGTCTCCCTGGAACTGGGCGGCAAGTCGCCCGTGGTGGTGATGCCGGATGCTGATCTGGACATCGCCATTCCCGGTGTCGCCATGGCCACCTTCTTCTTGCAGGGCCAGAACTGCATGGCCGGCACCCGCATCTTCGCCCATGCCGCCATCCATGACCGGCTGGTGGAAGGCATGGCCGCCTTCGTCCAGTCCTTCAAGCTGGGGCATGGGTTGGACCCGTCGGTGCAGTTCGGCCCGCTGATCAGCGCCGGGCAGGCGGCACGCGTCTGTGGCTATATCGAAAATGGCCTGCAGCAGGGTGCCACCCTGGTGACGGGCGGGGGGAAGTTGAACCGGCCGGGCCATTTCGTTCCTCCCACTATCCTCACCCATGTTTCCACCGACATGACCGTGTTCCGGGAGGAGATTTTCGGTCCCGTCATGTGTGTCAACCGGCTGGAAACCGAGGATATTGAGGAAATTGCGGCGCTGGCCAATGATACTGTCTATGGGCTGTCGGGCAGTGTCTGGACCCGCAGCCTGTCCACGGCCCACCGTCTGGTATCGCGCATTCGCTCCGGTCAGGTCTCCATCAACTGCCATGGCGCCATCGCCACCAATATCCCCTTCGGCGGCTATCGTCAGTCGGGCTGGGGGCGTGAATTCGGCAAGGAAGGGCTGGACGCCTATCTGGAAACCAAGGCCGTGACGGCCCGGCTTTGACCCCATCCACTACGCGGTCAATTGGGGGCGGCGTGTTTGTGAAAAAACAGTGCAGGTTATTAGCTGACTGAACAACTTCTGTCCGGTTCTGCCCCTGTTGTTAATTGCCCTGATCTTGGTACCGAAGCCTTTTTCCCATCCGCGATTGGTAGAGAATCTCATGACCAGCCAGATCCGCCCGCCGCAAGTTTCCCGTCGCGCCTTGGTGGGGGGCATGATCGCCGCCCCGCTGATCGTTGCTGCCAAGGGCTGGGCCGCTGGTCCCGCACATGTCGATGTGATTGTGGTCGGGGCGGGGCTGGCCGGCCTCAACGCCGCGTCCATCCTGGAAGGGCAGGGGCTCAATGTTCAGGTGCTGGAAGCATCGGATCGCGTGGGCGGCCGTCTGCGCACCGGCCGTGCGGAGGGATATCAGGCAGAGCTGGGGGCCAGCGAGGTCGGCGCGCTGTATGGGCGCGTGCGGGATGCCTGCCAGCGCCTGAATGTCGGCCTGACCAACAAGGGCGGCAAGCCGACCGATTTCCTGATCCATGTCGATGGCGTGTCTGTTCTGCCGGCCGACTGGGCGAAGGCTCCCAACAACATGACCGTCGGCGCGGAACGCGATATCCTGCCCTATGTGTTACAGAACAAGCTGCTGTTCCAGTGGCTGCCCTTCAAGCAGACCAATGCCTGGCTGGAGCCAGCCAACACGGTTTATGATGTTTCGGCGGCGGAATTCCTGCGCTCCAAGGGTGTATCAGAAGCGGCCATCCGGCTGGCCGATATCGACCTGAACGGGTCCAGCCTGGAAAGTGTGTCCGCCCTGTCGATCTTCCGCGACATGGCGCGGGCCCAGGTGGAAGGCTATGTCGATCCGAACAAGCCGCAATATGGCGTCAATAATATGGAGCGCAGCTATATTGTCGGCGGCTCCGATGTGTTGCCCAAGGCCATGGCGGCGGCCCTGAAGAACCCGGTGCGGCTGAATAATCCGGTGGTCGCCGTGGATCAGACGGCCGACAAGGTGCAGGTGAAGCTGGCCAATGGCGAGGTGCTGACCAGCCGCTTCCTGGTGATGGCGGCGCCCTTCAGCGCGCTGCGTCGTATCCGCTTCACCCCCGGCCTGCCGGAAGCCACGGCCAATGCGGTGGCTGGTGCGCGCTATTCCGCCACCACCCAGTTCCATTATCGCATCACCAAGCCCTATTGGGAAAAGGACGGCCTGCCACCCTCGCTCTGGACCGATCTGGCCTTTGAACGCGCCTTCGCGCTCAAGGGGGCGGAAAGCGGTGAGATCGACACGATGATCGTCTGGGTCAATGGTGACGGCGCCACCCGCTGGGATGACCGCGATGTGTCACAGCAAGCCGATCTGGTGATGGCCGAACTGGTCAAGGTGCGCCCGGCCATTGCCGGCGCCCTTGAATATAAGCTGGGCTATAGCTGGGGGCGCAACCCGTTCGTGGGCGGCAACAAGCATTTCTACGCCCCCGGTCAGGTCAAGCGCTTTGCCGCCGATATGGGCAAGCCGTCCGGCCGCATCCATTTTGCCGGCGAACATCTGCGCCGGCTGGAACATGGCATGGAATCCGCCATGGAGACGGGTGAGGCCGCCGCCATGGAAATTCTTGAAAAGGTTTGAGCCTTTAAGCAGGAACGTGGGCAGGGCGGGGGCTGAATATCGCGGATATTCAGCCCCTTCTGTGCTTATGAAAAGCCAGAACAGAATAAGCGGCCCCACCAAAAAGGGAAGGTCGCAGCAGGATGAGAGGACAGGATGAGCGGGCAGAAAAATGCCGGAATGCGCGATATCGCGCTGGATTACGCCTTGCCCTTGCTGGTGCTGGCACAGGATGTTCTAACCACCCTGATGCCGCGCGCGGACAAGATGGGGCCGATGCGGGAAGAACTGCGCGGCTGGCATTATCTGGTGGGAACCCTGCTGCTGGCGCTGGCTGCTGTCCGGCTCTGGCGCTGGTTCCGGGGGCAGGTACCGCAACCGGTACCGGCTTTGCCGCCGCGTGCCCGGACCTGGGCGATGGGGTTGGTGCTGGCAACCTATGCCCTGTTCTTCATCACGCCGATTTTCGGTTATCTGGTGGCCTGGAGCCACGATATGCCGGTGCATTACGGTCCGCTGCCAGCATTGCCGGCCCTGATCGGGGAGAACCGGAATGTCTGGGTCTTTACCGGCTATTTCCATTCCGGCATCAGCACCAGCCTGCTGGTGCTGAAACTGGGCGTGCTGCTTTCTGCCGTCTATTTCCTGTTCCGGCATGGCAAGGGGCTGTTTGCCGCCTTCCCGCGCGGTTTCGGGCTTTATGTGCTGCTCAGCTTCTCCGTATCGCTGTTCGCGCTCTCCACCTTCAAATCCTATGATCGCGGACCCTATGTGGTCGCCATCTTCCTGGTGATCTGTGCGGCGGTCTGGGGGCTGGCGCGTCTGGTGCGACGCGGTAAAGCGGGCAGCAGCGGGGAAGGGGCGCCCAAGGGGGCGGTCTTTGCCGGTATCGGCGCGCTGGCCATGATCGGGCTTGGCCTTTACGGCCCCTATGCCCTGTTCCGTGTTTCCCCCTTCCCCAAGGGGGAAATGGTGCAGGCGGCAGCCCATGTCACTTCGCATGAAACGCCGCTGGTGGTGGAGCAACTGCCGCCGGAAACCGATTTCGAACGGCAGGTGCGGGCGGAGACCTTCAAATGGTGCGTATTCTGCCACACCTTCAACAAGGGTGGTGAGCATCTGGTCGGCCCCAATCTCTATGCCATCATGGGCCAGCGCATGGCCTCTGTCCCCAACTTCCCCTATAGCGAGAGCCTGGCAGCCCGCGGCAAGGCGGGGGAGGTTTGGACCGATGCGGCCTTGGCCGAGTTCCTGGCCAATCCGGACGCCTTTGCCCCGGGAACCAGCATGATCATCTCCTCCGGCAATATCACCGATCCGGCCCGCCAGCAGGCCATCATCACCATCCTGAAGCGTGAAACCGGCTCTGCGGCACCGTAAGCCGTGGCGGAAAGGGTAGCCCTAGATGACAGAGATCGCTTTTGATCGTCGTTCCCTGCTGGCAGCGATTGCCGGTGCTTGCCTGCTGGGGGTGATGCCGGCCGTCGGACAGTCCGTGGACGCTGCACCGCTTTTGGTGAAAACAGCGGCTGGGCGCGCCGTGGCGGTCTATCGCTGGCCTGCTGCTGGCGGGTCGCTACGCGGGCGCATCCTGTTTTCCCACGGCGCCCTGTCGGCGCCGTGGAAATATCTGTCGCTGATCGATGCCTGGACCCAGGCCGGTTATGAGGTGCTGGCGCCGCTGCATGTGGATTCGACCGACCATCCCGACCGTGCCGCCTTCCAGGGCATGGCGAGCTGGCCGGCCCGGATCGAGGATGTGCGCGCCGTGGCCGACCATATAGGCGGCCCCTATATCGCCGCCGGCCATTCCTATGGGGCGCTGGTCGCCCTTTGCCTGGGCGGGGCGGGGCCCAAGGTGCCGGAAACGGTGAAGATTCCGCTGCGTGATCCCCGCGCGCTTGCTGTCGTTGCCTTCTCCCCGCCGGGCGGCGGCATGGGGCTGGTCAATCAGGGGGATTATGCCGGTCTGGCCGTGCCGGCCCTGATCCAGACCGGTGACCGTGACGTTCCCCCCGGGGGCAACGCCGACTGGCGCAGCCATCTGCTGGCCTATGATGATGCGGCGGCCGGGGGCAACCGCTATGCCCTGGTGCTGGCCGGGGTCGACCATTATTTCGGCGGCGGTATCTGCCGGCCGGAATTGCCGGGACCGAAGCAGGAGGCGGCCCTTTCCATTGCCGCATCCCTGTCGGTCCTGTTCATGCGGGCCCATGCCGGGGGGGATCAGGGTGCGCTTCAGGTGTTGCGCAGCCGTCTGGCCACCAGCGGGCCGGCCATCCTGACGCTGAAGTGAGTGTTGCCGACGTCCATCAGGTGGACGTCGGCGCGCGGCCTTGTTTCGCGTTTGATGCGTTGGGTAAAAGATTTCGCAGCATTGGAACAGGGGCCCGTGGCCGGCGGAAGCCAGGCGCGCCCTGAAACCGATCAACAATCCAGAACAGGGAAACAGATCAGATGTCCGGACCGGAACTGACGAGACGGGAAAGCTTTGGCCTGGCGGCGCTGGCCGTTGCAGCGGGGGCCGCGGCCACCCTGCCGGGCATGGCGCGCGCCGCCGCCCCGTCCTTCGTCACCAAGATCGATTTCAAAGACCCGAAATGGAATCGGGACACCTTTGCCCGGCTGGATATGGACCTGGACCCGACCAAGCAGAAGGTCGGTTGGTTCCGGGGCAATGTCTATGGCGTGCGCGACAATGAACCGGTGCGTCCCCTGTTCGTACTGGATGGTTTCAGCGTTGTCCGGTCCAAGCAATTGGAAGATGGCAGTTGGCGCCGGATGCTGCGGGAGATCGGCTTCTACCGCGACATCAAGACCGGCGAGATCATGAAGACCTGGCACAACCCGTACACCAACGAGGATGTGAAGGTTGTGCCTATCGCCAATGATCCGTTCAACTTCACCATTGGTGAATTCCAGCCGGAACCGCCATCCTATGGTGGGTTGAACAAGGAAAAGCCGCCAAAGCGCCCCTTCCTGCTGGATTGGCGCGAAGGACCGGATGACACCATCATCCTGACCACCGATATCCACCTGTTCTATCCCTCGGCCCTGCAGCCGGATAAATGGCCGCGCGAATCCGCCGGTTCCTTCAACCGCGTCTCGGAAATGTTCACCTATGTGGTGAAGCGCAAGGATGTGGAGAATGCGGCCCTGACCCATGTGCCCTGCGTCGGCTCCTGGTCGCGCATCACGCCCTGGCTGCCCTGGATGCTGATGGGGCAGGCCCCCGGCCATATCAGCTATTTCTGTTCCTTCGGCGCCTATGACAGCATCAACCAGATCCCTGCGGATCTGGCGGCCGCCGCCCGCGCCATGGACCCGAAATGGCTGTCCGCCCCGGACAGTGATTACGGCCCCTCCCTCTCCAGCCTGGAGAATTTTGCCCGCGAGCAAAAACCGGCAGCGGTGCCGGCGGGGTGGACCCCGCCACAGCCCCCGCCGCCGCGCACCTTGCCGGGTAAGTAAGATTTCCTCCTGAAAACTTCGCCATGGCGCCACCAACGCCATGGCGATTTCTTTTGTACCCATCTGGAAAGGGGTCCGCGCGATGACCAGTGCGGTGTCCGAGATTGTGCCACCACCCGCCACCGGCCGACTGGGGCTGGCGGCACAGGCTGGCTATGGCGTGGGACAGGTAGCGGGGCAGGTGTTCCGCGACGTGCCGTCGCTGCTGCTGCTGTTCTTCATGACCAATGTGCTGGGCATTGAGCCGGCCCTGGCCGGGGCGGCGATCTTTGTGCCCAAGCTGGTGCTGGGGGTGGGCTGTGATATGGCGGTTGGCATCCTGTCCGACCGCTGGAAGCACCGGTTTGCCCGGCGCTGGTGGCTGCTGGTGGGGGCGGCTGGTGCCCCGCTGGCCCTCATCCTGCTGTTCCATGTGCCGGACCTGCCTATGTCGGGCAAGGCCGCCTATGTGACCGCTGCCTTCAGCCTCTATATGGCGGTGTTTGCCAGCTTCTCCGTCCCCTATCTGGCCATTGCGGGGGAGTTGTCATCCGATACGCATCAGCGCACCGTGTTGATGGCCTGGCGGCTGGTCTTCACCGCCATCGGCGTGCTGGTCGGCGGTTCGGTGGCCCCCTATATCGTGCAGACCAATGGCGGCGGGCAGGGCGCTTATGAGGAAATGGCCCGCTTCCTGGCGCTGGTCTGCCCGCTGGCCCTGGGGGTGGCCTTCTTCGGGGCGGCCCGTGCCGCCCGTCAGGCCGGTGTTGCCCCGGCGGTGGCATCCAGGGCCAAACGGTTGAGCTTCAAAGAGGCGCTGCGGGTGCTGGCGGCCCCGCGCTTCTCCGTTCTGCTGGGCTCCAACCTGTTGCAACTGGCCGGTTCCGGCATGGCCTATGCCTCCATGCTGTATTTCCTCACCTACAATATGGCCCGTACCGATGCCTTCCAATTGATCGGCGGGCTGGTGGCGATTGCCTGCACCGCCATCATCCTGGCCCAGCCGGTTTGGGTGGCCTTGGCAAAGCGGGTGGGCAAGAAGCCGGTTTATCTGCTGTCTGCTATCGGCTATGGCACCACCTATCTGGTCTGGGCCTTCTGTGCCGATGCCGGCACAGTGGCTGCCTATGTGCTGTGCTTCATCGCCTCGGCCTTCAATTCCGGTTGGGCCCTGCTCAGCTTTTCCATGATGTCGGACATTGCCGGCGAGGATCAAAAACATGCCGGGCTTTATTCCGGCGCCTGGATCGCCGTCGACAAGATTGGCTTTGGCCTGGGCGGCACCTTGCTGGTGGGTCTGCTGCTCTCCGGCTTCGGGTTTGATTCCGCCCGTGCCGTGATGGGTCAGGCCCAGACCGATCTGGCCATCACGGGGGTGATGCTGGCCTTTGGCGTGGTGCCGGCGCTGTTCAATCTGACGGCGGCGGCGATTTTCTGGCGGTTCGGGCGCACCTGACCCACAGAATCAAGGCCCGGAAAGGAACCTGTCCTTTCCGGGCCTAATTCATTTTGCGGTGCAGCATTTTGCCGATAACATCTTGAAAAGAAAATCTTGGGGACAGAGATGGCGGCCTTTGGGGAATTTCAGCGCGGCTGGAAACTGGTGTTGGCGGCGGCAACCGGGGTGGGGCTGGGCATCACCGGTCTGACCTTCTATACGCTGGGCATTTTCATGGGGCCGCTGGGGCAGGAATTTGGCTGGTCCCGCACGGCCCTGTCGGGCGCCACGCTGCTGACCACGGCCACCACCATGTTTCTGGGGCCGCTGGTGGGCCGCCTCTCCGACCGGTTCGGCGGCCGCAAGGTGGGATTGGTATCGTTGAGCGGGCTGGCGCTGGGATTGGCAGGGATGAGCCTGATCGGCCCCAATCTGCTCAGCTTCTATCTGGCCTTCGGTCTGGCCATGGTGCTGGGGGCAGGCACCCTGCCGGTGGTCTGGACCCGTGCCATCAATGCCGGTTTTGACAAGGCGCGGGGGCTGGCCCTGGGGCTGACGCTGACCGGCACCGGCGTCTGCGCCATTCTGGCCCCGCCCTTCACCCAATGGCTGATCGCCGATCACGGCTGGCGGGCCGCCTATATCGGGCAAGGGGTGCTGGTGGCTGCCTTGGGCCTGCCCACGGTCTGGCTGTTGTTCCGGGATGGCGGCGCGGGGCCGCGGCAGATGCAGGACAGGTCGGCCTTGCCCGGCCTGTCAATGGCGGCATCGCTGCGCACCCGCCAGTTCTGGATGCTGGGGCTGGGCTTCCTGCTGGTTTCCTTCGCGGTTGCCGCCCTGATTGTGCATCTGGTCTCCATCCTGGCCGGCGGTGGGATGGACAGGGCGCAGGCAGTCTGGATCGCCAGCCTGCTGGGCTTTGCCATCATTGTTGGCCGGCTGGGTGTTGGTTTTCTGGTGGACCGGCTGCACGCCCCCTATGTGGCGTTCGGTTCCTTTATCATCGCCGCCATCGCCTGCGGTCTGCTGACATTGGCAGGCGCGCCGTTGGCCCTGTCCATCCTGGCGGTGGTGATGATCGGGCTGGCCGCCGGGGCAGAGGTGGATTTGGTGGCCTATCTGGCCAGCCGTTATTTCGGGTTGAAAAATTACGGCCAGATTTACGGCTGGCAACTGGCTTTCTTCGCCCTGGGGGCCGGGCTGGGACCGATCACACTGGGCAAGCTGTATGACATGACGGGCGGATATCATGCCGGCCTGATGGCCTGTATCACCGGTCTCGTCATTGGTGGCGGGTTGGTTGCCACCCTGGGGCGCTTCCCAACGCGGTTTCAGGAGTAACTGTCCGCCAGGTGGACAGCGTTAGCAACTTCTTGCCGCACAGCAGCATGACCCGGCCCTAACATATCTGCAAAAGCAGAACAGGGAACGGGTCATGACGGAGCAATCGGAATTCAAACGGGGATGGAAGGTGGTGGTGTCGGCGGCCATGGGCATCGGCACCGGCCTGTCGCCCATCCCCTTCTATACGGTGGGTGTTTTCGTGGCGCCGCTGATGGCGGCGTTTGGCTGGGCGGTGGATCAGATCATGGTCTGCCTGATGATCCAGACCTTTGGTTCCACCGTGATGGCCCCCATCATCGGCATTCTGGCCGACCGCTATGGTGTGCGGCGGGTGACGCTGGTGTCCGTGGTGCTGTTCGGCCTGTCACTGGCCCTGTTCGCGCTTGGCAATGGTTCCCTGACCCTGTTTTATCTGAACTGGCTGCTGCTGGCCACGGTGGGGGCGGGCACGCTGCCCATCACCTGGACGCGGCCGGTCAATAACTGGTTCAACAAGCATCGCGGGCTGGCGCTTGGCCTGTCGCTGCTGGGCACCGGTCTGTTTGGCACCATGGCCAAGCTTTATGCCAATTTCCTGATTGGGGAGGTGGGCTGGCGCCTGGCCTATGTCGGGCTGGGGCTGCTGCCATTGTTGCTGGCCTTTCCGCTGGCGCTGGCCTGGTTCCGTGACCGGGAGCCGGCAGCAGATCGTCCCGATGCACCGGCGGTGCTGGAAGGGGTCAGCTTTGCGCAGGCAATACGCACCCGCCATTTCTGGGTGCTGGCCCTGGCCTTCCTGCCCATTGCCTTTGCCGTGGGCGGCCCGATCCCCAATCTGGAACGGATTTTGGGGTCCAAGGGGCTGGGGAGTGGCGATGCCGTGGCCATCGCCAGCCTGCTGGGCCCGGCGGTGATTGTCGGTCGGTTGACAGGCGGCTGGTTGATCGACCGGTTCTGGGCGCCGGGGGTGGCCTTTGTGCTGCTGTCCGTGCCGGCTTTGGCCTGTTGGGCCATGACCGGGGACACGATCAGCAGCCATATGGCGATGCTGGCCGTGGCGATGATCGGGTTTGCCGCCGGGGTCGAATATGACATCATGGCCTTCCTGGTCAGCCGCTATTTCGGGATGCGCGCCTATGGCGGCATCTATGGTGCGGTTTATGCCTTCTTTGCCGTGGGGGCGGGCTTCGGTCCCTATATTTTCGGCCGTATCTATGTGCTGAACGGCAGCTATGACACCGGCCTGCTGCTGGGGGGCGGTGGTTTTGTGCTGGGGGCGGTGCTGCTGCTGGCCCTGGGCCGTTATCCCGACCTGTCGCGCCACCGCGTCGTTGAAGATGCGCGGCTGGCCGTCGCCTGAAATAAAAACGGCGCAGAGAGTTTCCGCGCCGTTTCCCAAATCTAACCCATCGAACCTGTCATACCAATCTCCCTTGATCATGACCGATCAAGGGAGATTTCGCGTTCCCTCAGGCGCCGGGCCGGCGGTCGCCGGCATCATATCCGCCAAGGGTCAAGCCCTCGGCGGATTGGTATCAGTTCTTCGGCGCGGTATGATCGTTGAAATTCTTCCAGTCCTTGGTGACGAACTTCTCGTCAATCAGGGTGCGCTGGAAGCAGCGGCCGCCCTTGTACCAGTGCCAGGTGCGGGAACGGAACTGACCACAATCGGAAATCTGGATCATTTCATAAAGATACAGGTCCGGCTCCCCCTTGCGGGTCCATTGCAGGCAGGTGGAACGGTTGAAATCATCCGGCTTCATGGCAGCGGCCCAGCCGGTGATCAGGTCATTATCCCACCAGATACGGCCATCGGCATAATCGGCCGGGAAGTCGCGCACTTCCGTGCGGCCATCTTCCCAGAAATAATGGTTGGTCTGGTGATAGGGGCTGGGGCCATCTTCCGTCAGGCGGCAGAGCAGGCGGGAACGGTGCTGGTCGATCAACTGACCGTTTTCCGCCGAATAATAGCGATACCAACCTTCCCACACGCCCTCGTGACGGGCCAGCAACGGCATGTCGTGGCGCAGGGCTTCGATATTATTGCTCATCACCAATGATCCTTCGTGCAAACAAAGAGCTATGGCCTGGCCATCGGGGCGATCAGGGTCGCAGGTCGACCACGACCTTCCCCATCGACCGCCCGGACAGCAGATGCTCCACGGCGTCCGGTACCTGATGCAGGCCCTGGAACCGAACAGCGTCGAACGTGACCCTGATCTTGCCCTCATCCAGCAGGCTGAACAGTGTTTCCCGCGCCTGTGGCCACAGGTCGGTCAGCAGACCATTCATAAACCCACGTATTGAGGCGCCCTTGTAATAGATTCTGTGGGCGATGCGGGGGCCGGTGACGATTTCCGGTCTTCCATCCAGATCCTGGGCCGCACCCGCCACCACCAGCCGCCCGTGCCGGGCGATATGATCAACAAAGGCATCGAAGATCGGGCCGCTGACCGTATCGATGGCCACATCCAGCGCACCCGGATATTCCGCCGCCAGCACGGCGGCCACATCCTCTGCCTTGTAATCAATGACCCGGTCGGCACCGAGACCGCGTACGAAATCCATCTTTTGCGCACCACCGCAAACCGCCACCACATGGGCACCGCGCTGTTTGGCGATTTGCACCATCAGATGGCCCAGACCACCGGCGGCCGCGGAGATGGCCACCACCTCCCCTGGCCGCAGGGCGCCGGTATGTTGCAACGCCAGCAGCGCCGAAACCCCGGTGGAGGAAAGTGCCAGATAATCCGGGTTGGTGGCCGGTACGCGGATGAAATGCGCCGCCGGGGCGGTGGCGGTTTCCCGGTATCCCCAGGTGAAGCGGACGGTAACGGCGGCGTCCCCGACCTTGAACCCGGTTACAGACTCGCCCACCGCCTCCACCACGCCAATGGCCTCAACCCCCGTATAGGTGGGCAGGCTGACGGGCATATAGCTGACCGCATTGCGGGCGATCTGGGTATCGAAAATGCCATTGACGCCGCACCAATGGTTGCGCACCCGGATTTCACCGGGCCCCGGATTGCGCACGGGTTCCGCCACCAGATCGACCGCATCCCGAAAGCATGGGGCGAAACGGGACTGGCGCAGAACCTGACTGGTGGTGACCATGGCGATCAGCCCTTCCGATGATCCAATCCCAGACAGCCCGGATTGATCGCCCCTTTGGGATCAAGCACCTGCTTGATGGCGCCCAACAGTTCCCAACTGGCCTGATCGCGGCTGTCCTTATAGGGGTAGGCCCGGCCGATCTGGAAATGGCCGCAGCCAAAGCGCTGGAATATGGCAATGACGCGCTTGCGCGTGGCCGCCACGAAGGCTGTGGCGGCGGGGTTGGCCGGCTGCACTGGCAGGCGGGCGGCATGGGCGGGTTCCATCGCCGCATCATGGGCGGGGAACTTCGCGTCAGGCCAATACATTACCGGTTCCAGGACCAGCGCATTGGTGGACATGCTGCTGAACAGATAGCCGGTGCGCACGCCGAACCGCTCAAACTCCGGCGCCAGTTCGGCAAACAACGCCTGCAGGGCGCTGAACAGGGCCGGGGCCTGGGAGAGCGACACCTGGCCATGGATGGGAATCCAGCGCTCCCCGCCCGGCCCCAGCACGCTGTTCAGCGGCGGGAAGGGCATGGCGCGGATCACCTTGGCGATGGTGTTTTCAATCTCTGTCCCGCCATGATCGGCGGCCAAACGCCGGGCAGTCGCCATGTCATGCGCCACGCTGGCGGCGCAGCGGCCTTCCGCAATGATGTGCAGCGGGTAGCTCTCCAGGTCCACGAAGTTGCGGCCGGCCTTGGCCACCTTCACGGCCTCCCACAGGCCGCGCAGCAGGGATTTCTGCCGCGTCACCACGGCCCCCAGCGCCTTCACATCGCCGGACATGGAGGCACGCTGCATCCGCACCTTGGTCAGGCCGGGATCGAAGGCGCACATCTCGCTGGCGACCCCGGCCCGCGCCATGGCGGCCATGGCACGCATCAGTTCTTCCCCGGTCTTGAAGGAGAAGGAGGCGTAATCTTCCGCCGCCGGGGCCTGGATCAGCCGCAGGCTGATATGGGCCTTGATGCCGAAGGCACCGCAATCCCCGGCGAACAGCCCCGCCAGATCGGGCCCGTAATGGCGATAGAAGGGGGTTTCGCCATCGGGACCCCGCGCCCCGGTGCGCAGCACGCGGCCATCGGCCAGCACCACGCTCATCGCCACCACGCTTTCGCTGGAGGTGCCGTAATGACCGGCCCCCAGCATGGCATTCAATTGCGAGATCCCCCCGCCGATGGTGGAGGTCAGGCCCGACATCGGCCCCCAGAAGGGCGCGCGCAGGCCCAGCGGTGCCAGGGCATTGTTCAGGTCAACCCAGGTGCAGCCGGCTTCCACCGTCACCACCATATCGTCAGCCCGGATATCCAGCACCCGGTTCATCCGCCGCATATCCAGGGAGACGGTGCCGGCAACGCTGGGGATATAGCCGCTGGTATAGCTCATGCCCGCGCCACGGGGGGCGACGGCTACGCCCGCTTCATGCAGGGCCGCCATCAGGCGGGAAAGCTGGTCCAGATTATCCGGGGCAACGACCAGGGCAACCGGTTCCTTCGCCTCGCTCCAGATATCGCCGCTATGCAGGCGACGGGTGGCATCGTCCTCATGAACATGCGCCGCCCCGACGATGCCGGCCAGAACCTGTTTCAGCGCCGGCACCGTTCCGGCCATTCCCGCGTCAGGCATGATCAATCCCGCTCCGAAATCTGGTTTTATTTCTTGCTGAGCAAAACTATGCCCTGACAGCCTGTCGGGCGCGGCCGGGCAAACCATTTGTCCGCAAGGTGGTCATTATACGCGGTGGGCTTGGCAGCCTCTGGCCCATCCATGGTCTGGTCAGGCCATAATGACAAACAATGGCGCAGGACCGGGACGGGCGATGGCGACGACCCTTTACGATAAATTATGGGCCGCCCATGTGGTGGCGGAAGAGGGCAATGGCGTCTGCCTGCTCTATATCGACCGGCAGATGCTGCATGAGGTGAGCAGCCCGCAGGCGTTCGAAGGCCTGCGGGCCAAGGGCTTGCGTCCGCGCAACCCCGCCTATCATCTGGCTGTCGCCGACCATTCGGTGCCCACCCGCCATCGTGACCGCCCGATTGCCGACCCGCAGGCCCGCGCCCAGGTGGCCTTGCTGGAGGCCAATGCGCGGGAATTCGGCATTGAGCTGTTGACCCTGGGTGACCCGCGCCAGGGCATTGTGCATGTCACCGGGCCGGAGCAGGGCTTCACCCTGCCGGGGCTGACACTGGTGTGCGGCGACAGCCACACGGCCACCCATGGCGCCTTCGGGGCGCTGGCCTTCGGCATCGGTTCGGGCGAATGCGAAACTGTGCTCGCCACCCAGACCCTGCGGATGCCCAAGGCTAAGACGCTGCGGGTGAATGTCACCGGCGATCTGCCGCCCGGTGTCGGGGCCAAGGATATCATCCTGGCCGTGGTGGGCAAGCTGGGCAGCAATGGCGCTATCGGCCATGCCATCGAATATGCCGGCCCCGCCATCCGCGCCCTGTCCATGGAAGGCCGGATGACGCTGTGCAATATGAGCATTGAGGCCGGTTCCCGCACCGGCCTTGTCGCCCCGGATGAGACGACTTTCGCCTGGCTGAAGGGTAGGCCCAAGGCCCCCAAAGGGGCCGATTGGGATGCGGCGGTCGCCTATTGGCGCACCCTGCCCAGTGATGAAGGGGCGGTGTTCGACCGGGAAATCACCCTTGATGCGACCCGTCTGGTGCCGCAGGTCAGTTGGGGCACCAGCCCGGATCAGGTGGCCGATGTCACGGGCCAGGTGCCCGACCCGGCCCGCCTGAATGATGCTGAACAGGCCGCAAAGACCGCGAAGGCGCTGGCCTATATGGGGCTGGTGCCGGGGCAGGCGCTGCGCGATGTCGCCATTGACCATGTGTTCATCGGTTCCTGCACCAATGGCCGGATCGAGGATTTGCGCATGGCCGCCCATGTGCTGAGGGGCCGCAAGGTGGCCGCCGGGGTTACGGCGCTGGTGGTGCCGGGATCGGGTGCCGTGAAGGCCCAGGCCGAACAGGAAGGGCTGGACCGGGTGTTTCTGGATGCCGGCTTTGAATGGCGGGAGCCGGGCTGTTCGCTGTGCGTGGCGATGAATGATGACCGGCTGCCGCCGGGTGCGCGCTGTGCCTCCACCTCCAACCGCAATTTCGAGGGGCGGCAGGGCCAGGGGGCCCGCACCCATCTGATGGGGCCGGCCATGGCGGCGGCATCGGCCATCGCCGGCCATATTGCCGACCCGCGTGATTATCTGGAGGCGGTGTAAGCCCATGGAACCCTTTATCCGCCTGTCCGCCGTCGCCGCCCCGTTCAACGAGGCAGATATCGACACCGATATCATCTATCCCGCCCGCTTCCTGACCATCACGGCCAAGAAGGGCCTGGGCCGCTATGCCTTTCATGACCGTCGGTTCGACGGGCAGGGGCGTGAAGTGCCGGAATTCGTGCTGAACCGGGAACCGTGGCGCCAAGCCGCCATCCTGGTGGCGGGGGCCAATTTCGGCTGTGGTTCATCGCGTGAACAGGCCCCTTGGGCGCTGCTGGATCAGGGCATCCGCTGCATCATCGCCCCCAGCTTCGGGGACATCTTCCGGGGCAACTGCTATCGCAACGGCATGTTGCCGGTGGTGGTGGATGAAGCCACACACGCCGCCCTGCTGGCCGATGCCGAAGCGGGCCTGGAACTGCATGTCGATCTGGAAGCGGGTTTCATCACCCGGCCCGATGGGTCGACCGTCGCCATCAGCATCGATCCGCAAAAGCGCGATGCGCTGCTGAATGGCTGGGACGAGGTGATGACCATCCTGAACCAGCGCAGCGATGCCATCGCGCAATATGAAACCCAGCGCCGTCAGCGCTTTCCCTGGCTTGGTTGATATAGAAAGTTAACATCATGGCCAATCCCATCCTGCGCCAGAAACTGGCCGCCCGTCAGTTCATCACCGCCCCTGGCATCCAGGACATGATCACCGCGGTCATTTCCAACAAGGTCGGCTTCGATGTCGTCTATGGCAGCGGCTATTGGACGGTGGCATCGGCCTATGGCCTGCCGGATGCCGGCATCGCGTCGGTTACCCAGATGGTGGACCGCATGGCCACGCTGGTGCGCACCTGCAACGCTGCCGTGGTGGCCGATGCCGATACCGGCTTTGGCGGGCTGTTGAATGTGCATCACACGGTGCGCGCCTATGAACAGGCTGGCGTCACCGCCATTCAGATCGAAGATCAGGAATTCCCCAAGAAGTGCGGCCACACGCCCGGCAAGCGGGTGATCCCGGCCGAAGACATGGCGGAGAAGATCCGTGTCGCCGTAGATGCCCGCCAGGATGAGAATTTCCTGATCATCGCCCGCACCGATGCCCGGCAGAGTGAGGGGCTGGAAGGCGTGCTGCACCGCATGAAGCTCTATGCCGAAGCCGGTGCCGACATCCTGTTCCCCGAGGCGCTGACCAGCGACGAGGAAGCCCGTACCGTCACCGCCTCCGTCGATAAGCCGATGATGGCCAATATGGCCGATGGCGGCCTGACCCCCATCCGTGATGCCAAGACGCTGGAAGGCCTGGGCTATGCCATGTCCATCTTCCCGGCCATGAACAGCCTGGTGGCCGCTGCCGCCATGGAAAAGGCCATGGAACATCTGAAGGAAACCGGCACCAGCCTGTCGCCCGATATTCCGATGTTCAGCTTCCGCGAATTCTGCTCCCTGATCGGGTTCGAGGATGTCTGGGCCTTTGAGAAGAAATGGGCAAAGTGAAATGAAAAAAGGGCGCCCGATGCGGCGCCCTTTTTTTAGAGCTGTTTTCGGTCAACCGAAAACAGCTCCGGCGGCGACTGCCGCCGCGCCGCATATGCGGCGTAGCCAAGCTGCGGATGCAGCGCCGGCGATTGAGGAAAACGAAATGTTAGAGCGTGTTTCCGGCCAGCGGAAATACGCTCTAAAAATCAACGTGATTGTGGTTCGATCTTCACTTTGTCTTTCAAACCCCGGATCAAGATGTTGGGCAGGCGGCTATTGTCCCAATCCATCCCCTTGGGCGGGTTATTGCCCAGACGCAGGGCGATCAAGCCGGTCTGCGGGGAGATGAATACCGTCTGGCTGCCATTGCCATCGAACAGGTAGAGATCACGATCCAGATAAGGCTCGCTGTGCAGGATGCTGGGACCGGGTGCACCCGGCGCACCAAAACCGCGCCGTTCGACATAGGAACCGGCCAGCCAGACGCCCAGGCCGTAATGCGGGTTCTGCGGTGTGCCGGTGACCATCTGCTTCACATAGCCTGCCGGCAGCAGCCGCTTGCCATCGGCCACCCCATCATGCAGCAGCAGGATGGCCAGACGCAGCCACACCTCTGCCGGTACCATCATGCAGCAGCCGGAATGGGCGAGCCCGCCCACCCGGTTCACCCAGACCTGGCCGCCCGGCGCGCCGACGGGGGCCAGCACCTCCTGCCCGACAAAATCGGCATAGCGACGCTTGGATGCCCGCTCAATCACCAAGGCCACCAGTTCCGACGTGGCATTGGAATAGCCATAGCGGCTGCCCGGCGCATCGGTCAGCGGGTAATCCTTGACGATGTAGCTGCCGTGATCGGTGCTGAGATAGGCGCGATTCCAGGGGTGATCCGGATCGGCATTGAAGCCCTGTTCCAGAAAGCCGGTGCGCATGTCCAGCAGGTGGCGGATCAGCATCGCCGCCTTGGGCGTGCCCTGCCATTCGGTGACAAAATCCGCCACCGGCTGATCCAGTGATTTGATCAGCCCCATTTGCAGGGCCCGACCGATGACGATGGCCGTCATCGGCTTGGAAAGCGATTTGGACGGCAGCGGCGTGGCGGCCGTTACACCATCGCCATAGATTTCCGCCTGCAGTTTGCCCTTGTGCCAGACGATGAAGGCGGCCGCCTTGCTGTCAGCCGCATAGGCGGCGGCATCGGCCAGGGCCGCATCGGTGATCGTGCGTTGCGCGGCACTGGCCTGGGACAGGGCAGTGAGGGTGGCAGCACCGGGCACCGCTTCCAGCGGCTGGTAAAGCGTATCCAGTGGCGCACCGGTCAGCAGCTTTTCCAGCCGCTGCTTATAAATGGCTTCTGCATCCTGGGCGGGGGCGGGGGCGGGGAAGGTGGCCAGCAGGCCGGTGGTCAGCAGCAGAATGGCCTTCAGACGATGCGTCATCACCCGTCCCTTGAAATATGGAAATGGCCCCGGCGCAAAATCTGCGCCGGGGTAAAGTCACCGGGAACCAAATGTGTACCCCAATCTTGGGCCACGGTTGGCAGCCTAACCATTCGCCCCGGCACCTGTCATTTGAAGCCCCGTTTTTATCCACTGTGTGGCCAAATGCGGATGTGCTGATCGACCAGCCGCCCGATCAACCGTCAGATATCCCCCATGGACGGTACCTGGAAACGGGTGCTGAAATTCCCACGGATTTCTTGATCAGGAGGCATCCTTGACCCGAGTGCCCGGCCGTAGCACCAAAGCCCATCCGCTGGCCCGTAAGATCGCCATCCTTGCGCTGGCGATGGCGGCCCTGGGGGCTGTTCCGGGCGGGCTGGTCCAGGATGCATCCGCTCAGACGGCTGACAAGGGTGAGCGTCTGTTCATCCGCTGCAAGACCTGCCACGAAATCACCGCCGGCAAGCCGCACAAGGTCGGCCCCAATCTGCACGGCCTGTTCGACCGCAAGGCGGGCATGGCGGAAGGGTTCAAATATTCCGATGCCATGCGTAACAGCGGTGTGGCCTGGAATGATGCGACGCTGGAAACCTGGCTGACCAAGCCGACCAGCCTGATCCAGGGCACCACCATGGCCTTTGTCGGTCTGCCGAACAAGGAAGACCGGGACGCGCTGATCGCCTATCTGCACAAGGCGACGCAATAAGCTTTTCGCCCGTTTCCGCCATTCCGGCGGAACGGGCACTCGCCACCGCTGGATACCGCAGCGACATGCGGCTTCACGGTGCCTCCACAGAACAGGGGGCGACGAACGGCTTGTCACGCCGGCACGTCGCCAATACACCAAGCAAGGAAAACAGGGCGATGATCAGAACGCAGGTGGTGGTCGCCGGTGCCGGCCCGGTGGGGACGGTGGCCGCATATTATCTGGCACAGCAGGGTATTGATGTGCTGGTGCTGGAAGCCGGCCCCGATTGCGCGCAGGATCTGCGCGCCTCCACCTTCCATCCGCCGACGCTGGAAATGTTGGATGAGCTGGGCATCACCCCCTTCCTGCTGGATAAGGGCCTGAAGGCACCGCTCTACCATTACCGCGACCGCCGCACAGGCGCGGTGGTGGAGTTCGATCTGGGCGAACTGTCGGATATCACCCGCTATCCCTATCGCCTGCAGTGCGAACAATATCATCTGGCCCGTGCCCTGGCGGAAAAGCTGGAATCCCACCCCAAGGCGCAAGTGAAGTTCAGCAGCCGTCTGGTCTACCTGAACCAGGACGACACCGGTGTCGATCTGGCCTTTGAAACCCCCTTTGCCATTGAAAAGGTACGGGCCGATTATGTGATCGGGGCCGATGGTGCCAATTCCGCCGTGCGCAAATGGCTGGGCATCGGGTTTGAGGGCTTCACTTACCCAGAGAAGTTCCTCTGCCTTTCGACTAAGGAACCGCTGGAAGAATATTTCCCCAATTTGGCCCATGTGAATTATGTGGCCGATCCGGAGGAATGGCTGGTGCTGCTGCGCGTGCCGTCGGTCTGGCGCATCCTGCTGCCGGCCCAGCCGGATACGCCGGATGCCGAACTGACCTCTGACGAGAACCGCGACCGCGTGTTCCAGCGCCTGATCGGCAAGACCGGGGTGCAGACCTATCATCGCACCATCTATCGGATGCATCAGCGCGTGGCGGAAAACTTCCGCCAGGGCCGCGCCTTCCTGGTGGGTGACAGCGCGCATTTGAACAACCCGCTGGGCGGGTTCGGCATGAATAGCGGCATCCATGATGCCTTCAACCTGTGCCAGCGCCTGACCAAGATCATCAAGAACGGCCCGGATGAGGAAAGCCTGGAGCAGTTCAGCCGCCAGCGCCGGGGGGCCGCCCGCAGCTTCGTGCAGGCCCAGACCATCCAGACCATGGAAATGATGAAGGCAAGCCAAGCCGAGGCCCAGGCCAAGCGCCGGGACGAGCTGATCGCTACCCAAGCCGATCCGGCCAAGCGCCGCCAGTTCCTGCTGCGCCAGGCCATGTTCCAGAGCCTGGCCGACGCTGCCGCTATCGCTTGATCCCTCCGCAGAGGCAAAGGAATTTCATCATGGAAGTCAAAGGCAAGGATAATCGGGGCTGGCGCAAACTGTTCGGCGTGCTGGGCCCCAGCACCAACACCACGGTGCAGCCCGATTATGACGATCTGCGCCCCGCCGGTGTGACCAACCATTACAGCCGCATCATCGTCGCCAATGCCCAGGCGATCAGTGACGAGACCTTTCTGGCCGGCACCCAGGCCATCGCCGATAACACCATCGACGCCGTGAAATCGGTGATGACCTGCAACCCGGACTATCTGGTCATGGGCATGTCAGCCATCACCTTCTATGGCGGGGCCGAAGGGGCGCGCAAGTTCCACAAGCAGATCCACGAGATCAGCGGCGTGGAACTGTCCACCGGTTCTGAATCGGTTGCCGCCGCTTTGGCCGCCTATGGCGGGATCAAGAAAGTGGCCTTCCTGTCGCCCTATTATCCGGTGGCGAATGAACAGGTGCGCAACTTCCTGTCTGATTATGGATATGAGACGGTGCGCGACGCGCCGCTGCGCTGCCCCACCTGGACCGCCATTGCCCAGGTCACCGACCAGAAACTGCGCGAGACGCTGCGATATCTGGATGGTGATGATGTGGATGCCATCATCCAGGTCGGCACCAACCTGTCCATGATGCGCTTTGCCGCCGCCGCCGAGCTGGTGCTGGGCAAGCCGGTGATCGCCATCAATACGGCGACATACTGGCACGCCCTGCGCGCCAGCGGCATCCAGGACAAGGTTTATGGCTTCGGCCGCCTGCTTGAGGATTTCTGATCCATGTTGAGCTATGATTACGTGCCGATGCCCAAGCGCGGGCCCCTGCGCTGGCCGGACGGCAAAAAGGTCGCCCTGATCCTCACCTTCAATTTGGAAACCTGGGATCTGACCAAGGATACCGACAAGCCCTATTATGCGGGCGGCCCGGCCATTCTGCCGGACGTGCTGCCGGGCGATACGCCGGATTTTCCCAATTTCACCTGGCGTGAATATGGCCAGCGCGTCGGCCTGTGGCGGCTTTATGAGCTGTTCGACGAGCTGGGCGTGAAGGCAAGCTGCACCACCAACGCCGTGACCTTCGAACGGCGCAGCGCCATGGTGGAAGCCTGCCTGGAACGCGGTTGGGAACTGCTGGCCCATAATTACGAACAGGGCGAGCTGCTGACCAATTTCGCCAAGCAGCCGGACAAGGAACGCGACATCATCCTGCGTTCCATTGAGATGTATGAGCGCAATGTCGGTCGCCGGCCCTTGGGCTGGCTGTCCTCCTCCCTGCGCGGCACGCTGAACACGGCGGGTATTCTGGCCGAACAGGGTTTCCTGTTCTATTGCGACATCATGAATGATGACCAGCCCTATCGGATCAAGACCGAGAATGGCCCGCTGGTCTCCGTGCCTTATTCCAACGAGCTGAACGATTTCACCCTGCTGACCCGGCGGGGCCTGACCACCGATGCCTTCCGCGATACGCTGATCGAGGAATTGTCGGTGCTGCACAAGGAAGGGGAGAAGACGGCGCGGCTGATGAATGTCGGCCTGCATCCGCATGTCTCCGGCCGCGCCTACCGTGTCCGCGCGATCCGGGAGTTTCTGGAATATGCCAAGAGCCTGGATGGGGTCTGGTGGCCGACGCGTGAAGAGTTGGCGCGCTGGTATCTGGCCAACAGCGAAGGCCATATGCCGGCTTGATCGGGGTAGGGGGCGGCGGGTTGGCCGCCCCCTTCGTTTTTTCAGGCCGGGATAAAACCGTTGCGCCGCGCCCAGGCGAGATAAAGCGACGGCCAGGCGGCTACCGGCTTGCCCATCGCCCCACGCAGGCCAAACCCATGGCCGCCTTCCTGGAAGAAATGCGCCTCCGCCAGCACGCCCGCGCGCTGCAGTGCCGCCAGCATCAGCAGGGAGTTTTCCGGCGAGACGGCCTTGTCATCCAGTGCGTGCAGCAGGAAGCTGGGCGGTGTCTGCGTCGTGACCCCATTTTGCGGGGAATAGCGGGCCACCCGATCCGGGGCCGGATCGTGCCCCAACATATTATGGGCGGAACCGGTATGGGCCGATGGCGGGGCCAGCGTGATGACCGGATAGACCAGACAGGCATGGTCCGGGCGGGCGCTGACCGCATCGGCGGCATCCACCGGATCGTAAAGCTTTTCCTCATAACGGGTGGCAAGGCTGGCCGACAAGTGCCCGCCGGCGGAAAAGCCCATGACGCCGATGCGTCCCGGTGCCACGCCATAGGCAGGGGCATGATGGCGGATCAGCCGCAGGGCCCGCTGTGCATCCTGCATAGGTGTGTCCGGTCCACCGGCCCAGCCATCGCCCGGCAGACGGTAAAGCAGCACGAAGACGGTAATGCCCTCTGCTGCCAGCAGCCGGGCGGTTTCAAACCCTTCCTTATCCATCACCACCCGCGCATAGCCCCCGCCAGGGATCAGCAACAGGGCGGATCCATTGGGCTTGGCGGGGCGGAATACGCTGAGCGTCGGTTGGGTGATGTGAAGTGCCGCCCGATCCTTCAGGCCACCGGGTTTGGCCCGATCCTCCACCTGTTCCACCAGCCCCGGTACCGGTCCGCCCGGCGGGCTGCTGGGCCACAGGGGCAATATTTCTGCCGGGTCCGGCCCGGTCAGCGGGAAATCGGCCCCCGGTTCAGCCTGGGCATCCCGGGTCATAGTCCCGATGAGGGTGGCAGCAAGGGCCGTCATGCCCAGCCAGCGGCGGCGATTGATCATGGGGTATCCTTCCCAGCGTGCTGATCGGTTTATCGCCGGTTGCGTCCGCCCCTGTCAAAGAGATGTATTGGCTATTGACACCGGTTTCCTTATGATCGCACCCTTAAGAGAAGACAAGGGCCGGCACAGGCCCACGCGTTGGGGAGGATATCGGGATGATCGACCGGGCGGATGACGCCTTTGGCCGGCGCACCTTGTTGCGTGGTGCGGCCGCTACCCTTGCCACCGGCTGGGCCGGAACCGGTTGGGCGGCGGGGCAGGGCGCGCCCCTGGTGAAAACCACCTATGGCAAGCTGCGCGGGCGCACCCTGGACAGTATCCACCAGTTCAAGGGCATCCGCTATGGCGCTGATACCGGCCCGCGCCGTTTTCTGCCGCCGGCCCCGCCCCAGTCCTGGAAAGGCGTTCAGGAGGCGCTGACATTTGGCGCCGCCTGCCCGCAGGGCCGCATCAATGAAGCGACCTCGGAAGATTGCCTGTTTTTGAATGTCTGGACGCCGGGGCTGGATACTGCGCGCCGGCCGGTCATGGTCTATATCCATGGTGGGGCCTATGCCAGCGGTTCCGGCTCCAACCCGCTTTATGATGGCAGCAAGCTGGCCCGCCGGGGTGATGTGGTGGTGGTGACGCTGAACCACCGGCTGAACCTGTTCGGTTACCTGTCGCTGGGCCGGCTGGTGGGCGGCGATTATGCGGATTCCGGCAATGCGGGGATGCTGGATCTGGTGCTGGCACTGCAATGGGTGCGGGATAATATCGCCGCTTTCGGGGGCGATCCGGGCCGGGTGATGCTGTTCGGCCAGTCTGGCGGCGGGGCCAAGATCGCCACCTTGATGGCCATGCCGGCCGCACGCGGCCTGTTCCACCGCGCCGCCACGATGAGCGGGCAGCAATTGACGGCCTCCGGCCCGTTGAACGCCGCCCGGCGGGCGGAAACCTATCTGGCCGCATTGGGCCTGACGCCGGATCGCGCGGCGGAGGTGGCACGCCTGCCGGTGGAAAAGTTGGTGGCGGCCTTGAAAACCACCGACCCGGTGATCGGCAGCGGCGGGATTTATTTCGGCCCGGTGCTGGATGAACGCAGCCTGACGCGGCACCCGTTCTATCCCGACGCCCCGGCCCT
This sequence comes from Niveispirillum sp. BGYR6, assembly GCF_027568365.1. Classification (NCBI taxonomy): domain Bacteria; kingdom Pseudomonadati; phylum Pseudomonadota; class Alphaproteobacteria; order Rhodospirillales; family Azospirillaceae; genus Niveispirillum; species Niveispirillum sp. BGYR6. Next base: position 488,769 of record NZ_JANLNL010000001.1, on the reverse strand, counting down.
TTCCGCCGATATCCCGATGATGATCGGCAATACCAAGGATGAAACCCGCAGCCTGATCGGCGGCGGGGAGCCGGATAGTTTCACCCTGACCTGGGAGCAACTGCCGGCCCGGCTGGCCAAGCATATGCGGGTGGATATCACCCCGGAAATAGTGGTGGCGGAATATCGCCGGCTTTACCCAGCCTATAGCCCCAGCGACGTGTTTTTCGCCGCCACCACCGCCGGCCGCTCCTGGCGTGGCGCTGTGGTGGAGGCGGAATTGCGTGCCCAACAGGGCTCCCCCGTCTTTGCCTATCAATTGAATTGGGGCTCGCCCAAGGATGGTGGCAAATGGGGGGCCCCGCATACGCTGGATATTCCGCTGGTCTTCGGCACGCTGGACGCACCGGATTCCATCACCGGCACCGGGGTGGATGCCGCTGCCGTCTCACAACAGATGATGGATGCCTTCATCGCCTTTGCCCGCAGCGGCAACCCCAACCATACCGGCCTGCCGGCATGGCGCCCCTATCGTCTGGAGGGGCGGGAGACGATGCTGTTCGATGTCCGCCCCGAACTGGCCAGCGATCCGCGCGGGGCGGAACGTCAGCTTTTCGCCAAGGTGCCGTTCATTCAGCAAGGCACCTGAGGGGCGACGATTTTGCGCATGACACCGGTTGCACAGGGTGGCACTCCGGTGGCATTCATTTGTCTGGCAATTGATCCTGTGGCAGCACGCGCCGCCCGCATGGCGGTGGTTCTGTCGGGCAGGGGGGGAGAAGTGCTTCATGTCCAATGTTGATCATGAACTGCCGGGCGTCTGGCGGATCGACCCACAGGATGATGTCGCCACCGCCCTGCGCCCCCTGGCGGCGGGGGAAAGGGTGATGGTGGGGGATGCAGAAATCACCCTGGCCGCCGATATCCCCAAGGGCCACAAGCTGGCGCTGCATCCCATCGCGGCCGGTGCGCCGGTGCGCAAATATGGCTGGCCCATCGGGATTGCCACCGCCGCCATCGGGCCGGGGGAGCATGTTCACAGCCATAATGTGAAGACCGGCCTGGATGCCGAACTGGATTACCAGTACCAGCCGGACCCACCATCGCCTGCGGTTGCTGGGGTCTTGCCGACCTTCCAGGGTTACCGCCGCCCCGACGGGCGGGTGGGTACGCGCAATGAAATCTGGGTGCTGTGCACCGTGGGCTGTGTCGCCAACACGGCCCGGTTGATCGCAGAGGAAGGCAATCGCCGCTTTGCTGGCCGCGTGGATGGGGTCCATGCCTTCCCGCACCCGTTTGGCTGTTCGCAATTGGGCGATGATCTGGACCATACGCGGTCGGTGCTGGCCGCCCTGGCCCAGCATCCCAATGCCGGCGGCGTGCTGCTGGTGGGGCTGGGCTGTGAATCCAACCAGTTGGACCGGTTGCTGGCGGAGATGCCGCACCGTGACGCCGCTCGCCTGCGCGCCTTCGCCGCCCAGAAGGTGGGGGATGAGCTGGAGGAGGGGCTGGCGGCGGTGGAAGAACTGGTCGCCATCGCGGAGGGGGACCACCGGGAAGCCTGCCCCCTGTCTGATCTGGTGTTGGGGTTGAAATGCGGCGGATCGGACGGGTTCAGCGGCCTGACGGCCAACCCGCTATTGGGCCGGGTGACAGACCGGTTGACGGCAGGCGGCGGCACGGCCGTGCTGACCGAAATCCCGGAGATTTTCGGCGCTGAAGAATTGTTGATGCGCTGTGCCGCCAGCCGGCAGGTGTTTGATGATCTGGTCGGCGTGGTGAATGGCTTCAAACGCTATTTCTTGAACCATGGCCAACCAGTGCATGAAAACCCATCCCCCGGCAACAAGGCCGGTGGCATCACCACCCTGGAAGAAAAATCGCTGGGGGCCGTGCAAAAGGGTGGGCGGGCAATCGTCACCCAGGTGCTGCCCTATGGCGGCCGGGTCAGCGGACCGGGCCTTGCCCTGCTGGAAGCGCCCGGCAATGACGCGGTTTCCTGCACCGCCCTGGTGGCGTCGGGGGCCACGCTGCTGCTGTTTACCACCGGGCGGGGCACGCCGCTGGGCTTCCCCGTGCCGACGCTGAAAATTGCCACCAATAGCGACCTTGCCAGCCGCAAGCCGCGCTGGATCGATTTCGATGCCGGAACGGTATTGGGCGCAGGCGGGATGGAGGCGGCAACCGACCGGTTGCTGGACCTGATTGCCGTCACCGCCAGCGGTGTACCGGCCCGAAATGAAACCAATGGCGAACGTGAAATCGCCTTGTGGAAAAGTGGGGTGACCTTATGAGCCGACTGACCGACACCAGCCTTGCCGGCTTGCCCGCCGCCATTCGCCGTCCCGCCTATGACCGGGCAGCGGTCGGGATCGGCATTGTCCATATCGGCCCCGGCGCGTTCCACCGTGCCCATCAGGCCAGCTATATTGACAGTGTGCTGGAACAGGGGGGCGACTGGGCGCTCTCCGTCATTTCGCTCAACAGCCGCGATATTGCCGATGCGTTGACACCGCAACAGGGGCTCTACACGCTGGCTACCTTGGGCGAAAAGGCGGAATACCGCGTCATCGGCGCAATCCGGGAGGTGCTGCACGCCCCCACCAGCCGGGCCGCCGTGATGGCCCGGCTGGCCAATCCGGCCACCCGCATCGTCACCTGTACGGTGACGGAAAAGGGCTATTGCCTGAACGGCGCCGGCCTGCTGGATGCCGATCACCCCGCCATCCGCGCCGATCTGGCCAGCCCGCAGGCCCCCACCAGCCTGATTGGCTGGCTGGTGGAGGGGTTGCGCCTGCGCCATGCCGATGGGTTGCCCCCGTTCACTGTGGTCAGTTGCGACAATCTTTCTGACAACGGCCGCAAACTGGGCCGGGCGCTGGTGGATTTTACCGACCGGCTGGACCCCGCCCTGGCCCGCTGGATTGAGGCGGAAGGGGCCTTCCCCTGCACCATGGTGGACAGTATCACGCCGGCCACGGATGAGGCGCTGAAGGCCCGCGTTGCCGAGGCCTTGGGCGTGGCGGATGCCGCACCGGTACAGCGGGAACCCTTCACCCAATGGGTGGTGGAGGACCGGTTTTGCAATGGCCGCCCCGCCTTTGAAAGTGTCGGCGTGCAGATGACCAGCGATGTGGCGGCGTTCGAGCGCGCCAAGCTGCGCCTGCTGAACGGCCCGCATTCCAGCCTGGCCTATCTGGGCCTGCTGCTGGGGCTGGAAAGCGTAGCCGATGCTGTGGGGCACCCGTTGCTGTCCCGCTTTGTTGAGCGGTTGATGCGGGAGGATATTGCCCCCACGGTGCCAGCCCCGGATGGGTTCGATCTGGATGTCTATATCAGCGCGATCCTGGCCCGCTTTGCCAATCCGGGCATCCGGCATCTGCTGTCGCAGATCGCCTGGGATGGGTCGCAGAAGCTGCCGGTGCGCCTGCTGGGCACCATTGCCGATGCACTGGCGCAGGGCAGGGCGGTGGATGCGCTCTGCCTGCCCGTGGCGGGCTGGCTGCATTTCCTGCGCCAGCGCGCCCAGCCGGGCCAGCCGAAGCTGGTCGATCCGCTGGCGGAACGGTTGCTGACCATTGCAGCCGGCACCAAGGGGGAGGCAGGCAGCGATGTCGCCGCCTTCCTGGCACTCGACGCGGTGTTCCCGCCCGCCCTGGCGGCGGATGCCCGCTTCCGGCACGCACTGGAAAGCGCCTATGCCGCCCTGGCACCGGGCGATGCGGAGGCGGTGGCGCGCGCGCTGGCAGGCTGAGGCGATCGATTGCTTTCGCCCAAGCCTCCCTATTACTATATGAGATTGAACCGCTAAGGCTGCCCGCAAGAGGTGGCCGGCGGTTCAGCCCAGGATCAGGAAACGGAAACCATGTCGGACAGCGATCTGTCGGCCCCCCAAGAGCGTACCGCCCCGGTGCCGAAACGCCGACCGACCATTAACGATATCGCCCGGATGGCGGAGGTATCGAAGAAAACGGTCTCCCGCGTGATCAACGGTTCCTCCCTGGTCAGTGAGGAGACGCGGCAGCGCGTGAATGCCGCCATCGCGGAAAGCGGCTTTGTGCCAGACCCGCAGGCGCGCGGTCTGGCTTTTCGCCGCTCCTTCCTGATCGGGCTGATCTATGACAACCCGAACGCGCAAACGATCGTCATCTCGCAATATGGCATTCTCGATCGGCTGCGCGGGTCGGAATTTGAGCTGGTGGTTTATCCCTGCGACCGGGGCAGCCCGTCACTGTTCAACGATATCCGCGCCTTTGTGGAACGGCAGAAGCTGGCCGGCGTCGTGCTGCTGCCCCCGGTGTCAGAGAATGATGCCCTGGTGGCGATGCTGCGGGAACTGGGTTGCCCGCATGTCCGCATCGCCTCCGCCGCGCTGGATGAGCCGGCGCATATGGTCGCCTCCAACGATCGGATTGGCACGGCCCAGGCGGCCGCCCATCTGCTTGATCTGGGGCATAAGGAAATCGCCGTCATCACCGGGCCGGAAGGTTACCGCTCCGCGCGGGAGCGATTGGAAGGTTTCTGCGGTGAGTTGGATAAGCGGGGCATCACGCTGTCCCCTGATCATATTGTGCGCGGCGGTTATACCTTTGAATCTGGTGTGGCGGCTGCCGAACGGCTGTTGAGCCTGGAGCCGCGACCGACTGCCATTTTCTCCTCCAATGATGAAATGGCGGCCGGGCTCTACCATGTTGCCTATCTGCGCGGGTTGCGCATCCCGGAAGACCTGTCGGTGATCGGCTTTGACGATACGCCGCTGGCATCGCGCATGTGGCCACCGCTGACCACGGTACGTTGGCCGATCCGCGACATGGGGCGCAGTGCGGCCGAATTGCTGCTGGATAACCAGGAAACCAAGCGCCGGCGCGCGGCCCCCGCCTATGAGGCGCGGCTGACCATCCGTTCATCGACGGCCCCCCCGAAAGGGTGAGGCGAACAGCGATTTCACATCCTGGTACGACCAGCATCAAATTACTTGCGACCGTCGTTGACACCGGTTACCATCGAAGCCTACAAGATGCCGGTGATCATTCTGGCAGAAGCTCCATCCCGGCATAACGGGGGGCGACAAGGGGGGATTTGCGGTGGCGAAAACGTTGCGCCTGCACCCGGAACGTCTGTTTCCGTCCGATCCGGCAGCTCGCGCGGTGGCCGCGCGGCTTTATGCCGAAATCCGTGACCTACCGATCATCAGCCCGCATGGCCATACCGACCCGGCCTGGTTTGCGGAAAATGCCGCCTGGACCGACCCGACATCGCTGCTGCTGGCACCAGACCATTATCTTTACCGGATGCTCTACAGCCAGGGGATTCCGCTGGAAAAGCTGGGTGTGCCCTCGCGCCAGGGGCCGAGCGGGGCGGACCCGCGGGAGGCCTGGCGGCTGTTCGCCAGCCATTTCCACCTGTTCCGGGGCACGCCTTCCTCCATCTGGCTGAACCATGTGTTCGGGGAGGTATTTGGTTTCACCCAGGCACTCTCCACGGAAACGGCTGATGAGTATTATGACGGCATCACTGCCGCCCTGGCCACGCCGGCTTTCCGTCCCCGCGCCCTGTTTGACCGGTTCCGCATCGCCCTGCTGGCAACCACCGAAGGGGCGGTGGATGAGCTACCCCATCACCGCGCCATGCGGGCGGAGGGCTGGCATGGCAATGTCGTGACCACCTATCGACCCGATTCCGTCGTCGATCCGGAGCATGAGGAGTTCGCCGGGGCCCTGGCGCGCTTTGGCAATATGACGGGGGAGGATGTGGAAAGCTGGGACGGCTATCTGCTTGCCCACCGCAAGCGCCGCGCTGATTTCATCGCCATGGGGGCGACGGCCAGCGACCATGGCCACCCCACCGCCGCCACCGCCGACCTGTCGCGCCCGGCGGTGGAAGCCCTGTTCGCCAAGGTGGTGGCCGGCAAGGCCGATGCTGCGGAGGCGGAGCTGTTCCGCGCCCAGATGCTGACCGAAATGGCACGGATGAGCCTGGATGACGGTCTGGTGATGCAGATCCATCCCGGTTCGTTCCGCAACCATAACACACAGCTTTTCGCGGCTTACGGCCGTGACAAGGGTGCCGATATTCCGCGCCAGACCGAATATGTCCAGGCGCTGCGCCCACTATTGGGTGCGCATGGCAATGATCCGCGCCTGTCCATCATTCTGTTCACCCTGGATGAAACGGTCTATGCGCGTGAGCTGGCGCCGCTGGCCGGCCATTATCCATGCCTGACCCTGGGGCCGGCCTGGTGGTTCCATGACAGCCCGGAAGGGATGCGCCGCTTCCGGGAGCAGGTGACGGAAACCGCCGGCTTCTACAATACCGCCGGCTTCAACGACGATACCCGCGCCTTCCTCTCCATCCCCGCCCGCCACGACGTGGCCCGCCGGGTGGATAGCGCCTTCCTGGCGCGGTTGGTGACGGAACAGCGGCTGGATGAGGATGAGGCGGCAGAACTGGCCTTTGACCTGACCTGGACGCTGCCGCGCCGTGCCTATCGCCTGAATAATCTGCCTGCGGACCCACGCGGCTAAAACCTTCCTGGGGGGAGACATTCGATGTTTGAGAAGACGTTCCACGCCACGCATCCGGACAGCCTGGAAGCGGCGAATACGGGTGACCTGCGTAACCGTTATCTGGTGACGGAGATTTTTCAGCCGGGTCGGGTGGTGCTGAACTATTCCCATAATGAGCGTTTTGTCATCGGCGGGGCCGCCCCGGTGGATGGCATTCTGGAATTGCCCACCCAGACCGAACCCGCCGCCGCTGTCGGCCGCCCCTTCCTGGAGCGGCGGGAGCTGGGCATCGTCAATGTCGGCGGTCCTGGGCGCATCACCGTCGATGGCCAGAGCTTCACCATGGGCCCCCGCGACGGGCTCTATGTGCCGATGGGTTCTGTCGCTGTCAGCTTTGCCTCGGATGATGCCGCCAACCCGGCTTTGTTCTATCTGGCCTCCACGCCGGCCCATGCCGCCCTGCCGATCCAGCATCTGCCGATCGAAAAGGCCAACCCGCTGCAGCGCGGCGCCCTGGAGACCTCCAACGAGCGCACGATCTATCAATATATCGTGCCGGGTGTCTGCGCCTCGGCCCAGTTGCTGCTGGGCGTGACGATCCTGAAGGAAGGCTCGGTGTGGAATACCATGCCGCCGCACCTGCATGAACGCCGCTCGGAGATTTACTTCTATTTCGACCTGCCGGAGCAGGATCGCGTGTTCCATTACATGGGCCATCCGGATGCCATGCGCCATATTGTGGTGAAGAACCATGAGGCGGTGATCTCCCCGCCCTGGTCCATCCATATGGGCTCCGGCACCCGTGCCTATGGCTTCATCTGGGCCATGGGTGGCGAGAATCTGGATTATACCGACATGAAGGTGCTGGATATCTGCCAGCTGGCGTAAGGGGCAGGGGGCGCGCGTTGGCCCCCCTGCCATCCTGTTGCCTATCTTCCAGAGGAAAAAGCCGATGAACCCGTTTGATTTGACCGGCCGGGTGGCGATGGTGACGGGGGCCAATACCGGCCTGGGCCAGTCACTGGCCATAGCACTCGCCCGCGCTGGGGCCGATATTGTTACCGTGGCCCGCCGCGATGCCGGTGAAACGGCAGCTGCAGTGGAAGCCGCTGGCCGGCGCTGCCTGCAACTGACGGCCGACCTGTCCAAGATGGATGGGCTGCCGGGGTTGGTGGCCGACACGCTGGCCCATTTCGGCCAGTTGGACATTCTGGTCAATAATGCCGGCATCATCCGCCGGGCCGACGCGGTGGATTTCACCGAGGCCGATTGGGATGATGTGATCGATACCAACCTGAAAAGCGTCTTCTTCCTGTCGCAGGCGGCCGCCAAGCATATGCTGACGCGGGGCAGCGGCAAGATCATCAACATCGCCTCGATGTTGAGCTTCCAGGGGGGCATCCGGGTGCCCAGCTATACGGCATCCAAGTCCGGCGTGGCGGGGCTGACCAAGCTGCTGGCCAATGAATGGGCCGGTAAGGGCATTAATGTGAATGCCATCGCACCCGGCTATTTCGCCACCAACAATACCGAGGCCCTGCGCGCGGATGAAAACCGCAACCGCGACATCCTGGCCCGCATCCCCGCCGGCCGCTGGGGCGAGCCGGATGATCTGGGCGGGGCCGCCGTGTTCCTGGCCAGCCGTGCCGCCGACTATGTCCAGGGCCATGTCCTGGCCGTCGATGGCGGCTGGCTGGCGCGGTAACGGTTGCATAAAAACGACACTGGCACCGGATCAAGTTCCGGTGCGGTTTGAATGACTTCTGCGCATTGACATCACTGTGTATCCAGATCATGATCCGGTTATGACACCGGTTACTTAAGCCAAGCCGGAACATAAGAACAAAGTCATCCGGTCGGGTTGGATGGCTGGCGGTGCTGGGGAGCGCGCCTTTATCTTACAAACGCGATCTTTGCATCTCTCATGCTCTTTTGTTCGCGGCAATAAATCTGGCCTGCGCCAAAGCGGCCGAATTGGGAGGAATGGAAATGAAAAAGAACACGTTGGGGCGGCAGACTATCGGGCGGCACTATCGGCAAGCGCCGATGTGGCTGATGGCGGCCTCCTGCGCGGCGGCCCTGGCCGCCCCTGTTTCGGCGCAAGAGGCCGGTGACAATACACTGGAAGAAATCGTTGTTACCGGCTTCCGTGGCAGCCTTGCCAGCGCGATTGAAACCAAGAAGAACGCCAGCAACTTCGTCGACGCGGTGAATGCGGAAGATATCGCCAAGTTCCCTGATCTCAATCTGGCGGAATCCTTGCAGCGTATTCCCGGCATTGCCATTGATCGTGATGGCGGCGAAGGCCGTACCATTACGGTGCGTGGCCTTTCCTCTGATTTCACCCGCGTGCGTTTGAACGGGCTGGAGGCGCTGGCCACCACCGGCGGCACCGATGGTTCCGGCGGTGCGAACCGCGGCCGCGGTTTCGATTTCAACATCTTCGCTTCTGAATTGTTCAACAATATCAAGGTGAACAAGTCGCAATCGGCGGAGATTGAAGAGGGTTCGCTGGGTGCCACGGTCGATTTGCAGACGGGGCAGCCCTTTGATTATAAGGATTTCACCTTCGCCGCTTCGGCTAAGGGTACTTATAACGACCTGTCGAAGAAATATAATCCGCGCGCAACCCTTCTGGTTGCTGATAAGTTCCTGGACGACAAGATTGGTGTGCTGGCGTCGGCAGCCTATTCCACACGCAATGTGTTTGAAGAGGGGGCTTCGACCACCCGTTGGGAGGTGCCGGTTCCCAGCCCGACCACGGCGCCCAACCCCAACACGAAATTCCGCAGCGTGCCGGCCAATCTGGCCGCACAGCAGGCTTGGCATCCGCGTATTCCGCGCTATGGGCGGCTGGATTATGATCAGGACCGCCTGGGCCTGACGGGGGCGATCCAGCTGCAGCCTTTCGATAATACCCGCATCGATTTGAATGTTCTTTACGCCAAGTTGAAGCAGAATCGCACAGAACAATATCTGGAGGCCATTTCCTTCAGCCGTACCGGTGCTGCCGGCATGGGCGGCACCGACGTGGTGAGCGGTGTCATTGATGATAAGAATGCCCTGGTCCAGGGGCGTTTCAACGGTGTCGATATGCGCACCGAATTCCGTCGGGATGAGCTGAATGCTGACTTCCTGCAATATTCGGTAGGGCTGGACCAGGGGATTGGCGAGAGCGTTACTTTGAAACTGCTGGCCGGTTGGTCCAGCAACACGCAGGATAATCCTGAACAGACCACCGTCTCGCTGGAGCGCTATAACTCCAACGGATACAGCTATGATTTCACCGGTAATAAGAAGCTGCCGGGCTTTGATTATGGTTTTGACGTCACCAACCCGGCCAATTGGGCCTGGAGCAGCTCTTCCGCCCAGGGTGATGCGTCCCTGATCCGGATGCGTCCCAACAAGACGAAGAACGAGTTTGTCAATTATCGCGCTGACCTGCTGTGGGATGCGACTGATAATGTGACCCTGAAGACCGGCTTTGCCTGGAAGAAGTATGATTTCAAGACGGAGGAATGGCGGCGCATCAATGAAAATGCTGTTGCTCTTCCAGCTGGCACCAGTGTGGCGCAAATCTCCAAGCTGTTCTCCGGCTTCGGTCGCCATATGGACATGCCGGCAGGTACACCCAGCAGCTGGATTGTCCCCGATCTGGATAAGATCAGTGATATTCTGGGCATTTACTGCAACTGCACCAACCAGTTCGGTAATTTCACCCTGTCCAAGGATAATCAGCTTGGCCAGAACCGCGACGTGACGGAAAAGGATCTGGCCTTCTACGGTCAGGCCGATTTCAACTTTGAGGTGATGGGTAAGGCGGTCCGCGGTAATATCGGTCTGCGCCGGGTAAAAACCGAACAGAACGCCTTTGGTTATGTCGGCAGCCGTCCGACGACCACGGATCGCAGCTACTGGGACACGTTGCCATCGATGAACGTGTCCGTGGAAGCCACGGAAGACGTCTTCGTCCGCTTCGCCGCCGGCAAGGTGATGGCGCGGCCGCGCCTGCCGGATCTGACGCCGGGCGGCTCCATCAATACCCAGTCCAAGACCCTGACCATCGGTAATCCGGATCTGGAACCCTACCGCGCCAATACGGTGGATATCGGCCTGGAATGGTATCCGGACCGCGAGACCCTGGTTTCCGTCGGTTACTTCTACAAGGATATCAAGACCTATATCCAGAACGTAGCCAGTACCCAGGTACTCCGCACGGTGGAATTGCCCCTGGAATCGCTGCCAGCCGCAGAGTTGGATAATCTTTATACCGTGACACGGGCACAAAATACCGAAGGTGGGCCGCTGAAAGGCTTTGAAATCAGTGTGCAGAAGCCCTTCACTTTCCTGCCGGCACCGTTCGACAATCTGGGTGGTATCCTCAACTATACCCATGTTAAGTCGAACATTGTCTATAACCTGCCGAACGGGGCCACCAATGTCCAACGGACGGAGCCGCTGGTAAACCTGTCCCCGAACTCCCTGAACGCAACGCTTTATTATGAAACGGAGAAGTTCAGCGTCCGTGTGTCCGGTTCATTCCGCGATGCCTATTTGACCAATGTGGCGCCAGGTAACAATATCGATGTCCGTGGCAAGAATTCCACGTTCAACCTCGATCTGAATGCTTCATACAATATCAATGAGCACCTCACCGTCTCCTTCGAGGCGATCAACCTGACCGACCAGTATGATGATAAGTGGGTTGGTCGTGACCTGCAGGCCATGGACACTTATGTCCATAGCGGTCGGCAGTTCTTCCTGGGTGCCAGCTACAAGTACTGATTTCCGCCTTCCCGTTTCCTTTGCCTTCGGCCATCACTGCCTGTCAGTGATGGCCGTTTTTCTGTGCCATCAATCGGCCTGGAGAGAGCCCATGCGGCGGATTTTACTCAGCGCGCTTTTCTGGGGAATGGTCGGCGGTGTGGCCCCGGCCGCCGTGCCTTTCCCGCAGGTTCCCCCCGGTCCCATTCCGGCCTTTCCCGGTGCGGAAGGGGCGGGTGCCTATGCTGTAGGCGGCCGGGCAGGGGCCGTGCATATCGTAAGCAACTTGGAGGATGCTGGCCCCGGCAGCCTACGGGCAGCGGTGGAGGCAACCGGGGCCCGTATGGTGGTCTTTGCCATTTCCGGGACCATCCACCTGAAAAAACCGCTGAAAATACATAATGATTTCATCACCATTGCGGGCCAGAGCGCGCCGGGCGATGGCATCACCCTGGCGGACCAGCCGCTGATCATTGCGGCCAACCATGTGGCGATGCGTTATTTACGCGTCCGCCTGGGCGATCTCAGCCGGACAGAGGATGATGCTGTGTCCGTCACCGACGGGCAGTACATCATTCTGGACCATATTTCCGCCAGCTGGTCGGTGGATGAAACCCTGTCGGTCTCCCAGAAATGGAAGCCGGACATGAAGGGGTTGGACCATGTCACAGTACAATGGTGCCTGATCAGCGAAAGCTTGAACAAATCCGTTCATAGCAAGGGGGAGCATGGCTATGGCAGCCTGGTCCGCGGCTCCTATGGTGCGCGCTATAGTTTCCACCATAATTTGTGGGCCCATCACAAATCACGGATGCCTCGCCCCGGCAACTTCATTGAGGCGGATGCCGACCCGGACGGCGCCATCATGGATTTCCGCAACAATGTCTTTTATGACTGGCACGGAGAAGCCGGCGGATACAATGTCGATAAGAACGCGATAACGACGTATAATTTCATCAATAACGCCTATCTTCCCGGTCCCGGCAGCCAGGGACAGATGGCCTTCCGGGAATCGGCGCCGCTCGCTCGGGCCTTCTTTCAGGGCAATGCCATGGCGGGGGCGGTGCCAGCCGACCCCTGGTCCCTGGTGATGGGGAGTGAGCGCGACGGCTATCGTCTCAGCCAACCGGCGGAGGTGTCACCGGTTACTACACAGGATGCGCTGACCGCCCAGGGCAAAGTATTGGCCTATGCAGGCGCGTCCCTGCGGCGTGACCCGGTGGATCAGCGGGTGCTGGCACAGGTGCGGGACGGCAAGGGGGAGGTGATCAACAGCCAGCAGGATGTTGGCGGCTGGCCGTCGCTGCCGGAAATACGCGGTCCCCTGGATAGTGATGGCGACGGCATTCCCGACGCTGTTGAACAGGAGCGCGGCCTTGATCCCCATGACGCGGCTGACAGCCGACGGCCGGGCCCGGACGGCTATACGGCGCTGGAGACATATCTGGCAGATATTGTTCGTTGAGACGGAAAGGGGAGGCACCATTCGGCGCCTCCCCAGCCACAATCACGTTCCCTTCGCCTTGGTGGCGCTGTCCAGCACGTCCGGCCGCTTCGGCGTCATATCATCCAGATTCCAATCATCGGGATTGAAGATTTTGGCGCTGGGCACCTGTTGCGGATAGCCATGCAGGTCATTTTCGCTATCGATAATGTTGCCGCGCCCCTCGGCCACATCGGAAATCAACTGCACATCTTCCTTGTCGCGGTCCCAAGGGCGGGCCCCGACCTGCGACAGTACATGCTGCTGCACCGCCGTGGCCGGCATGGCGGTCAATCCCTCCGGCCAAATCTCGGCCCGCTTCAGCTCAATCACCTTGGCCGGGGCTGTTGTATAGCGGCCGATTTGCTGAATCGGGTTGCCCGTCTGATCGACGGCAATATTATCCTTGCCGTAATATTCCAGATCGCCGTAACCGCCGATCATCAGGAAGGCCATATGCGCCGGCGTATCCGGACCTGCGCGGAACACGTTGCCCACGGCGGTCATCTTACCGACCTGATAAGGCATATTGCCCCATTCCTCGGCCATCAGATTGTAATGAATAGCCCGCTGTCCGGAATTATAGATCAGATTATTGACAATTGCGCCGTGAACACCGCCCTTGAAGAAGGGGTTGCGTTCGACATTATGGGCGTAGAGATTGCCATAGATCAGAATATCCGTGACATTGTCATGGATCAGCGACCCTTTGGAATGCTCAATCTTGGCATGGGTTGAGTAACGTAAGCCGTTGGCGATAATATTATTGGAGAAGGTAATACGGTGGGAGGTGTTGCGCCGCCATTCTTCCGGCGTATTTCCCTTGAAACGCGGGCCGGAGGCGGAGAGATTTTCATCTGTGGCCCAGGTTAGGCTGCAATGATCGACAATGACATTATAGGCACCGCCAATGGTGCTGATACTGTCATGATCATTACCACTGCGCTTGGGCTGACCCGCCTCACCCACGCGGATGCGGATATGCTGGATGATCACATCATGGGCGGCGATATCCATGCCGCCCTTGATCAGGGTAATGCCAGGAGAGGGGGCGGTCTGGCCGGCAATGGTGACAAAGGGCTCCGTCAGCTTGACGGTCTTATTGCCCAGATCAATGACGCCCCCCACCTCGAAAACAATGGTGCGCGGGCCCTTGTGATTCAACGCTTCCAGCAGGGAGCCGGGGCCATCGGCGGCCAATGTCGTGACCTTGATAATTTCACCGCCCCGGCCGCCAACCGTATCGGCAGCCCAGCCCAGCGCGCCGGGGAAGGCCAGCTTGCCGGTGGTGGTGGCCGCAACCTGGGTGACGGGCGGCACCGCCATGGCGGTGGAGAAAGGCAGCGCCACCAGGGCCAGCGCCGTGGCCAGCATCAGCCGGGCCGGTAAGGAGCGGGCAGCCGGTCGGCGGGTCTTTACAATGTTCATCTGAACGATCCTCCCTCTCGCCAGGTTCGGCGATAAATTCAATTTGGTGTCTTGTAAATGACACCGGTTTCCTATAGTCCTTTTTGGAACGAATGACAATCTCTTCGGCCCAGGCTGAAGACAATAAGCGGGGAGGGCGTGAATGCCTGACGATGGCGATGATCTGACAGCCGGCATCCGGCGCGCCTTTCGTGAAGCGCGCCGGGCAGGGCGTTCGTTGCCGGATTATCCGGGGCAGATTCCGGCAACGCTGGAAGCGGCCTATTTGATTCAGAATGCGGCCATCCAGGAGTGGCCGGATGCGGTTGCGGGTTGGAAGGTCGGCTTTATCGCTCCCGGCGTCCGGGACCTTTATCCGCAGGAGCGGTTGGCGGGCCCGATCTTCGCCCGTACCATCCGCACGGCAGAGCCGGGCGAGATTGTCGATATCCGCGCCATCGAGGGCGGCTTCACGGCGGTGGAGGCGGAACTTCTGCTGCAGATCGCCTGTGACATTGCCCCTGGCAGTATTGCGGAAGATGCACCGCTGGCCCCCCTGGTTGCCGCTGCCCATCTGGGCATTGAACCGGCGGGCAGCCCCCTGTCCGCCATCAATGATCTGGGGCCGGCCGTGGTGGTGAGCGACTTTGGCAATAATGCCGGGGTGGTTATCGGGCAGCGGCTGGCGGGCGATCTGGAAACGCTGCTGGGCCCGGAACCGCCGGCTTTGCAGGTGGAAACCCTGGTGAATGGCGAACGGATCGGTCAGAAGCCGCTGACCGCCATTCCCGGCGGGCCGGGCCGCGCCCTCCGCTTTTTGCTGCGCAATCTGGGACAGCGCGGGATCACTTTGCCACAGGGGGCCTGGATTTCCACCGGCGCCATCACCGGTGTCCATCGGGTGGAACCGGGTGACGAGGCATTGGTGACGATGGAAGGGGTGGGAGAACTGAAAGTTCGTTTTGTCCCCGCCCAGCCACTGGAATAAGAAAAACTATCGCCGTTCGTGAATAGAGCGGCATGGAAAGCGAATAAAGGGGGAGGTCAACCCCCTTTGGTGTCAGCCTGGGGCGGACATGCTTTCGCCCGTGACCATGTCATTCAGGGAGGAAACCCATGTCGGGCGTGAATGATGTTCCACAACCGACGGCCCCGATCGGCCGCTATCGTTGGGTTGTTGTAGCGTTGCTGTTCGCAGCGATGGCCATCAACTATGTTGATCGTCAAATGATCGGGGTGTTGAAACCCACCCTTTCCAAAGAAATGGGCTGGTCGGAAACCGACTATGCCAACATCATCTTCTGGTTTCAGGCCAGTTACGCCATTGCTTATATCGTCTTTGGCAATATTGTGGATCGTTTGGGCGCGCGGCTGGGGTTCGCCCTGGCGTTCACCATCTGGACCATTGGCCATTTCGCCCACGCGGCCGCCCGCGATTTGATGGGCTTTATCCTGGCCCGCATCGTGTTGGGTGTGGGCGAAGGCGGTGGTTTTCCGGGAGGCATCAAGGCGGTGGCCGAATGGTTCCCCAAGAAGGAACGGGCCTTTGCCACCGGCATTTTCAATGCCGGCACTAATATCGGCGCCATCGCCACTCCCTTGATTGTGCCGGCTGTCACCCTGGCCTGGGGCTGGGAGATGGCCTTCATTGTCACCGGCCTGTTCAGCCTGATCTGGCTGCCCCTGTGGCTGATCCTCTATCGCCATCCCTCCAAGCACCCCAAGGTCACTCAGTCGGAATTGGCCTATATCAGCAGCGATCCGCCCGATCCGGGGCACCGGATCGGCTGGTTCCGGCTGCTACGGGTGCGGGAAACCTGGGCCTATGCGCTGGGCAAGTTCCTGATTGACCCGATCTGGTGGATGTTTCTGTTCTGGCTGCCGGATTTCCTGGCCAAGCGGCATGGGCTGGACCTGAAGACCTTTGGTATCCCGCTGGTCGCCATCTATCTGCTGTCCGATGTGGGCAGTGTGGCCGGTGGCTGGCTGTCTTCCCGCCTGATGCATCGCGGCTACAGCATCAACCGCGCCCGCAAGCTGGCCATGCTGATCTGCGCCCTGTTCGCCCTGCCGGTGGCCTTTGCCGCCAATGCCGATACGCTGTGGGTGGCAGTCTTGATCATTGGGTTGGCCACGGCAGCGCATCAGGGCTTTTCCGCCAATCTCTACACGCTGCCCAGCGATGTGTTCCCCCGCGCGGCGGTGGGCTCGGTGGTTGGCATCGGCGGGATGCTGGGGGCCATCGGCGGCATGGCCATGGCCAAATATGCCGGCTGGGTGCTGGACAAGGTTGGTACTTACACGCCGATTTTCATCGTCGCCTCTACGGCCTATCTACTGGCGTTGCTGGTGGTGCATCTGCTCACCCCCCGCATGGCACCGGTGGAAATCAGCGAGGAACCGAAGCACTGACCCTTCTTTTCGGTTCGTAACCGCAGCGCCGCCGGCTCGCCCCGGCGGCGCTTTGCTTTTCAGGCTGGCTGCGTGGCGATGGGGCCCGGTCGGTCCTTGATGGGGAAATGCAGGGCCGCAGCCATGGCGCCGGACAAGGCCGTTGCCGCCCAGATCAGGTCATAGGAACCGGTCAGGTCGAAGACGACACCCCCGGCCCAGGCCCCGATGAAGGAGCCGACCTGATGGCTCATGAAACAGATGCCGAACAGGGTGCCCAGATGGCGGACACCGAAGAAGCGGGCGATCAACCCGCTGGTCAGCGGCACCGTGCCCAGCCAGGCCATGCCCATGATGGCAGCAAACAGCATCACCGACCATTCCGTCTTGGGTGCCAGCACGAACAGGGCGATGGCAGCCCCCCGCAGCAGGTACAGCCAGCCCAGCACATGATGCTGGCGGAAATGCCCGCCCAGCCAGCCACAGATCCAGCTTCCTGCCATATTGAACAGGCCGATCAGCGCCAGGGCCGTGGCGCTGAGGCCGGCCGGCATATGGCAGAGCTGCAAATAGCCGGGCAGATGGGTGCCGATGAAGGCCAGCTGAAAGCCACAGGTGAAGAAGCCCAGCGTCAGCAGACGGTATCCTGGATGATTCCAGGCCGACAGCAGGGCCTGGCGCATCGGCAGCGCTGGCGGTTGCGTCGTCTGTATGCTTTCCTCAGCCGGCTTTACCCCCCGGTAGCGACCATCCAGCAACAGGCCCAGCGGGGCCACTGCCAGCACCACGGTAACAAGGGCCAGCAGCCCGGCCTGCATCCCCCAACCCGCCTGGACCATCTGCGCCAGCGGTACCATCAACACCTGCCCCACCGAACCGCCAGCGCTGACAATCCCCATGGCCATGCTGCGCTGTTCCGGCAGGGCGCGCTTGCCCACTGCCGTCATCACCACACCAAAGCTGGTGCAACTGATCCCCAGCCCGACCAGCAGCCCCATGCCCAGGATCAGAGGCAGGGCGCCGGAGAACAGGGCGGTCATGGCCAGCCCCAGCCCCAAGGCCAGCGCGCCCGCCGCAATCACCGGTGCGGCACCAAACCGGTCAGCCAGGGCGCCGGCAAAGGGCTGCGCAAAACCCCATGTCAGATTATGCAATGCCACCGCAAGGGCGACCAGGGTGAGGGGGACCGCATGTTCCTGGGAGATCGGGGCCAAGAACAGGCCAAAGGTCTGGCGCGCGCCCAGGGCGGCGCTGATGACCAGCGCCCCTGCCAGGATAACCAGAAACAGTACCCTGTCCCGTTTCGCTTCTGTCTGCACCGCCACCCCTCCCTTGTCCGGAAGGGGTCAGCATAAGGTGGTAAGGGCAAGCCGACAAAGGCGAAGACCGGCCAACAAGGCTGAGGAAAACTCATCCATGCTGGCCAGCCGGGCTTGAACAGTCAGGGCGTGATGGCAACCTTCAGTACGCCATCACGCTGGTGCGAGAACAGATCATAGGCCTTTTCGATATCATCCAGCTTGAAGCGATGGGTCACCAGGGCCGAAAGATCGGCCCGGCCCGAGGCGATCACCCCCATCAAGCGGCGCATCCGCTCCTTGCCGCCGGGGCAGAGGCTGGTGACAATGCGATTGTCGCCCAGACCGGCGGAAAAGGCGCTGAGCGGAATGCGCAGGTCAGTGGAATAGACGCCCAGGCTGGACAAGGTGCCACCGGGGCGGATGACCCGCAAGCCCGCCTCAAAGGTACCCTGGGTGCCCAGCGCCTCGATGGCGGCATCCACCCCGCGCCCTTCCGTCAGGGCCATGATCTGTTCCACCGGGTCACCCGCGCGGAAATCCACCACATCATCGGCACCCAGCTTGCGGGCAATGGCCAGTCGTTCCGGCACCGTATCCACCCCGATGATCCGGGTGGCACCCATCAGTTTGGCACCGGCAACGGCACATAGCCCGATGGGGCCGAGGGCGAAAACGGCCACCGTATCGCCGATGCGGATACTGGCACTCTCAGCGCCGGAAAAACCGGTCGACATGATGTCCGGGCACATCAGCACCTGTTCATCGCTGAGATGGTCAGGAACCGGGCTGAGATTGACCATGGCATCGGGCACCAGCACATATTCCGCCTGGGTACCATCAATCGTATTACCAAAGCGCCAGCCACCCATCGGCTTGAAGCCATGGCGTGTACCGGCGCCATCCTGGGAGGAGCACCCGCACAGGCAGGCATGGGAATGGCCGCTGGGTGTGATGGCGCCAGCCACGACGCGCTGCCCTTCCTGATATCCGGTAACAGCGGAACCCAGCTTCTCAATAATGCCCACCGGTTCATGCCCGATCGTCAGACCGCGGGCGACCGGATATTCACCTTTCAGAATATGGACATCGGTACCGCAGATGGTGGTGGTGGTGATGCGGATCAACGCATCCAACGGCCCCACATCGGGGATCGGCTTGTCCTCCAGCACGATCCGGCCGGGTTCAACAAAGATGGCTGCCTTCATTTTGGCTGGCATGGCACGCTTCCTCTCCGGTTGTGAGGTCTGGAGCGTCCCACATCGGGAAGGGAAGGGCCTTGACCTTGATCAAGCGGGGCGCCGAATTGGAAACCTGCATCAACTGACCTGGATTAAGGCATCTCTGACCGATAGGTCGTATCCTGAACCCGTAATCAATAATCAGGGTTGGAGGAAGCCGATGTACAAGCGCATTCTCATTCCAGTGGACGGGTCGGAGCTTTCCTTGACCGCCTTGCATAAGGGTGTGGCCTTTGCCAAGGAAATCGGCGCCAAGGTCCATGTCCTGACCGTGATCGAACCGTTCCACGTCTTCTCGGTAGAGACCGAACAGGGGTCAAGACATAGAAGGGGCGAAAAACCACGCTAAGCGGACATAACCAGAACATCGGTGCTTTTTACAACCCCGTCCCGTTTGACGATGTCGGCGACAGTGTTTTTGCTGAGCCCCAGTTCCCGACCGATCAGCCGATAGCTGCGCCCCGCCGCGACCAGCGCCAGCACCTTGGGGGCCAGCCGGTCGGATTTGGGCCGCTGACCCTACTTGCGTCCCAGCACTTTGCCCCGGGCCTTGGCGGCGGCGAGACCGGATCGCACTCGCTCGCGCAGAAGATCGCGCTCAAACTCCGCGACCCCTGCCAGCACCGTAGCCAGCATTCGACCGATGGCCGTGCCCAGGTCGAAGGCCATGCCGCTCATGGCGATCAGCGACACGCGGCGGGCCTCCAGTTCCCGCAGCGTGTCCAGCAGGTCCATAGTGCTGCGGCCCCAGCGTGACAGTTCCGTCACCAGCACGGCATCGATCAGCCGCGCCGGGGCCAGCGCCATCACCTTCTTCCGCTCCGCCCGGTCCAGCCGGGCACCGGACCCGGTTTCCTTGTAGATGCCGACGACCTCATACCCCGCCCGCATGGCCAGGGTCAGCAGATCCCGTTCCTGCCGCTCACAGGACTGATCGGCCGTGGACACGCGGCAGTAAATGGGGTCGGTTCCGGCTGAGGGCGGAATGACACCCTAAGCGAGAATTGGCCTCATATCAGGGCGAGCCAAGACATTTCATCGCCATAAGCCGTTTTGATTGAACGACGAAGCCACTTTTTCTGGTCGTTGGTCATCAATGCAAGGCAGCGTTCGAGGTCGAGCGCGTCCTTGGGTCGCGGAGCTTTTGCCTTGTAGAACAGTTGGACCTCTGGCTTGAGGACCGGAACGCCGTCTCGATTGTGAAAGCCGAGTGACCCGACAGGCATCGAGACCGCCGGGGAGCGTCGCGATCTCCATTTAGGGCCATCTGCTTCGTCCAGCATCAACTGGAAGCGCCATGGATCATCAGCATGTTTTCGACACCAAACGTCTGACACATGAGCAGGAAGGGTCTCGTTTCTAGGCCAGGGGCGCAATTGCCCTGGCGGATCTGCCATCCACACATCCCAGTCATACAATAGATTTCGAGCGGCGGTCGAATCTCGGCGCAACATCATAACATCAATGTCGCCGTGGGATCGGAAAGCAGAACCAACAAATTGCTCTATCGCGTGACCACCGGCAACCCACCATGGAAAGGGGCTGCCGGCGAATAGGAGGGCAACCTCTTTGATGGAAAGTGGTTTCCAAAGCTTGGAGTCTTCTGTTCGAAATCGTTTTGCGATATCGCTGACGGTGTTTTTGCTGATGCCGAGTTCGCGGGCGATCCATCGATAGCTTTGCCCTTGAGCAATAAGCGCCATGACCTTGGGCCCGAGCCGGTCTGATTTTGGCCGTTCACCGGTTTGGCGGCCCAGCTTCTTGCCGCGTGCTTTTGCTGCGGCGAGGCCGGATTTGACCCGTTCACTGATCAGATCGCGTTCGAACTCGGCAATGCCGGAGAGGACGGTTGCCAGCATTCGTCCATGTGGTGACGACAGGTCGAAGGCCATACCATTCATGGCGATGACGGAGACCTTCCAGCTTTCCAGTTCGCGTAGCGTGTTGAGAAGGTCGATGGTCGAGCGACCCCATCGGGAAAGTTCGGTGACCAGCACCGCGTCAATTTTACGAGCTTGGGCCAGTGCCATCACCTTTCGTCGCTCGGCACGGTCAAGTTTCGCTCCCGATCCGGTCTCTTTGAATATCGCGGCCACCTCATAACCTGCGCGGCGGGCGAAAGCGGCCAGGTCGCGCTCCTGCCGCTCACATGACTGATCGGCGGTCGAAACCCGGCAATAGATGGCGGCTCGTTGTCCCAATTGAACTCTCGTGGATTTTGGTGCCGGAAGGCCTTGATTTCTATGGGCCGATTGTTGTCCAAAACAGACTATACTCCAACTGGGACAGAGCCGCCATGCCGCGCCGCAGCGTACTGACCGATGCCCAGGCCGAAGCGCTGTTCGCGCTGCCCACGGCGGAGACCGACCTGATCTGCCATCACACGCTGAGCCCTGCTGACATCGCCGTCGTCGCTCGGCGGAGGCGACCGCACAACCAACTGGGCTTTGCCGTCCAGCTCTGCGCGCTCCGCTACCCGGGCCGGCTGCTGCGACCGGGGGAACTGGTTCCGCCCCAGGTGTTGTCTTTCGTCGCCGATCAGTTGGACCTGCCACCCGACGCGCTGGCGGAATATGCCACCCGGTAGCAGACACGCTATGACCAGCTCGAAGCGCTGTACGCTATCTATGGCTACACCACCTTCTCGCAACCGATCCGGCGTGAGATCGCCAAATGGCTGCTCCCGGTCGCGCTGGCCACCACCAGCGACATGGGTCTGGCCGGCCTGCTGATGGAGGAACTGCGGCGGCGGATGGTCGCGGCTCCCGCTGCCTCCACCATCGAACGCCTAGTGGCCACCGCCCTGTTGCAGGCCGAGCGTCATCTCGAAAGGCAGATCGATGCCGCCCTGACGGTGGAGCAGCGCGAGGGCATTGACGGGTTGCTGGTGGAACGTCCGGATACAGGCATGAGCCTGTTGGCCTGGGCACGTCAGCCGCCCGGCGCCACGGGTCATCGCGCCATGTCCAGGCTGACTGAACAACTGTCCGTCTTGCGTGCCCTCGGCATCGATCCGGCGATCCGGGAAAGCATCCATGTGGATCGTGTCCATCTCCTGATCCGGGAGGGCGGCCGATTATCGGCTCAGCATCTGTCAGCCCTGGCACCGCTGCGCCGGCAGTCCATCCTGACGATGACCGTGCTGGAAACCATTACCCGGCTCACCGACGATATCATCGGCATGTTCGACCGTCTCATCGGCGGCCTGTTCCGACGGGCGGAACGCCGCGCGGCCGAGACGATCCAGGCAAACAGCCGGGCCATGAATGACAAGGTTCGGTTGCTGGCCAGGGTGGGCGAGGCGTTGATCAATGCGCGCGACAAGGGCACGGATGCCTTTGCAGCCATCGAGGCGGTCATTCCCTGGGAGAAATTCAAGGCCGCCGTGGCGGAGACCAGCGAGCTGACCCGCGATGACGGTACCGATTATGCGGCGCTGGCCGCAACAAACCACGCCCTGCTGCGCGCGCTGGCCCGCGCCGTCTGCTTCCACCGGCTCGGCCGCCTGCGGGACCGGACCCTGGAAAGCCGCCAGCACCGGGCCAGCGGCCTGAACCTGGTCGTGGCCTCCATCATCCTGTGGAACACAGTCTACATGGACCGCGTTATCCGGTTCCTGCGCGGGCAGGGCGAGGATATTCCCGACAACCTGCTGCCCTATCTGGCACCCTTGGGCTGGCAGCACATCAACCTCACCGGCGACTACCTTTGGGCGGAACTAGCAAAGCTCGACCAGGATGGCTACCGGATGCTGAGAACGCCAACCGAACGCCTCACGGCCTGATGTTCTCCATTTGTCTGCTTAGCGTGGTTTTTCGCCCCTTCTATGTCGTGACCCCGACCTTGATCAAGCGGGGCGCCGAATTGGAAACCTGCATCAACTGACCTGGATCAAGGCATCTCTGACCGATAGGTCGTATCCTGAACCCGTAATCAATAATCAGGGTTGGAGGAAGCCGATGTACAAGCGCATTCTCATTCCAGTGGACGGGTCGGAGCTTTCCTTGACCGCCTTGCATAAGGGGGTGGCCTTTGCCAAGGAAATCGGCGCCCAGGTCCATGTCCTGACCGTGATCGAACCGTTCCACGTCTTCTCGGTAGAGACCGAACAGCTGGCCCAGACGCGCGCCGAATATGAAGGCCACGCCGTTGGCCATGCGGAAAAGTTGCTCTCGGCGGCAGCGGAAGCGGCCAGCAAAGCCGGTGTCGCTGCCGAAACCTCGCTGGTGCAGGCCGATCATCCCTATGAAGCCATCATTGAGACAGCGGCAAAGGCAGGATGCGACCTGATCGCCATGGCCTCCCACGGGCGGCGCGGCTTGGCGGCCGTGGTGCTGGGCAGCCAGACGGTGAAGGTGCTGACCCATTCGACAACGCCGGTGCTGGTTTATCGCTGAGTGACGACAATCTCGACCTCCGCACGTCCGCTTTTCAGGCGTGCGGAGGGGCACTGACATTTTAACGTTGCGCCTACAACAAAATTATCAATAAGTTATCTTATGGAAAATATACTCAACTCATAAAGCTGTTCTCGGCGCATTTCCGCAAAAGCGTCAGGTCGGGCGGCGGTGGATCGCGCTGAGATGCTCTTCGCGCAGCAGATGCAGGCGCATCGAGGCCAGACGGTCGCGGCCGTCATTGGTGAAATCCAACAACTCCATGCCTTCGCAGATCAGCGGGTTCAGGGTGTTCCAGAACAGTTGGACATAATTGGCCCGGAACTCCACCACATCGGCCACGCCAAGCTGGCCGAGCATCCCGGATTCCTGGAACTCCTGGGTCAGGGGTTTCAGCTTCTTCATGAAATAAGGATCGGAGACCATGCCGATCAGGCGGGCCGCCCGCACCAGCCCGCGAAAGCCGGTCAGGTCCGGCTGGCGCTCCGGACATGGCGGAAAACGGGTATAATCAATGTAGTCGGCCAGCAGATCGGCATCCAGAATCGCACTGTCGGCGAAATGGGCGCGCACGAACATCATGCCGCGTTCCGGCGCATAGGGGCGCAGGAACGCATCCGTTGCCCCGTCGGGCAGTTCCACGCTGGTGCCATCGGGCTGGATCACCACCCGATCCGCCTGATCACCCGGCAAGAGCCGGCGGTTGAAGCCGATGGCGAACAGCAACAGGGCGGCGATGAAATGCATCGCCTCATGCGCGTCCAGATCGCCGTCGCGCAGCATCTTGCCCTTCAGCATCTCCACACCGACGCAGACCACCTGCACCGTATGGTCCAGATTATGGTAAAGCGCGTCGGTACGGGCGGCATGGGTGGCGCCGATGCGGCAGGCCCGCAGCAAGGCGGCCCGATATTCCGCCGGAGCCAGCGGAAACAGCTCTGCATAGCTTTCCGACAGGCGGCGCAACAGCATCTCAATCACGATATCGGCTGGACGGAACATGGCCTTACCCCCTGCCCTTGGCCGTATGTTCCTGCACGAAGACGTGCGACATCAGGCTGGAAATCCATTTACGCCCTTCCAGCGTCACTTCCAGATAGGATAGGCCCCCCAGAATATGATGGTGGACATGATTCCAGAAGAAGGCCGGATAGGTGCGGCGCAGATCGGCAGGGGATTTGTTCCCCATGCGCGCATTGGCGCCGATCTCCTCAAATTCCTGATAAAGGGCGGGTAGTTTGCGCAGATAATCCGGATCAGCCATCTGGCCGATCAGGTCGGCGGCGGAAACCAGCCCCGGCCAGCTTTCCAGCGCCTTTTCCCCATGATCCGGCACGGGAAAGCGCGTATTTTCAATACAGGTGCAGACAAAATCGCAATCAATGATGCGGTCATCCTTAAAGCGCCAGCCAACAAACAGCTTTCCCCGCTCCACATGATAGGGGGTGAGATAGGCATCGGTCATACCGGGCGGCACCGTCACCGTGTCGCCCTCCGCATTGATCACCGCCACCGCCCCCCGGTCGCCGGGGCACACCCCCTGCAGATAACCGATATCGTGGCACAGCAGGGCCACCAGATAATTCACCCATTCGGTGGGGGTGACATTCCCCTCCCGCAGCATTTTGCCGTGGACAATCTCCTGTCCGACCATGGTGACCATGATGGAATGTTCGTAATCATGATAGGGGGCGGTGGAATTCACCAGCGCTTCCATGGCCAGCACTGCCGTTGTCGACAGTGCATTGCTGTGTTCCGGGTAGAGATGGCCATAGACCCGGTGGAAGCCGTCCAGCAGGCGCGCGACGAACGCATCTATCACTACCTGCCGGGCATCGAACGATTGCATCACGTTATTCTTTCCGTTCCCCCATATTGGCAACCTAACATAGGGTGGCCGGTCTCGGCCCCCCGAATTTCTATGCTGTTTATGGAAGGGGCTATGGGAAAACGGTATCGACTGGCGGGGTCAGCCAGCCGGCCCGATCACCCGCAAATCCGGCCCCAGCGGAATTTCCAAATGGCAGCGCAGCCCATCGGGCGGGAAATCCAGGCTGGATTTCCCGCGCAATTCATAGGCGATGCTCTGGCGGATCAGGGTGGAGCCGAAGCCGTTCTGTGATGGCGGGCTGATGGGCGGCCCGCCAATTTCCCGCCATTCCAGCAGAATGACCGGCGGGCCGCCTTCCTTCTGCCCAAGGCTCCAGGTCACCTGCAACCGCCCTTCCGCCCTCAGGAAGGCACCATATTTCGCGGCATTGGTTGCCAGTTCATGGAAAACCAGCGCCAGGGCCAGCGCCGCGCGGGGGCGTAGTTCAATGGCCGGCCCGTCCAGCATCACATCCTGCGGGGTCTGGGCATAGGGGGTCACCTCATGCCCGATGACTTCCCGCAACTGCACCCATTCCCAGAAATGTTCGGCCAGCAGGTTATGGGTTTCCGACAGGGCGCGCAGACGTCCCTCAAACGACGACCAGAATCCGTCAATGGTTGTGTGGCGGCGGCGCGTCTGCGCCCCGATGGACAGCACCGTCGCCAAGGTGTTTTTGACCCGATGGGACAATTCCGCCATCAACAGGGCCTGGCGCTCCTCTGCCTGACGCCGTTCGGTGACATCGATGATCTGCACCACCGCGCCGGAGGGGGCCACCGCTTCCGCATCATGCTCCGGCCCGCCCCCCGGCAGGGGGGTGACAGAAAACAGCACCGGCACATTCCGCCCATCCGAAGCCGTCAGCATGGCGGAACGGTCGGTGATTTCGCCGGGCAGCTGACCGTCAGTCAGTTTCACGCCTAAGCGGGCAAACAGGCAATGCCGGTCGGCATCTGTTGGCGCCTGCCCCAGCAGCGACTGGGCCGGTGGATTGATATAGGTGATGGCACCCGCCGCATCAGTCAGGATCAGACCGGTGCGCACATTGCGGGTGATGGTGCTGGTGATCAGGGCCTGATCGGCCAGCCGTTTATTGGCAAAGGCCAACTGGTCGGCCAGGGCGGCGCGGGCCTGGGCGGCATTGCGCTCTGCCTCCAGCATCAGCGCCCGGCCTTCCCGTTCCCGGAAATCGGCCAGCAGGCGGCGGTTCTGTTCCTCCAGAAATCGCCGCCGCATGATGGCGCGCAGCCGTGCCCGCAGCGGGGCCAGGGGAGCCCCCTGCACATAGATGTCGCTGATACCGGCTTCCAGCATCTCCTGCGTCAGCTGGCCGCCGGCGACATCACGCATCACCAGGATGATGGCGGGTGGCAGTTGCGAGCCGCCGATCACCTGGCGGGCAAAATCCAGCCAGCCGCACCCCGGTAACCGTTCGGCCAGCAGGATACCATCCATCGGCATCTGTTCCTGCAGGCGCTGCGCCGTTTCCGCATCGCTGGCGCGCTGTACCAGACAGCCCTCTTCCAGCAGCAGGGCCTGCAGCTCGCGGGCATCGTCGATGTTGAAGCCAGCCAGTAGCGCGCGGGGTTGGCGGAACACCGTCTGTGGCAAGACATCCACATCGGCGTCCCGGCGGGCATGGCGCAACAGGTTGCGCACGCGCAGCATCAACACGGCCGGATCGGTGGATTTCGGCAGGAAATCATCGGCCCCGCTATCCAGCCCCTCCCGCTGGCGGGCCGGTGTTTCATCCGCCGTCAGGACCAGGATGGGCATGGAAAGGGTGGCGACATGCAAACGGACCTGTCTACACAGGTCCGCCCCCTGTAATCCCGGCAGATGATGATCGACAATCAGCAGATGCGGGACCGTGCGGTTCAGCACGCGCAGCGCCTCTTCGGCGCTTTCCACATGCTCCACCTCGTATCCCTGCTCCTCCAGCAGAAACAACAGCCGCAGGGCCTGCGTCGGACTGTCTTCCACCAGCAGGATACGTTGTCTTGTCATCTTGTCTGCCCTTTCAGGCTCCGCCAGCGACGGGCCGGCGCCATCATCAGGCATTCGCAGCAACCATGGCCGTGTCAGCGGTGAAGACATGTCCGGCCAATCGCGCCAGATCGCGTTCAATCACCGGCTTGCGCAAATGGGGGCGATCGCGCCAGCGTTCCGGCAGGCCAGTGGCCTCATACCCGCTGGTCAAAATGAAGGGGATACCCCGATCAACCAGCGCCTCGGCAACCGGAAAGACCAGGGTACCGGAAAGGTTGACGTCAAGAATCGCCCCGTCAAATGCCCCCTCCCGCAACAGTTCCAGGGCTTGTTCAATGGTGGCGACCGGTCCGACCACGCAGAATCCCAACCCTTCCATCACTTCGGCCGCATGGATGGCGATCAGAAACTCATCCTCAACGATCAGAATATTCTTTCCCTGGCCCTGCGGCATCACGGCTTATCCCTGGCTTGCCTTGGGCACCCCTGCCCTAAAAAACAATTTAAGGCGGTTGGTGTCTGATTTCGTTAAGCGTTGTGCCTTATCCCGAAAGATATAGGTTTAGGACAGCTGGCAGCCAGCCCACCCGCCGGGAGATTTGCCATCAGGTAACACCGTCCCCGGTCAAAGGTTCAGCGCCATACCGATGGAGGCGGGTGCCGTTGGGGCAAAACCGAACTGAGCATATAGAAAGCGGGCGTCGCCATCGGCGATCAGGCTGACATAGGCACCGGCCGGCGCATGGGCCCGCAGATGCGCCATCAGGGCTGCCACGATCTGCTTGCCCAGCCCCCTGCCCTGATGCGCCGGATCAACGGCGATATCGCAAATCTGGAAACAACAGGCACCATCGCCAATGATGCGACCCATGCCGACAATCTCGGCGCCATGGCGGACATGCACCCCGAAATAGCTGTTGGCGAGGCCGATGCGCGCCGCCGCCACATCGCGGCGCGACATGCCGGCAATGTGGCGCAGGCGGCAGCAATCCTCCGCCCCCACCACCTGCGCCACCAATTGATAGGAATCAGCCGTCAATCCTGGCCTTCCTGTTGATTGGCCGCCCGACGGAACGGGTGGGCCGGATAGACGCCGAGGATTTTCACCTCGCGCGCAAAGAAATTCAGCTCTTCCATGGCCAGTTGCAAAGGCCGTTCGTCGGGATGGCCTTCGACATCGGCATAGAACTGGGCGGCAACGAAGCGGCCATCCACCAGATAGCTTTCCAGCTTGGTGATATTCACCCCATTGGTGGCGAATCCGCCCAGGGCCTTGTAAAGCGCTGCCGGGACGGAGCGCACGCGGAACAGCAGGCTGGTCACTGTGTCGCTGCCAACGGGCGGCGTCACTGGCTCTTTGGCCAGCACCAGGAAGCGGGTGGTATTATGGGCGGCATCCTCGATGCCCTTGGCCAGAATCGTCAGCCCATAGATTTCCGCCGCCAGATCGGATGCGATGGCGGCGATACCGGGATCGTTCCACTTGGCCACGTCAGCCGCCGCCCCGGCCGTATCGGCATGGCTGACGGGGGCTAGGCCGCGTTCACGCAGATAGGTGCGGCATTGCGACAGGGCCTGGATATGGGAGTGCACCTCCCGCAGCCCCTCCATCGTCGCCCCCTTGGGGGCCACCAGGCAATGCACCACGCGCTGGTAATGTTCGCCGATAATGTGCAGACCACCGCGCGGCAGCAGGTGGTGGATATCCGCCACCCGTCCGGCTACGGAATTTTCCACCGGGATCATCGCCAGCCTTGCGCGCCCCTCATGCACTGCCGCGAACGCGTCCTCAAAGGATGCGCAGGGCAGCGAGGTCATCTCCGGAAAGACACTGCGGCAGGCAAGGTCGGAATTGGCGCCGGGGGCGCCCTGATAGGCGATGGTCGTGGCGGGCATGGCGATTAAAATCTTCTTTGCTGCGGTTGATTCTCTTAAACGGGGGCCAGCATCCGGCGGGCCTTTTCCAGATCCTCGGCCGTATCCACCCCCAGCGGCACGGTATCCACCACGGCCAGACGGATGGTCATGCCATTGGCTAGTGCCCGCAATTGCTCCAGCTTTTCCCGCTTCTCCAGCTCTGCCGGCGGCAGGCTGACGAATCGTTGCAGAGCGGGGCGGCGATAGGCGTAAAGGCCGATATGGTGGAACAGCGGCCCGTCCCCCCAGGGGGCGGTGGCGCGGGTGAAATAAAGCGCGCGACCGGACAGCCCGCCGGGGGGCAGTTCCACAACCGCCTTCACCACATTGGGATTGGTCCGCTCCGCCGGATCGCGGATGACAACGCCCAGTGTGGCAATATCCGTCTGCGCATCGGCCAGGGGGCCGAACACCGCCCGCACCGCCGCCGGTTCAATGGTGGGCAGGTCACCCTGCACATTGACGATGGCATCATGCTGGCCGTCAGGATCGACCTTGCACACCGCTTCCCAGATACGATCAGACCCGGACGGATGGTCCGGGTCGGTCAGTACGGCACGGCCACCGGCCGATTCCACCGCATCGACGATCGCCTGTTCGGCAGCCGCCACCACCACGGGGCCGATACCGGCCTCTGCCGCGCGGCGCCAGACATGCACGATCATCGGCAGGCCATGAATATCGGCCAACGGCTTGTTGGGCAGCCGCGTGGAAGCGAGGCGGGCCGGGACCACCACCAGAGGATTGCCCGGCAGGGCATTTTTCTGTGCATGCGTCATGATGATCTGTCCGTGCGACATTTGGTCCCCTGGGTCAAGGCGGAAACTCCATGTGCGACCGCCTGTCCTGCGTTAAACAACGCGCATGGTTTGCCTGACAGGCGGGCATGGACGTGCCTGTCTATTGGCGTTATTGTGCCCGCGCCCAGGGTACCCAAGGGATTAGGACTGATGGCTGGCAGCACCTTCAATAAGATTTTCATGGCGATCCTGACGGCAACGCTCGTTGCCCTGTTCGCCGGCTTCTTTTCCAGGAAGCTGATGCACCCGACTTATCCGACCGAGCGCGCCTATAAGGTGGAAGTGCAGGGTGGTTCTGCCGCGCCGACGGATGCGCCCGCCGCCCCGGCGGAGCCTGATCCGGTGACGCCGCTGCTGGCGGCTGCCGATCCGGCTGCGGGTCAGAAGCTCACCAAGGCTTGCGCGGCCTGCCATAGCTTCGAAAAGGGCGGCGCCAACAAGGTCGGCCCGAATCTGTGGGGCATTGTCGGCAACAAACATGCCCATGCCGAAGGCTTCGCCTATTCCGACGCCATGAAGGCGCAGGAAGGCACCTGGGATTATGAGCATCTGAACAAGTTCATCGCCAACCCGAAGGTCGGCGTTCCGGGTACGAAGATGAACTTCGCCGGCCTGAAAAAGGTGGAAGATCGCGCGGCCGTGATCGCCTATCTGCGCACGCTGGCTGACAGCCCGGTACCGCTGCCGTAATCGGCAAAGCGTTCGGAATATGCTAGGGAGGGGGTGGCTGATCAGCCACCCCCTTTTTTATTTGGATATCGCCACCGGCGCGCACGCCTGTGATCTTCGGTCTGGAGTTACCCCCATGTCTGCCATCGATCTTGCCCCCTATGTCGAACTGGCGATCCGTTGTGCCGATGCCGCCGGGGCCGTCGCCCGCCGGCATTACCGCACGCCGGTTGCGGTGGATGTAAAGGCCGATGCCTCGCCCGTGACCATCGCCGACCGGGAGGTCGAAACGGCCATCCGCGCCATCCTCACGCAGGAACGGCCCCAGGATGGCATCCTGGGGGAAGAGCATGGCAGCAGCCAACTCAATGCCGAATATGTTTGGGTGATCGACCCGATCGATGGCACCAAATCCTTTATCACCGGCCGGCCGCTATTCACGACCCTGATCGCCCTGCTGCACCGGGGCGTGCCGGTTTTAGGGATTATCGACCAGCCGGTGATCGGGGACCGCTGGCTGGGCGTGAAGGGGCAGCCCACGACACTGAATGGACAGCCGATTCGCACCCGCCACTGCCCCGATATCGCGCTGGCCACCCAGGCGGCGACCATGCCCTTTGCCCATGCGGAGTTCCGCCTGACCGAAGCGGCCAGCCGTTACATGGTCTGGGGCGGCGATGCCTATGCCTTCGGCCTGCTGGCTGCCGGTTTCATCGACCTGATGGTGGAAGCCGGCCTGCAACCCTATGATTGGGCAGCCCTGGTGGCCGTCATCGAAGGGGCCGGCGGCGTCATCACCGATTGGGAGGGCCAGCCGCTGCGCCTGGGCACCAGCGGCAATGTTGTGGCCGCCGGCGATCCCAGCCTGCACGCCAAATTGCTGGAAATGATCGGACGGCGGGGCTGAGAATCCCCTTTCCGCCGCTCATTTATCGCCCATCACCACCTTATCCCCCACCTCCCCGCGCTGCAGCCGGGCCAGATGCAGCGCGGTGGGGCCATCCTCCGGCGCATCCGCCGCCAGCGCGGCAAAGGCCTCCAAGGCTGCCGGATCGCCGGCTTGCATCAGCGCATAGGCCTGCTGATAACGCCGAATCAGGATTGTCTGCGCCTGAGACGGGGAGAGCGGCTGGAACACGGCAATTGGTTCCGTCTTGCCCTTCAGCACAATCTGGCCGATGGGCCGACGCGGAATATCGGGGCAGCGCTCCGCCGCCACGCCGCTCATCGCCACCCGGGTGCCGAAATATTTGTTCAGCCCCTCCAGCCGGGCGGCGGTATTCACCGCATCGCCCAGGGCGGTATATTCAAACCGCGCCTCTGCCCCGAAATTCCCCACGCTGGCCGGACCCGCATGGACGCCGATGCGGGTGATGCCAAAGGCCCGACCAGCCGCGATTTCTGCCTCCAGGAAGGATTGCGCGAAGGCATCCAGTTCCAGGGCACAGGCCACGGCGCGGCTGGTGTGATCCTGTTGGTCGCGCGGCGCATTGAACAGGGCAAACACCGCATCACCGATGAATTTATCCACCGTGCCGCCATGGCGGAACACGATATTCACCATCCCATCCAGATAGCGGTTCATCACATCGGACAGCGCCACCGCGTCCATGCTCTCCGAAATGGTGGTAAAACCGGCAACATCGGTGAAAATATAGGAGAGGTCGCGGCGCTTCGGGTCCAGTTGCAGCTTGGAGGGATCCTTCAGGATATCGTCCAACAAAGCCGGTGAGAGATATTTGGAAAAGGCCGCCTGGATGAATTTCTTCTGTTCCCGCTCCTGCCGGCCGGCATGAAGGTCGGACAGCCATAGCGCCAGACCAAAGCCCAGTGACGGGGCGATGATCGGCACCATCATGTTGGCATGACGGAACAACAGCAACCCCGCCAGCCAGATGCCGGCCAGCACCAGCAATGACAGCCCCATCCGCATCCACAGTGCCACATCCAGCCGGCCCAGCAGCGTGCCGGCCAGGGCGGCAGCCAATGTGGCCAGCAGGGCAATCCCCATCCCCTGAACGGGCGGCTGCCGTCCTTCCAGCAATTGCGCGATCATATGGGCATGGATCAGCGGTCCCGGCATCGTTGCCTGCCCTGGATCGGCCGCAGCGCGGAAGGGAGTAGCGTGCCGATCCATATCGGAAAGGTCAGCGCCCACCACCACGATCTTGTTCTTGAACCAGCCAGCCGGCAGCACGGGCACCGTCTGGGATGCGAAGGTCCTGAAAGGGGCGGTGGCGCTGTCCGGGCGGCCATGCCACGCCACGGGCGTGCCCGCTTGCAACGGCGGTTTCAGCCCCAGCTTGTCCAGCAGCGCCAGGGCAACCGGCGGGGCCTTGTCATCCGCCGGGTTCGGCTTGCCGGCATAGATGGTGCGGACAATGCCATCATAGGGGTCCTTTTCCAGATTGGCCGCCCCGCGCAGGGGCGGCGGTAGGAAATCATCCAGAAAAGCGGCCTGGGCGGCCGTCAACCCTTCCCTCTGGCTGCCATAGCTGGCCACCAGCGGAACACGCAACCCCGCCATCACCTGTTTCAGTCGCGCATCCTTGGCCGGTTCCGTGGGCGTATCCAGCAGGATATCGAAAAAGATGGCCCGCGCGCCCTTCTGTTCCAGGGTCAGCAACAGGTCAGCCAGAAAATCCCGATCAATCGGGGAACGATAGGGAAAACGGGTCACCGTCTCTTCATTGATGGCGACGAAGACGATATCCGGCTGTTGCGGTTCTGCTGGCAACAGGGTGGCGACACGGAAATCCGCCAGCCAGGTTTCCAGCGATGCCAGAAAAGGCATGAACCGCCCCAAGGCCACCGGCACCAGCGTGGCGGCGAGTGTCAGGCCCAGGATCACCATCCAACGGCGTACCAATATTGCTGTCACTCCCGGATCTCCAGCAAGGGCGAACTGGTTAAATCACACGCACCTTACCGTCATTTGCAAATCATCTCTTCAATGCAAAAGCTGAAAAATCCTCTGATCGGCGTGGCCTGCCGGGCAGAGCGGTGGCCGCGGCCCGGGCTGCCTCCATCGCCAACAAAGTCTGTAGATTGTTATCAATTATGGTTTTTGCTCTTTAAAATTGCAATTTAACTCATATGAACTACCCTGAATTCGCTCTTAAATTGAGAAAATCTCAAGGGAGCAGCCTCTATCTGAAAACGGAGAATGACGATGCATTTTTATCCTGTGACGATCACTGGCATTGATAACAACTTCAAGTGCACTGCCGAATCCGCCACCCTGTCGGGAACGACGCTGACGGCCTTTGCCACCAGTTCCCCCCTGCCTCATCCCCCGGGCAAGTACAATATCCAGGGCCCTGGCAGCATTCCGAATTTGAACGCCAGCCTGGAATATGCGTATCCGGCGATGGCGATCTTCAACCACGTTTCTGCTGCCTGAACAAAAGCGGGGACGCCAAGTTTGGCGTCCCCGTCATTTGAATTGCGCAGCTTCAGAGAAGATCGCGCTCAATCGTCACACAGTGACGTCATGTCAGGCTGACTTTGTCAGCTGATGGATCAACCGCTGCACGCCGGATCGCAATGCTTCTGCCTCTCGGCTCAGTTCGGTCGATGATGATGTCAACTCGTCTGCGGTTTGCCCGACGATGCGCGAGGCCGTGGTCACCCCGGTGACATTGCTGGCCACTGTGGCGGTCGCGGAAGCCGCGTGCCGAACGTTACGCGTAATCTCCTGCGTGGCAGCCCCCTGCTGTTCCACCGCCGCCGCAATAGTGCCAGCAATATGGTCCATGTCGCGGATCGTATGCTCAATGGCATTGATTGCATCCATGGCACGGGCCATGCGGTTCTGCATCTCCCCCACCTGGCGCACGATATCTTCGGTGGCCCTGGCGGTTTGCTGGGCCAGTTGCTTGACCTCGCCTGCCACCACGGCAAAGCCCTTGCCGGCTTCCCCGGCGCGTGCTGCCTCAATGGTTGCGTTGAGGGCCAGCAGGTTGGTCTGGCTGGCAATCTCATTGATCAGGTCAACCACCTGGTTGATGCGGGTGGTGGCGTCAGCCAGTTCCTGCATACTGCTGTCCACCGTCCCCACCTCATCCACGGCGGCGCGGGCGACCTGGGTTGACTGCACGACCTGGGCAGAAATCTCGTGAATGGCGCCGTTCAACTGCTCAGAGGCGGTGGCGACATGATTGACATTGTCGCTGGCCTGTCCGACCGCATCCCCCGCCAGGGCGGCACGATTGCTGGTTTCATCCGCCGTGTGCTTCATGGCGCGGGCATTGCTGTCCAGCCGCGCGGCGGCAGCAGCAACACCATCCACCATGGACCGGACATGGGCGTCCAACTCCCCGGCGATTTCCTGCAGCCGGCGGTTATGGCGTTCAGCATTTTCTTCCAGATAGGTGCTGATCACCAGATCCATATCCAGCATCACCGCCAAATTGACCGCCCGCATCACCTCTGCCAGATGCGCCGCTGTCGCATTCTGGCGCCGGCCGAACGGAAACCAGCCGCGGGGCGAATGGTTGTTCAACAAGGCCGCGTAAAGGCGGGAGAGCGTCAGGGCGTAACCGCCCAGGTACCAGCGCGGCTCCAGCCCCAGGGTACTGTGAACGCGCCCGATGGCGCGCACGCTGTCAAAATAGCTGGGACCGAAATCGCCGGAAAACAGGTTCAGCCAATGTTTCAGCTGCTTCTGTTTGGCATGGTTCATCGCGCTATCGTCCCGGAACATCCGGGACATGGTGGGCCAGGCGCGAAGATCGGCATAAAAGGCGTCAATGATGCCGGGCAGCACCTTGGCAATATCCGCCTTCACCCCGCCCAAAATGGCGCAGGTCGCGGCATCAATACCCAGAAAGCGTAATCTCTCTGCCCGTTCCTGCCCCTGATCCTGCATCCCCCTGCCCCCTGTTGCCAGAAATCCAGCATGGAAGCCGGACCCGATCTTCATTCTGCGTGTACGCGCAATGATTTGCAGACCTTATCGTCTGGATCGGGACTGGCAATGGATTTCTCTGCCTTTAGCCATTCAATGAACAGCAGGCGGGGAAAACTGCTTGCGGATTAATTGGCGCGGGCTATCGGATCGGCGGCCAAGACACGCTTTGAAAGGGAAATCACGTGCCTGTTTCCAATAGTATGAGTTTGTAAGCCGCGACTCAGCCGCGCCCAACATTCTCGATAAAGGCGAGCAGCGGTGCCCAATCCGCCTTGGCATCGGCAACCCGCTTGGTCTTGATGTCGAACAGGCTCAATCCCTCCGATGCCAGATCGGGGTAAAGCTGGCTGTCGCGCAGCCGTGCGGCCACCTGATGGCCGATATCGGACAGGAAAAGGTCCAGCCTGTCGGCCGCCTTGGTGCGGGGACGGAGCCGGTTGCCGACCACGGCGACCGGCACCTTGTTCTTGCGGATGGATTTCAGCTCATCCAGTTTCTTCAGGAAACGGGCGGTCGCCGCCTCATCAAAAGCACCCGGCAGCAGGGGCAGCACCACCAGATCGGCGATACGCACCAGTTCCTCCACCTCCTTGGGCCGCATGGCCGCGGGCACGTCGATCACCAGACGCCCCGGTTTGGCCGGCACCTCACCCAGTTCCTTTGTCCAATCCTCTCCCACAATGGGGGCAGCCGTGTCCGGGCGCCGTTTCAGCCAGCCCAGCGCCGATTTCTGCTTATCCATCTCCGCCAGGATGGTGTGATGGCCACCCGTGGCAAAGGCCGCCGCCAGATGGGTGGAGATGGTGGTCTTGCCAACGCCCCCCTTGATATTGCTGACAAGAACGGTAAGCATCGTTCATTAACCCTTTGATTTTCCGTTAAATAAGCGTGGCACCGTCAGTATTCTCCGCCGGCTCCCGCCAGAAGGGCTTGGTGTCGGCGAACCGTCGCCAATCCTCCACCACCCCGGATTCCATATCGTGCAGCCCCCTTGCGTGCCAGCCGGTGACCAGCCCGGCCCCGTGCTGCCAACCCTTGGTGGCCGGTCCAGTCGCCGTGTCCTCCAATTCCCGCATCAGCTTGGTCACCGTGGCAACATCTTGCAGATGGCCCAGCTTGTCCTGCAAACCGGAAAGATCCTCCAGGAAACGCCGAACGGCGCGCTGATCAAACAGGCTTCTAAAGAAATCAGCGGCATAGCGAAGTTTCTTCAAGGCAATTCGCAGCTCATGCCGCTCCGCCGGTTCCGCATGGGCGAAGCCACGACCGCGCCGGCGGGCCTGCTTGTACCGCTTGGTCAGCAAGGCACCCGCCATTTCCGATACGGGCCGCAGCAGCAGGGCGGAGCGTTCGCTGACCGGCTGGTTGCGCCAGCCCCTGCCATCCACCCAGGCCGCCAGTTCCAGCAGCAGGCCGGTATAGCGGGGTGACAGGATGGCTTCCCGCACGGCCTTATAGCCGGCGGCGTGGGCATCCTGTGCTGCCTTTTCCAGTGCCACCAGGCCGGGATGGCCGGGCAGTGCCGCGGTGACCGGCGGCAGCAGTTCGCCAAGGAACACATCCCATTCACGCGCAGCCCCCAGGCTGCCCGCCAGCCATTTCACCCCCGGCACCAGGGTTTCCTGCTGGTCTGCCGGAATGAACGGCCGGAAAATCTGAAAACTGGAGCGCAGGCGCCGCAGGGCGACGCGCATCTGATGCACCCCCTCCGGGTCTTCGCCTGCCAGGGCAGCGGCCTGATTGGCCAGCATATGGGTCAGACAATGGCGGACAACGCTGGCCAGCGCCTCCTCCACCGTCGTGTCTTTTTCCAGGGTCAGCTTGTCGGCCTTGCGGGTGGTCAGGCTGCCGCCGTCTGCCAGGGCATAGCCGCGTGCCGATTTGGTTTCCATCTCCAGCCGCACCGGTAGGGCGGCATGGATGGTGCGGGCCAGATGATAGAGGGACAGCGTATCCTCACCCTCCACCAGTTCCAGCTCCAGTTCATTGATGGGCAGGCTGGCACCGGCCGGGGTGACAATTTCCCCCTGATCGATCGCCACCTCAATCCGCACGCCCGGCGCCGGGGTCAACAGGCGGACCTGACGGCGGATGCGGGTTTCAAACACCGGCTCCAGCTCATCGGCGGTCAGCGGACCCAGGGGGGCCAGCACCGCCGGATCGGGCAAGGCGGCCAGATCGGGACGCGGGGCCGCCACCGGCACCTCCCATTCCCCGCGGACCAGGGCGCCAACGCCCGGCGGCGGGGCCGATTTCAGCGTCTGCACCAGCTTTTTACCCTGGCGGCGCACCCGCAGGGAAAGGCCATGCGCCTGCAGGCGGCGGTCGGCCGTGTCGAAATAAAGACTATCCAGCAGCTTGGCGGTCGGCTTTCCCTCATCCGGGGAGAGGACGGGCAGCTTGCGCAGCCGATCCATATCCTCTGCGGCGACGGAGAGTTTCAGTTCGATTTCGCGCGGCGACATGACAGCTCTTGGCTTTTGATTCCATCCTGAAAAGCCAACGCCAGCATGAAGATTTTCCACCGGCGCCGGGCTTTTGCGACAGAACGATGACAAGCCTGTGAAACGCTGTCTATCGCAGAGCGTGAATTTTTTATGAGTCTCTGTGGAAGGGGGCCCCATTCGCCCCCGTTGAAGGTGGGGCGCTTTTATGCTTCCCTCCGCCCGCCTCCCGCGCAATCCCTTGCGCAGGCCATACCATCCGAATTGGGGAAATCCGTCATGCGCTTCCAGACCCTCGATACCATTGATGTCACCGGCAAGACCGTCCTCGTCCGTGCGGACCTGAACGTGCCCGTGGCCGACGGGCAGGTGACGGATACCACCCGCATCGACCGCCTGATCCCCACCTTGAAGGAAATCGCCGCCAAGGGTGCCAAGGTGGTGGTGATGTCGCATTTCGGCCGCCCGAAGAACGGGCCGGATACCAAGAACAGCCTGCGCCAGGTGGTATCGTCGGTGGCCGCCGCGCTGGGTGCGCCGGTCGCCTTTGCCGAGGACTGCATCGGGGAGAAGGCCGCCGCCGCCATCGCCGCCCTGCCGGCCGGCGGTGTGCTGATTCTGGAGAATACCCGCTTCCATGCGGGCGAGGAAAAGAACGATGCCGATCTGGCCAAGGCCATGGCAGCCCTGGGCGATGTTTATGTGAATGATGCCTTCTCCTCCGCCCACCGCGCCCATGCCTCCACCGAAGGCATCGCCCATCTGCTGCCCAGTGCCGCCGGCCGGCTGATGCAGGCCGAACTGGAAGCCCTGGGCAAGGCGCTGGCCGCCCCGGAACGCCCGGTGGCCGCCGTTGTCGGCGGGGCCAAGATCTCCAGCAAGCTGGAACTGCTGCTGAACATGGTGTCCAAGGTGGATATGCTGGTGCTGGGTGGCGGCATGGCCAACACCTTCCTGTTCGCCAAGGGCGTTTCCGTTGGCAAGTCCCTGTGCGAGGTCGATATGGCCGAGCAGGCCCGCGCCATCATGGCCAAGGCAGAAGCCTCGGGCTGTGAGCTGCTGTTGCCGGTCGATGGCATGATGACCAAGGAGTTCAAGGCGGGTGCCGAACACCGGTTGGCCGATGTCACCGCCATTGCGGCGGATGAGATGATGCTGGATGTCGGGCCGAAGACGGTGGAATTCCTGGCGGTCAAGCTGCAGGGCGCCAAGACCCTGGTCTGGAACGGGCCGATGGGTGCGTTCGAGATTCAGCCGTTTGACAGCGGCACCAACGCCGTTGCCGGTCTGGTCGCCGGCCTGACCCAGCAGGGCCGGCTGCTCTCCGTCGCCGGGGGTGGCGATACGGTGGCGGCCCTGGAACATGCCGGTGTGGCGGCTCAGTTCTCCTATGTCTCCACGGCCGGCGGCGCCTTCCTGGAATGGCTGGAAGGCAAGACCCTGCCGGGCGTCGCCGCCCTGGAAAAGCACGCGTGATACCATCGGTCAAAAATTTTGACAGATGGTACGGCGCCGACCGGCGCCGCGCCGCACATGCGGCGTAGCCGAGCCCACAGGGTGGGCGCTGGCGATTGAAGGGCTGTAAAGAGTGACCATCGGTCGCTCTTTACAGCCACTGATATGATACATTTGGCCGGCGGTTCCAAAACGCCGGCCAAACCTCTTCTCTGCGGCCTCACACCCCGCCGGGTTTGGGGCCGCTATAGCTGCCAGCGATCAGGCCCAGCAGGTTTTCCATCGGGATGGCGGGGCTGTCGGTGGCCGGCAGCATCCCGTCCACCAGCCCCCAGGACCGCGCCGGCTGCAGCAGGGCACCATCCTTAGACAGGATATGCAGCGGCACGTGATGGCCGGCTGCCGTCGGATCAGCGATCCAGCCCAGGGCCGGATGATCCCCCAGCAGCAAAACCAGCGCATCATCCGGCAGCGACCGCGCCAGCCAATCCCCGGCCGCCCGCAGGCTGTAATCAATGGACTGGGCATAGGCGCCCGCCATGCCGCTGTAATCCGGGCGATCCGGCGGGCCATAGGTACTGCCATCCGCCAGCCCCTCCGCCCCGTCCCGCCAGGGCGGCAGCGGCGTCCAGGGGGCGTGGCTGCTGGTCAGTACCAGTTCCAGATAGGTGGGACCGGCGGCAAAGGGCCGGGTCGCATCCAGTGCCGCGAACAGCGCCTGATCCGGCATCGGCGACCAGCCATAGCGCGGCCCCTGATAGCCCAGGGCCCCGGCATTCAACACCCGGTCAAAACCCCATAGCCTGCCCTCTGGCCAGGGTCCGGACAGGCCGGGCATGATGGCCTGGGTATGCCAGCCGGCCTGTTGCAGGGCCGCGACCAGACCGACATGCCCCGCCGCCAGCACCAGCCCCTGCTGTGCCGGCTGTTCCTGGCGGATGCCGGCACGCAAGGTGCCATGGGCCAGCCAGCTGCGCCCGCCCAGCACCGGGCTGTCCACCAGCCCGGACAGCATGTGAAAGCCCTTGGCCGTCAGCTCCTGTTCCAGCAAGGCCAGCCGGGTGGAGACCAAGGGACCGTGGCGGGGATCGGTCAAGGCTGACTGGCCATAGGATTCCACCCAGATCAGCACCAGCGGCCGCCCCTTCAGCAACGCGAACCGCTGGGTCGCCGGGATGTCGGCCACCGGATCATGCGTCAGGGCAGCGGCCAGGGCCTGTTGCATCCGCCGCCCCTCTGCCACCCGCTCCCTCTGGTCAATGATCGCGGCGACACTGCCCAGGCTGAAGGGCTGCGCACCCGGCAGGCTACACAGGGACAATAAGGGCAGCCCCAGCGCCAACACCCCAGCCAGCCATCGCCCCTCCACCGTCGCCAGCGGGCGCACCATGTGGCGATAGGCGAGGGAGATAAGCCCGACCAACCCAAGCAGGATGAGGCAGAGCAGGAGGGCCAGCGGTATCGGCCCCACACTGCCCGCCAGCACACCCCAGAGGGCCGGCAGCAAGACCGGATCGAACAGCGGCTGCAGGGGCCGCCCCGCCGCCAGTTGCGCCCCCAGATCGGCCAGCCGCAACAGCACAAAGGGCAAGGTCAACAATGAGAGGAAGAGAATAACGCCAAAGCCCGACGGCCCCGTCCGCCGGGCCCAAAGCGCCAGCAACCCCAGCAACAGGCCCAATTCCGGTGCCAACGCCAGATGGGCAGGCGTCCCCAGGCGACCTGGATCGCCCGGCAGACCCAGCAACAGGCTGAGCAGCAGCAGCGGCACCATGATGGACAGAAAGGGTCGGAAAAGGCGTTGGATCATCATGCCGCTGAAAAATAGGGCGGAACATCGCTGCCGGCCAGACTGGTGGAGCGGCGAGATTTCACCCGGCAGGAGGACAGGTCCGCCGGCGGTGATCAGCCATAAGCGTGCAGTCGCGCCCCATTGACCCGCAGCCATTCCCGCGGCCCTTCCACCGCCGGTGTCAGGCTGGCGCAGAGTTCCCAGAAACGGGCAGAGTGGTTCATTTCCTTCAGATGCGCCACCTCATGCGCCACCACATAATCGAACACTGCATCGGGTGCCAGGATCAGCCGCCAGCAGAAGGAAAGCCGGCCGCTGGCCGAACAGCTGCCCCAGCGCGATCTTGTATCCCGTACCGACACACCCGTGACCTTGGCGCCCAGGGCAGCCGCCTTCAGCCGCGCCCGCGCCGCCAGTTGCCGGCGCGCCTCCGCTTTCAGAAAATCGGTCACACGCCGGTTCAAAAACGCAAGCTCGCCCCCCACCACCAGCAAAGGCTGCCCCGCCTCCACCATCAGCCGGGGGGCCAGCCGCTGGCCGGCCAAGTGGCGGATGCGATATTCCACCCCCAGAATCGGCACCAGCGCGCCATCCTGAAAGGTGAAACGGGGCGGTACGGCGGACAGGCGTTGTTGCAGCCATTCCAGATGGCGCCCGATGAAACGCTGAATATCGGCATCGGATACTTGCGGCGGGGTGGAGACACGCACGACATTGCGCACCGAATCCACCCGCATCGACAGGCGGCGGGAACGAGCCGAAACCCGTACCTCCACCGGTACCGGCACCGCCGCCAGCGCCATCAGGCGCGGGGTGGAGACGACAGGCGACCGGTGTCGTGGCGCCGGCTTGGCGGCTGCCGGTGTCTTGGAACGGTTGGGGCGGAGAAAGGAGAACATTGCAGGTCCGGTCAGGGCAGCATCCGCCTACCCTACCTGAACCGGCCGTCACCGCAAATGTCACGATGATGAAGCCTGATGACAGGCTGCTGGCTCTGCCCGGATCATTCATGGCCAGCGTGACAGCATAAAAGAAAAACCCCCGCAGCTGGATGCGCCTGCGGGGGTTCTCCGATCAAACGATCATTCCGCGTCGATGTCGCTAAGAATGATCAGGGTTTAAGCTGCGATAATCAGGTAATCGCGTAATATTGCTGCGGTGGAGTCATGCGTTAAAGCACCCTCCCTGGTTACGGATCGCAGTTGTTTGCCTGTTTTTCCTTAGGCCGCCCGCTGCGATATGGGCGTTTCGTTTATCAAACTGCCCTCCATGTCTTTGTTACGGTTTTATGGTGCCCCCGTTCCGGAAGGTCGTCAAGGGTCATTTATTGGAAAATGCGCAAACCTGACCGAAAGATGTAAAAATCTTCGAAAGCGTTTTTCACAAACGATGGTTCAGGGACAAAAAGGCCATAAAAAACACCGCGATAGCGGGGCTATCGCGGTGTTTTTCTGACACGCGCCGCCACCCGTCAGGTGGCTGATATAAGGATA
Organism: Niveispirillum sp. BGYR6; assembly: GCF_027568365.1. Taxonomy (NCBI): domain Bacteria; kingdom Pseudomonadati; phylum Pseudomonadota; class Alphaproteobacteria; order Rhodospirillales; family Azospirillaceae; genus Niveispirillum; species Niveispirillum sp. BGYR6. The sequence continues at coordinate 445,959 of NZ_JANLNL010000001.1, read as the reverse complement.
CCTCAGGCGGCCACAGTCTTGGTCCGGCTGGACCGCACTGCATCGTTTTGCAAGATGAACTGACGCACACGAGGTTCGATCTCTTCCCGCCATTTACGGCCGTTGAAGATGCCGTAATGGCCCACGCTTTTCTGCATATGGTTCAACTTCTTGCTTTCCGGCAGGCCGGAGCAGAGCCGGTGGGCCGCAATCGTCTGGCCGGGGGCAGAGATATCGTCCAACTCCCCTTCCACGGTGAACAGGGCCGTCTTTTCAATGGCGGACGGGTCCACCGTCATGCCACGCCACTTCATCCGGCCGGTCGGCAGGGCCCGTTCCTGGAACACCTGATTGACCGTCTGCAGGTAGAATTCCGAGGTCAGATCCATCACCGACAGATATTCATCATAGAATTTGCGATGGGCTTCGGCACTTTCACCATCACCGCGCACCAGATGGCGGAACAGCTTCAGATGTTCACCGACATGCCGGTCCAGATTCATGGACATGAAACCGGTCAACTGCACAAAGCCCGGATAAACCTGCCGCAGCGCACCCGGATAATAGAGCGGTACCGTGGTGATGACATTGCGTTCGAACCAGCTGATATCCTTATCTTCGGCCAGCTTGGTCACCACGGTCGGGGCGGCGGCCGTATCGATCGGGCCCCCCATCAGGGTCATGCTGGCCGGCTGGCAGGCATCATCCAGCTGGGCCATCAGCGCCACGGCGGCCAGCGTCGGCACCGCCGGCTGACAGACGGCCATGACATGCGTGTTGGGGCCCAGGTGACGGATGAAATCCATCACATAATCGATATAGTCTTCCAGATCAAAGCGGCCCCGCGCCAGCGGCACCAGCTTGGCGTCATGCCAGTCGGTGATATAGACATCATGATGCGGCAACAGGGCCGCCACCGTGCCACGCAGCAACGTGGCATAATGGCCCGACATCGGTGCCACCAGCAGCAGCTTTGGGTCGTCATGCGGGACGGCGCGGGCGAAATTCACCAGATTGCCGAACGGCTTTTCCAGCACTACCTTTTCGGTCACCGCCACATCGCGGCCATTGACGCGGGTGGTGGGCAGGCCGAATTCCGGCTTGCCCCAACGGCGGGTGGTCCGCTCAATCAGTTCAGCCCCGGCCGCCACAGCGCGGCCAACCTTGGTGTAAGAGGCAGGAACGAAAGGATTCTGCAAGGTTTGCTGTGTGGCCTCCGCCAACAGGCGCAGCGGTGTCAGGGCAGCATGATGCATGTCGTACAGATGATAGAGCACTTAAAAGCCCCTTTCTCGAACTGGGCGCAATCAACAACCCGCCGCGACCCTCTCCAGGGCAATCACGCGGCCACCAGACCCTTGGCGTCCCGCAATGTGGCACCCTGTCACAGCTTAACACAAAGGTATTCGCTGTAGATCAGGATGCAACAGTTTAATGACTTAAGAGTTAACGCTATCGCCCAGGGTTTGAGCGATGTTCAGGCGGTGTCCCCTGCCTCTTCCTTGTTCAATAAAGATGTTTCAAACACTTGTCCTGATTGGTGAACCAGCATTCGCCTTTGATTTAGGCGATGTCATGCACCTCCACCCCGGAATCGGCGTGACGTGCGATAATTTCACATGCCTGCCTTTCGCGTACCTCATCCCGCAGATTGACCCAGAGCAGCATTCCCCCGCCTTCCAAATGCGATGTGAGCGCCGCATTGCGCTTATTCCCGATCCAGCGCGCCAACAGGGCGCCCAGCCCGCCGCCGGCACCGCCGGCCGCGATCGCGGCCGCAGCGGCAGCCAGGGCAGTGCCACCGGTGGCCACCACCACCCCGGTTGCCGCCACCGCGGCGATATAGGCGGGCACGCCGATGGCCGCCCCCTGGGCATTGCCAATCTCCTCCGGTGCCACCACCGCCCGGCGGGCATTGTCTGGCGCATCATGGGCAATGTCACCCAGATCGCCCCGTCGCGTCACCCGCCGCAGAACCGACTCGTCATTGGCCATCAGGCTGAATTCGTGGGGAAAGAAGCCGGCCATCGACAATTCATCGATGGCTTTCTGCAAACGGTCTTCACTGCTGAACAGCCCCACCGCTTCCCGCATGGATCCCTGTTGTGGCACGGCGGCGGGGGTATCCGCCATGTGATGCGTGGGATGATGCCCGGCCGCGTGACCGGGCGGCTGGGTAATGTCGCGGAACGGCTTGTCGCTCATGGTCGCTTCCTCCATTCGGGTCAGGCGCTGTCAAGGCAACGTCCGGGCCGGTACAAAGGTTGCGCCCGCCCGCCGGGACAGGCTTTTCACTGGACCGGGTGCCGTCCGCGTCGTAGAGAAGGGGGTGACCCCGCTAATGGGGGCGTGAAATTGCCTTGCCACAAGAGATAGCGGTTCAGCCCCGCAATGCCCGACGCCCTTCCCCCTGCCGCCGAAAGCCCGCATCTGCAGGCCGCCCAGGCCGTTCTGCGTGATGTCTGGGGCTATCCCGCCTTTCGCGGGATGCAGGCGGATATTGTGGAACATGTGGTGGCCGGCGGCGATGCGCTGGTGCTGATGCCCACGGGTGGCGGAAAGTCGCTTTGTTATCAGATCCCGGCCCTGGTGCGGCCCGGTGTGGGCATCGTGGTCTCGCCCCTGATCGCCCTGATGCGCGATCAGGTGGATGCCTTGCGTCAGCTCGGCGTGCGGGCCGCCTATCTCAACTCCACCCTGGAATGGCGGGAGGCGATGGAGGTGGAGCGGGCCTGTGAGCGGGGCGAGCTGGACCTGCTCTATGTCGCGCCGGAACGGCTGGTGACGCCGCGCTTCCTGGAACTGCTGGACCGCTCGCGTATCGCCCTGTTCGCCCTGGATGAGGCGCATTGCGTCAGCCAGTGGGGGCATGATTTCCGTCCGGAATATCTCCAGCTTTCCATCCTGCATGAACGTTTTCCCGATGTGCCACGCGTGGCGCTGACGGCAACGGCCGATGCGCAGACCCGCACCGATATCGCCGCCCGGCTGGGCTTGGCGGAAGCCCGGCTGTTCCTGGCCAGTTTCGACCGGCCCAATATCACCTATCGCATTATCGCCAAGGATCAGGAACGCCGCCAATTGGTGGATTTCCTGCGCCGCCGGCCGGAAGATGCCGGCATTGTCTATTGCCTGTCGCGCGGCAAGGTGGATGCCATCGCCCAATATCTGCGCGAACAGGGAGTGGATGCCCTGGCCTATCATGCCGGGCTTGATCCCAAGACCCGGCAGGATAATCAGGACCGCTTCATCAAAAGCGAGGGCATGGTCATGGTGGCGACCGTGGCCTTTGGCATGGGGATCGACAAGCCAAATGTGCGGTTTGTCGTGCATATGGATTTGCCGCGCTCCCTGGAAGCCTATTATCAGGAAACCGGCCGCGCCGGCCGTGACGGGCTGCCGGCAGAAGCTTTGATGCTCTATGGCTTTGCCGACGTGGTGCAACTGCGCCAGATGGTGGAGGCATCGGACAGCCCCGCCGCCTATAAGCGCACGGAACGGCAGAAGCTGGAGGCGCTGCTGGGCTTCTGCGAGACGGCGCGCTGCCGCCGCCAGACGCTGCTGACCTATTTCGGGGAGGAATATCCCAAGCCCTGCGGCAAATGCGATATTTGCTTCGAACCGGTGGAGACCTATGACGGCACCGTGGTGGCGCAGAAGGCGCTGTCGGCCGTCTATCGCACCGGGCAGCGCTTCGGGGTTGGTCATCTGGTCGATGTGCTGCGGGGAACTGCCACCGACAAGGTGCTGGAACGCGGCCATGACAAGCTGAAGACCTTCGGCTGTGGCGCCGACATGTCAAAGAATGAATGGCAGAGCGCTTTCCGCCAGCTGGTGGCGCATGGCTTTCTGTGCGCTGACCCGGAAGGCCATGGCGGGCTGATCCTGACGGATACCGCCGCCGCTGTGCTGAAGGGCCAGGAGACAGTGCGGCTGCGCCGTGACCCGGCGGCGGAAACCAAGCGGGGCGGCGGCCGTTCCAGCGGCACTGCGCCGCGTTCCCGCACCGCCCCCACCGATCTGTCACCGGCCGACGATACGCTGTGGCACGCCTTGAAGGCGCTGCGTCTGGAACTGGCGCGCGAACAGGGTGTGCCGCCCTATGTCATCTTCCACGACGCCACCTTGATGGAAATGGTGCAGGCGCGGCCGACCGACCTGGATGAGCTGGCGGAGCTGCCTGGCGTGGGTGCGCGCAAGCTGGAACGCTATGGCGAATATTTCCTGGATGTAATCACGACCTATAGCTGACGGGGTCGAACCGGCAACGCCGGCTTCCTGCCGCTGAACCCAAGGTGCGGCAGGGGCCAAGCGTTCCCGCCTCAGGCAGCCGCAGTCAGGTCGGTCAGCTTGGTCAGCAGGTAATCCACATCCTCACTGGCCAGTTCCTCGAACTGGGTGAGGATACGTTCCAGCATCCGGCGGCGATGGCGCTCCAGATCATGGTCCAGACCGTCAAAGTCGGTCTCATTGGCCACATCCAGGGCGATGCGCAGGGCTGGGTAAAGTTTGGGCGGCAGGCCGGTACGATCAAACAGGGACTTCAGCCCCAACCGCCCGGCATCATGGATCAGCAGCCTTGCATTGCTGACCGGCACCTGCCCCAGTTGGGCCACAGCCACTTCGAAGAAGGGCACATCCCCCATGCACAGCGCCCGCAGCAACAAGGACGGCGTCAGCCGGTTGTTGCGACGCAGCTGTACCACCAGCCGTTCCAGCTCCTTATCGCCGGCACCGCCCACCAGCCCATAGGTGGCCCGCTCCCGTGATTGCAGCACAATGTCGGCGGCAATATCATTGGGCAGCTCATGCTTGGCGACCAGCCGTTCCCGCAGCTGTTCCGACACCAGCGCCACCAGCCGCTCCGCCACCGTCACCGGCAGATGCGCGCGGTTGACCAGCGGTTCGGCCACAGCCTCACTGTCCGGGAAACGGTCCAGCGCACGGTTCATTGCCTGGGGAGCAACCTCAGCCCCTTCGTTTGAAAGCAGTGCTGCGACGGCCTTCTCGCTGCCACGCTCCACCAATACATCAGCGACCTGCCCGCTCACCTCCGGCCGTTTGGCCACGGCCGTCTGCTTTTCCGAGGAACCGCTGCGGATGATCTCCACCAGATCAGCATCGGTGAGGACGGTCGAGACCTCAATGAAGGGAAGCGCCACTTCCTCCACATCGCGCGCCAGCGACAGGGCGACATCACGGGGAATGGCGGCACTGCTCTTCAGGCTGTCCGCCAGGGCGGCACGCACGCGGGTGGCCACGTCGCGCGCCATCATCCGCACGATATCTTCCGCCAGCGTGCGCTCCGATTGCGACAGCTGGGCGGTGAACTGGGCGGCAACCTTGCCGGCCATCTCGGCACGGGTATTGGGTGAGGGATCGGTCAGCAGGCGCTGCACATCCTGTTGGGTCAACATCTCGGACATGGGGTGTTCGCACCCTCCCTCTCAAGGGCCACCCCCTGCCGCCAGGGCGGCATGAGGGCAAAGCCCGGATATGTTTAGATAATATTTAGTGCAGCTTGCGGCCAATTGCGACCGTCAAAAATGGGGCAATCGGGGCATGAACCGTTCAGACGCTGCAATTCAACCGGCGCGCCGGCGGGCCCGGCGGCGGGCAAGTGCCGCCTGCTCCGTTTCGGAAACCTTGGCATTAAGGTTAATGGGCCTTTCCGACAAAACCTCCAGCCGGCGATCCTCAAAGCAATCCGCGCCAACATTTTCATTTTGGAAACACGTCATGGCGGCGTCGCGTTTGGCCAGCAAGTCAATAATTTCTTCCCTATACAAATGCACCAGGGCGGTCAGCCAGCGATTGACCGGCCAGCTGGGCCGGGCATGATCAATGGTAAAACCTTCCAGCATACGGGAGACATCATCGGCGGCATACCAGCACTCCCCCGTCACCCAACGATTCGTGGTGAAGAGACGGACGGGGCTGCCCAGCTCATTGACGGCGATCCCGATCAGATGTGAGAGCGCGCCATTGCCGTCCGGATCATCCAGGTTCGGTGGTGGCGCCAGCGGGGTCACCCCTGGGGGCATCCCGAAAGGGCGCATGAAGGTGTGAAAATGACCCGCCTCCCCCATCGGCTGGCTGTTGGCCGGATGGGCATGGAAATAATATTGGGCGTGATATTCCGCGTCATAGACATCTGTGGGCGGATAATGGCGCAGATCGCCCACCGGCGATTGCGCCCCCACCAGCAGGGTCAGGACATTATCCCCGGTCTTGGCCATCACGCGCTGGCACAGCGTGACCTCTCGCGCCGCCTCCAGCCGTTCCGCCAGGGCATCATCATCCAATTGATCATAGACACTGAACGGCATGGGCGACGCCTCCTGGATCGCGGACAGGGCGGCACCGGGGTGCCGCCCCTTTGATCATGATTTGCGCTCTGGCGTCGTGGCATAGGCCTTCTCCGCTGCGCCATGCAGCGGAGCTGTGCGACCGGCATTGGCCAGATTGCCACGATCCAGCAGGCCGAAGGCCGGGTGCTGGCTTTCCAGCCCGCCATCGCCCTTTTTCAGAATATCAACCAGGGCCGTCACCGCCGCTGCATCCGCATCCGCCCGCACCACCAGGGTTGCCGCCACGCCAATGGTGGCCACATCTTCAACCTGTTCAGGATAAAGCGAGGCGGGAATCGTCGCGGTCACCAGTTCCGGATGATCCGCCAACAGCTTTTCCTGCCCTGGGGCGAATACCGGCAGCAGAACCGCACCGCATTCCGTCACCGCGCGCCGGATGGTGCCATTAGGGTGTCCCACCGCGAAGAAGGCGGCATCCAGCTGGCCATCGCATAGGGCGGCCGCAGCGTCATCGGGGGGCATGTCGCCTTCCCCATTGGCCGGCCCGCCGCCTGCCGCCCCCATCACCAGGGCCACCAGATTACGCAGTGCCGACCCGGTCGGGCCGTAATTGACGCGCTTGCCCTTCAGATCGGCCAAACCCTTGATCTGGGCTTCCGGCTTTGCCACCAGGGTCAGGGTTTCCGGATAAAGCGTGGCGACGGCCCGCAATTCCTGGAACGGGCCGGCGGGGGCAAAACGTCCCTCCCCCTTGAACGCCATCCGCTGCCAGTCCGATTGCACCAGGGCCGCATCAGCCTCCCCGGAACGCAGGGCATTCAGATTATAGACCGGGCCGTCCGTCGCCTCGACCAGACAATGGCGCCCATGCTGCCCCTTGGTCTGGTTCATCACCCGGCAGAGTGTGCCGGCCACCGGATAATAAAGCCCGGTGACGGCACCGGTTGCCACAATGAAAGGTTTTGCGGGTGAAAGGTTCGGCTTATCCTGGGCGGTAGCCCCTGAGACACCAGCCAGCAGAAACGAGAGGACAGCAAAGCTAGCGAATGATAACCTGTGGGAAGACGCCACTCTTTCTTTTCCCTGACGAAAACGGGTCACCTCCGCATGTCGGCCGAGCCGGGCAGCGGGTCTATCTCCACATTGGTATTTCCCTGCTGCAATGTCCACTCCACAATACGGCGTAGGACAGCCCCTGTCGCCTCGTCAAAGGCAGCGATCACATGGTTCAGCGCCGGGCTGCTGGCGCGGACCTGGGCCTCGAACGTCTCCCCGGCGACAATGTTCCGCCGGGGCATCCGCACCAGCTTGGCATTGACGCGCACACGGGCCTCCGGTGCCGTCGTGGTCGGATCAGCACCGGCATAGACGGCCTGGAAGTCGCGCAGATCGGTCTTCAGCACGAAATCGGCACGCAGGCCCGAACGCTCCACCCCCACCGCGACGATGCGGCGGCTATTCTCAAAGCTCTCCACCAGCAGGGTCTGGAGCATGTCAGGCCCGGTATCCGCCCAATTGGCCTCGGCAAAATAGGTGATGCGGTTGGCCGTCTCCCCCAGCGCAATACGCGGGGTATCGATGGCGCTGTTGGCCAGCGGGGTCTCCACCAGCAACTGCCAGGGCACGCGCGGCAGGCCGGCGACAAAATCGCGCGCCGGCGTCAGCAGATAGAGCCGGGGCGGACGCCCGCCATTTAGCAGGCGGACGGGCGAGCAACCGGCCAACGGCGCCAGCAGCGCCAGCCCCAGCAGGGCACGCCGGTTCGGGCGGGAAACAGGCTGCATGGCGGCTTTCTGGCGGGTCATTCCGTCTTCACTCCCGAATTGCCGCCAAACAGCAGATCGGCGGGGTCGCGTTCCAGCCGGCGGGTAACACGGCTGAGATTGGCGGTCAGGTCCTGCAAATGGATCAGCAACTGGCTGAGATCATAAAGGCCGGTCGAGGTGAAATCGCGGATCGGCTCCCGATTTTCCTCAATCATGCCGGCAAGAGAGGCCGATAAACGATTGATTTCCTTGGTCGTCTGCGCAAGCTGTGCGGTGATGACGCCGGTATCCTTGCCCACCTTGCCCACCGTGTCATTGGCGGTCACCAGCAGGGTTTCCGCCTGCCGGCTCAAGGTCTCCGCCTGACGGCGCAGATCGACGATCAGCAGGTTGGCATTGCGGATCGATTCATTGGCATGGCCGGAGGCGGTGGCCAGATTGGCCAGCGTCGTGCCGATGGCCTTCTGATTATCCTCATTCAACAGGGCCGACAGGCGGGCGGAAATGGTGATCAGATGTTCCAGCACCTCCGGCGCGCGCGACAGCACGGCGGCAATCGAGCTGGGGCGGGAGGGGATGACGGGAATGCCAGAGACCTTTTCCTTCAGCAGCGGCGCCTCCCGGCTGCCGCCGGCGATTTCCACATAGACACCGCCAGTGACACCCACCGGTTCCAGCGAGGCGATGGCATCGGTCTTGATGGGCGTATCGGATGGCACCTCCACCGTCACCCGCACCTGCTCCACATTCTCAGGATTGATGCGGATATCGGTGACGGTGCCGACATTGACGCCGCGATAACGCACAGGCCCGCCCTGGACCAGCCCCGTCACAGTGCCGGACACCATGATGTAATAGGGCTGGTAGTCCTTGCTGAACTGCACCTTGGCCAGCCAGATGACAAACACCATCGCAGCGGCAGCCAAAGCCAGGACAAAGGCGCCGACGGCCGTGTAATTGGCGCGTGTTTCCATGCCCTATCCCCTTGCGGCACCGGCCGCGCGCCCGCGCGGCCCATGAAAATAATCGTGAATCCAGGGATGATCCTGTTTCAACAGGTCATCAATCGTGCCTACCACCACCTTCTTGTCCACCAGTACGGCGATGCGGTCACAGATGGCATAAAGACTGTCCAGATCGTGGGTGACCATCACCACGGTCAGGCCCAGGCTCTTTTGCAGATTGCCGATCAACTCATCAAAGGCGTTGGCGCCAATCGGGTCCAGCCCAGCGGTCGGTTCATCCAGGAACAGGATTTCCGGGTCCATGGCCAGGGCGCGGGCCAGTCCGGCCCGCTTGCGCATCCCGCCGGATAGTTGCGAGGGGTATTTATTCCCCGCCTCCGGCCCCAGCCCGACCATGGCGACCTTGACGCGGGCAATCTCCTCAATCAGGTCACGGGGAAGGCTGGTATGTTCCTTTAGCGGCACCTGGATATTCTCCAGCACCGTCAAAGAGCTGAACAGCGCCCCATCCTGGAACAACATGCCCCAGCGCGCCTGCAGGGCGATGCGCTCCCGCTCAGAAAGCTGGCGTGTATCCCGGCCCAGAACCTCAATCCGGCCTTCCGTCGGCTCCATCAACCCGACAATCTCCCGCAGCAGCACGGATTTGCCGGTGCCGGAGCCGCCGACCAGCCCCATCACCTCCCCCTTGGCGACACTGAAATCCACGCCATCATGCACCAGCTGCTGCCCGAACCGGGTGCGCAGGCCGCTGACGCGGATCACCGGATGATCTTCCCTGCCGGCAATCATCTCAAATCCCGAGATAGGAGAAGAGGATGGAGAAGATGGCATCCAGCACGATCACCAGGAAAATGGAGACGACAACGGATCTGGTGGTCAGCAGACCAACACTTTCGGCACTGCCGGTCACCCGCAGCCCTTCGTAACAGCCGACCAGGGCGATCACCACCGCAAAGACCGGTGCCTTGATCAGCCCCACGAACAGGGTCTGGGCGCTGACGGCGATCTGCAATTGCCGGGTGAACTGCACGAAATTGATGTCGAGATAGGCATAGGCCATCACCGCACCCCCCGCCAGCGCCACCACATTGGCGAAGAAGGCGACCAGCGGCAGCGCCACCAGCAGGGCCAACATGCGCGGCAGAACCAGCAGTTCCATCGGGTCCAGGCCAAGGGTGCGCATGGCATCCACCTCCTGGTTCACCTTCATGGTGCCGATCTGCGCCGTGAAGGCCGAGCCGGAGCGGCCGGCCACGATGATGGAGGTCATCAGAATGCCGATTTCCCGCAACACGCCAATGCCCAGCAGGTTCACCACATATATTTCGGCCCCGAAACGACGGAGCTGATCCGCCCCCTGATAGGCCAGCACAACGCCGATCAGGAAGGAAAGCAGGCCGACAATGGGCAACGCATTCAGCCCCACCTGTTCCAGATGAAAAGCGAACGGCTTCCAGCGGAACCGGCCGGGCGCCCGCAGCAGCCGCAGGAAGGTAACCGTCACCAGCCCGAGAAAATTCAGCATGGCCAGGGCGTCTTGCCCCACGGCGACCGTTGCGCGGCCGATACGATCCACAAAGGGAAAGCGCGGCCCCGCTGGCGTCGGCATCCGGGTCGCTATACCCTGGCTGGCGCGCTGCACCTCCCGCAGCAATTCACACAGGTCCGCGCGGGCACCCACCACGACGACCTGATGGCCCTGGTTGCGCAGCCGGCGCAGCAACCGGTCGATGACCAGGGCACCGGCCGTATCCAGTGCCGTCAGGCCGGACAGGTCCAGGCAAACGGAGGCCCCCTGCCGGTCTGGCGCCTTGGCCCGCAGCTGTGTCTCCAGCACCTGGGCGGAGGCAATATCCCAGCGCCCGGCGGCGGTCAGGATGAATTGCCCCTCCGCCCAGGCCGATGTGATGGTTCCCCTTTGCACGTACCCTTCCCGTCGCCGCGTGCTGCCACGCGGCATCATCTGATCCTCCGCGCACTTGACATCACAAGGTCACAAGGGTCAACAGCCAGCACCCACCCGAGCGGCCCCAGCAGGGTGAAAATGTCAAGAATGCACTATTGCCGGCCCAACTCACTCTCATGCCAGCGGCGCAGCAAGCGGTTCTGGATGAAGGAGAGACCGGCGAAAATGGCAATGCCCAGGGCAGAGAGCAGGAGCAGGGCGGCGAACAGGCGGGGCATGTTCAGCCGGTTGCCGGATTCGATGATCCGCCAGGCCAGCCCGGACGCGGTGCCGGAACCGGCAACGAATTCCGCCACCACCGCGCCGATCAGGGCCAGACCGCCGGAGATTTTCATGCCCCCCAGCAGATAGGGCAAGGCCGACGGTAATTGCAGCCGCCATAATGTCTGCCAGCGGCTGGCCCCGTAGAGCCGGAACAAATCCCGCAGGTTCGGGTCCACCGCCGACAGGCCGAGCGTGGTGTTGGACAGGATGGGGAAGAAGGCAACGATCCAGGCCAGGATCAACAGGGCCAGATTGACCCGCTCATATCCCACCCAGATCACCACCAGCGGGGCGATCGCCACAATGGGGGTGACCTGCAAGGCCACCACATAGGGGTAAAGCGCCGCCGCCGCCAGCCGCGACTGGCTGAACAGCAGGGCCAGCGCCACCCCGGTGACCAGGGCCAGCAGAAAGGCCTGCAAGGTGATGCTGAGCGTCAGCCAGGAGGAGGTGAGCAGCAGCGGCCCATCCCGCCACAGCGCGGCCAGAACGGCACTGGGCGGCGGCAGCACGAAGGCGGGAATGGCAAAGGCCCCCACGGCCCATTCCCACCCCGCCAGCACCAGCAACCCAACCAGCGGCGGCAACAGCAGGCGTACCATGCCCTTCATGGCGCCGCCCCCATCGCCTGATGCAGCAAGGTCGATACGGTTCGGCAATGATCATTATATGCCGTGCCGGTGCGGGTGGCATAATCGCGCTGCGACGGGAGTTCCACCGGCAGTTCCGCCACAATCCGCCCCGGCCGGGGCCGCATCACCGCGATGCGGGTGGAGAGATAGACGCTCTCAAAGACGCTGTGGGTGACGAAGATGGCAGTGAAGCCATCACGCCGCCAGAGTGATAACAAATCATCATTCAGTTTCAGCCGGGTGATTTCATCCAGGGCGGCGAATGGCTCATCCAGCAGCAGCAGGGCCGGGCGCGTCACCAAGGCGCGGGCCAGGGAGACGCGCATCTTCATCCCTCCTGACAGCTCTCTTGGATAAGATTTTGAAAAATCTCGCAATCCAACTTTTTCAAGTTCCGCCATCGCCCGATCCGTCGCCGCCACCCTGGGCACGCCGGCAATCTCCAGCGGGAGGCGGACATTATCGATAACGCGGGCCCAGGGCATCAGGGTCGGTTCCTGAAAGACAAAGCCGATATCGCCCCGGGCAATCGGGCTCTGCCATTGCAGTTGGCCACCGCTTGGCGTCAGCAAGCCGGCGATCAGCCGCAACAGGGTGCTTTTTCCGCAGCCGCTGGGCCCCAGCAGGGAGAGAAACTCCCCCCGGTTCAGCGTCAGATCAACACCGTCCAGGGCCAGCGTACCCTTGCCATAAGCGAGGCTGAGCCCTGCGACGGTCAACAGGGGAGACATGGGCACGCTCACGGCTTCAACGCCAAGCCCTGGCCCTTATCAACAAAGCGCAAATCCACCCCCTGCTGCCAATCCAGATTCTGAGGATAAATCCCCAAATCCTTCATTTCTTTTGTAAATGCCTGCCAACGCTCCGCACTCATATAGCCGACACCCTGGGTGGCGGCATCACCGCCGGTGACCAGCCCGTACTCAATGATCTTCTGGCGCGCATTGGCCAGCGTGGCATCGTCAATATCGGGATTCTGCTTTTTGATCAGGGCATAGGCCGCCGCAGGATCACGCGTCAGAAAATGGTACCAGCCCTCAATGCTGGCCTCCACAAAGGCCTTCACCACCGCCTCCCGCTTGGCCAGCACATCCTTGCGCACCATGATCATCGCGGAATAGGAGGCAAAGCCGTTATCTGCCAGCAGGAAGACCTGCGGCTTCACCCCCGCCTTCTCTGCCGTGAAGGGTTCCGATGTCACATAGCCCTGTTGAATGGCTGATTTATCAACAAGAAAGGGTGCAATATTAAAGCTGTACTTTCGAATTTGGCTGTCGCTGTAGCCATAGCGGGAAGCCAGCCAGCGCCACATGGTATTGACGGAGGGATCGCCGATATGGATCGGCTTGCCCTTCATGTCGACCAGACTGGTCACATCACTGCGCGGATGCGACATCAGGATCGTCGGGTCTTTCTGGAACAAGGCGGCGACCGTGACCACCGGGGCACCGACATCAATCAGATTCAAGGTGAAGAATCCACTGGAACCCATTGCCCCATCAATGGAACCTGCTGCTAGAAGCTTCTGCGGGTCCATGCCGGTGCCACCGGGGCGGATTTCTACTTCCAACCCGCGCTTGGCATAAAGCCCTTCCGCCAGCGCCTGATAGAAACCGCCCTGTTCGGCCTGGGCCACCCAATCCGTCATGAAAACGAACTTCTCCGCCGCCCCTGCCGGCAAGCTGGTCAGCGCGGCCAGGGCGCAAAGCGAAAGCAGGCGGGCGATGGATTTGGCAGGCTGGCGCATCTTCTCTTGTTCCTCTGGCGGTCGCGGCCTGATAGTAGCGCTGTAGCGCCAATTGTCGAGCGGCCCCGCCGCCTGTCGGTTTCCATGAACAACGAAAATCTTCGTATTCTCATCAAGCAGGTGGCGGTGGAACTGCCATTGGGGGTGCCCCCTGTGGCAACACCCTGCCTGTTCAGCCTGACGCTGGAAACGGATATTGCCGGCCCTTTTCTGGGCGATACGGATGACCTGCATATCACCATCGATTACAGCCGGATCGTGCGTCATATCCTGCAGGTGTTGCCCGGCCAGGGGCCCTTTGCCGATGCGGCCACTGTCGCCGAGGCGGTGCTGGCCTATGTAGAGACGTTTGATGACCGGATTACCGGCCAGCATCTGCGGATGCAGGCCGGCCATTTGGAACTGGAACGGAATTGGCGACGCGGCACATGATGGAACAGACCCTGCTGATCACTGGCGGCGCCCGCCGGTTGGGTGCTGCCCTGGCGCTGGCCTGTGGCCGGGCCGGGTACAATATCATCATCCACCACCGCGATGCCGGCGGGGCCGATGCCGCCGCCGCCATCCTGGAAGAGATCCGTGGGGCCGGGGCCAAGGCCGCCGCCATCACCGCCGACCTGACCGAACCGGCAGCGATAGAGGATATGGTAGCCCGTGCCGCCACCGCCATCGGCCAACCCATTACCGGCCTCATAAACAGCGCTGCCCCCTTTGATTGGGACGATATCGAAACGATCACGGCGGAACGGATGCTGGCGCATTATCTGCCCATCGCCGTTGCCCCCGCCCTGCTCTGCCGCCAGCTGCTGGCCCAACTGCCGGCGGGGGTGACAGGAACGGTGATCAATATTCTGGACCAGAAGCTGGCAGCACCCCATGGCGACCATCTCAGTTACAGCATGGCCAAATACGCGTTGATGGGTTTGGGGGAGATGCTGGCCCGCGCCGCCGCCCCCCGGCTGCGCGTCAATGCCATCGCGCCCGGCTATACATTGCCAGCGCCTGGCCAGGATGTGGCGGATTTCCAGCGCCTGCATCATCGCACCCCGCTGGGCCGCGGGCCGGAAGCGGGTGATATCACTGACGCTGCCCTTTATCTGTTGCACAGCCCGGCCGTGACGGGCCAGACGCTGTATGTCGATGCCGGGATGCGGTTCAGCCCGCTAGCGCGGGATATCAGCTTTTACTGAGTCGTTTTTCCCCGCTTGCCGGCCCCCCGCTTCATCTGCCTATACTGCTATGGTTGCAACAACGCGGAGGGCTGCGGGCGTCGTACCATTCCCCGGATCCGGTCATCTTCACCCATGACCGCCTTCGCTGGGCCGCCAACCCGCGGCGTAAGCATGAGCACATTAGAAGAATTCATCCGTTCGCGGCATATCACCGAGGTTGAATGCCTGGTGCCCGATCTGGCCGGCATTGCCCGTGGCAAGATCGTGCCGGCTGACAAGTTCCTGCGCATCATGCGGGATCGTGGCCTGCGGCTGCCGGAATCGATCTTCATCCAGACCGTCACCGGTGAATATCCGGAAGACGAGGATGTCACGTCAGTGGAAAACTGGGACGTCTACATGACGCCCGATCCCCAGACGGTGCGGATGGTTCCCTGGTACAATGAACCCACCGCGCAGGTGATCTGCGATTGTTTTTATGCCGACGGTTCCAGCGTCGACATCTCCCCCCGCTCGGTGCTGAAGCGTGTGCTGAAGCTGTATGAGGATCGGGGCTGGCGGCCCATCGTGGCGCCGGAACTGGAGTTCTTCCTGGTCGCTGTCAATAAAGATCCGGATTATCCGCTGGTGCCGCCCGTCGGCCGATCAGGCCGGCAGGAAAGCGGGCGTCAGGCCTATGGCATCGACGCCGTCAATGAATTCGATCCGATCTTCGAGGATGTCTACGATTTCTGCGCCAAGCAGGAAATCGACGTGGACACGATGAGCCACGAGGCCGGTGCCGCCCAGATTGAGATCAATTTCAATCATGGCGACGCGCTGGAACTGGCCGATCAGGTCTTCCTGTTCAAGCGCACCGTACGCGAAGCGGCGATCCGGCATCAGGTCTATGCCACCTTCATGGCCAAGCCGATGCAGAATGAGCCGGGCAGCGCCATGCATGTTCACCAGTCGCTGGTCGATATCGCCACCGGGCAGAACCTGTTCTCCACGCCCGAGGGGGACGATACCCCCCTGTTCATGAGCTTCATCGCCGGGCTGCAGAAATATCTGCCTTATGCCATGCCGCTGCTGGCGCCGAACGTGAATTCCTATCGCCGGCTGGTGCAGGGATCGGACGCGCCCATCAATGTGCATTGGGGCCGCGATAACCGCACCACCGGCTTCCGCGTGCCCGTCAGCCCGCCGGAGGCACGGCGGGTGGAAAACCGCGTCGCCGGGGCCGATGCCAACCCCTATCTCGCGCTTGCTGCCTCGCTGGCCTGTGGCTATCTGGGCATCAGCCAGGGGCTGGAACCGAGTGACCCGGTCAAGGGATCGGCCCATCGGCTTGCCTTCTCCCTACCCCGTCATCAGGCCGATGCCCTGACCAAGTTCAACGCCTGCAAGCCGTTGAAAGAAGTGCTGGGTGAACGGTTTGTGGCCGCCGTCGGCTATGTGAAGCAGGCGGAATATGATGCCTATCAGCGGGTGATCAGTTCCTGGGAACGGGAAAACCTGTTGCTGAATGTCTGATCTGGTGGGGGCGGCCGGCGCCGGCCGCCCCCGTTACAATTTCATGACGCAAGCCATGCGCGGCGCGCAGCCTTGCCCCGGCGGTGCCCCCGGCTGGCAGAATCGACAAAAAGCAATTATATTTCCGCCATCGTCAACAGCGATGGGGATCCATCATGCGGTACTTCTTCTTTCTTCCTATGCTGCGGCTCGGCGCTTTTTCACCGTTCGCCGCTCACGTTGTGAAGACCCCGGCCAATCGCCGCGATTGAGGCGACAGGGCCTGCTTCTTTTAACAGTTCCCATTTTTCAGTCTGCATAGCCGTCAGCATTGGAAGCGATTGATCCAAGAATGACTGCTTTGTTCGAACGGGCCAAAGCACAAAACTTTGGCCCGTTTTTTATTTAAGGTGCTCGATTTTTCCATGTCCGAATTTACAAAGATATGAAAACAATGATCCTTCTTCTGGTACAATATCAAATTTATGCGTCAACTTAAAAACAGGGGCCGGTGGATTCATTAATAGACGATCAATATCAGCCGGGGGTGGAGAAATAAGATCCGCACTATATGGGCCAAAATGAAAAGGATGAACGGCTGAAATCTTTGGAACATTGTCCCAATGTATTTTAAAAATTCTATCCTCTTGATAATTTTGAGCAAATAAATTATGGACCCAAAAATAATGATCACGCGAATGTCGATTAGACCAATATGAGATTGCAGATTCACGCCATTTATTAATAATATAAGATTCTTTCTTCCCGGCAAGAAACCAAGTCGACAGCATTCGATCGGGGGCCGGTTTGGAAAAGGCGAAAAATCCGCCTGGGCCTGCTTCATCGAGCCAATCATCTAAAGGCAATGCACACATAGCAGTAGCATCAACCCAGACGCCACCATGATGGCGTAAAAGCTCAAGCCTTATCTGATCGCTCAATGCTTCTCTTTCTTTCGGTGTAGAGAGGATTTGATCAACCACATCGGTTGGCAGAAAAATATTCAAATTTTGTAAATCAATACTGTGTACTTTCCAACATGGATTCTTGATCACCCAACTTGCGCGGCAGGATTGAGCAATTTCTGGCGCGACATCCCAACCTTGAAGCCACAAAATATAAATAAATTTAGGAAATTTGCCATCATGTAAATTTTTCATTTTTTCCTCTTATGTCAGCAGTAGATTGATGCATAAAGAATTGATTTCGTCAATTAAATTCGATATTTAACCTCATATTTTCCTTATCATTTGCTTATCAATGATACGGCATCCAATCAATGCCAATGCGTTACATTGGGATATGACAATATCTTTATGAAAAGATATTATATAACCTATAATGAAAATCAATATAAATTTATCTTCATAATAATTTTTAGTATGATAAATTACACAACTTAATTGATCATTGCAGCAGAATACGACACACAAAAAACATACGCTGTTATTCCGATGCGCCGGATTTCGTTTTCACCATTTTGGTATGGTTGCCAGAAATACACCCAGGCTACTACCCTCACAAGAGCTTTTATGTTGCTGAGGATGTTGAGCTGAGCATGGTTGAGATTAGAAGAGCGACTATCGAGGATGCCAATGGAATCGTCTGCCTGCTGGAACAACTGGGTTACCGGCTGGATGAGACGCAGGTTGCGTCGCGGATCACACAGCTGGAAAGCACCGGCACCGATCCCATCCTGGTGGCGGTGAGCGAGGGCCGGTATCTTGGCGTTATTGCACTCAACTGGGTGCTGATGCTCCATGCACCCACCTTGATTGCCCGCATCACGACCCTGGTGGTGCATGAACAGGCGCGCGGCCTTGGTGTCGGGCGCAAGCTGGTGGATGCCGCGGCCGCATTGGCCCGCGCTGCGGGCTGCGACACGCTGGAGGTCACCACAGCCCTGCGCCGTGCCGATGCCCAAGCCTTTTACAAGTCCCTCGGTTTCACCCATTCATCGGCTCGCCTGCATATGCCAATGTGACGTTACCAACTGGGTTCTGCCGATCCGACGCCATTCCGATATGCGGAAATCCATTTTCATCATGTCGGCATGGTTGTCAGAAACACGCCCCGACGATTACCTTCGCCGGGGCGCTTTCTTTTGCCCGAGATAACAGCCGTGAGGATGCCCAGGTCATGACCACCCCTGTCGCAGATGGATTCCACATGCCGGCCGAATGGGCCCCGCATGTACGCTGCTGGATGGCCTGGCCCGTCCGGGCAGAGACCTTCCCCAATGGGCTGGATGCTGCCCGCACCGCCTATGCCGCCGTGGCCCAGGCTATCGCCCAGTTCGAACCGGTCACCATGCTCTGCCCCGATGGCGCCCTGGCAGAGGTGAGCCTGGCCTGCAGCAAGGGCGTGAATGTGCTGCCCATGCCGACCAGCGACAGCTGGGTGCGCGATAACGGCCCCAGCTTTGTCATCAATGGCAAGGGCGACGTGGCCGGGGTGCATTGGGGCTTCAACGCCTGGGGCCGCAACTATGATGATTTCCAGGCCGACACAGAGGTCGGCCGTATGATCCTGGAACAGCAGGGGCTGAAGCGCTATGGTGCGCCCCTGGTGATGGAAGGCGGCTCCTTCCATGTTGACGGCGAGGGCACGCTGCTGACCACGGAGGAATGCCTGCTGAACCCCAACCGCAACCCAAACCTCTCCCGCCAGGAGATTGAGGGGCATCTGCGTGACCATCTGGGTGTCAAGCAATTCATCTGGCTGGCCCGGGGGTACGAACAGGATGAGACCGACGGCCATATTGACGAGATCGCCTGTTTTGTGAAGCCGGGCGTGGTGCTGACCATGGTGACGGATGATACGTCCGATCCCAATTATCCGGTCTTCCAGGATAATCTGGCCCGCCTGTCCGCCGCGCGCGATGCGGCGGGGCGGGCGTTGGAAATCGTCACCTTGCGCACCCCCGCCCGGCGGGAGCAGAATGGCGTCCGCCTCACCCTCTCCTACACCAATTTCTACATGGCCAATGGCGGCATCGTGATGCCCTTCTTCGAAGACCCGATGGATGAGGAAGCGTTGCGCACCTTCCGCAAGCTGTTCCCCGACCGCAAGGTCGTGCCGGTGCCGGCCCTGGACATCGTGCGCGGCGGCGGTGGCATCCATTGCATCACCCAGCAGCAGCCTGCCGGCTGATCGGCTATATCCTTCTTCCAACCACATTTTACCAAACCAGCCCTGGAGCCTTGTTCATGAGCGACCTGAACCTGCCCGCCATTGACAGCGTGGCGGCGGAATTGATCAGCGTGCGCGATTTCATCCGCTATGCCGTCAGCCGGTTCAACCGGGCGGGGCTGGTGCATGGCCATGGTGCCTTCACCGCCTATGACGAAGCCGTCTTCATGGTGCTGGAGACGCTGAAACTACCGGTGGACCAGTTGGAGCCCTATCTGGAGGCCCGCCTGCTGCCGTCGGAACGCCAGGCCCTGGCCAGCATCATCCATGAACGGGTCACCAGCCGGAAGCCCGCCGCCTATCTGACCAAGCGCACCTATATCCAGGGCGTGCCGTTCCATGTCGATGAACGGGTGATCGTGCCGCGTTCCTTCATCGGCGAATTGCTGTTCGGGGAGATGTTTGGCGGTGAGCAGGATTTCACCCTGGTCGATGATGTGATGGATGTGGAACGGGTGTTGGACCTCTGCACCGGGTCCGGCTGTCTGGCCATTCTGGCCGCCAAGATTTTCCCGGAAGCCAAGGTCGATGCGGTCGATCTGTCGCCCGACGCGCTGGAGGTGGCGAAGATCAATGTCGCCGATCATGCTTTGGAAGACCGGGTGAAGCTGTATCAGGGTGACCTGTTCAAGCCGCTGAAGGGCAAGAAATACGACCTGATCATCAGCAACCCGCCCTATGTCGATGCAGAGGCCATGGCAAACCTGCCCGAAGAATATCAGGCGGAACCGCGCATGGCCCTGGTGGGTGGCGGTGATGACGGGATGGATATTGTCCACCGCATCCTGAAGGAAGCACCGAAATACCTGAACGAAGGCGGCGGGCTGCTGGTGGAAGTTGGCACTGGCCGTGCGGCCCTGGAAGAGGCCTATCCGGACGCCGAATTCCTCTGGCTTGAAACCGAACTGTCTTTTGGCGAAGTATTCTGGATCACCAAGGAACAGTTGGAAGATTTGTAATTATACCAGCGGCATGAAATCATGACCGATGGGCATGCTTTTATGCCCCTCAATCGCCGGCGCCAGCCTCCGCTGGCTTGGCTACGCCGCTACCGAGCGGCGCGGCGGCAGTCGCAGCATTACCAACGGTCATGAATGATGACCGTTGGTATCAGATCTGGGGGCGGACTGTCAGTCCGCCCCCTTCCCTTCTACCCGGCCAGTTTGGCCAGCCGTGCCCGGCCGGCCTTGCTGCCATTGGGGCGGCCCAGTTCCCGGCTGATCCAGTCACCGATCCGTGCAACCTCATCCAAATCAACGCCGGTGGACAGGCCCAGCCCTTCAAACAGGTACAACAGTTCCTCTGTCGCCACATTGCCGGAAGCACCCTTGGCATAGGGGCAGCCGCCCAGGCCTGCTACGGCGCTGTCCATGACCGTCACGCCCTGATCCAGACAGGCCAGGATATTGGCCACCGCCTGGCCATAGGTATCGTGGAAATGCAGGGCCAGCCGATCCACCGGCACATCTTGTACCACCCGCCGCAACATGGCGGCAGCCTTGGCTGGGGTGCCAACGCCAATCGTGTCCCCCAGGCTGATCTCGTAACAGCCCATCGCCGCCAAAGACGCCGCCATGAAGGCCACCCGCGCCGGATCGATTTCCCCCTCATAGGGACAGCCGAGCACGCAGGACACATAGCCCCGCACCCGTAGCCCCGCATCCAGTGCCTGCGCCACCACGGGGCGGAAACGATCCAGGCTTTCGGCCATGCTGCAATTGATATTGCGCTGACTGAAACCTTCCGACGCGGCACCGAATACGGCGATTTCCGCCACACCGGCCGCCATTGCCGCTTCCAGCCCCTTCAGGTTAGGCACCAGGACGGGATAGGCAACGCCGGGAACGGCTGACAGACCGGCCAGTACGGCCGCGCTGTCGGCCATCTGCGGCACCCATTTGGGGGAAACGAAGGCCCCCGCCTCCACATGGGTCAGGCCGGTGCGGGCCAGACGATCCACCAGAGCGATCTTCACGTCCAGCGGGACGATATCGGGTTCATTCTGCAGCCCGTCGCGCGGGCCGACCTCCACAATGCGGATGGCGGGCATGGTTCCTCCTTGTTTTTATGAAAAACAGAGATAGGTAAGTATCCCTGCCACACACAAGAAAAACCTGCCCGCGAAAGCGGATCGCGTAAAAGCGCAATCGCTTTGGAGCGTGAATCCGCTCGCTGAACAAGGACTTAGAGCCGGGTGCGTTTTCGGTAAAACCTACCCGGCTCTAACCGGGATCAGTGGGCGCCGAGACCGCGCAGCCCGCCCTTTTCCGCTTCTTCCAGGAACCAGCGATAGGTCATTGCCAAACCGTCGGCTAGGCTGGTCTGTGCTGTCCAGCCCATTTCCGCCAGCTTGGAATTGTCCATCAGCTTGCGCGGCGTACCGTCGGGCTTGCTGGTGTCATAGGTGAAGCGACCGCGGTACCCCACGGTGGCGGCAATCTGCTCGGCCAGCGTACGGATGGTGACTTCCCGCCCGCTGCCAACATTCACATGATCATAGCCGCTGTAGTTCTTCAGCAGGAAGACCAGGGCGTCGGCCAAATCCTCCACATAGAGAAGTTCTCGCAGCGGCTTGCCAGTGCCCCACAACACCACCTCACCTTTGCCCTCGCGTGCTGCATCATGCAGGCGGGCCATCAGGGCAGGCAGCACATGGCTTCCGGATGGATGGAAATTATCGCCCGGACCATAAAGGTTGGTTGGCATTGCGGAGATGTAGTCGCAACCATGCTGCTTGCGGAAGGCCTGACACAGCTTGATTCCAGCGATCTTGGCAATGGCATACCATTCGTTGGTCGGCTCCAGCGGGCCGGTCAACAGCGCGTCTTCCCGCATCGGCTGGGGGGCCAGCTTGGGATAAATGCAGGAGGAGCCCAGGAATAGCAGCTTTTCCACACCGGTGCGGAAACTGGCCTGCACGATATTGGTTTCAATCACCAGATTATCGTAGAGGAAATCCGCCGGATAGGAATTGTTGGCCAGAATACCGCCCACCTTAGCGGCGGCCACCACCACCGCGTCGGGCTTCTGGGCAGCCACCCATTCCTCCACCGCCGCCTGACGGGTGAGGTCCACCACGTCGCGCCCGACGGTCAGCACCTCACAGCCTTCGCTGGCCAGACGGCGCACCAGCGCGCCACCCACCATGCCGCGATGTCCAGCAACCCAAACCTTTTTGCCGGTCAGATCATAGGGACGCAGTTCGTCAGACATTGCCAGCGCTCCGTCAGGCCATCAGCTTCAGGTCGGATTCCATCATGTCGCGCACCAGTTCGGCGAACGGGGTGGTGTGCTTCCAGCCCAGCTTTTCCCGCGCCTTGGTCGGGTCACCCAGCAGCAAGTCCACTTCCGTCGGGCGGAAGTAGCGGGGATCGACCTTCACCAGTTCGCGGCCAGTGGCGCTGCAACGGCCCACCTCGTCCACACCGGTGCCGGACCATGCGATGGTCACGCCGGTATGGGCGAAGGATTTCTCAACGAACTCACGCACCGTATGCATCTCACCCGTGGCCAGCACGTAATCATCGGCCACTTCCTGCTGCAACATGCGCCACATGCCTTCCACATAATCCCGTGCATGGCCCCAGTCGCGCAGGCTGTCCAGATTGCCGAGATAGAGGCAATCCTGCTTGCCATAATGGATGGCAGCAACGGCGCGGGTGATCTTGCGGGTAACGAAGGTTTCGCCGCGGATCGGGCTTTCATGGTTGAACAGGATGCCGTTGCTGGCATGGATGCCATAGGCTTCACGGTAATTCACCGTGATCCAATACGCATAGAGCTTGGCTGCGGCATAGGGGCTGCGCGGATAGAAGGGGGTGGTCTCCTTCTGCGGCGTCTCCTGCACCTTGCCGTACAGTTCAGAGGTGGAAGCCTGATAGAAGCGGGTCTTCTGCTCCAGCTTCAGGATACGGATGGCTTCCAGCAAACGAAGCGTGCCGATGGCGTCGGCATTGGCCGTATATTCCGGGGTCTCGAAGCTGACCTGCACATGGCTCTGTGCCGCCAGGTTATAAATCTCGTCCGGCTGGGTTTCCTGCACGATGCGGATCAGGTTGGTGCTGTCCGTCAGGTCACCGTAGTGCAGCTGGAAGCGCAGATCCTTCTCGTGGATATCCTGGTAGAGATGGTCGATACGGCCGGTATTGAGCGAAGAAGATCGCCGCTTCACCCCATGAACAATATAGCCCTTGGACAGCAGCAGTTCGGACAGGTAGGCGCCATCCTGCCCCGTCACACCGGTGATCAACGCAACCTTACGCGACATATCCACTCTCCAGTTGGCGGGCCTGCCAGAGCGTCAAACGCACCGGCCCGCAATTTTCTATCCCATCCCAACCAGTCGCCCCAACGGTCTGAATGGCAAAATCTGCTCTTACATGGTCGGCAGCAGGTTGTGAACCATTTATGCGGGCATGGGCGCTGTCACACTATCGGCCAAAGCTTCCAGCGCCGCTGCCGTACCCGCCACATCCCCCACCGGCACGCGGATATAAGGCTGGCCTGGCTGCTGCCCTTCCCGGCAGATAAGGTCCACATCCGATTGGTCAGAGCCGATGTAAAGCACTGCTTTGCCAGACGCGATGCAGCCATAGGTCTTGGACGGAATGACATAGGCCACGAATCCATCACGCAGCGTGATCAGATGCGCATCCGGCGTTACCAGCAACCGGCCGAGATCGCCGAAGGGCACCGGCTTGCCCCGCGCCACCGGCAGCCCCTCCGCCCGCAGCCGCTCTTCCACCAGGGTGGCACCGACGCCGATGGCGTTCAGCCAGAGGCCAACCCGGCCGGAGCCCTGGCGATGGTGACGGATATAGGCCTCCAGGAAAGTGTCAGTATCATGCGCCACCCCCCAATTGCCTGAATAGAGCAGAACCACCTTGCCGGCCAGTTCCGGCGGCACGGGCAGCGGCTGTTCATCACCGGTCAGTTCCACCGGCGGCGGATCGCGCTTCAACAAGATATTCGCCGCCGGAATCCCATAGGATTGCAGCAACCGCACCTGATCTTCGCCCGAGGCCTCGAATCGCTGCACCCGGCGGCGCAGCCAGATCGTCAGTTTCAGAAAGGCATCCAGAGCCACCGATTTCGTATCCCGCGACGCAATCAGGCATTCCGGATGAAAATCCGCGATCCGGTAGATCAGCTGTTTGCGCAGGATCAGGTTCAGCGGCACCAGATAATGCAGCAGGAACGGCGGGGAGCCGGTGAACAGGATCTGATCCGCCTGCCGCATCCAGTGCCAGGCGGCCTTAAGCAGGGCGGCATTGGTGCGCGCCGTCCACAGCAGACGGCGCGGCAAGTTGGCCCGATCAATGGGGGGAGCAGACAGGCGCAGAATGCGCACCAGCCCCGGCCCCACCCTGTCCTCTTCCAACCGCGTCTCACCAGAGGTCAGACCGACCAGCGTTACCTCATACCCCAGGGCAGCCCGCTCCCGGCAATGCATCACGGCATATTGGCCGACGGCGCCAAAATCGGGGGGCAGCCAGTCGCACAGGTAAACAAGACGGGTCATGGTCGATCTGCTTGGGGGAAGGGAAGGAGGTGTAAGGGCGGCCATAGATCAGGGATCGACAGGGGGCTGTCAATGTCGCAAGCGGCGAGGCAGCCATCCACCCTATCGGTCAAGTACATCCTGTGCTAGCTGCTTCGCCCGCTCCAGATCGGCCGCCATCACCACCGCGCCGCGCCGGTGGCGGATACCCAACCCATGCAGCACCCCCATCGGCTGGCGCTGCACCCCGGACAGGATGATGCTGGCACCCCGGCGCGCCGCCCGTTGGATGGCGGTCTGGATGGCATCGGCCCCCGTGGCATCCAGCAGGGGAACCGCCTCCATATCCAGGATCAGCACCTTGGGCGCGCCGCCGGTACGCTCCAGCACATCGGCCAGCTTGCGGGCAGCGCCAAAGAACATCGGCCCGTCAATGTGATATAGTACGGTGTGCGGCGGCAGCCCGGCAGAGGCTTCCGGCTGTTCATGTTCCCGCACGCTCACGGCTTCTGACATGCGGTGCATGAACAGCACGGCGGCGAACAGCACCCCCACCTCAATCGCCACCGTCAGGTCGATCATAACCGTCAGCACAAAGGTGGTCAGCAGGATCAACCGGTCGCCGATGGGGGCGACCTGGAGCTGATGCACAAAGCGCCCGGCATCGCTCATGTTCCAGGCCACCACCACCAGCACGGACGCCAGCACCGCCAGAGGCACATAGGTCGCCAGCCCGCTGAAGGCCAGCATGAACAGCAGCAAAAAGGCGGCGTGCAACATGCCGGAAACCGGGCTGCGCGCGCCGGAGCGGATATTGGTGACGGTGCGGGCAATCGCCCCCGTTGCCGGCAGGCCGCCAAACAGCGGCGAGGCGATATTGGCCACACCCTGGGCCAGCAATTCCGCATTGGGGCGATGCCGCCGCCCCGTCATGCCATCAGCCACCACGGCGGAAAGCAGCGACTCGACCCCCGCCAAAAAGGCGATGGTCAGGGCGCTGGGCAGCAGGATACGCAGCTTCTCCAGCGTGATCTCCGGCACGGCCGGCATCGGCAGATGGTCAGGAATACCGCCGAAACGCGAACCGATGGTTTCCACCGGTAAACCCGCCAGGGGGGCCGCAACGGCCGCTACGACAACCGCCACCAGAAAGGCCGGTACCTTGGGTGTCCAGCGGCGCATCACCAGGATCAGGGCCAGGCAGCCCAAGCCCAGAATGGCCGCCGGGCCAACCGTGCCGCGCGCTTCCCAGAAGGCCGGCCATTTTTCCAGGAACTCCGCCGGTACACTGGCCATGGAAAGACCCAGCAGGTCCTTGATCTGGCTGGTGAAAATGATCACCGCAATGCCGGCCGTGAACCCCGTCACCACCGGTTCCGGGATATATTTGATCCACTGGCCCATGCGGGTGACAGCGGCTGCCACCAGGATGATGCCGGCCATCAGGGTGGCCAGCAGCAGCCCGTCATAGCCATGCCGGGCGATGACATCGAACACCACCACCACAAAAGCCCCGGTCGGGCCGCCAATCTGCACCCGGCTGCCCCCCAAGGCGGAGATCAGGAAGCCTGCCACCACCGCCGTGACCAGCCCCTTGTCCGGTGTGGTGCCGGATGCGATGGCCAGCGCCATGGCCAGCGGCAAGGCGACAATGGCCACTGTCAGCCCCGCCACCGCATCATTGCGCAGGGCGGCAAGACTGTATCCTTCTTGGAAACACGTGATCAGCTTGGGCATCAGTTCCCGCCACAGGGCTGTGGCGGGACGGGCGGGGGTGGGCGCAATGGCCATGGCTGGCGCCTTGATGTGACGGGCGGGAACGCGCCTATAGCGTCACCGCCCACCCACCCCGGCGTCAAGCGCCGGGGTTACCGCAAAGGGTGCGGGTCAGACTGAACCAGGGGGAATGGCTTTTCCCCTTCCCCCACAGGTTCATTCATCACCGCCCCTCAACCGTCAGAACTTGACGGCGACTTCAACGCCATAGAAACGCGGCGTGCCGGCGATGAAGGTGGGCACACCGAAGGCACCGCCGGTATTGCCGGCATCGATCAGATATTCCCGGTTGAACAGGTTCTGTACCGAAGCAGTCACCGTCCAGCGCCCATCATCGGACCGGAAGCCGGTCCGCAGATTGGCCGTGCCATAGGCACCCTGGCTGATATTCGGCAGATTGGTTTCTTCAAAATAGACCCGCGACTTCCAGGAGAAGGTCGGGGTCACGAACAGCTCAACCCCGCTGTCACCCAGCGGACGGACATATTGGGCACCGAGAGAGACGCTATGTTCCGGGGTCAGGCGGAAGGTGTTGCCGGCCAGTACCTGCCGGTTGCCCCTGGAGTCGGTGTCATCAAACTCGGCATGGATATAGCCGTAATTGGCGAAGACCGACAGCGCCTCTGTGGCTTGGGCCGTGATGCTGCCTTCAAACCCGTAGGCTGTGGCCGTGCCGCTATCCACCGTCACCGCGATGGGGGAATTGTCCGGCCGGGAGGAGGTCTGGAAATTGCTGTAATCATAGTAATAACCGGCCCCTTCCAACTGTACCCGGTTATCCAGCAGGCTGGTCTTGGCCCCCGCCTCATAGCTCCAGACGATTTCGTTCTTCAGCGTGTTGGACAGGGTGGCGTTCACCTGCACCACCGCCGGACGGCGGCCCCGCGACACGCTGGCATAGATCAGGCTGTCGGTCGTCGGCTTGTAGCTGGCGACAAGGCGACCAACCACACTGTCAAAATCCTTCTCCTGTTCCTTGCGGGGTACATTGGGGAACAGGCTGCCGATCAGGCTGACCGGGCGATCCACCCATTGCTCGAAAGCCGATTCCTGCTTCTCATGCGTGAAGCGCACGCCGGCCGTCAGGGAGAATTCCGGGGTCAGCGCATAAGTGCCGTCGGCAAAGGCCTCATAGGCGCTGTTGGTGCCATAATTGGTGAACAGCGCCTCGCCATAGGTGCGCAGCGGCAGGCCATTGGGCAGCGCCGTCGGGCCGGGATTGACGGTACCGTTGGGCAGGATCGCCTGACCATAGAAGGGGTTCAGCGCCGGCACCGCCAGCAGGGCCAGCGAGCGTTCATTGGTGCGCAGCGGCACGCGCTGATAGCCCTTTTCATGGAAGTAATTGGCCCCGACAAAACCCTGGAACCGGTCGCCATCATCGTAATTCAGGCGGAATTCCTGGCTCCACTGCTCACTATGGGCGATCTCGGCGAATTCCAGCATATAGGCCTGGGTGCCGTCGGCATCGAACTCCTCATCCGTATCGAACTTGCGGAAGCCGGAGATGGAGGTCAGGTGCACGCTGTCGGACAGGCGATATTCCGCCGTGACATTGGCGTTGAACAGCTCCCGATCCACCCCCAGCTCGTCACCGCGATTAAGCTGGGCGGCGGTGAAGGGGCTGGTATCGCCACCCGCCGGGGCAAAGCGGCGGTTCTTGAAGGAGGTGCCGGTATAATCATCCTTCTGATAGTTCAGGATGCCGGTGATCTTGAAATCGTCGGATGCCTCCACCAGCACCGAACCGCGCAGCGCTTCCACGCCAACGCCGTTCAGCTTTTCCTTGGCACCCGGCACCAGATTGTCGATATAGCCGTCGCGCTGGCGGCTGATACCGGCCA
Organism: Niveispirillum sp. BGYR6; assembly: GCF_027568365.1. NCBI lineage: Bacteria > Pseudomonadati > Pseudomonadota > Alphaproteobacteria > Rhodospirillales > Azospirillaceae > Niveispirillum > Niveispirillum sp. BGYR6. The sequence goes on along the minus strand of NZ_JANLNL010000001.1, from coordinate 417,348 downwards.
GCCGGACGGCCACCTTGTCCGAGACCGGGGCATTGACCGTGGCCTCATAGGTCTGCTGGCGGTAATTGCCGATGGCGATGCGGCCGGTCACTTCCATCTTGTCCAACTGCGGCTTGTTGGAAATGACATGGACGGCGCCGATCTGGGCGCCACGGCCGAACAAGGTGCCCTGCGGCCCCTTCAGCACTTCCACCCGTTCGATATCGAACAGTTCCACCACCGCCCCCCGGGCGCGGCTGGCCGGCACGCCGTCAACAAAGACGGAAACGCGGGCCTCCTGCTGGGAAGAACCATTGTCGGAGGTGATGCCACGGATGACATAGCCGGGATTATTGGGGCTTTGCAGTTGGATCTGCAGGCCAGGCACGAAGTTGGACAGGTCGTCCAGTTCCGTCAGGCCCAACTCCTCCAGCTTCTTGCCGCTAAAGGCGGTCAGGGAGATCGGCACATCCTGGGCGCTCTGGCTGCGCTTCTGCGCCGTCACGATGATCTCTTCCAGAACAAGGGTCTCTGCCTGCGCCGGGATGGCGCTCAGAATCGCCAGGGCGCAGCCGCCCAGCAGGATCGGGCGCAAGCAGATAGTCGACATTTCTATTCCCTTCCGATGATCATGGCCGGTGTTGATGACGGGGGTCGGCCGATCACGCGCAGAATAGGGAAGGCGGTTACAGCTTCATGAAGGGGGGATTAAACTATTGTTTGAAACGTGTTTTTCTTTACCATTCAGTCTCTTGGGACACATCTATCAGGTCAATAGGGGACAACTGCAGGCCCGGTGCCGATCATGCGACGCGACATCCCCATTGTGTGGCCCGGCCAGCACGCGGTAATTCCAGAAGCTATTCCTGTATCTGCCCGCCCCTGAAGGTCTCACCCTCCCATGCAACCGCACACGCCCACGCGTCTGGCCGATCTGCACCCGTCGCTGGGGGCCAGCCTGTCCGGCACCAATCTGGAACGGGCGGGCGATCATAATCAGCGTGTCACCTTGCAGGCGATCCGGGTCAGCGGGCCGATCACCCGCAGCGATCTGGCGGAGATCACCGGCCTGACAGCGCCCGCCATTGCCAACATCACCAAGCGGCTGTTGAATGAAGGGTTGATCATGGAGGCTGGCCGCCTGCTGGGGCAGCGCGGCCAGCCGGCCATGAAGCTGACCATCAATCCGGATGGCTGTTTTTCCATCGGGCTGAATATCGATCGCGACCATATCACCCTGGTGGTGCTGGACCTGCTGGGACAGGTGCGGGCGCGCGCAACGCTGGAGGCGGAATTTGCCTTGCCCGATGCGGTGATTGCCTTCTTTGACGCGCAAATCCCGCGCCTGCTGGAAACCGGTGGCATTCATCCGGACCGGTTGATCGGCCTCGGCATCGCCCGGCCCGACGATCTGGGCCGGGTGCATCTGCCGCACCAGCCGGCCGCCTATGCCGGGTGGGAGGATGTGGACCTGCCCGCCCTGCTGGGGCAACGCTTGCGCCTGCCCACCTTTGTCGAAAATGACGCCGCCGCCGCTGCGCTCGGCGAATTGGCCTTTGGCCATGGGCTGCATCACCCCAGCTTCGTCTATATCCTGTTCAGCCGGGGACTGGGCGGTGGGTTGGTGATCGATGGCAACTATTACCGCGGCGCCAATGGACGCAGCGGAGAGATCGGCTTTCTGCCCATCCATTCCCCCCGCACAGCCGCCCGCGCGTTGCAGGATGCCGTCTCGCTGTCCGCCCTGTTCGACTTTTTGGAAGCGCGGGGCCACCCGCTGAAACGGCCGGACCAACTGGCCACCCTGCCCGCCTCTGGCCAAGCAGCGGTGGCGGAATGGCTGGAGATGGCGGCGGAATTGCTGGTGGAACCGTTGCTTTCCATCAGTTGCCTGATGAATCCGGAGGCGGTGTTCATTGGGGGCCGGCTGCCGGCCGATCTGGTGGATGGGCTGGTGGCGGCCGTCAACCGGCGTACCGCCGGTTATGGGGACCGCGTCCCCGCCATCGCCCCCCTGCGCCGTGCCGCCATGGCTGCCGACGCACCGGCGGTGGGGGCGGCCATCCTGCCCTTCAACGACCGGCTGCTGCCGTCGCGCAGCGTGCTGATGAAAACGGCGTGAAGTCGCCTCCGATTTATTATTTCAATTTGCTTATTTTAAAAGAGCAGATAAATTGCCCCGCGAACGCCCCGGCCCCGTCAGGAAGGCCAAACCAGGGGCGAATGCAAGATGCCAGAGGAAGCCCATGTCCAGCGAGATTCTCCTGCCTTAGTATGCCTATGGCTGGCCGCCGCTGGCGTGGCGGCATCGCGGGCCATACCCGCACCTGAACCAGATATTTCCTTACGTCAAAGGGCCGCCGCGACCTGCGCTGTCGGCCGGAGCATTGCCAGATGATCAGAATTGGGGTCGATTTCGGCGGTACCAAGATCGAAGCCGCCGCCCTGGACCAGGATGGCCGTTTCCTGTCCCGCGTGCGTCAACCCAATCCGGGTGATTATGACACCGCCATCCGGGTTGTCTGCGACCTGATCCAGCGCGCTGAGCAGGAAGCCGGTGCCAAGGGCACGGTGGGCGTTGGCGTCCCCGGCTCCATCTCCCCGCGTACCGGGCTGATGCGCAACGCCAATTCCGTTTATCTGAACGGCCGCACCTTCCGGGAGGATCTGGCGACCGCGCTGGGCCGGGATGTGCATATGGCCAATGACGCCAATTGCCTGGCCCTGTCGGAAGCCGTTGATGGCGCGGCGGCCGGGGCGCGAGTGGCCTTTGCCATCATCATCGGCACCGGTTGCGGTGGCGGGCTGGTGGTGGATGGCCAGTTGGTGGAGGGGGCCAACGGTATTGGCGGCGAATGGGGCCATATCCCCCTGCCCTCCCCGCAAGGGGCGGAGCTGCCGGGCACCGAATGCTGGTGCGGCCAGCGCAACTGCCTGGAAACCTGGGTCTCCGGTACCGGCTTGCGCCGTGATTTTGAGCGGGTGAGCGGCCGGTCCATGGATGGCGAAGGCATTATCCAGGCCGCCCGCCGGGGCGATGCCGATGCCGTGGGCGCCATGGACCGCTATATTGATAGGTTGGGCCGGGCGATGGCGCTGATCGTCAATATCCTGGACCCCGATGTGTTCGTGCTGGGCGGTGGCCTGTCCAATGTCACGGAACTTTATGAACGGCTGCCGGCCGCCATCCGCCCGCATGTCTTCTCCGACGGCTGGGAGGCAAAGATCGCGCCTGCCCGCTGGGGCGACAGTTCGGGCGTGCGCGGTGCCGCCCGTCTGTGGCATTCCTGATCCATTCAATCAGCCAGGGCCTTGACGCCGATGACTCAATCCTTCCTTACCGCCGCCGCCACGCAGCGCGACCGCCTGAAAAGCTGGTTGCTGGGCCAAGCCTTCCCCATCTGGTGGGAGCAGGGCTACGACCATGCGCGCGGCGGTTTCCATGAAAAGCTGGACCAGCAGGGCCAGCCGGTGGAGGCCAACCGCCGTGCGCGTGTGCAGGCCCGCCAAGTCTATTCCTATGCCGTGGCCGGCCGCCTGGGCTGGGACGGCCCGGCGCAGACGGCGGTGCAGGAAGGGCTGCGGCTGTTCCTGGAACGGTTCCAGCGGCCGGATGGGCTGGTGCGCGGCGTGGTCTCCCCCGAAGGGGCGCCGGTGGATGACAGCGTGGCGCTTTATGATCAGGCATTCGCCCTGTTCAGCATGGCCCAGGCCGCGCAGGCGTTGAATGATGTGGCCGTGTATGAAGCGCAGGCCCTGGCCGTGCTGGCCGCCATGCGCGACCTGCTGCCCCACCCGGTGGCCGGATTCGTGGAACCGGCGGGCAAGCATCGCCAGCAATCCAACCCGCATATGCACCTGTTTGAGGCCTGTCTGGCCTGGGAGGAACTGACCGGCAATCCGGTCTGGACCGATCTGGCCGACAGCATCGCCCATATGGCCCTGACCTATTTCATTGATGCCAAGACCGGGGGGCTGCGGGAATTTTTCGCCGCCGACTGGTCCCCGGCTGAGGGGGTGGATGGGCGCATCGTCGAGCCCGGCCACCAGTTCGAATGGGCCTGGCTGCTGTTGCGCTGGGGCACGCTGCGCAGCCGGGAGGATGCGGTGGAAGCCGCCATGCGCCTGATCGCCATCGCAGAAGGCCACGGCGTTGACAAGGCACGCAATGTTGCCTTCAACAGCCTGCTGGATGATTTCTCCCCCCATGATGCCGCCGCCCGCCTGTGGCCGCAGACGGAACGCATCAAGGCCGGCTGTCTGGCCGGCCTGCTGACCGGACGCGCGGATTACTGGCAGATCGCCGCCGACGGGGCCGAGGGGCTGTGGACCTATCTGCAGACGCCCGTTCCCGGCCTCTGGTATGACCGGATGCAGGCCGATGGCAGCCTGATTGACGAGGCGGCACCGGCCAGCAGCTTCTATCACATCATCTGCGCCATCGTGGAACTGGATCAGGCTTTGGCAAAGGCCGGGGCCTGATCAGCGGGGCGCATGTCGGGTGATCAACCCGTGATCACCCGACATGCCGGCCGGTAAAATCCTCTTTCCAGTCCTTCCCACGGCAGCTTTCGCTGATCCGCCCCCCGCGATTCCGCATATCCAACCTGCGGCACTGTCATAAGCTATCCCACTAATGGTAATGACCGGCCGAAGGGTCGGCAACGGAACGGGGATTGGCAGACATGACAAGCCTGACAGGCAACGGGGTTTATGCGCCGGTGCAGACGGCACCGGCCGCCATGGCACGCACGCGGCTGGTGGCCATTGATGCGCTGCGCGGGTTGGTGATGCTGTTCATGCTGGTGGATCATGTACGGGAAACCTGGTTCCTGCATATGCAGGTCAGCGACCCGGTGGATGTCACTCAGGTGAGCCCGGCGCTGTTTTTCACCCGGCTGCTCTCCACCTTCTGCGCCCCCACCTTCGTGGCGCTGACCGGCCTGTCGGCCTGGCTTTACGGCCAGTCGCACAGCAAACAGGAAACCTCCCTGTTTCTGCTGAAACGTGGCCTGTTTCTGATTTTCCTGGAACTGACCTTTGTCGGCTTTGCCTGGTCGGCGCAGTTCCCGCCAAAGGGGTTCTGGCTGCAGGTGATCTGGGCCATCGGTATCAGCATGGTGGTGCTGGCCGGTCTGCTGCATCTGTCCCGCCCCTGGCAGTTCGCGCTCGGTCTGCTGATCGTCTGCGGCCATAATCTGCTGGATGGGATCCGGCTGGCACCGGGGGATGCCTGGTACGTGCCTTGGGCCATTCTGCACCAGCGCAGCGTCATTGATCTGGGTGGCGGCATGTTTGCCAAGACGACATACCCGATCCTGCCCTGGATCGGGGTGATTCTGCTGGGTTATGCCGCCGGCCCCTGGTTTGCCAGGAATGCGGATGCGGGCCAGCGCCAGCGCCGCCTGTTGCTGGTGGGCATCGCCATGCTGGTTGGCTTCTTGGCCCTGCGCTACGCCAATTTCTATGGTGACAAGCCCTGGTTCACCGGCGCCGACGGGCTGGAGACAGTCATGAGTTTCCTGTCACTGACCAAATATCCGCCCTCCCTGCTGTTCCTGCTGCCCACCGTCGGCACCGGCGTGCTGCTGCTGGTGCTGTTTGAGAAAGGTCAGGATAGCCGGCTGATGCCCTGGCTGGCCCTGTTCGGTGGTGCGCCGATGTTCTTCTATCTGCTGCATCTTTATGTGCTGAAGGCGCTCTATCTGGGGGCCGTGGCGCTTTATGGGCTGAACAAGGGCAGCGTCTTCGGGGTGGATAATGTCTCCACCGTCTGGCTCTGGTCGCTGGGGCTGGTGCTGCCGCTCTATTACCCCACCCGTTGGTTCGCCCAGTTGAAGCAGCGCCGCAAAGATATCTGGTGGCTGAAATATCTCTGACCGGCATTTTCTGCTGATCTGCCCAGCCCAAAGCCCCGCCATCCCCGTGATGACGGGGCTTTTTGTCGCGGAGGGGGCAGAAGCCCCCGGCATTTTCCACGTATTTTGACCCGTCAACGATATAACACACTGTCGCCCCATGGCAGTTTGACGAAACAATTTTGTCGTCAATGCGCAAATCTGGATAACAGGAAAAAGCAAAACGCAGAGCGAAAACGCCTCGCAAAGATGCCGACCATTGTGTTGGCATGACGGGATGAATAAGAAAGCGGATGTTACATAGTAACAATCCGTACCAGGTTGGACGGCGGAGCTTCATAAAGGGGAACAAAGATGAAAATTAATCCCGGATTCCGGCTTGCCTTGGTGGCAGGGGCTGCCTGTGTCGCGCTGACCGGTACCGCAACCGCTGAGATGGCAGCGGGTGAGGAACTGGCAGAAATCATCGTTGTCGGCCAGCGTCAGGCCTATCGGGGCGACATCGCCATCAAGGACACGCCGCAATCGATCCAGGTGCTGGATGGGGAGTTGTTGAACACCATTGGCGCCACCGGCCTGGAAGATGCGCTGGAAATGGCCAGCGGCATCGCCAAGCAGAATAATTTCGGCGGCCTGTGGGATGCCTTTGCCGTGCGCGGCTTCTCCGGGGATGAGAATTTCCCCTCGGGCTATCTGGTCAATGGTTTCAATGGGGGCCGTGGCTATGGCGGCCCGCGCGATGCCTCCAACATTGAAAAGATTGAGGTGCTGAAGGGTCCCAACTCCGCCCTGTTCGGCCGTGGCGAACCGGGCGGTACGGTGAATATCATCACCAAGAAGCCGAAATTCGACACAGAGGGCAGCTTCAGCGTCTCCGCCGGCAGCTATGATAATTACCGGGTCGAAGGCGATATCACCGGGGCGGTGGCCGACAAGGTGGCCGTGCGCCTGAATGGCGCGGCAGAAGATGCCGGCAGCTTCCGCAAAACCATCAAGACCAAGAAATACACGTTCAGCCCCTCCATCCTGGTGGAACTGACCGAGGACACCTCGCTGTCCTATGAAATGGAATATGTGAACCAGAAGGTGCCGTTCGACCGTGGCATCGTCGCCATCAATGGTGTGCTGGGTGCTGTCGCCAATTCCACCTTCCTGGGCGAGCCGGATGACGGCCCCACCAAGGTGCGCGTGCTGGGCCATCAGGCGCAGTTGCAGCATAATTTCAGCGATAACTGGAGCCTGCTGGTCGGTGCCGGCTATCGTGAAACCTCTTTCAAGGGTTTCTCCAGCGAGGCGGAACTGGCGGGTGGCCGCCAGACACTGGACAAGACCAACGGCACCTTCCTGTCACGTCAGCGCCGTTATCGTGATTTCCAGACCGAACATTCCGTATTGCGGGCGGAAACCAGCGGCACCTTCAACACTGGGGATTTCACCCATCACGTGATCATGGGCACCGACTGGGACAAGTTCGAGGTTGATCACCTGCAAATGCGTTCCCGCCCCAGCACCTATACGGCGGGTCGGCCGATCACGGCCGCCAACAATGCCATCAATGTCTATAACCCCGTCTATGGCAACATGCCGGTGCCGGGCGCCTTCCGCAGCGAGCTGGAAACCCAGGAAGCCTGGGGTGTCTATCTGCAAGACCAGATCGACGTCACCGAGAAGCTGAAAATCCGCTTCGGCGGCCGCTACGACAATTTCGACCATAGCGTCGATTTCCGCCGGACCAGCACAAACGCCTCCAAGACCTATAAGAAGTTCAGCCCGCAGGCGGGCATCGCCTATGAATTCACTGAGGAAGTGTCGGTTTACGGCTCCTATGGTCAGGGCTTCCGCCCCAATTCCGGTGCTGATGCCAGCAACAAGCTGTTCCGCCCAGAAGAAACCAAAAGCTATGAGGTGGGGGCCAAATACACCACGCCGGATGGCAAGATCACCAGCACCGTTGCCCTGTTCAGCATGAAGAAGAACAATGTGCTGACGGCCGATCCGGTGAATTCCGGCTTCTCCCTGGCCATCGGCAAGGCGCGCAGCAAGGGGATCGAGTTTGATCTGAATGCCAAGCTGCCAGAAGACATCCAGGTCTATCTGACCTATTCCTACACCGACGCCGAGGTGGCGGAGGATATGCTGGACCCCAACTTCGCCCAGCCGATCCGCGAAGGCTCCGCCCTGCTGAACGTGCCGAAGAACAGCGCCAACCTGCTGGTCACCAAGGAATTCACGGTCGGCACGGATGATGTCGTCACCATCGGTGGTGGTGTGAACTATGTCGACAAGCGCCTGGGTGAAACGGCAACGGAATTCTATCTGCCCAGCTACACGCTGGTGAAGCTGCTGGCCTCCTGGCAGCCGACGGACCAGTTGAAACTGTCGGTGGATGTGAACAACCTGTTCGACAAGCGCTATTACGCCAGCTCCTACGCCCGGCTCTGGGTCGCCCCCGGCACGCCGCGCACCTTCACCGCCCGGGTCAGCTACACGTTCTGATCTGGCAATTTTCTCGATACGGCATGAACCTCACTGTCACGCCGCTGATACCCTCCGGTGTCAGCGGCGTGTTTTTTCTGGGAGACCGGACATGGCCCTTCTCTACAAGGCAGACCCGGTGCGCGGTGCCATCTGGCAAAGGCTCTTCGCCACAGAGGCGCCGGAGATTGATTTTCGCCACTGGCCCGATACCGGCAATCCTGCCGATATCCGCTATCTGGCCGCCTGGACGGTGACGCCGGACCTGCTGGCCAGCCTGCCCAATCTGGAGGTGCTGTTCTCCACCGGGGCCGGGGTGGACCAGTTGGACCTGACCCAGGTGCCCGACCATATCCAGGTGGTACGGATGGTGGAACCGGGCATCACCGATGGCATGGTGGAATATGCCAGCTTTGCCACCCTGGCCTTGCACCGTCACATGCTGCATTATCGCAAGGCCCAGGCGGAAGCGCGGTGGGCGCCGATCAAACTGGTGCCGGCACAGGATCGGCGCATCGGCGTGATGGGGCTGGGCAATCTGGGCCGGGCCGTGCTGGCCCGGCTGGGCAGCTATGGCTTCCCACTGTCGGGCTGGTCGCGGTCACCCCAGCAGGTGGAGGGTGTCACCTGCCATGCCGGGGCGGAGGCGATGCCGGCCTTTCTGGCGGGCTGCGATATCCTGATCTGTCTGCTGCCGCTGACGGTGGAGACACGCGGCATTTTGTGCCGCAAAATCTTCGATCTGCTGCCCGATGGTGCCGCACTGGTCAATGTCGGCCGGGGCGGTCATCTGGTGGAATCCGACCTGCTGGCGGCCTTGGATGCCGGAAAACTCTCCGGTGCGGTGCTGGATGTGACGGAACAGGAACCACTGCCGGCCGATCATCCCTTCTGGCAACATCCCGCTATCTTGTTGACGCCGCATATCGCCAGCATGACCCAGCCGGAAACGGCCGCCCGCGTGCTGATGGGCAATATCCGGCAGCATCGCCAGGGTCTGGCGATGCTGGGAACTGTCGCGCGCGGACGCGGATATTAAGGAAAAGGTGATGCGGCAGACTGTGCCGCAGACCCTGCCGAAAAGGCCGATAAATATCCATCCACCCTCCCCAATCGGGGGGAAGTTCCGCCCCTCCCATGCGCTAATTGCCTTGTCGCGGACGCCATTCAACGGGTGATCCGCCGGACCGATCCAAACCGCGAGCGGCCCCGAGAACCGGCCATTCGCCCGATGTGAAGGACAGATCGCCATGGCCCCCTTCCGGCCCAAATTCATCACCTTCGACTGCTACGGCACGCTGACCCGCTTTCGCATGTCCGACATGGCGCGGGAGATGTTCCCCGACCGTATCAAGCCGGAGGATATGGACCGGTTCTGCAAGGATTTCGCAGCCTACCGGCTGGACGAGGTGCTGGGCGCCTGGAAGCCCTACCGCGAGGTGATCCATAATTCCGTGGAGCGCACCTGCAAGCGCTGGAAGATCGAATTCCGCCCGGAAGAAGCCGCCCGCATTTATGAGGCGGTGCCGACCTGGGGGCCGCACGCCGATGTGCCGGCCGGTCTGGCCAAGGTGGCGAAGGAGATCCCGCTGGTGATCCTGTCCAATGCCGCCAACGAACAGATCCATCATAATGTGGCGATGCTGGGCGCGCCGTTCCACGCCGTCTATACGGCCGAACAGGCCCAGGCCTATAAGCCGCGCCTGCAGGCGTTTGAATATATGCTGGATCAGTTGGGGGCCGACCCGAAGGACATCATGCATGTCTCTTCCAGCTTCCGCTATGACCAGAACTCCGCCACCGATCTGGGCTTTGGTGCACGCGTCTTCGTGGCGCGCGGACATGAGCCGACCAACCCGAACTATCGGGATTTCGAAATCCCGCATATCGGCATTCTGCCGGCGCTGGTGGGGCTCTGATCCATCATGGCGGACCGGAAAACCCTCTCCTATTGGCTGGATACGGCACCCGGCTTCACCGGCGGGGCAACCGGTCCGGTGGAAGGCCGGGTGGATGTCGCCATCATCGGCGGCGGCTTCACCGGCCTGTCCGCCGCCTTGGCCCTGCGTAAACGCGGGGCCAGCGTGGCGGTGCTGGAAGCCGGCCGTGTGGCGGGGGAGGCTTCCGGCCGCAATGGCGGCCAGTGCAATGCCGGCACAGCACATGATTTCGCCGGTCTGGTCGCCCGTTTCGGACGGGAGACGGCGGCGCTCTACTATAACGCCCATGTGCAGGCCGTCAGCGATGTGGAGCAACTGGCCAGGGAAGAAGGCATCGATTGTGCCTTCCGCCGAGCCGGCCGGCTGAAGCTGGCGGCCAAACCGGAACATTATGCCAAGCTGGAAAAGGCCTATGAAAGCCTTGCCACCATCGACCCGCATGTAACGCTGGTGCCGCGGGCGGCCCTATCGGCGGAAATCGCCGGCGACGCCTTCCATGGCGGCCTGCTGCAAGGCACCAGCGCGCAACTGCATGTCGGCAAATTCGGCGTCGGTCTGGCAGAGGCCGCCAGCCGCCGGGGGGCGATGATTTACCAACAGGCCGCTGTCACCGGCCTGTCGCCCCAGGGCAGTGGCTGGCTGGTCACCACCCCGCGCGGCACGCTGACGGCCGGGCAGGTGCTGGTCGCCACCGGCGGGGCCAGTCCGCAGGGGCCGTTCGGCTGGTTCCGCCGCCGCATCATCTCGGTCGGCAGCTTCGTCATTGCCACAGAACCGCTGTCGCCCGAACTGGTGGTCCGGCTGTTCCCCGGCCGACGCAATTATGTGACCAGCAAGAATATCGGCAATTACTTCCGTCTTGCCCCGGATAACCGGCTGATCTTTGGCGGGCGGGCGCGCTTCGCCATCTCTGATCCTTTGTCGGACCAGAAAAGCGGCCGCATCCTGGAAGCCACCATGCGCAGCCTGTTCCCCGATTTGCGCGATACGCGCGTGGATTATTGCTGGGGCGGCATGGTGGATTTGACGGCCGACCGGTTGCCGCGCGCCGGGGAGCAGGACGGGCTGTTCTACGCCATGGGCTATAGCGGGCATGGCGTGCAGATGTCCGTCCATATGGGCGAACGCATGGCCCGTGTGATGGCGGGGGAGCGTGCCGCCAACCCTTGGGCCGGGCTGGATTGGCCGGCAGTGCCGGGCCATCTGGGCAAACCCTGGTTCCTGCCGCTGGTCGGTCTTTACTACCGCATTCAGGATATCCTGCATTGAGGGGCGGCATGGGCCTTTCGCGTCGAACGCTGTTGACAGCCGGCATGGCCGCCAGTGCCCTGCCCCTGCTGCCAGCCTGGGGACAGGCTGCACCACAGCCCCGGACCGGGGGCCGCATCCGGGTGGCTGGCATGTCCAGCTCCACCGCCGATACGACGGACCCGGCCAAGGGGGCCCTGTCCACCGATTATATCCGCCATCACATGCTCTATTCGGGCCTTACCGAATATGGCGCCGATCTGCGGCCCCGGCTGGCCCTGGCGGAGGCCATGGAAAGCAGCGATCAGATCACCTGGCGGATAAAGCTGCGCGACGGCGTGCGCTTTCATGATGGCAAACGGCTGAATGCTGAAGATGTGGTGTTCAGCCTGACCCGCCATCTGGACCCGGCCGGCGGGTCCAAGGTCCGGCCCATCGCCAGCCAGTTCGCCGAGATAAGGGCCACCGGCCCGCTGGACCTGACCATCACCCTGACCGGCCCCAATGTCGACCTGCCCGCCATGCTGGCGCAGTCGCATTTCCTGATCATCGCAGCCGGGGCAAAGGATTTCAGCCGCCCCAACGGCACCGGCCCTTATCGGATCAAAAGCTTCGTGCCGGGCGTCAGCACCATCGTCACCCGCAATGAGGATTTCTGGAAGCCCGGCAAACCCTATCTGGACGAGATTGAGCTGATCGGCATCCCGGATGAGGTATCGCGCGTCAACGCGCTGCTGTCCGGCGATGTACAGATGGTGATCGCGGTCAATCCGCGCTCCATCCGCCGCATCCGGGAAAGCGGCACGCATGAGATGTTGGAGACACCCAGCGGGCTCTATACCAACCTGATCATGCGGGTTGATGGCGGTATTACCGGCAATCCGGATTTCATGCTGGGCATGAAATATCTGTTCGACCGGGAACTGGTGAAGCGCGCCCTGTTCCGTGGCTCCGCCATCATCGCCAATGACCACCCGATCCCGCCCTTCCACCCGTTCTTCCGGGCCGACCTGCCGCAGCGGAACTTTGACCTGGACCGGGCGAAATATCATTTCGCCAAGGCGGGGCTGGGGCCGGCACGCCTGCCCGTCTATGCCTCCACGGCGGCGGAAGGCTCAGTCGATATGGGCTCGGTTCTGCAGGAATATGGCGCCCGGGCCGGGCTGAACCTGGCCATCAACCGGATGCCGGCGGATGGTTACTGGTCCACCCACTGGATGAAACATCCGCTGAGCTTCGGCAACACCAACCCGCGCGCCACGGCCGATCTGGTGTTCAGCCAGTTCTACAAATCCACCGCCGCCTGGAACGAGACCGGCTGGAAGAATGAGCGGTTCGACCGCCTGCTGCTGGAAGCCCGCGCCACGGCGGACGAACCGCTGCGCGCCCAGATTTACGGGGAGATGCAGGAGATTGTCAGCAATCACTGTGGCACCGCCATCCCCGTCTTCATCAATCTGATGGATGGCTATGACAAGCGGCTGAAGGGGCTCTACCCCGTGCCGGTCGGCGGCTTCATGGGCTATGCCTTTGCCGAACATGTCTGGTGGGAGGGTTAAACCGATGGCCGCACCCCCGACATCCCGCGAAAACGGTAACGCCTTCCTGTTGATCCTCCTGGCCAAGCGGGTGGCGTCCGGCCTGTTGACCCTGTTTCTGGTATCCCTGGTGGTGTTCATCATCAGCGGGCTGTTGCCCGGTGATGCCGCGCAGGAAATGCTGGGGCAGAGTGCGACGCCCGAAGCGGTGGCAGCGCTGCGCCAGCAGATGGGGCTGGACCAGCCGGCCGCCGTCCGCTTCCTGCGCTGGCTGGCCGGGCTGCTGGGGGGCGACCCCGGCTTCTCCCTGGTCGCCAACATGCCGGTGGCGGACATCATTGCCAGCCGGCTGCCCAATTCCCTGATCCTGGCCGCCCTGTCCACCCTGGTGGCCGTGCCGCTGGCCCTGACCATCGGCATTACGTCGGCCATGCGCCAGGGCGGGCGGCTGGACCGGGCGCTGAACACCACCACACTGGCGATGGTGGCGCTGCCGGAATTTCTGATCGCCACCATCGCCGTACTGATCTTCGCGGTGCAACTGCGCTGGCTGCCTTCCATCGCGCTGGTGCCGGCCCAGGGCGGTTTCCTGGACCTGCTGCGGGCATTGGCCATGCCCATCCTGTCGCTGTCCATCATCGTGGTGGCACAGATGGCGCGGATGACGCGGGCCGCCATCATCGCCCAACTGGGCCTGCCCTATGTGGAGATGGCGCGGCTGAAGGGCGTATCCCCGGCCCGGCTGGTGCTGGTGCATGTGCTGCCCAATGCCATTGCCCCCATCGTCAATGCCATGGCGCTTTCGCTCTCTTACCTGCTGGGCGGGGCGGTGATTGTGGAGACGATCTTCAATTATCCGGGCCTGGCCAGCCTGATGGTCAATGCCGTCACCAGCCGCGACATGCCGCTGTTGCAGGCCTGCGCCATGATCTTCTGCGGGGCCTATCTGTCGCTGGTTCTGATTGCCGATACCGTCGCCATCCTGGCTAACCCGAGGCTGCGTAACCGATGAGCGCCATCGTGGAGAAGAAACAGGCTGAAGGACTCGCCTCCCCCGGCTGGGCCGCCCGGCTGCCACTGTCCGGCAAACTGGGGTTGGGGCTGGTGATCTTCTGGATTGCCACCGCCGTCGCCGGGCCCTGGCTGGCGCCTTATGATCCCGGTGCCTTCGCGCATCAGGATGTGTTCGCCGGCTTTGGCGCTGCGCATTGGCTGGGCAGTGATTATCTGGGCCGCGATGTGTTGAGCCGGGTGCTCTCCGGTGCCCGTTATTCCGTCGGGCTGGCGGCAGCGGCGGCCATCGCCGCCAGTTGCACCGGCACCGGGCTGGCCCTGATCGCGGCCTTGGCGCCGCGCTGGCTGGATGAGCTGTTAAGCCGGTTTATCGATACGCTGATTTCCATCCCGTCAAAGATTTTCGCCCTGGTGCTGGTGGCGGCGGTCGGTTCGTCACTGCTGCTGCTGTTCCTGATCGCCGCCTTTATCTATATCCCCGGTGCCTATCGCATCGCCCGGTCGCAGGCCGTCAATCTGGCGCAGATGGATTATGTGCAGGTGGCCCGCACGCGGGGCGAAAAGGCCGCCTATATCGCCATCCGGGAAATATTGCCCAACATGCTGCACCCGATGCTGGCGGATTTCGGCCTGCGCTTTGTCTTCATCGTGCTGCTGCTGTCCGGCCTGTCCTTCCTGGGGCTGGGGGTGCAGCCGCCGGATGCCGATCTGGGATCGCTGGTACGGGAGAATATCTCCGGCCTGGGCGAAGGGGCCCCTGCCATCCTGGTGCCGGCGCTGGCCATCGCCACCCTGACCGTCGGTGTCAATCTGCTGATCGATGCGCTGCCCCGGCGACGCGGATCGAAGGAGGGATAAGCGCCATGAAACCACATGTGGAGGTCAAGGGGCTGCGCGTCACCGCCGGGGGCAAGGATGACAGCGCCATCACCATTGTAGAGGGGGTGGATTTCACCATCCCGCGCGGTTGTGTGCTGGCGCTGATCGGCGAAAGCGGATCGGGCAAGACCACCATCGCCCTGACCCTGATGGGCTATGCCCGCAGCGGCTGTCGCATCGCCGGCGGCAGCATCCGGCTGGGCGATACCGACATTCTGGGGCTGGATGAACCGGGGCTGGCCGCCTTGCGCGGTGATCGGGTGGCCTATATCGCGCAGAGTGCTGCCGCCTCCTTCAACCCCTCCAAGCGCATCATGGATCAGGTGGTGGAACCGGCCCTGATCCATGGGCGGATGGACCGCAAGACGGCCGAAGCAAAGGCCGTTTCCCTGTTCAAGGCGCTGGCTCTGCCGATGCCGGACAGCATCGGCAACCGTTATCCGCATCAGCTTTCCGGTGGGCAGTTGCAGCGGCTGATGGCGGCCATGGCGTTGATCACCGGGCCGGAACTGGTGATCCTGGATGAACCGACCACGGCGCTGGACGTAACCACCCAGATTGAGGTGCTGCGCGCCTTCAAGCAGGCCGTGGCCAGCCAGGGGGCCACGGCCATCTATGTCTCGCATGATCTGGCCGTGGTGGCGCAGATGGCCGACCAGATCCTGGTGCTGAACAAGGGCCGCGTCTGCGAAACCGGGGCTGCCACCCAGGTGCTGCAAAGCCCGGCGGATGATTATACCCGCACCCTGATGGCGGCCGCCCGTCCGGCGCCAAAGCCGGCGCCGGACGGGCGGCCAGCCCAGGCGTCCTTGCTGGAAATCAAGGGCCTGTTTGCCGGTTACGGCAAGGTGGACAGTACCGGTCGGCCGGAAATCCCCGTGCTGCGCGATATCAGCCTGTCGATCGCCAAAGGGGCCACCCTGGGTGTGATCGGGGAAAGCGGGTCCGGTAAATCCACGCTGGCCCGCGTGGTGGCCGGCCTGATCCGCCCGGCCAGCGGGGCGGTCAGTTTCGACGGGGCCCGCCTGCCCGGCGGGCTGGAACAGCGCAGCCGCGACCAGTTCCGCCGCATCCAGCTTGTCTTCCAGAACGCGGACACCGCGCTGAACCCCGCCCATAGTGTGGCGGAAATCCTGGGCCGACCCTTGCGCTTCTATCACGGGCTGACAGGGGTGGCGCAGCATAAGCGCATGGCCGAACTGCTGGACCTGATCCGCCTGCCCGCCAGCTTGGCGGGGCGGGCCTGTAGCGGCCTGTCCGGTGGGCAGAAACAGCGCATCAACCTGGCCCGCGCGCTGGCCGCCAAGCCCGACCTGATCCTGTGTGATGAGGTGACCTCGGCCCTGGATACGGTGGTGGGGGCGGCCATTCTGGATCTGCTGGCCGAACTGCGCCGTGAACTGGGGCTGGCCTATATGTTCATCAGCCATGATATCGGCACGGTGCGTGCCATCTGTGATGATATCATGGTGCTGTATGGCGGCACGGCGGTGGAAATCGGTCCGCGCGCCGCCTATCAGGCCCCGCCCTTTCATCCCTATACCGATCTGCTTGTCGGCTCCGTGCCGGAATTGCGGGCTGGCTGGCTGGAGGAACAGGCGGCAAGGCCCGCCCCGCCCGCCATCGGGCCGGCGCTGGAGGGCGCCGATCTCTGCCGGTTCCTGCCGCGTTGCACCGCCCGCATTGACGGTCTATGCAACCAGTTCACCCCGCCGCGCCGTCACCTGCCCGGCGGCAGCGATATTCTGTGCCATCACCCGGAGGCGGTGAATTGACCCAAGGACGTTTCATGCGGCTGGCCGAACAGGACCGTGCGCCGCTGACCCTTCATGTGGACGGCCAGCCGGTAACGGCGATGGAAGGCGACACGCTGATGGTGGCCATGCTGGCCGCCGGTCGGGTGCTGCGCACATCGGAATTTGGCGATGGCAAACGCGCCGGTTTCTGCCTGATGGCCGCCTGTCAGGATTGCTGGGTCTGGACGGAGGATGGCGGTCGCCTGCGCGCCTGTTCCACCCCGGTCAGCGCCGGTTTACGTATCTCCACCAGCCAGCCGGGGGCATCATGGCCGACCGCGAAGTAACCCCCCGTGTTGTGGTGGTGGGGGCCGGCCCTGCCGGCGTGCGTGCTGCACAGACGTTATTAGAGGCCGGCATCCGGCCGGTGGTGATTGACGAGGCCGCCCGCGCCGGCGGCCAGATTTACCGCCGCCAGCCGGCCAATTTCCGCCGCACCCATCAGGATCTTTATGGCACAGAGGCGGCACGCGCCCAGGCGGTGCATGATGGTTTTGATGCCATCGCCGCGGCGGTGGATTACCGGCCCGACACGCTGGTCTGGAACATTGCCGATGGGCAGGTCTGGACCGCCTCGGAACAGGAATACGCCACTCTACCCTATGATGCGCTGATCCTGTGTACCGGTGCCACCGACCGGCTGATGCCGGTGAAGGGCTGGCATTATGCCGGGGCCTACAGTCTGGGGGCGGCACAGGTGGCGCTGAAGGCGCAAGCCTGCGCCATCGGGGCCAACGTCGTATTTATGGGCAGCGGGCCGCTGCTCTATCTGGTGGCCAGCCAATATGTGAAGGCGGGCGCCAAGGTTGCGGCGGTGCTGGACACCTCCCCCTTCAGCAACCGGCTACGCGCGGCGGTGGATTTGATTGCCCAGCCCGGCATCCTGGCCGATGGCGTGGCGCTGACCCGCGCGCTGGCCAAGGCCGGCGTGCCGGTGCTGACCGGGGTGACGCCACTGGAAATCACCGGGGATGCGGAAAACGGCGTCAATGGTGTACGCGTGCGGCTGGCCAATGGCATGGAACGGGAATTCGCTGCCGATGCCGTGGCCCTGGGCTATCATTTGCGCCCGGAAACCCAGTTGGCCGATCTGGCCCGCTGCGACTTCGCCTTTGATGCCAAGACAAGGCAATGGCTGCCCAAACGCGACCCGGACGGGCGGACCAGCGTGGCCGGTATCTACCTGGCCGGCGATGGTGCCCGCATCCTGGGCGCACGCTCGGCAGAGGTCAGCGGCAGGCTGGCCGCCTTGGCAGCGCTGGCCGATCTGGGCCACACAATAGACCCGCTGACCCTGGCCCATCTGCGCCGTCAGGTGGCGTCTTACGCCCGTTTCGCCCGTGGCCTTGCCACCGCTTTCCCCTGGCCGCATGAACAGGCGGCCAACCTGCCGGATGAGGCCATCGTCTGCCGTTGCGAGGCCGTAACGGCGGGCGATCTGCGCCGGGTGGTGAATGAAACGGGGGCGAAAGAAGCCAACCGCGCCAAGGCGTTCAGCCGGGTTGGCATGGGCCGGTGCCAGGGCCGCTATTGCGGCCATGCCGGGGCGGAGGTGATTGCCGCCTGCGCCAATATCCCGGTGGAACAGGTGGGCCGCCTGCGGGGCCAAGCCCCGGTAAAGCCGTTGCCGGTCGCCATCGCACCGGAAGGGGAGGAATGATCATGGCGAACCCGGTTTCCGTCAGCGATGTGCTGATCATCGGCGGCGGCCTGATGGGCACATCCGCAGCCCTGTTCCTGCGCCAGCGCGGCCGTTCCGTCACCCTGCTTGAAAGCGATCTGGTGGGGCGGCAGGCCAGTGGCACCAATTTCGGCAATGTCCGCCGCCAGGGCCGCCCTATCCACCAATTACCCCTGGCCAACCGCGCCATCGCCATCTGGCGGCGGGCGAATGAATTGCTGGGCGCGGATGTGGAATATCTGCAATCCGGCCATATCCGCGTCTGCTATCGGGAGCGGCCGGAAAATATCGCCAAGATGGAGGAATATGCGGCCGAGGCCCGGCATGTCGGGCTGGACCTGGAGTTGTTGACCGGCAATGCCCTGCGCGACCGGTTTCCCTTTTTCGGGCCGGATGTGCTGGCCGGTTCCTATTCCGCCATGGATGGCCATGCCAACCCGCGACTGACCGCCCCCGCCTTTGCCCGCGCCGCGCAACGGGCCGGCGCGCAGGTGTTTGAAAATACCCGCATCATCCATGCCGCCAAGCAGGGCACGGATTTCGTGGTGACAGCAGAGGATGGCCGAACCTTCCGCGCGCCCATCCTGTTGATCACCGCCGGGGCCTGGGGCAATAAACTGTCCCAGCAATTCGGCGAACCGGTACCGATCACCCCGCGCGGGCCCAACATGAGCGTGACGGAACCCGTCCCCTATGCCATCGCCCCCGCCGTCGGCGTAATGACCCCGGTGGAGGAGGAGACGGTTTATTTCCGCCAGGTGGCACGCGGTAACATCATTCTGGGTGGCAGCACGCGCGGCCCCGCTTACCCCGACCAGTACCGCGCCTATGTGCTGCCGCAGAACACGATGAAGCAGCTAAAACAAATCCGCCGGCTGGCCCCGGCCCTGGCCAACCTGAACATCATCCGCGTCTGGACGGGGATTGAAGGCTATCTGCCTGACAGCCTGCCGGTGATGGGCCGGTCGGCCACCACCAGCGGCCTGTTCTACGCCTTCGGCTTTTCGGGTTCCGGCTTTCAGATCGGGCCGGGCGTGGGGGAGACGATGGCCGAACTGATCGATACCGGAACGACCGCGATAGACCTCAGCCATTACGATATTGCAAGGTTCCAGAAAGCAGAAAGCTGAGCTTTCAGCCGCGCAGATGATCCACCAGCCGCCGGCTGCTGGCCGACAGGGCGGCATAATCGCGGATGCAGATGCGCAGTTCCCGGCTGGCCCAGGCATCCGCAATGGGCACGATGGCCAGCCGCATGGTGCGGCTGGCCCGCAGGGCGGTGGTTTCCGGCACAATGCCGATGCCCACCCCTGCTTCCACCATCAAACAGACAGCATCGAAACTGCGCAACTGCACCCGCAGGCGCAGCCGGCCGCCCATGCGCGCGGCGCGTTCCGCCAGGAATTGCTGCAGGGCGCTGGACGGGTCCAGCCCCACCAGATCGCGGGCCAGAATATCGGCGAAGCTGGCGGCGGGTAGCCCCGCCAGCGGGTCGCCCTGCGGTGCCACCAGCACCAGCCGGTCAGCGCGGAAAGGAAAGATCACCAGATCGCCCGTATCCACCGTGCTGGCGACAATGCCCAGATCGGCGGCCCCTTGCGCCACCAGCCCGACAATCTCATCACTCAACCGTTCCTGCAGATCGATGGTGATGCCGGGGCAGGCCACCAGAAAGCGGCCCAGCGCTTCCGGCAGGAATTCCGTCAGGGCGTTGGTGTTGCAAAGCAGGCGGACCCGCCCGCCCGCCCCATCGGCAAACAGCGCCATCTCGTCGCGCATCCGCTCTGCCTCCCCCAGCAGCGTGCGGGCATGGGCCAGCAGGGCATGACCGGCAGGCGTCAGCACCACGCCCTGGCGGCTGCGGTCAAACAGGCGGGTGCGCAATGACGCTTCCATCGCGCGCAGGCGCGTGCTGGCCGCCGCCAGGGCGATATGCGCCCGCGCCGCACCGCCGGTGATGCTGCCCGCCTCGGCGATATGGCGGAACAGGTTCAAATCATCCAGATCGGGCGGGCGCATCGTATCCTTTACTTTTTACGAAGGAATACCTTCAATAATACAGATATCCTGGGTCATTCTGTATCATTAGCTTGCAGAAAAACGAAGGATGGAAGGTCCATGCCTGCTGATCTGCTGCTCCCCACTGCCCTGGTTGCCGTGACGATTGCGCTGTGGGCAACCGCGCGCCTGCCGGAATATCTGACCGCTTTGCTGTTCTTCGCCGGGGCCACCATCCTGGCCGTCGCTCCGCCCGGAGTTATTTTCTCCGGCTTCGCGTCGGCGGCCTTCTGGTTGATCCTCAGCGGCTTTGTGCTGGGGGCGGCCATCCGCAAGGTGGGGCTGGCGGATCGGGCCGCCCGCTGGCTTTCCCCGCACCTCACCGGTTCCTGGTGGCGCATGGTGGCCGGGGTGGTGGGTATGACCTATGCGCTGGCCTTCGTCATGCCCTCCAACATGGGGCGGATTGCCCTGCTGATGCCGATCATCATGGCCATGGCCGATCGGGCAAAGCTGCTACCGGGCAGCACCGGGCGGGCGGGGCTGGCCCTGGCGGTGGGGTTTGGTACCTTTCAGCTTTCCGCCAGCATCCTGCCAGCCAATGTGCCCAATCTGGTGATGGCCGGCGCGGCGGAGGCGACCTATGGCGTGCATCTGGCCTATCTGCCCTATCTGCTGCTGCACGGGCCGGTGCTGGGCATCCTGAAGGGGTTGCTGCTGATCGCCTGTATCCGCCTGCTGTTCCCGGCCCTGCCGCAGCCGGTGGCGGATGATCAGGCGCCCTCCCCGCTGACAACAGCGGAAAGGCGGCTGGGCCTGTTGCTGCTGGCAACATTGGCCCTGTGGATGACCGACACGCTGCATGGGATATCCCCCGCCTGGATCGGTCTGGCATCGGCTTGCCTCTGCCTGCTGCCCCGCATCGGCTTTCTCAGCGGGGAGGATTTTGCCAGCGGCGTCAATTTCCGCACCTGTCTCTATATTGCCGGCATTCTGGGCCTGGCGGCCGTCGTCGCCCATACCGGGCTGGGGAGCTTGATCGGGACCGGGTTGTTGCGCCTGCTGCCACTGGCCCCCCAGGCACCGGCCGGTAATTTCGCTGCCATTGCCGGGTTGGTGGCGGCGCTGAATTTCGCCGTCACCGCCAATGGCGTGCCCGCCATCTTCACCCCCCTGGCCAGCCAATTGGCGGGGGCCACCGGCTTTTCCCTGACGGGCCTGTTGATGATCCAGGTCATCGGCTATGCCACGCCGTTGCTGCCCTATCAGTCCTCCCCCATCGCGGTGGCGATGGGGATGGCGCAGGTGACGGCCCGGCAGGGGATCAAGCTCTGTCTGGCCGTGGCCCTGGGTACCTATCTGATTCTGCTGCCGCTGGATTATCTATGGTTCAACCTGCTGGGCTGGTTGTAAGTGACGTCAGCAGAAACGCCCCTGCGGCTGGCCGGTGCCTGCCATGCCGTCACCAGCCATTGAACTCCCGCCCTTCGAATGGTCACATGGCAAGTCATTGTGCAACGCAACAATATCGTTGCACCCGCATTGCCTGGATCATTGTCATGTCTACGCCTGTCATCCGCCCTGGTCTGGTTCTCTTCGCGCTTGCCATGGGTGGGTTTGCCATCGGCACCACCGAATTTGCGGTGATGAGCCTGCTGCCCTATTTCGCCCCCGATCTGGCGATTGACGAGCCGACGGCCGGCCATGTCATCAGCGCCTATGCGCTGGGTGTGGTGGTGGGGGCGCCGGTGATCGCGGTGCTGGCGGCCCGCCTGTCGCGCCGCACGTTGCTGATCAGCCTGATGGGCCTGTTCTCCCTGGCCAATGCTGCCTCTGCACTGGCCCCCGATTATCATTGGATGCTGGCGTTCCGCTTCCTCTCCGGCCTGCCGCACGGGGCCTATTTCGGTGTTGCGGCCCTGGTGGCCACCACCCTGGTGCCGCATAACCGGCGGGCGCAGGCGGTGGCGATGGTGATGCTGGGCCTGACCATCGCCACCATCATCGGGGTACCGCTGGCCAATGCCATCGGTCAGCTGGTGGGCTGGCGCTGGGGCTTTGCCCTGGTTGGGGTGCTGGGCATGGTGACGGTGCTGCTGCTGGTACTGTTCGCCCCAAAGGACCGGCCGGTACCGGGGGCCAGCCCCCTGCGGGAACTGGGCGCCCTGAAACAACGGCAGGTCTGGCTGACACTGGGGATTGGGGCCATCGGCTTTGGCGGCATGTTCTGCGTCTATACCTATCTCGCCTCCACCTTGCTGGAGGTGACGCAGGTATCGCCGGCCATGGTGCCCCTGGCCCTGGCCATTTTCGGGCTGGGACTGACGGCGGGCAATCTGGTCGGGGCCTGGGCGGCGGATCGGGCTTTGATGCCGGCCGTCGGGGCCATTTTGCTGTGGAGTGCGGCCTCCCTGATGCTGTTCAGCTTTGCCGTGGGCAGTTTCTGGACCCTGGCACCCGTTGTGTTCATGATCGGCTGCGGGGGTGGATTGGGGACGGCCCTGCAAACGCGGCTGATGGATGTGGCGCGCGATGCGCAGACGCTGGCCGCCGCGCTGAACCACAGCGCCTTCAATTTCGCCAATGCGCTGGGCCCCTGGCTGGGCGGATTGGCCATTACGGCCGGGCATGGCTGGGCATCCACCGGCTGGGTGGGCAGCGCCCTTGCCCTGGGGGGCTTCCTGATCTGGATAGTGGCGCTGCTGGATGACCGCCAGCGCAGCCTAAACCCCGTTCCGCAGCGCGCCGCCGGCTGATCCTGCCATCGCTGCGTGGCACCGTCGCCATCTGGGCACTGGTGCCGGACAGCGGCACAGCATATCCGGGCATGAGTGTTCTTTGGTACGGGCAAGAGTTCCACATGGGCGGCATTTCCCTGTTCATTCTCGGCGGCACCATCCTGTCGATTGCCGGCAAGGCTTCGCCTGCCGACAGTGCTGCCCTGCTTCGGCAGGCCGGTATTGATCCGGTCGGTCCGATCAGCGTCAGCCGCTGGTGCAATGTCGGCAGCCAGAATCTGCGCCTGCCCGACCTGATCGCCCTGGCGGCGGAAATTGGCCGGCAGGCGGCTGCCGGCACCCAGGGTTTCATCGTCATTCAGGGCACGGATACGATGGAGGAGACAGGCTTTCTGCTCTCCCTGCTGGTGCCGGCAGACATCCCGCTGGTGCTGACCGGGGCCATGCGCACGGCGGATGCGCCGGGGGCGGACGGGCCGGGCAATCTCAACGATGCCCTGTGCGCCGTGCGGGCCCTGCGCGGCCTTTCCCTTGGCCCCGTCATCTGCATGAACGGGGAACTGCACGGCGTCCGCCATGTGCGCAAGGTTGATGCCGGGCGCATCGGGGCCTTTGCCTCCCCCGGTATCGGGCCGCTGGGCACAGTGGTGACGGGTCGGGTGCGGCTGCTGCAACGCCCCCTGCCCCAGCCCGGCCCCTATGCGCTGCCCGATCCGGCCAGCCTGCCCCGTGTCGCCCTGGTGACCGTGGGGCTGGACAGTGACCCGCTGCTGATAGAGGCCTTCGCCAACCCGCAATGGCGGGGGCTGGTGGTTGAAGGTGTCGGGTCCGGCCATGTCCCACAGCCCCTGGCTGCCCCGCTGATCCGGCTGGCAAGCCAGCGCCCGGTGATCCTGGTCAGCCGCTGCGGCGGCGGTGACACCGATGCCGACGGCACCTATCAGGGGGAGGGAACGGCGGCCCAGCTGATCGCCAACGGGCTGATCGACGGCGGCCCGCTGCAGGGCCGCAAGGCACGACTGCTGTTAACCATCCTGCTGGCGCAGGCGGCGGCTGGTACCGCCGATGTGCGCGCCGCTGTCGCCCCGTGGGCAAGTCTGGGCCTTTTGGCTGGCTGACAGAGGGCCAATGATCAGGGGGGTGCTGTCAGCGGTTGCTGCACCCGTGATGCCGGCAGGCGGACAGTGACGGTGGTGCCCCGACCAGGGCTGCTTTGCAGGGTCAGTCGGCCGCCATGGGCCTCCGTATAGCCTTTGGCCAGGGGCAGCCCCAGCCCGGCGCCGGCCTGCCGGCGCGCCAGCCCGGTATCCACCTGGGCAAAGGGCTCGACCGCGATGCGCATCGCCTCCATCGACATGCCGATCCCTTTATCAGCCACTTTGAAAATAAGGTCGCCCGACCCCGGTTCCAAACCGGCACTGACCTGCACCTCGCCCGCCCCCTCGGTATAGATGATCGCATTGCCGATCAAATTGACGAGGGTCTGTTTCAGTCGCACCTCATCACCCAGCAGGCGGACACCGTTCTGCATCGCCCGGACCACCACCCGAATACCCCGATCCGCTGCCTTTTGCGCCGTCAGCCGTTCCACCCGATCCAGCAGAGTACCCACATCAACCCAGCCTTCGCGCAGCTCAAGCTCACCGGCATCCAGGCGGGCAATATCCAGCAGATCATTGACCAGACGCAGCAGATAGACGCCGCCATCATGGATATCGACCGCATAATCACGATATTGCGGGGCACCAAGATGGCCCAGCAGCTCATCCCGCAGAATGGCCGAAAAACCGATGATGGCGTTCAAAGGGGTGCGTAATTCATGGCTGATATTGGCCAGGAAATGCACCTTGGCCCGATCGGCCACAATCGCCCGGGCTTCGGCGGCATGAACCTGCGCCCGTCGCGCCAGTTCCCCCCGGCGATCCCGGGCGAAAAGGATCATCTCGTCATCGCCCATCTTGGTGATGGGACGCAAGCACAGCTCAACAGGAATGGTCGCCCCGTGCTGGCTTAAAAGTTCCAGATGGTGCCACTGCACAGGGCCCCCCGCCGCTGTCGCCTCGGGATGCAGGAGACGTTGAAAGGCCACCCGCCCCACCGGCGCCACAAGGTCAACGAAGCTGCGTCCCTGCAGCTGACCAGCGTCTGCTACATCGAACAAGGCGCAACCGGCGGGGTTGATCAGTTCCACCCGGCCGTTGCGCAACAGGCAGAGCAGATCGGGCACACTTTGCGCCATCACCTGCGCCCGTGTCCGCAGGCGGTGCAGGGAGGAGACATCAACCATGTCCTGCATCACATTCCGCTGCACCCGCTGCAAAACAGCGAAGGCGCCCCCCAGCAACAGCAACAGCAGCGGAACCAGAAACCAGCTGAGCTTCATCAGAAAGCCCAGGGCTGGCATGGGGGCCGACCATGACAACCAGGCAACAGGCGGCGCATCGGTGGGCGCCAATGCTTCCCGCAACGGGAAATCCAGGCGGAAAATCCCGGCGGGCGGCCGCATGGTCAGGATATCCACCTCTTCCAGCAACGGCCGAATCATGGCCAAAACCGCTGGGCGGTCCAGGGTTTTCATGAAAACCATGACCTTGCCATTGGGTACGGAAGCGCCCCCATCCTCCCGGCGGATGTCGGAAACGGCCGTCAGAAACAGCCCGCCATTGACGGAGACCACGCCCGTTATCGCGACCGGTCGCCCCGGCGGTGCCGCCTGAGCCTGCCGCACCATCCGTTGCATCGCCGGGGGAATCGGCCCCCATTTATCCGGATCTGGCAGGCTCTTGCCGTTTACGGAGGCGTAGACAACCTTGCCTTCATGGCTCATCACAAGGCTGGCGGTGATCTGGTGAATGGCCCCCAGATAAACACCGATATTGCGATCAGCCCATTCCATATCTGTCATGTCGACCAGATGATCAACCGCCTCACCCCAGGCAGCGTAATCAAGTGTCGTGCTGGCAAGCGCCCGCTCCGCGTTGGCGAATGCTTCTTCCATGCTACGACGGGATTTATCAGCCTCCGCCATGTCATAATAAATGGCTGAGATGGAAAGCGCTGTCAGCATGACCAGCATACAGATCGCCAGCAGCAGCAAGATCGGAATAACGATCTGTCTGGTTCCACAGCGACGCCCGCCGCCATCGTCCAGCGTGGCCAAGGAAACGTCAGGCGTTCCCTTGCCCTCCTCTCCCGATCTCAATGCGCTACGGGCCGGCATCCATGTTCCTGGTCTTGACGCATTGCTGTCGGTTTTAACCCTTGTCCCATAGTTCCCGCTATCATCTTGCCTTTCAATCATTATTTGCGCGCGCATATGGAAGACACCCTTGTCGTGGCGGGTGGCACGCCCTTTTCAGCGATGACAGGCGGGATATGACAGGGTCGTGACAATCCAGCACCCGCCGGCACGTGTTCAATATGCAACACCGGCCACCAGTCATTTTTCTGCAATAAAACCACATCAAATCGGTAATAGGCTTTTGATAGCCCTCCGGCAGGGCTTGGGACGATCCGACCTAGTTTTCGGCGCGGTGCCGACAGCGGAACGTTATCCGGCTTTTCTCGGCGCGAATCCCACCGGAGAAACAACAATGACCTTCAAGACTTCCCTGCTGGCCGGCACGATGCTCGGCGCGGCCTTCATCGCCGCCCCGGCCATGGCCCAGAGCGCGGGCAGCGCTTCACAGGCTCAGCTGGATGCGTTGGCCCAGCAGATCCAGGCCCTGCAGGGCCAGCTGACCAGCCTGAAGGACAGCGTCGCCAAGGATAAGGTCGCCAATGAAAAGAAGCTGGCTGACCTGCCGAAAGTGACGGCCGATGGCGGCCGTATGCGCGTGCAGACCGCCGACAAGAAGTTCGACGTGGCCCTGCGCGCCCGTATCCACATGGATTACGGCACCTGGGTGCACAAGGATAACTTCACCACCGACGCCACCGACGGTTTCCAGCTGCGCCGCGCCTTCCTGGGCGTTGCCGGCACCGTGTACAATGACTGGGGCTTTGAGTTCACCGGCAACTTCGCCAACGACCGTGGCGGTGCCTCCCAGATTCAGGCCGCCAACATCACCTATAACGGCATCAAGAACAGCCAGGTGATCCTGGGCGTGTTCCAGCCGAAATTCACCCTGGATGACAGCACGTCCTCCAACGACATCGCCTTCCTGGAACGCGCCCCGATTGGCAACATCGTTGTCGGTATCGGCGGTTCCGACAGCCGTACCGGCGTCGGTATCTCCACCAAGGGTGACAATTACTTCCTCGCTGGTTACGTGACCGGCAACCAGACTGGCACCACCGGCACCATCGACGACATGGTCAACCTGCTGGGCCGCGCCGCCTATCAGTTCTACAGCAGCAACGAAGGCGGTGCTGGTATCGGCGTGTCGGGTGTCTATCAGGTCACCCCGCAGGCCGCCGCCCGCACCAGCGCCACCCAGATCACCACCAGCACCTCGTTCGGCGACCGTCCGGGCCTGCGTATCGGCGGTAACCGCACCTCGCTCACCAGCACCGGCACGATCAACCAGATCGAAGGTCAGTGGGCCTATGGCGCCGACCTGGGCGCCAACTTCAAGAACTTCTGGGTCGCTGGCGAATATTACGTGTTCGGCGCCGACACTGAAGAGCGTCTGCCGGGCACCACCACCCGCAACAGCTTCCAGGATCCGGAATTCGACGGCTACTATGTTTCCGCTGGTTACATCCTGACCGGCGAGCGTCGCAGCTACAAGCCGGGTGAATGGGCGGGCGTGAAGCCGGCTTGGCCGGTTGGCCAGAACGGCTTTGGCGCTTGGGAACTGGCGGCCCGTTACTCCACCGTCAACCTGATCGATCGCGCTGGTGGTGTTGCTGGCAGCGGCACCGGTGAGGAAAAGAACTGGACCATCGGTGTGAACTGGTACGTGAACAACGCCATCCGCTTCATGCTGAACTATGTCAACACCACGGTTGAGCGCCCGACCGGCCCCGATCAGGGCCTGGACGCGGTTGCCCTGCGTATGCAGTTCCAGTTCTGATCCCTGTCGGGACCAGAATATTTCAAGGCAAGGCCCGCCGGTCATCTGACCGGCGGGCCTTCGCTTTTAAAAAGAAATGCCGCCGCCATCACAGCGGCGGCACTGACCAGATCACAGGCGTTTGACGGCGCTGATGCCCTTAGCCCCGGCACGGGCGATCACATCGGCCAGCGGTTCGGCCACCACTTCCATATGGAAGGCGTTGGCGTGCAGCAGCCTTTCCCCATCCAGCATGATGCCAACATGGCCGGGGAAGAACACCAGATCGCCACGCTGGAACGCGACGCCCGTTCCATCGCTGGAAACCAGGGTGCCGATGGCCGCCTGCTGCTGGTCGCTGTCACGCGGGCAATTGATGCCGGCGGCCAGCAAGGCCACCTGCACCAGCCCGGAACAATCAATGCCGATGCTGGTGCGACCACCCCAGAGATAGGGCGTGCCGACAAAACGTTCAGCCACCGCCACCGGGTCGGCAGCCTTCTCCGCAATGGGGGCGATGTGGCGGATATGCAGCCAGCCGCCGCCGGCCAGCTGCCGCCAGTCGCCCTCTTCCCCCGCCACGGCCACCAGGGCGCCCATGGGCAGGATATCGACGAAGGGCAGCTTCAGGTCCGGACCGGGATAGAGCAGGGTGCGCAGTGCCGTCACCTTGTGCGTCGGCGGCACCGGGTCGGCATCCAACGCCTCCACCCGCAGCCAGCCGACATAACCATCGGTTCCATTCTGGCCCCAGGCCCAGCCATCATGCTCCTCCAGCACGGTGAAGGCTTCACCATGCAGCAGTTCCGATGCCTGCCGCGCCTCATAGCCCGGCTCTTCCTTCAGGGTGGCGAAGCCGGCGCCAATCTGGCAGGGCACACCATCAATGAAGCGGGCAGCCGTGACCTTGCCACGCAGATAGGAGGCGGCGAGGTCATCCCGATACGGGTGAACGCGCTTGTCGAGAATTTCTTGGTCGGTCATGCCGAAGGGGCCAGGGCTTCCGGTCGGGCGCCTTCCACCGCCAGGGCGGCGACGGCGCCATTCATATCCAGCGGGGCATCAAACGCCCCGCCATCTTCGCCAACCGGTACGGCCGTGCGCCCCGCATCGATCACCATCTGGCCAAACTCGGCCAGATGTACGGACCCTTTCACGGTCCGCTGAACCAATACATTGCGCCGATCATCCTGGTCGCGCTTGCGCTTGATGTAGCCCAGTCGGCCCAACCGGTCCAGCGCGCGGGTGATGGCGGGCTTGGAGACATTCAGCGTCTGTGCCAGCCCGCGCACCGTATGGGGCGGCGGGGTCAAATAGACCGTCAGCATCAGGGCCAATTGCCGTGCCGACAGGTCCGGCCCGTCCTTGCGGACAGAGGCGACCAGCGCCCCACGCCAGAGTTGCAGCGCCTCAAGGTTCCGTGACATGCCCGCCCCCGACCGCTTCGCGCCGGGTTTTGCGGAAAATCGCAACCGGACGCGAAACGGAGTTTGCCGAATAAAGCGTTTTTCGGCAAGTCGGGAACGAATCAGCCCGCAGCGGGTTTACGCCACCGGCGGAAACCGCTTCGCGATCACGTTGAAAAAGGCGCGCAGTGTCATCGCCTCCCCGCCTTCCGGGCGGCCGGGGCGGCTGCTGGCGTTCCAGGAATAAAGGTCGACATGGGCCCAGACCGTGTCCTTGGAGACGAACTGTTCCAGGAACAGGGCCGCCGTGATGGCCCCGGCCATGCCGCCGCCTGGCGCATTGTTGAGATCGGCGATCTTGCTATCGAGCTGCGGGCGATAGCCCTGCCACAGCGGCAGGCGCCACAGCGGATCGTCGGTCGCCGCTGCTTCTGCCGCAATCTCCGCCGCCAGCGCATCGTCATTGCTGAACAGAGCCGGCAGGTCGGCCCCCAGCGCCACCCGGGCGGCCCCCGTCAGCGTGGCGAAATCCAGCAGCAGCGCCGGCTTCTCGCTATCCGCCTCTGCCAAGGCGTCGCAGAGAATCAACCGGCCCTCGGCATCGGTATTGCCGATTTCCACCGTCAACCCTTTGCGGGTGGGGATGATATCCATCGGGCGGAAGGCATTGCCGGCCACGGCATTTTCCACCGCCGGCACCAGCACGCGCAGCCGCACCGGAAGCTTGGCATCCATCACCATGCGGGCCAGCGCCAGGGCGTGCGCCCCGCCGCCCATATCCTTCTTCATCATCAGCATTGAAGAAGCCGGCTTGATATCCAGCCCGCCCGTATCAAAACACACACCCTTGCCGACCAGCGTGACCAGCGGATGGGCGGCATCACCCCAGCGGATATCGATCAGGCGCGGGGCCTTCTCGGCGGCACGGCCGACGGCATGGATCATCGGGTAATTCTGCGCCAGCAGATCATCACCCACGATCACGCTGAAACTGGCGCCGAATTCCGTTGCCAGCGCCTCGGCAGCGGCGGCCAGTTCCGGCGGCCCCATATCCTCGCACGGGGTGTTCACCAGATCGCGCACCAGCGTGGCAGAGCGGGCAAAGCGCTGCACCGCCGCCGCATCGGCATTGGCGGGCAGTACCAGACTGGCAAAGCTCTTGGTTGATTTCTTGTAGCGGGTGAACTGATAGCAGGCCAGGGCCCAGCCGGTGGCAACAGCGGTCGCCGTCGTCGGCTCCAGCGCCGTGTCAAGGACATAGCTGCCGGCGGGCAGGCTGCCCGGCAGACCGGCCAGCGACCAGATATCCAGTTTCTCCGCGACACCGACCAGCACACGCACCAGCGCCCCATCGGCGCCGCCGATCAGGGCGGTGCTGCCGGGGGTGGCCTTGAAACCCAGACGGCGCACCCAGGCGGCCTCTGCCGCCGGTGCGGCGGTCAGCCAGCCATCCAGCGCATCCTTGGTCAGCAGCGTCAGGGGAACGGTATCGGCGGCGGGGGCGGTCAGCAGACAGGTCAGCACTTGGGGCTTGGTCCTTTTGCAGAGACGGGTATGGATTTTCGGGCTTGGTCGCCCTTTCTTCCAGCCCTACTCTCCCCCGGCCCCCATCGCAATGGTGAAGCTGAGATGACGACGCCCACCCCCACCGATCTGACGCTGGTGATCGCCAATAAGCGTTATTCCTCCTGGTCGCTGCGCCCCTGGCTGGCCCTGCGCGCCGCCGGTGCTGCGTTTGATGAAGTCCTGGTGCCGCTGCGCACGCCGGAAACCCGGCAGGCGCTGCTGACCCATGGCCCGACCGGCAAGGCCCCGGTGCTGAAGCAAGGCGATCTGACCGTCTGGGACAGTCTGGCCATCTGCGACTATGTGGCGGAGCTGTTCCCGCAGGCGCAGCTTTGGCCCGCCGATGCCAAGGCGCGCGCCGTGGCCCGCTCGGTGGCAGCGGAAATGCATTCCGGTTTCATGGATTTGCGCCGCAACCTGTTCTTCGATCTGCGTCAGGTGCATGAGGTGCCGGAGCGGGTGGCTGCCGCTGCCGGCGATATCGCCCGTATCCAGGCGCTGTGGGCCGATTGCCGCGCCCGATTCGGGGCCGGCGGCCCCTTCCTGTTCGGCCATTTCACCATCGCGGATGCCATGTATGCCCCCGTCTGCGTGCGGCTGCGCGGCTGGAAGGGTGTTGTACTGA
This sequence comes from Niveispirillum sp. BGYR6, assembly GCF_027568365.1. NCBI lineage: Bacteria > Pseudomonadati > Pseudomonadota > Alphaproteobacteria > Rhodospirillales > Azospirillaceae > Niveispirillum > Niveispirillum sp. BGYR6. Next base: position 385,610 of record NZ_JANLNL010000001.1, on the reverse strand, counting down.
CGCCAGAGGCCGACGCCTATATCGACGCCATCTTCGCCCTGCCCGCCATGCGGGAATGGGTGGCGGCCGCAGCTGCGGAACCCTGGGTGATTGATTACCTGAACATCTGATCCAGCCGCCCTTTATCCGCCATGTGGCCACCCTGGAATATTTCCATGGGCGGCCTGTGGCCCCGGCATTACCGCTGCATCCGATAAGGCAACCACCGCCCGCAAACCGCCATCAGGGAGCCCGCCCATGTCCGCCCCGTCCTTCCGCTTCCGCTATGGTCCCCGCGTGTTGAGCGGTCCCGGCACGGCCGGACAGGTGGCAGACCATCTGCCAGCCGGCCCCTGCCTGCTGGTGACGGACAAGGGCGTGCGCAGCCTGGGCCTGCTGGCCCCGGTGCTGGAGGCATTGGAAAAGGCCGGCATCCCGGTCAGCATTTTCGATGCGGTGGAACCCGACCCCTCGCGCGAGACCGTATTGGCCACGGTGGCCGCTGGCAGGTCGGCGGGTGCTGTTTCCGTGCTGGGCGTGGGCGGCGGCAGCCCGATGGATGTGGCCAAGCTGGCGGCCTATCTGCTGGCCTCCGGCGATGATCTGGAAACGATCTGGGGTGTGGAACAGGCCAAGGGCAAGCGCCTGCCCCTGTTGCTGGTCCCCACCACGGCCGGTACGGGGTCGGAGGCCACGCCCGTCACCGTCATCTCCGTCGGCAATGGCGAAAAACGCGGTGTCAGCGCCGGGGTTCTGCTGCCCGATGTCAGCGTGCTGGACCCGCTGCTGACCCTGGGACTGCCGCCGCACGTGACGGCGGCCACCGGCATTGATGCCATGGTTCACGCCATCGAATCCTATACCAGCGCCCGGCTGAAAAACCCGATGTCGGACATGCTGGCACGCGAAGCGCTGCGCCTGCTGTCGGCCAACCTGCTGAAGGCCTGCCGCACGCCCGGCGATGTGGAAGCGCGCAGCGCCATGCTGCTGGGTGCCCATCTGGCCGGTGTTGCCTTCGCCAATGCGCCGGTGGCGGGTGTCCATGCCCTGGCCTATCCGCTGGGCGGGCTGTTCCATGTACCGCACGGCCTGTCCAACGCGCTGGTGCTGCCGCATGTGATGGCCTTCAACATGCCGGCGGCAGCCCCGCTTTATGCCGAGCTGGCACCGTTGGTCGATCCTTCGCTGGCAGGTCTCTCCCCTGCGACCCAGGCGGAAGGGCTGGTGGCCGCCATGGTCACCCTGTCGCGGGAAAGCGGCCTGCCGCAGCAGATGCGCGCCGTGGGCGTGATGGAAGCCGACCTGCCGCAGATGGCGAAGGACGCGATGCTGCAACAGCGCCTGCTGGTCAACAACCCGCGCCCCATTCTGGAAGCCGATGCCCTGGCCATCTACCAAGCCGCCTGGTGACAAAAAAAGCGGCCCCGCACCCTGTTGCACAGGATAGCGGGGCCGTGGGAGGAAGGTTAAGCCAAAGGCATCCTAGAAGCTCGCCCCCACCCGCAGGCCAACCGTGCGGCCGGGGTTATAGGTGGCTGTCGTGGAACTCCAGACCACGGTGGTCTGATTGGCCACGCGCTTGTCTTCCACATTATTGACGAAGGCATTGGCGAAATAGCGCTGATCGGCGCTGTCCCAGCGCAGGTTCAGGTCCGTCTTGCTATAACCGCCATTGCGACCCTGCACATAATTGGCACTGTCGCTGAACGTCTTTGACTGCACATAGAAATCGATTGCAGGGCTAAGCGTGCTGCCGCCCGGCAGGTCAAAAATATGCTCATAGCCCAGCCGCGCGCTCCAGCGCGGGGCATTGGCCAGCTGGTTGCCGGAGAAATCCGCCACCGCACCGGGAATGGGCGCATAGCCCATGATGGGGGCGAAGATATTATACATCACATCGGCGCTGTGCAGATTGTCCGATGCATTGGGGAAACGCTTATATTTCCCATCCAGATAGGAGAGATAGGCCGAGATGCGGTCGTTGCGCGTGGGGCGGAACAGGCTTTCCAGTTCCACACCCCGGATCCGCGCCTTGGCGGCATTGGTGGTGACCGCCACCGGCCCGGTGGCGGTGCTGATCACACTGGATACCTGCAGATCCTGGTAATCCATGTTGAACAGGGTCGCCGACAGGAACAGCTTGCGATCCAGCAGGTTACCGCGCAACCCGGCTTCATAGTTCGTCACCGTTTCCGGCCGATAGCTTCTATAAGGGGCCGGGTTGGTGCTGGATTGCAATCCACCGGCACGATAGCCGGTGCTGACCGTGGCATAGCCCATGATTTCATCGGTGAAATCATAGTCCAAACCCGCCTTCCAACTGACCTTGCTGAATTTCTCCGACGCGCGCGCCCGGTCGTCCGTCAGGCCCAGGCCGCCGGCCGGACAAGTGGTGCTGTTGATATTCTGCCGGGTGACGGTGCCGCCGAAGCAGACCAGTTCCTGCTGGCCACCATGCACCGTGTCCCAGGTGGAGCGCAGACCGGCCAGCAGACGGAACCGGTCCGTCACGCGGAAGGTGCCCTGGGCAAACACGGCTGCGGATTCACTGCCCCAATCCGTATAGCTGTTCACCACATCCACCGCAGCGATGGTGGAGATCTGCTTGCCGGTACCGGCCGAGATGGGGCCGAAGGCATTGAACACGCTGGCGAACGGGGCCGGTGCCGTATTGCCGGCGTGCAACAGGCGCTTGCCGGATGGCGTGTCGTCCCAATAATAATAGCCGCCGCCGACCAGTGAAATCCGCTCCGCCTCGTAATTGATATCCAGTTCGTGGGAACTGGCCTTTTGGCGCTGGTCCAGATATTCTTGCGAGAAGACGCCGGTGCTGGCCAGCACGCCATCATTTTTCAACACGGAATAACCGGCCAGATAGGTTGCTGTCACCGCGTCGGAAATCTCCCAGGTCAGGCGGGAACGGGCGGTGTATTCCTGCACATCCTTGCCATTGTCGCGCACCTTCTGGATGCCGGGATTGGGTTCATGGGTGTTGATGATCTCTGCCGGGCCGAAGCGGCCCGTCTTCAGATCAGCATTGGGGTAATAATTATAGTTGGCCAGGTAAACCAGCGGGGTCGTGCCTTCGTCCTGGCCATAATTCAGCGACAGGCGCCAGGTCAGATTATCGGCAATATTCCAACGGCTGGTCAGGCGCACCCCGGTCTGGTCCGTCTTGTCGAACCGGTCCTGGGCCGAATATCGCGGCGACAGCCCGTCATTGACATGCCGAAAGGCAGAGACACGTAGGGCAAAATTATCGGCCACCGGCAGGTCCGTATGCAGGCGGACCTGCACATCCTGATGCGATCCATATTGCACATCGCCGCTGACGGCGTAATCGTTGCCCGGATCGGCCGTATTGATATTCACCACGCCCGCCGTGGCGTTACGGCCATGCACGGTGCCCTGCGGCCCGCGCAGCACCTCAATGGCGCCGATATCAAACATGCCCAGCGTCAGCGTGGTGGCAAAGGGGGCATAGATGCCATCCACCTGCGTCGCCACGGTGGAATAGCCGCTGAAGCCATTATTGCTGCCGATGCCGCGCATGGCAAAGCCGTTCTGGCTGAACTGCAGGTTCGGCACCGTGGTGACCAGATCTTCCGCCACGGTGATATTCTGGCGGTCCAGAATATCCGGGTTCAGCACGGAAACGGCGATGGGCGCCTTGCCCAGCGTCTCCTTCACCTTCTGTGCCGTCACCACGATTTCCGCCAGCACATCGTCCGATGCGTCGGTTTCAGCCGCCAGGGCCGCCGCCGAAACAAGCATGGTGCTGGCCGACAGCAACAAGGCGGTACGCATAGCCTTCCATGGACGTGTCATTTTCCTTCCCCTCAATGTTTGTTGGTTATGGTCTTTGGCCCGGCATCGCCGGAAAGCAGGCAGCAAGTCCCCGTCCCCGCGCCCAGGGGCGCGGGTTGTCTCTGTCCTTCCGGGGTCCGGCTCGCTTTACTTCAGCAGAACACCCAGTGCTGTCTCCGCCATGGCGCGGTAACCGGCATCCGACGGGTGCAGCTTGTCGCCACTGTCATAGGCCGGCTTGATCCGCTGCGGATCGGCGCTGTCACGCACGGCAGCATCAAAATCGATGACGCTGTCAAATTCCCCGCTGGTGCGAATCCAGCGGTTCAACTCCTGCCGCACCACTTCCTTTTCGGGCGTCGCATAGCCAGGGAAAGGGGAGCCCAGGAAGGGGGTCAGGGTGGCACCGTGGATTTTCACCCCCCGCGCCTTGGCCCTGGCGATCAGCTGGCGATAACCGGCAATCAGGTCCGCCGCTGTGACAACCGGGTGATGGCCCGGACCACGCGGATTTTCCAGCCCGCTCAAGCCCAGATCATTGATGCCTTCCAACAGCACGATATCGGTGACGCCGGGCACCGACAGGGCATCGCGGTCGAAACGGGCCAGCGCCGCCGGCCCCATTTCGTCCCGCAGGACGCGGTTACCGGCGATGCCGGCATTGGCGATGGCGACATCATTCTGCCCCTTCTGACGCAGCAGGGCCGCCAGCTGGTCGGGCCAGCCGCGCATCATTGCATCCTTGGCCCCGGTGCCATCGGTGATGGAATCACCGAAGGTGACGATGGTGCGCGCCGTCTTGGTGGCGCGTACCAGGATGGCAGAAACAATCTCCCGCCCGGTTTCAACCCGCGCGCCGGTCAGTTTGGCCGCCCGCGTCTGATCGGCACCGGCCGCCACCTCCACCACATGCAGCGGGTCGGCCTGGGGAATGGTCACCGCGGCCGGCAGATGCAGGGTCACATAAACGATGGCACCGGCTGCCACCTGCAGGGGCAGCGGATCGCTCACCAGCGGGGCGCCGGCGGCAATGCGGGCCGAGCTGTCACCGGAAAAGCGCAGCGGGGCCACGCTCTTGCTGTCCAGATTGCCGGCCGCATCCGCCAGGGCAATGGTCACCGCCGATACAAGCACATCCGTGGGCAGGGTTTCGGCAGACAGGCGGACGCGAACCTCATCCCCCGCAGCGGTGATGCGCATCTTGTAGCGCAGCGTGCCCTGCACTTCCGCCGGCGGACGCCAGAAATCGAAGGGCAGCTTCTCCAGATTTAAGGAGGGGCTGGAGGCCCAGCTTTGCACCCAGCGCCCATCCGGTGCCGCCAGGGCGGCCGGCACACAGATCAGGGCCAGGGCCGAAACGGATAATAGCCGCTTGAACAAGCAATTCTTCACGACTTCTTTCCTCCCACGCATTGGAAGCTTTCAGCGGCTTCCTTGTTTCCCGTGCCGTCATAGCGGGCATAGGTTGGATAGGGACAGAGCGGCCGCGTCCGGCCGGGCCAGGGGCTTTGCGGCCCGGCTGTGGCGGTCAGGCTTTCGGGGGCCTGGCCCCGTTCCACCCAATCGACCATGGCCTGGAAGGCGGCAAAACGGTCTGTCGCGGGGCCATCGCCGCAATGGCCCATGCCGGGCACCGGGAAGACCCGAACAAAGCCGGCCACCTGCCCGCCATAGCGTTCATCCATCTCCCGATACCAATTGAGCGTATCATTGATGGAGAAGACCGGATCGGAGACACCATGCGGCACGATCAGCTTGCCGCCACGGGCGCGGAAAGCATCGATATCGGGGGACCGTGCCGACATTTCCTCCCAGGCGGATATCTTGAAGGGTGCCGCCACCCGGTGGATCAGGTCGCCATCCTTTTGAAAATCAAAGGTCAGTTGCTGTTCAAATATCTGCTGCGGGTCCATGCCCAAGGACCGGGGAGCGGGCGAAAACAGCCCATGCAAGGCGGCACCGCCGATCACCACATTCAGCGGCGGGACCGGCGGCTGGGCAAGGCCCAGTTTCCACACCGCCCAATCCGGCGATCCGATCCCGGCATCCCAAGGCCATTCCGTATAAAGGGCGGCACCGCCCTTCCCTTTCGGCCCGGCCAGCGATTTTTTCAGCGCGGCCAGCTTGCCGGGATCAACACAGCCATCCTTGGCGCCGGTAGCGCATTGCACGCTTTCCAGCGCCTTTTGCAATTTGGCGCCGCCGCATTGGCCATAACGGCTGATAATGCCATCGGCAAGCCCATCATCGCCATCGCAGGCATCCAGCACCGCCCGGCGGATCAGCACAAAATCATCGGCACTGAACAGCCGCGACAGGGCAGAAACCGACCGCTTGCCCTTTTCATCCGGCGGCAGCAGGGCGCCAAAGACCTGCACATCCCAATTCTGCGCCAGGGCGGCACGCGGCAGCGACATGCCGGGGGCACCGGCAACAATGCCGTCAAACAGATCGGGGAAGCGGTGGGCGGCCATCAGCCCTTCCTGCCCACCCTTGGAACAACCGGCGAAATAGGAATGGTCGGCCATGCGACCATAAAAGCGGCTGATCAGCGCCTTGGCACTGCCCGCAACCGTTTGCAGGGAGGCATAGGCGTAGTTTCGCCGCGCTTCGGGGTCCCAGCCGAAGGCGACAGGGCCGCCACGGGCGGGGTCGCTGTTACTGGCATTGTCATGGCCGGAATCCTGGCTGACCACGGCATAGCCCTGGTTGATCGCCGGTTCCGTCAGGCCGGCACCGGGAACCAGCCCCAGCGCATTGCCGATATTGCCATTGGTGCCGCCGCCGCCCTGGAACAGGAAGCGGCCATTCCAGTTTTCCGGCAGGCGCAAGCGGAAGCGGATTGCGTAATGCTGACCGTCAATGCCCGTGCGCGGTGCCATGGTCGCATCGATAACGCAATGCGACTTCAGGGCCGGCGGCGGACCAGCGGGCCGTTCCAACGGCTCCGGCGGCACGGTCGCGCCGTCCGGCAGATAGCGGGCGGCCTGCACCTGGGTGGATGCATCAGGCCATTGCCCCTGCATCAGGGTGGCAACGGCCGCACAGCGCCCCGCAAAGGCAGGCTCAGCCGCGCCGACCGGTGCCGCCCAACCGACAATTGCCGTGGAAAGCGACAGCGATGCAGCGCATCCTGCCAACAGTCTGGTTCTGGAGACCCTGGCCACCTGTACCTCCCGAATTATTTGTTTTGTTCTTAAATATAACCATACTCCCACATTACAAACGATTGCAACGGCGTTTTTGACAGAATCAGAAAATTCCAGTCATGATGACATAACCAACCGCACCATGGACAAAAAGAAAGGGCGGCACCCGGATGGTTCCGGGGCCGCCCCTTGCATAGGGTTATCGAGAAGCTGGGCGGATCAGACCCGTTCCACCACCATGGCAATGCCCTGGCCGCCGCCGATGCACATGGTGATCAAGCCATAGCGGCCGCCGGTGCGGGCCAGTTCATAGATGGCCTTCACGGTGATGATGGTGCCTGTCGCCCCCACCGGATGGCCCAGCGAAACGCCGCTGCCATTGGGGTTCACCTTGGCCGGGTCGAAGCCCAGCAGCTTAGAGACCGCACAGGCTTGGGCGGCGAACGCCTCATTGCTTTCAATCACATCGATATCCGCCAGCGACAGGCCGGCGCGCTGCAGGGCGATGGGCACGGCATGGACGGGGCCCAGCCCCATCACCTCCGGCTCCACCCCGGCATGACCCCAGCCCAGGATGCGGGCCATGGGCTTGATGCCACGCGCGGCAGCGGCATCGGCGGACATCAGCGTCACCGCCGCTGCCCCGTCATTCACGCCCGACGCATTGCCCGCTGTCACCGTGCTATCCTTCTTGAAGGCGGGTTTCAGCTTGGCGAAATCATCGGGTTTGGCATCGGGCCGCACATGTTCATCGGTGTCGAACAGGCGGGTAGCCCCGCGTGCCTTCACCTCCACCGGCAGGATTTGGTCCTTGAAGCGACCTTCGGCAATGGCGCGGGCGGCACGGCTGTGGCTTTCCAGCGCCAGCGCATCCTGGGCGGCACGGTCGATCTCGTGGCGCTCGGCCACATTTTCCGCCGTGACGCCCATATGGATCTTGTGGAACGGGTCGGTCAGCACCGCCACCATGGCATCGACAACGGCCGCATCGCCCATGCGCTGGCCCCAGCGCACAGAGGGGATGACATGGGGCGACCGGCTCATGCTTTCCGCCCCGCCGGCCACAGCGATCTCACATTCCCCCAACCGGATCATCTGGGCAACGGAGATGATGGCCTGCACGCCGGAACCGCAGAGCCGGTTCAGCGTCAGCGCCGGGGCTGCGGTTGGGATGCCGGCATTCACCGCCGCCACGCGCGCCATATAGGCATCCTGCGGGCCGGACGGGATCACCTGCCCCATCACCACATGCTGCACATCCGCCGGGGTCAGCCCGGCGCGGCGCACCGCCTCGGCAATCACCAGGCTGCCCAGTTCAGCCGGCGCAATATCCTTCAGGCTGCCACCGAAACCGCCAATGGCGGTTCGGGTGCCGGAAACGATCACCACTTCATTCAACGCACCCATCGCCATTCCTCCCGGATTTCGTGTTTTATCCATGTCGATAAATTAGTTTTTTACCGCATCGCACGCAAGAAACTTTCGCAGATGCAAAAAGGGGCCGACCCATCGGCCGGCCCCTTTTCATCAACGGCCCTTGAAAGCCGGTGGGCGTTTTTCCGCAAAGGCGGCCATGCCTTCCTTCTGGTCTTCCAGGCCGAAGGTGCTGTGGAACACCCGGCGTTCGAACAACAGCCCTTCGGCCAGGCTGCTTTCAAAGGCGCGGTTCACACTCTCCTTCGCCATCATGGCCACCGGACGGGACATGGCGGCGATCTTTTCCGCCACCTTCAGCACCTCCGCCATCAGGTCGGCCAGCGGCACCACGCGGGCGACAAGGCCGGACCGCTCCGCCTCCGCCGCATCCATCATCCGGCCGGTCAGGCACATTTCCATGGCCTTGGCCTTGCCGATGGCGCGGGTCAGGCGCTGGGTGCCACCGGCACCGGGGATGGTACCGATGGTGATTTCCGGCTGGCCGAACTTGGCATTGTCTGCCGCAATGATGAAATCCGCCATCATCGCCAATTCACAACCGCCGCCCAGGGCATAGCCGGCCACGGCGGCGATGGTGGGCTTGCGGCAGGTGGCCAACCGGCCCCATTTCTTGGTGATAAAATCGTTCAGATAGGCGTCCATATGGCTGAAGCCGGCCATCTCCTTGATGTCGGCCCCGGCGGCGAACGCCTTTTCCGACCCGGTGACGACGATCACGCCGATGGCGGGGTCCGACTCCAGACCGTTCAGCGCCTGTTCCATCTCCGTCACCAGCGCATCGCAGAGTGCGTTCAGCGCCTTGGGACGGTTCAGCGTGACGATGCCGACGGCACCCTTGGTTTCAACCAGGATATTCTCGTAGCTCACGGTCATTTCCCCATTTTTAGGCGGGTGATCAGGGCTGCAACAGCCGGCGTGCGATGATCACCCGCATGATCTCGTTGGTACCTTCCAGGATCTGGTGGACACGCAGATCGCGCAGGATGCGTTCCACCGGATATTCCCGGATGTAACCATAGCCGCCATGAAGCTGCAGTGCATCATTGGCGATCTGGAAACCGGCATCGGTGGCAAATCGCTTGGCCATGGCGCACCAGGTCGTCGCCTCCGCATGGCCCGCATCCAGCGCCACGGCACCACGATGCACCATCAGCCGGGCTGCATCCAGTTCGGTGGCCATATCGGCCAACTTGAACTGCAAGGCCTGGAACTCGTTCAGCTTTTTGCCAAACTGCTGGCGCACGTCCATATGCGCCTTTGCTGCCTCCAGGCAGGCCCGCGCGCCGCCCAGGGAGCAGGAGGCGATGTTGAGCCGCCCGCCATCCAGCCCCTTCATGGCGATCTTGAAGCCATCGCCTTCGGCCCCCAGCCGGTTGGCCACGGGTACGCGGCAATCCTCAAACGTCACCGGGGCGGTGGGCTGGCTGTTCCAGCCCATCTTGCGTTCCTTCTTGCCGAAGGACAGGCCGGGCGTGCCCTTTTCCACCACCAGACACGAAATCCCCTTCGGCCCCGGCCCGCCGGTGCGCACCATCACCACATAGATGTCGGACGTGCCACCGCCGGAAATGAAGGCCTTGGACCCGTTCAGCACATAATGATCGCCATCGCGTTCGGCCTTTGTCCGCAAGGACGCCGCATCCGACCCCGCCCCCGGTTCGGTGAGGCAATAGCTGGCGAAATGGGCCATGCTGAACAGGTCGGGCAGCCATTTCGCCCGCTGTTCCTCATTGCCGAACGTGTCGATCATCCAGGCCGCCATATTGTGGATGGATAGATAGGCGGCGGTGGAAGGACAGGCGGCGGACAGTTCCTCAAACAGGATCGCTGCATCCAGGCGGCCCAGGCCGGTGCCGCCAAACTGGTCACGGCAATAAAGCCCGGCAAAGCCCAGTTCCGCCGCCTTGCGTAGCGTCTCCACCGGGAAAATCTGGTTCTCGTCCCAGTCGGCGGCAAACGGGGCCATATGGTCGGCGGCGAATCCGCGCGCCAGATCCTGGATGGCGCGCTGGTCCTCGGTCAGATCGAAATCCATCTCGGTCGATCCTTGGCATAAGAAAACGGGCGGTGCCGCCTTCAGCCCTGATCAGGCCAAATCGCAAGCACCGCCCCAGTGTGCGGCCCGCCCTGGGAGAGCGTGATAAGGCCGCGTTTTCTGAGAAAAACTGGGGCGGTGGCCGCCCCTTACCCCATGGTGGGGATGACGAAGCTGGCCCCGTCGCGGATGCCCGATGGCCAGCGCGACGTTACCGTCTTGGTCTTGGTATAGAAACGCACGCTATCCGGGCCATGCTGGTTCAGGTCGCCGAAGCTGGAGCGCTTCCAGCCGCCGAACGTGTAATAGGCCAGCGGCACCGGGATCGGCACATTGATGCCGACCATGCCAACATCCACCCGGGCGGCGAAATCACGGGCCGTATCGCCGTCACGGGTAAAAATGGCGACGCCATTGCCATATTCATGATCGTTCGGCAGGGCCAAGGCCGCCTCGTAATCGTCGGCACGCACCACGGACAGCACGGGACCGAAGATTTCTTCCTTATAAATCCGCATGTCCGGCGTTACCCGGTCGAACAGCACGCCGCCCATGTAGAAGCCATTTTCATAGCCCTGCAGGGTCAGTTCGCGGCCATCCACCACCAGTTCGGCCCCTTCCTTGATGCCGATATCGACATAGGCCTTGATCTTGTCCAGATGCTGGTGGGTGACGACGGGGCCGAAATCCGCCGTCGGATCGGTGGAGGGGCCAACGCGCAGCGTGCGCACCCGGCTGGCCAGCCGGTCGACCAGAATATCCGCCGTCTTCTGGCCCACCGGCACGGCCACGGAAATGGCCATGCAGCGTTCGCCAGCAGAACCATAGCCGGCCCCGATCAGCGCATCGACCACCTGATCCATATCGGCATCGGGCATGATCAGCGCATGGTTCTTGGCGCCACCGAAGGCCTGCACCCGCTTGCCGTTGGCCGTGCCGCGGGCATAGATATATTCACCAATGGGGGTGGAGCCGACGAAGCCCACTGCCTTGATATCCGGGTGGTCAAGGATGGCGTCGACCACTTCCTTGTCGCCATTCACCACATTCAAGATGCCCTTGGGCAGCCCGGCCTCCGCCATCAGTTCCGCCAACAGCAGCGGCACGGACGGGTCGCGTTCCGATGGCTTCAGGATGAAGGCATTGCCACAGGCGATAGCGGGGGCAAATTTCCACATCGGGATCATGGCGGGGAAATTGAACGGCGTGATGCCGGCCACCACGCCCAGCGGCTGGCGCATCGAATACATGTCGATGCCGGGGCCCGCCCCTTCCGTGAACTCCCCCTTCAACAGGTGTGGAATACCAATGGCGAATTCCACCACCTCCAGCCCGCGCTGGATATCGCCCTTGGCGTCGGGGATGGTCTTGCCATGTTCCAGGGCCAGCTTCAGGGCTAGCTTGTCGAAATCCCGGTTCAGCAGTTCCAGGAACTTCATCAACACGCGGGCGCGCTTTTGCGGGTTGGTGGCGGCCCAGGCCGGCTGGGCCGCCTTGGCATTGGCCACGGCTTCAGCCAGTTCCAAAGCACTGGCCAACGGCACCTCGGCGGAGATTTCCCCCGTCATGGGCGTGAAGATCGGCGCGAAACGGCCGGATTTTCCCTCCACGCGCGCGCCACCGACAAAGTGATACAGCTTCTCGACCACGGGCTTCCTCCCTCGCTTCATTAAGGGAAAGGTGGCACGGGACGCGGCGCACGGCAAGGCGAGAGCAAACCCAGGCAGATGTGCGAAAATGCCAATATGCGCCCAGCCTTCCAGCAAAATGGAGGGATCGAAATGTCTTGGCAACGCCGGATGAATAATGACGGGACGCCCCGCCTGTCATCTGCTGCACAGATTGAAGAGGTTCGGTGAGGAACACATATTAAATTTCACTCAAAAGCGACCTAACCCTTTGGACTATGCCCCAGCCCTTCCCGCCCACCACCATTGATGTATGTTTCCAGCAGAGGCACGCAGGGGAGACGCAGCAAGTGCAACATCATGATGGGGTGCATCTCCGCACCATGCGGACATCACGGGGGATGAGTCTGGCGACACTCGCCAATTCTGCCGGGCTGTCGAAAAGTGAGATTTCAAAGCTGGAGAATGGGGTTCGGCCTTTCCGGCCCGATCATGTGATCCGGTTGGCGAAGATTTTCGGGGTGGGGCCTAGCGACATGCTTTCCCCCTCCAGCCCGCTGCGCAGCATGTTGGGCGACAGCAAGGCGGAAACGGAACTGCCGCTTTATGACGGGCGTGACCTTGCCCGCGAAGGTAGCAACGCGACCGCCCGCAGCAAGACCGCACGCCCGGCGGCGCTGCGCAGCGCCGCCGGTGCCTATGCGGTGACGGTGGCCGATCTGAACAATGCCCCGGCCTTTGCGCCTGGTGCGGTTTTGCTGGTCAATCCGGAAGCGACGGCCAAGGTGGGCGATCTGGTGGTGAACCGGGTATCCTGGTCGCCGTTGGCCTTCTATCTGCGCCAGGATGACGATGGGGGACTTTATGGGTTGACCCTGTCACGCAAGCGGGTGGAACTGGCCATGGATGATGCGGAGAAGTTGCACCGCGTCGTGGGTATCTGGCTGGGTGATTAACACCTTACGCCGTCAGGCTAAGGCTTGACGGCGCAACAGCCACCCAGCCACACTTCCGGGCGGAGCGGTCCGGGAGACAATGCCAAATGGCAGTGGAATTGGGTGGGATTGATACGGCGCGCATCGCGGCCCTGATGGCTGCGGAGCGCGCCGTTTTCATTGATGCACATCCGCGTTCGGCGGCAGAGGCGGGCCAGGGGCTGCAAGGCTTCTATCACGGCGTGCCCATGCACTGGATGCGGGATTGGCCGATGCCCTTCCCCCTGCTGGTGGAAAGCGCCAATGGCGCCAGCCTGACCGATATTGACGGCCATATCCTGGCCGATTTCTGCCTTGGCGATACCGGTTCCATGTTCGGCCATTCCCCGCCCGCCGTGGCGGCGGCCATCGCCCGGCAGGCCAGCCTTGGCCTGACCTATATGCTGCCGACGCAGGATGCAGCCGCCGTGGGCCGGCTGCTGCAACAGCGCTTCGGCCTGCCCCACTGGCAGGTGGCGGGCAGCGCCACCGACGCCAACCGCTTTGCCCTGCGGGTGGCCAGGGCCGCCACCGGGCGGCCGAAGATCCTGGTCTTCAACGGCTGTTACCACGGCACTGTCGATGAAACCTTCGTCCGACTGGTGGATGGCACACCTGTCAACCGGCCGGGCCTGCTGGGGCAGGTAACCGACCTGACGGCCCAGACGAAGGTGGTGGAATTCAACGATCTGCCGGCGCTGGAAGCCGCCTTGGCCGACCGCGATATCGCCTGTGTCATCACCGAACCGGTACTGACCAATTGCTGTATGGTGCTGCCGGACCCGGATTTCCATCGAGCGTTACGCCGACTGACCCGGCAGACGGGTACCCTGCTGCTGATCGATGAAACGCACACCATCTCCACCGGCCCTGCCGGGTATTGCGGGCGGTACGGGCTGGAGCCCGACATCTTCGTGCTGGGCAAACCGGTGGCCGGCGGGGTGCCAGCGGCGGTCTGGGGCTTTACCGATCCGGTGGCAGCCGGTCTGGACCGGGCGCGGGCGGCACTGCCCCCCGGCCATTCCGGCATGGGCACCACGCTTTCCGCCAATGCCCTGTCGCTGGCGGCCATGCGGGCCTGCCTGGAACAGGTGATGACGCCTGACGCCTATGCCCATATGGAGTCGCTGGCCGAACAACTGGCACAGGGACTGACGGGGGCCATCGATGCCGCTGGTCTGCCTTGGCATGTGGTGCGGGTCGGGGCCCGGGTGGAGTTCATCTGCGCCCCCGGCCCCTTGCGCAATGGCACAGAGGCAGAGGCCGCCCATGCCGGCCCGCTGGAACAGGCCATCCATCTGGCCCTGCTGAACCGGGGCTGTCTGATCGCACCCTTCCATAACATGATGCTGCTCTCCCCAGTGACGGAGGCGGGCCAGGTGGCGCGGCTGATCAGCGCCTTCAGCGACGTTACCCGCCTTCTGACCGCAAAAGGGGAACGGGCATGATCCCCGCCACCGCCGCCCCGTGGGATGAGGCACGGCATTTCCTGGCCAACCATCCGGAGATCGAGGCCATTGACATCGTGCTGGTCGATCCCAACGGCATCGGCCGGGGCAAGATCATCCGCCGGCACGAATTGGAAGGGCTCTACCGCCAGGGGCGGCATCTGCCCTCCTCCATCCTGGGGCTGGATGTAACCGGGGAGGATGTGGAGGAAACCGGGCTGGTCTGGGCCATGGGCGATGCCGATCTGAGGGCCTGGCCGGTGCCGGGCACGCTGGTGCCCCTGCCCTTCACCAGCCCGCCGCGCGCCCAGGTGCTGGTGAGCCTGCATGAGCTGGATGGCAGGCCCTTTGCCGCCGATCCCCGCCACGCCCTGGCACGGCAAATCACCGCCATGGCGGCGGAGGGACGGCACCCGGCCGGCGCGTTTGAGCTGGAATTCTATCTGCTGGATGCCAATCCCGGTGCCGATGGCCGCCCGCGTCCCGCCGCCATGGCGCTGGACGGCCGACGCCATGGCCAGACCCAGGTTTACGGGCTGGATGATCTGGATGGGATGCAGCCCTTCTTCGCCCAGGTCTATGCGGCGGCAGAGGCCCAGGGCCTGCCGCTGGAAACGCTGATCGCCGAATATGCGCCAGGGCAATATGAGCTGACGCTGCATTACCAAACCGATCTGCTGCGCGCCGCTGACGATCTGGTGATGTTGAAACGGCTGGTACGGGCATTGGCCCGGCGGCATGGCATGGTGGCCTGTTTCATGGCCAAGCCGTTCCAGGGGATGGCGGGTTCGGGGATGCATCTGCATGTGTCGCTGGCCGACGGGGCCAGCAAGAACCTGTTCGCCGAACCGGCGGGGGAACAGCCCCCCTGCCCGTTGCTGCGCCATGCCATTGGCGGACTGGCCGCCACCATGGGCGATGGGATGCTGGTGTTCGCCCCCCATGCCAATAGCTGGCGGCGCTATGTCGCCAATCTCTATGCCCCGGTTTCACCCAGTTGGGGCTGCAACGACCGGTCGGTGGCGCTGCGGGTGCCGGCGGGCGATGTGGCGGCACGGCGGGTGGAACATCGCCCGGCCGGGGTGGATGCCAATCCCTATCTGGTGGCGGCCACGGTGCTGGCCGGCATCCGCCACGGCATCGACCAGCAGATTGATCCGGGCTCGCCCGCCGAGCGCGAAGGATATAACCGCCAGGGCCTGTTCGACGCCACCATGCCGCGCGACTGGCACAGCGCGCTGATCCAGGCCGAAACATCGGATTTCCTGAAATCAGCGCTTGGCCCCGCGCTCCACCGTTCTTTCTGCGCCATCAAACGGGCGGAGCTGGGGCGGGTGATGGCGGCGGTGACGGAGCTGGATTACCAGCTTTATCTGCATCAGGTGTAAAAGCTGATCGTGAATAGTTGTGTAATCCGACTGACACACACATAATCCGGCTTCGCTTTCGCAACTGCGTTCCCCATCTTGCGCCGCCTGCTGCTGCCATTGCTATCCATTCTGCTGGCGGCCGGGGCGCAGGCGGCGGAGGGGCCGTTGCCGGGGGTTCACCCTTCCGCCTTCCTGCCGGCCGCCGGCTCCGCCTGGCTGGATGAGATGCTGTGGCGGGGCGGTGGGGAGGCCCGGATCGGCCTGCAACCCGTCACGCCGCTGGCCGTCACCCTGCGCCAGCCGGCAGACAGTGACGACGCGGTGGGTGATCTTGATCTGCGGCTCTGGCCGCAAGGCCGCTATCATCCGGCCCTGACCCTGGGGATGCGTGGTCTGGGCGAAAGCGCTGACAGGCTTGACAGCGCCATGCTGGGGGTGGAGGTGGCGGGGGTGCAGCTTTCCACCGGCCTTGGCTGGCGCGGTGGTCTCGCCAATCACCCCGGCGCCCCGATCGGGCTGGTCAATCTGCGTGTCCCCGTCCGCCTGCCCCTGATCAAAACAATGTGGCTGACGGCCAGCGGCGGCACGGCCGGGGCCGCCTGGCAACCGCGCCTGACCGCCAGCCTGCGGCCGCTGCAGGGCTTGGAATTGTCCGGCAGCTGGCAACGGCGGCGGGGCCTGCTGCTGGGGCTGGCCTTGCGTCTGGACCTGACAGAGCGGGACCAACCCTGGCCGCTGCCCGCACGCCGACCGGATGGGCAACCCATCACCGAAATCACCGCCACCATGCCGGCCGCCGACACCGTTGCCGCCGCTGCCCTGGTTGACAATCCCCCCACCAGCATCGCCACCCACCGGCTGGGCCTGCCCGGCATGGCGGTGCAGATGACACCCGGATCGCTGGAACGTGCCCGCCGCTGGGATGGCAGCGGCGCGGAAATCCGCCGCAGCGCCCGCTTCAGCCGCGCCCCTTACCCATCGCACCGCGCCCAGCATTGGGAAATCGGGCTGGATGCCATGGTGGAGGCCGGGCCAGGGCCGGATGGCACAAACTGGGCCCAGCGCAGCAGCGCAGGCGCGGCGCTGACCCTGGTGCCGCTGGCCGGGCTGATCCTGCATGGCGGCGGCCGGTTCACCATGCCGGAACCCGCCTATCGCCCGGCACTGGCGGAGGATACGCGCGGCCGTGGCGGGCTGGCCGCCTATATGGCGGAACCGCTGACACTGGAACGCGCACAAGGGAATATCGTCGCCGCCCTGTCCCCAGCGCTGGACGTGATGCTGGAGGCCGGCCATCTGGAGGAAATGTATAGCGGGGCGGGTGGGGAGCTGCGCTGGCAGCGCCCGCTGGACCGCTGGTCGGTCGGCCTCACCGCGCATCATCTGTGGCAGCGGCTGCCCGGTGACATCGCCCTGTTGCGCGGATCGGACAAGACCAGCGGTCACCTGACCCTGGGCTGGGAAGAGGCGGAAGCCGATACGCGCCTGGAACTGGCGGTGGGCCGCTATCTGGCCGGCGACTGGGGGGGTACAGCCAGCCTGTCCCGCCGGTTCGGCACCGGGGCGCTGCTGGCGACCGAACTGACGGTGGATCGTGATGGCGGCAGCACGCTCGGCTTTTCCGTGACCCTGCCGCTGGGCAATCTGTGGAACCGGGTTGAGATCAACACGAAGGGGAGAATCCACCCGCTGGCCCGGGCCCGCCGGGAACGGCTGGACCGGGTCTTCACGCTGGGCGATCTGCGCCATGCCGCCGGCTATGGCCGTCTGCTGCGGGATTGGGATCGCGCCTTCACCCGGCCGGTGGAGTGACAGCCCCCGCCGCCGGCCCCCAACCACCGCCCAGCGCCCGATACAGCGCCACCGCCGCCTGCAATTCCGCCAGCCGGGTCTGGGTCAGGCTGTCCTGGGCGGAGAGCAGGGAGCGCTGGGCATCCAGCAGGGTCAGCAGGTCAACCTGACCTTCCCGATAGCGGGTTTCCGCCAGCCGGAAGACTTCGCGCGCCAGCCGAACCGATTCCTCCTGCAGCTTGCGCTGGGTTTCGGCATTGCGGGCAGCACCGCGCGCCGTCTCCAGATCCGAAAAGGCGGTCAGGATATTGGCGCGGTAGGTCTCGATCAGTTGCAGCTTCTGCGCCTCGGCAATCTGCACGGCGGCGCGACGGCTGCCGCCATCGAAGATCGACTGCGCCAGCGACAGGCCCAGATTGGCCGCTGCCGTCGGCGCACTCACCAGGCTGCTCAATCCACTGCCGGACAGATTGCCCGACAGGTTGATATTGGCCGACGGGTACAGAGCGGCCCGCGCGGCCACAATATCCGCCCCGGCGCTGACCAATGCCAGGGCGGCGCCTTTCAGGTCGGGCCGGCGTTCCAACAGGTCTGCCGGTACCCCCACACCGGTGACCGGCAGACCCAGCCCGCCAAGGCCGCCGGCAGTGACCGCCATATCCTGCGGCTGCCGCCCCAGCAACACGGCCAGATTCAAGGTGGCATCCAGTTCCTGCTGTCGCAGCGACGGAATGGCCGCCCGCTGGGATACCAGCGACGCCTGTTGCTGGGCCAGATCCAGGGCGGTGGCGGCCCCATTGCGGAAGCGGGATTCCACCACCGCCAGAACCCGTTGCGCCAAGGTCAGATTTTCTTCCGCATTGCGGGCACGGTCCCGCAAGGCCAATACCTGGAAATAGGTGTTGGCCACATCCGCCGTCACCGTCAGGGCGACGGTTTCCTGGTCCAGCCGACTGATTTCCGTATTCACCCGCGCGGCCGTGTCGGAGGCGCGGTTCTTGCCCCAGAAATCCAGCTCATAGGAAGCCGACAGGCCCAGCCCGGTGCTGGTGCGCCCCTGGGAAGCGGCGGTGCTGTCGCCCCAGCCACCGCTCTGCTGCCGGCTGACATTGGCAGACGCCCCCAGGGAGGGCAGCAGGGCGGCACCGGCCTGCACCTCCCGCAACTGCGCCTGACGCAGCCGCAGGGCGGCGCGGGCCAGATCGGTATTGGCCTGTCTGGCTTCGGCCAGCAGGGCCAGCAGTTCCGGCGTATTGAAGCCCTGCCACCAGTCAGCCTTGGGCCAGACGGCAGCGGCATCATTGCCGGCCGACCATGCGGCCTGTGGCGTTACCGGCCGCACCAATGCCATATCTTCCGGGTGGCTGGAACAGCCGCCCAACAGGGCCGCGCTGGCAAGAAGGGCGATGGTCAGGGGCCGAAGCGGGCGGCGGGTGATCATGCGGGGAAAGTCCGGGATTTAGGGTCAGTCAGACGCAAGCGCGACGACGGGATCAAGATGGGCGGCGCGGCGGGCCGGGGTGAAGCCGAAGATCAGGCCGGTGGCAAAGGCACAGCCAAAGGCCAGCAGCACCGGCATCAGCGACAATTGAATGGGCGTACCGATAAGCGTCAGCCCACCCGCCACCGACAGGCCCAGTACCACACCGATCACCCCGCCCAACGCCGATACCAGCAAGGCCTCCAGCATGAATTGCTGCATGACGTGCCGGGCGCGGGCGCCGGTGGCCATGCGGATGCCGATTTCGCGCGTCCGCTCCGTCACATTCACCAGCATGATATTCATCACGCCGATCCCGCCCACCAGCAGGGAGATGGCGGCGATGGAGCCCAACAGCACCGTCATCGTGTCCCGCATCGCCATCTGCGTTTCAATGATGGAGGCGGTATTGCGGATCTGGAAATCCTCCATCGAATGGCGGGCGATCAGCAGGGCTGTCACCTCCGCCTGGGTGGCGTCGATCTGCTCCAGATCCTCCACCAGCACGGTGATGGTGCGCAGGTTACGCTGGCCGAACAGGCGCAACTGACCGGTGGTCAGCGGCACGAAGACGACATCATCCTGATCCTGGCCAAAGGCCGTCGCCCCCTTGGCCGACATCACCCCGATGACCTGGAACGGCACATTCTTCAACAGCATATATTTGCCGATGGGGTTGGTACCGGGAAAGACGTTGTTGGCCACCGTCTGGCCGATGACGGCAACAGGGGCGTAGCGTTTCTCATCCTCCGGCGTGAAGAACACGCCTTCCCCCACCGGCCAGTTCTTGGCCGTCACCATGTTGGATGTCGTGGCATTCACCTGGGTCTGGTAATCCTGGGTGCCGGCGCGGGCGGTCACGCCGCCGGTATATTCCGGCACCGCCGCCACCACATTGCGCAGGGTGGCAATGGCATCGGCATCGCTGGGCACCAGGGTCGCCACGCCATTGGCATTGCGCTGGCCGGGCGCGCCGGGGCGCACCAACAGCAAGTTGGTGCCCATGGCACTGATCTGGTCCATCACCGCCTGTTTGGACCCATTGCCCACCGCCAGCATCGCCACCACAGAGGCAACCCCGATGACAATGCCCAGCAGAGTCAGGATGGTGCGATAGAGGTTGGCCGTCAGCGCCCCCATGGCCATGCGGAAGGCTTCCACCAGTTCCCGCATCGTCCAGCCGCTATCCTGCCCCGGTTCCGGTACGTGCAGGGCATGGGCCGGAACCGGGGGGGCCGGGGCCACGCCCGGATGTTCCACCGGATGGTCGGCAATGATCTGGCCGTCCTTGATCTCCACCAGCCGGCGGGCATTCTGCGCCACATCACGGTCATGGGTGATCAGGATGATGGTGTGCCCCTGGTCGGCCAACTGACCCAGCAGGCGCATCACCTCTTCCCCGCTGCGGCTGTCCAACGCACCGGTCGGCTCATCCGCCAGAATGACCTGACCGCCATTGACCAGGGCGCGGGCGATGGAAACACGCTGCTGCTGACCGCCGGACAATTGGCTGGGCCGGTGATCCAGCCGTTCGCCCAGGCCCAGGGAAGTCAGCAAATGTTCCGCCCGCTCCCGCCGCGCGTCCAGCGACATGCCGGCATAGATGGCGGGAACGGCGACATTCTCCGCCGCCGAGATCATCGGGATCAGGTTATAGCTTTGAAAGACGAAGCCAAACGCCTCGCGCCGCAACAGCGCCAGCATGTCGCGGTCAAAGGTGGAAACATCCCGCCCGTCAAACAGATATTCGCCCGTCGTCGGCCGGTCCAGGCAGCCCAGAATATTCATCAGGGTGGATTTGCCCGACCCCGACGCCCCCATGATGGCGATAAACTCGCCAGGATAAATCTTCAGGGAGATGCCTTTCAGCACCTGCACCGCCAGTTCCCCGGTGGCGTAGGTCTTGGTGATCTCCCGCAGCTCAATCAGCGGGGTCACCGGCTGCGGCGGCTGCGGCGCGCTCATAGCACCCCCGGCGGGCGCATCCGCTGTGCATTCTGCTGGTTCTGCTGGCGTTGGGCCTGCATCTGGCCGGCGCTGGGGGCGCGGCCAATCACCACCTGTTCCCCCTCCTTCAGGCCATCGGTGATTTCCACATGGATGCGGTCGCTGACGCCGATGGTCACCCGGCGTTCCTCCGTCGTGCCATCCGGTTTCAGCACGGTGACCATCCGCATCTTGCCGTGCCCGCCGCCGGCCGGGCGTTCGCCCCCTGCGGCCGGCGGACCGGGCCGCGCGCTGGCCCCGCCGGCCGTTTCGGCACCGGGCGGGCGCTGGCCGGGCTGGCGAGGGCCGGTGGGGCGCTGCGGCGCCTGCAACGCCGCCACCGGCACGCGCACCACATCCTTGGCCGAGGCAACGATGAAGAAGACCTGGGCCGTCATCTGGGTCATCAACTCGCCCCCCTCGTTCCCGACATCGAACAGGGCGTTATAGAGAACCACGTTATTTTCAACCGTCGGCGTCGGCTCCACCTGCCGCAATGTGCCCTGCCAGCGGCGATCCGGCCGGCCCAGCGTGGTGAAATAGGCCGGCATCCCGACCTTCAGGCGGGAAACATCGGCCTCCGACACCTCCGTCGTCACCGTCATCGCCGACAGATCGGCGATGCGCAGCACGATGGGGGCCGACTGGTTGGCATTCAGGGTCTGGCCCTGCTTGGCATTCTGCGACACCACGGTGCCGGTCATCGGCGCGTAAATCTTGGTATAGCCCAGGTTCGCCTCATCCCCGCGCAGGGTGGATGTCGTCTGACGGATCTGGGCATTCATCACCCGCACCGATGCTTCGGCCGCGCGCAGGCTGGTCTCAGCACTCTGATAGGCGTCCTGGCTGGTGGCATTGTCCTTCAGCAGGTTCTTCTGGCGCTGATATTGCTGGCGGGCCAAGGCCAGTTCCGCCTCCCGCTGAGCCAGCTGGGCGCTGTAATTTTCCAGCTGCGCCTTATCGGCCTCCACCCTGGTCTGATAGACGGTGGGGTCGATTTCTGCCAGCAGCGTGCCCTGCTCCACTGTCTGGCCGATTTCCACATGCAGCTTGCGCAACTGGCCAGAAACCTGGGTGCCGACATCCACATAGTCGCGCGGCTGCAGGTTGCCCACCGCCGACACCGTATCCTCAATATCGCCCCGTTCCACCGCAGCGGTCAGCAGATGGGCATTGTCGGGTCCGGTGGAGCGGACGCCGAACCACCACCAGGCCCCGCCCCCCAGCAGCACCAGTGCGGTAAGGCCAATGGGCAACAGCCGGCGGGACTTGCCTTTACCGCGACGCGGGGTCGCGGGTTTAGGGGAACCGGCAGCAACGACAGGGCTGGAGGGCTGCATCAGCGATCTTCAGTCAGTTCGTGGAAAGTCAAGGCGGTAAGCCCTTATACGTCGCATCCGGGAAAGCCCTGCACAGAAAGATCGGGAAGTTTCATGACAGGTTTATTTCTCCCCTGCGTCGGGATGCGGCCTGCCCGGTCAGCGCTGTTTTCCGCCTCCCAACCTGATAATCCCGCTATCCCAATGAACGAAAATCCCAGGCTGCTGCACTGGCACCATTTCCGTTATAGAATAGGGTATGAGCTTTACGGCGGATTGCCCGCCGTGGCGGCGGCTTTTGCCTGTATTCCGGATTGGCCATGGCGCTTTATTCCGCATTCCTAACGCTGCGCGGGCGGCTGATATTTCTGGTGGCGACAGTTATCGCCGCCATGGCCATTGTGCTGGTGCTGGAAAACAGTGCGCGGCGCAATGATGCTATTGTCCAGGCCCAGACCCGCGCCCTGGATATTGCCCAGGCCATTGCCAATCAGCATGGCGAATTGCTGATGAATGTACAGCGCGTGGTCACTGTGGTGGCCCGGCAACCGCCGGGGGAGGCGGAATGTGCGGCCAGACTTTCCCCATTGAAGGAAACCCAGCCCTGGCTGTCGAACCTGCTGGTGACCGACGCCGAAGGCAAAGTGTTGTGCGGCACCGCAGCAGCCGGTGCCGTGCAAAGCGTTGCCGGCCGGGATTATTTCCGGCAGGCCATGATGACCGGCCAGCCGGTCACCAGCGGTTACCTGCGCGCGCTCAGCGATGGTCGCTCCATCCTGGTCTATGCCCACCCGATCATGGGAAAGGATGGCAAACCGGGCGGGGTGGTTCTGGCGGGGTTGCTGCTGGCCTGGCTGGAACAGTCGGCCGACCGGCTGACCGCCGATACCGCCACCGAAATGAACCTGCTGGCCGTTGATGCCCAAGGCAATGCGCTGATCCGCAAGCCGCATATACCGGGGATGGAAGGCGTGTCGCTGCGCGACCTTCCCTTCGTGCAGATGGCCCTGCAGCGGGAGAGCGGCACCCTGCAGGGCACCGGGGTGGACCGGGTGGAACGGCTGATGGGCTTTGCCTCGCTGGGCGATACCGGGGTGAAGATCATTGTCTCCTTCCCCAAGGATCAGGCGGTGGCCCGTGCTGAACTGGAATTCAGCCGGCATCTGGCCTTTACCGGCATCGTCGCCATCCTGGCCGTCGCCATCCTCTATGTCGGCCTGTCACGCACGGTGCTGACGCCGCTGACCCGGCTTTCCAGCGTGGTGGAACGATTGGGCCGGGGGGAACTGGGCCTGCGCGCACCAGCAGGGCCGGGGGAAATCGGCGTGCTGGGGGCTGCGATCAATGAAATGGCGGAAGGGTTGCAGCATCAGGCCCAGGAACTGGCAACCCGGGATGCGCAATACCGGCTTCTTTCTGAACAGGGCAGCGATGTGGTGGCCCTTCACGCCCTGGACGGTGCCTATCTCTATGTCTCCCCCTCAGCCGATTGGATGCTGGGTCACAAACCGGAACAGCTGACCGGCGGCAGCCCGCTGGATCTGGTGCATGAGGAGGATGCCGAACGTCTGGAACGGGCCCTGTCCGTGCTGACCGCCGGTATGCCCTGCCCGCCCGTCACCTATCGGCTGCGCCATGGTGACGGACATTTCATCTGGGTGGAAACCGCTTTCGCCCTGGCGGCCGACCGGCAGGCCGGCCAACGCATTGTGTCCGCGACACGCGATGTCGGCGAGCGGGTGGCACAGGAGCAGGAGCTGCGCACCGCGCGTGACCGTCTGGGTGATCAGGCAGAAAATCTGCGCCGGCTGGCCGATGACCTGGACCGCTCGCGTCTGGCCGCGGAAGCCGCGCGGGAGGCGGCCGAACAGGCCCGGCGGGAGGCTGAACGCGCCAATCAGGCGAAATCCGAGTTTCTGGCCAATATGAGCCACGAGGTCCGCACGCCGATGAACGGCATCATCGGCATGACGGCCCTGTTGCTGGATACCACCCTGGACCCCGAACAGCGCGGCTTTGCCGACACGATCCGGGAAAGCGCCGACGCGCTGCTGTATGTCATCAACGATATTCTGGATGTCTCCAAGCTGGAAGCGGGCAAGCTGGAGCTGGAGCAGATCGACTTCTCCCTGGAAGAGGTGGTGGATGGCGTGCTGGCCATCCTGGCGCCGCGGGCCCAGCAAAAGGCCATCGCCCTGACCGCCAATCTGGATACGGCAGCCACCGGTGCCTATCGCGGTGACCCCACAAGATTGCGGCAGATTTTGCTGAACCTGGCCGGCAATGCGGTGAAATTCACCGAGGATGGGCGTGTCACCATCAAGGTGCAGCTGCTGCCATCAACCGATGGCAGCGAGGGCCGGAACCTGCGCTTCACGGTGAAGGATACCGGCATCGGCATGGCGCCGGAACAGATTGACCGTCTGTTCCAGAAATTCAATCAAGCCGATAATTCCATCAGCCGCCGTTTCGGCGGCACCGGTCTGGGGCTGACCATCAGCCAGCAGCTGGCCCGGTTGATGGGATCGGAAATCAAGGTGGACAGCACGCCCGGCGCCGGCAGCCGCTTCTGGTTCGATATCAATCTGCCAGCCGCCAGCGCCCGCCTGCCCAACCGGCTGGAACTGCCGGAACGGCTGCGCCGGCTGACGGCGCTGGTGGTGGATGATCTGGAAACCAACCGCCGCATCATGGGCGGCCATCTGGATCGGCTTGGCATACGGCATGTGCTGGTCAATGGGGGGCAAGGCGCGCTGACCGAACTGGATCGTGCTGCGCGGGAAAAGCGGCCGCCGGATGTCATCCTGATCGACCATTCCATGCCCGGCATGGCCGGCGACAGTTTGGGCGCCTGGCTGCGTCACCATCCCAGCTTTGCCCAGGTCAAACTGGTGCTGGTCACCTCAGCCGGCGGGCTGGAACCGGGCGATCCGGCGGCGGAAGTCTTCGATGCGGTGCTGGTGAAGCCGGTGCGGCCGCAGGCCCTGCTGGAGACATTGGGCCGACTGTTCGGGGAGCCGGTTCCTGCGGTCCCGGAGACGCCTGAGATCGGCCAGCCGCTGGCCCGCGGCGTCGGACGGCAGGTTCTGGTGGTGGATGATAACCAGATCAACCGCGACGTGGCCCGCCTGATCCTCATGCGCGAGGGCTATGGCGTCACCCTGGTGGGCGACGGGATGGAGGCCACCGCTGCGGCAGCCGCTAACCGCTATGATCTGATCCTGATGGATGTGCAGATGCCGGGAATGGACGGGATAGAGGCGACCCGCCTGATCCGTACCCAGGAACAGCAGGCAGGCCGCCCCCGCACCCCGATCATCGCCATGACAGCGAATGCCATGGTGGGGATGCGGGAAACCTATCTGGAGGCCGGGATGGATGATTACGTGTCCAAGCCCTATGTGCCCGTCACCCTGCTGGAAACCGCCGCCCGCTGGTCGGGTGCGGCCGGTACAACAAGAATATTGGAGGTTACGCCTGAAATGGTGGAGACGAATACACAGGAAGATGATGTTTCAGGCGAACCGGTGCTGGACCGCAGCGTGCTGGAAGGGTTGCTCTCCTTTGCCACAGTGGAGGAATTCAGCGATCTGGTCTGGACTTTCATCAAAACCGGGCGGCAGCGCGTCGAACGGATGCAGAAACATCAGACGGACAGCAACTGGCCGGACCTCCGCCGCGAAGCCCATTCCATGATCTCGCTGGCCGGCAACCTGGGCACACCCCGGTTGCGCGTGCTGGCGCAGCGGATCGAAATGGCGATCATTGAGGAACGCTATGGCGATGCGGGGGAGCTTGTCAGCCGTTTCATCCGCCACGCCCCGGCCGGCTGGCTGGCGCTGGAAGCTTTCCTGGCCGAACTGCACGCCCCGGCAGCCTCCTGACCCCAGGATGGGACGGGGGTGTCTGTGACATTAATGGGGCCGCTTCGCTTTGTTTACCCACTCTTAAGCAGTGGATGTAAATCTGAGTGTCTGTTCACCTTGCCTTCGGGGCGACGTTACCCATCGGTAGCGTGAAGGAGAGAGCGACGGCCGGCACGGCCCTCCTGCGGAGGTGCCGTGCCTTGGCGCCTGTGACAAACAGGTCGGACAATCACCGCCGCAGACGGTTGGGGCTGACCGTCGCCAGATCAAAATGCAGGCTGGTCAGGCGGTCCGGTACACCTTGGTCCCGGATCAGGCTGGCCGCCAGCCCGGCCACGGCCGGGGCAGTCTGTATGCCATAGCCCCCCAAGGCCGCCAGCCAGAAGAAGCCGGGTATCCGTGGTTCGAACCCGATGACCGGATTGCGATCAGCGACGAAGCTGCGCAGCCCCGCCCAGCTGCGCCCCTTTCGGGTCACCTTGATGTTGCAGGCTGTTTGCAGCCGATCCATGGCCGAGGCGATATCCAGCTCCTCCGGCTGTACATCGGCTGGTTCCACCAGGGTTTCATCCGCTGGCGACACCGCCAACATGCCGGCCGAGGGCTTGAAATAGAAGCTTTCGTCGATATCGACAACAAAGGGCAGCCGGGCAATGTCCAGCCCGGCCGGTGGTTCCACCAGGGTCACCGTGCGGCGGCGTGGTTCCAAACCAACAGGGGCCACCCCCGCCAACTGGGCCACCTGATCAGCCCAGGCCCCGGCGGCATTGACCAGCGTCCAGGTTTGCCAGGGCCCGGCCGGTGTATCCACCCGCCAGCCATCCCCATCGGGGCGGATGCCGGTCACCGGCATTTCGGTCCGGATAATCGCCCCCTGGGCACGGGCCGCCCGCAGATAGGCCTGATGCAGCAGATCGACATCAATATCGCAGGCCCCCGATTCCAGAATGCCGGCCCCCACCTGATCGGGGCGCAGGAACGGCACCAGGGTCAAACATTCAGGGGCGGTCAACGGGTTGATGGCCGGGGCCAGGGGCTGCATCTCAATCAGGGCGGCGGTCAGCTTCTCCAGCTGATCGCCGCGGGCGATATGCAGGGCGCCACGCGGGTGCAAAATCGGGCCGGGGCTGAACCCGTCCGGCGGATGGCGCAGGAACGGCCCGGATGCCACAGTCAGTGCCCGGATGGCCCGGCTACCATAGGTTTCCGAATATACCGCGACCGAGCGGCCGGTGGCGTGATAGCCGCAATGGGTCTCCCGCTCCAGCAGGGCAACCCGATGGTCGACCGACAGGGCATAGGCCAGCGCCGCGCCGGCAATGCCACCACCGACAATCAGGATATCGATCCGTTCCATGCCCACCTCGCGGCCATTCGCCGGCTCTGGTTCCGGCGGAACCAGCCGATCAACGACAGCTTATCAGAGATTAAGGAAACCGGCATGGGTGGACGACAGGGGACGTTGCGGGAAATTGGCGCCCCCTGCGCCCTCACTCTGTCAAGCGGCGGGGATGCTGCGCGGGCGGGCGGGCGACCGCCAGTTGAGGTAGCCGACGACGAACATGCGAATGGCCGCTGTCAGGGAAATATCGCCCTGTCGCTTGGCCGCGATGTGGCTCGCAACCTCATTGATGGTCATCCCCTCACCACGGGCAATGGTGCCCAAGGCTTTCCAGGTCATAGAATCAATACGGATGGAGGTGCGGTGACCACAGACAATCAGGTTGCGGGTCACTGTGTGGTCAATCTCTTTGACCTCATCCAAGGCGCGGCGCATCAGGTGGCTGACCACGGGTTCATTATCCTGGTCAGGGGCGATCTTCGTCAGGTATGGCATTACGCGGCGATCCTTGCTGCCTTACGGGTTGATATTCTTATTTTCAGGCCGCGCGCGGGCGGCCCCAGGGTGACGCCCCCGACGGGACGCAGACGCTCCACCTGTCCGGATTCCGGGATCAGGTCGAAGGCGGAAACCATCATCACCGCCAGGGCGGTCAGTTCCGCCATGGCCAGTTGAGCGCCGACGCAGGTGCGCGGCCCCATGCCGAACGGGACAAAGGCGAACTTGTCCGGCACAGTGTCCATGAAGCGTTGCGGATTGAAGACCGATGGTTCGGCCCATTGCGCCGGCTGGCGATGCAGGGCCCAGGGCGACAGCAGAATGGTCGCCCCTTTCGGCACCGGCGTACCATCAATGACATCGTCGGCCAGCGCCTGGCGCGCCACCCACCAGGTGGAAGGGTAAAGGCGCAGCACCTCCTGCACCATGGCCTTGCAACGCGGCAGGTCGCGCAGGCGGGCGGGATCAAGACCCCAGCCGCCATTGCTGGCCCCTTCGGCTTCCGGCCGCAGCCAATCCACCAGATCGGGACGCGTCGACAGAATATAGACCAGCCAGGCGGCAGCCATCGCCGTCGTCTCAAAGCCGGCGACCAGCATGGTCATGGCCTCGTCCCGCAAGACCGCCGGGCCGAACTGTTGCTGCAAGGGGGCCAGCGCCGCCAGCGGGCCGCAGGGATTGGACAGGAAACCAGCAATATGGGTTTCCAGCGTGCGGATGGCACCCTTGAACCGCCGATGCTTGCGTGTCGGCAGCAACATGTCCAGGTCAATGGCCCGCCACATGGTTTCCGTCAGCCTTTCATGGGCCACCACGCCAGCGCCATAGACCGCTGCACTTTGCTGCGTATCCATGCGGGCATGGAACAGGGCAGCGACCACCATCTTCATGGTCAATTCACCCATCAGGGCGTGCAGGTCCAGCAACTCCCCCTCGCGGGCGGCCAGCATGGCGGTTTCCTGGCACAGCACGCCCATGGCCATGCCGATACCCTGCTGCAGTGAGGCCCCGCCGAAGCTGGATTTCACCGCATCGCGCGCCGCCTTCCAGCGGTCACCGCTGGCCGTGATCAACCCGTCACCCAGCAGCGGGCGCAGACGCGCCTGTTCCGAGCCTTTGCCATAGCGGTCGCGGCCATCCACCAGCACATGCCGGAAGGCAGAAGGTGTGGCCACCAGTATTGCCTTTTTCGGCCCCAACTGCACCGGCACGGGGGCAGGTTGGCCCAGGGTGCGGCTTTCAACAAAACCGATCGGATCGGCGGCGAAGGCCGGAAGATCGCCCATCAGCGCTTCCTTGATCTTGGCGAACATGGGAACACCTCACGCGGCAGCAATCTGGGCCTGACAGGCAGCAGCCCCCAGCCGTTGAGCATAGGTCTGCATATCCAGGGTGATGATGGTGGCGATCACATCGCCCTGGCTGCCCGTGCCCACCACCACCGGCGTGACATCCTGGGTCACGGGCAGGCCGCAGGCGCGGATGAAACGGCCAAAGGGCGGTTCCACCACGGCAATCAGCCGGCTGGCCCCCTGATCAAAGCCGAAACGGCCGATTTCCAGCGCCAGAGATTTGCCGACATCGCGCCGGCGCGGATGGCTGGGGGCCACAGCGAAACGGCTGATCTCCCAGATATCCGGCCGCTTGGGCAGCGGCCGCCCTTCCAGCAGATCGGGGAAATATTGTTCCAGCAGATAGGGTTCTGTCGTACGCAGCGAACGCCAGTAACCGACCACAACATCCCGCTCGACAGCGACGCAATGCAACGCCATCTTGTCAAACTGATCGATTTCCAGCTGATTGAGGGACCTGACCGACCAGCCCAGCGTTTCACGGAACACCTGATGGCGTAACCGCCAAGCCTGGGCCATGTATTCCGGCGCTTCACCGGCACGGAAGCGGAAGATCTTCAATTCCTGCATGACATACTCCGCTACGCTGTTTTGAGGAGTACGCCATTTGAGACATGGGTTATAATAGCTGGGCATTTACCCAGGTATTTAAACGATAGAGTGACAGCGCGTTGTATTGTGAGGACAGCGATGCACGTAGCAGAAGAAATTTTAAATCGACTTTCCGATGCTCCGGATCAGGATGCGTTGTGGCTATGCATGACACAAATCATCCATGGTCTTGGGTTTAAGTGCTTCTCCTATGTGGATGTACGCCAGCTGCCATTGCATGACGAAGCATTGCCCTTTTACCAGACATCTGTCCGCAGTGACTTTGTAGAGACATATGTATCCATGGGGCTGCTGGGTTATGATCCGGTGGTGACCCGGGCGGCCAGCAGCAATGTTGCCTTCACATGGGCTGACTGCCTGGAATTTGACCCGCGTGTACGCCGGCGGGCCGGCCCGAAGGGGCGCGCCTGGCAGGTAATGGGGCTGGCCAAGGACCACGGATATACGCAGGGCTTTGCCATGCCCTTACATGCTGTGGATCATCGCGGCCATCCGGCCTCCGCCCTGCTCAGCCTTTATTGGACCGAAGCACCGGAGGAGATGGATCACGCTGTCCCCTTCTGGCTGAAACTGGCGGCCGCCACCTATCATGAAAGGCTGCTGCATTTTCGGGGCCTGCCGCAGACACCGGCCGAAGCGCCACCCACGCTGACCGACCGGGAGCGGGAAATCCTGGTCTGGGCCTGCCGTGGCAAGACCCGGTCAGAGACAGCGGACATCCTCAACATCACCGAGCGCACGGTGGAATATCATTTTGACAATGCCATGCGGAAATTGGGCGTGCATAACAAGTTCCACGCCATCGCTGTGGCCGTGCAATCCCGCCTGATTGCGCCGTGACCTGCCGCGCCAGCGCTCTTGGCAAGGCAAGCCACGCCATGATATGGCCCTTCCATGCATGAAGGGGCGCAGAGAGAATTGGGCATTTCAAGACGCGGTTTCATGGCGGGGGCTGCCATCATGGCAGCAGGGCTGGCAGCACCTGCCAAGGCGCTGGACCTGCGGAACACCCCCTTTGCCGTGACCGGCCAGCTCGCCCGGCTGGACCCATATCTGCTTTATGCGGTCAGCTATGTGGAAAGCCGGCTGAACCGGAAGGGAAGTAACGGCCCCTGGCCTTATGCGGTGCGAACCGCCAAGGAATCCTATTATCCGCCAGACCAATCAAGCGCCATGCAGCTGGTCATGACCATGCCGGCGGCAGAGCTGGCTGATGCCGATCTGGGTTGGATGCAGGTGAATGTGCGCTGGCACGGACACAGGGTGCCGGATGTCAGCCACCTGCTGAACCCGGATATCAATATGCGGATAGGGGCCGGCATCCTGCGAGAGGCCATTGACAGCCTGCCGCGTGACCTGGAACTGGCGGTCGGTCGCTATCACACCTGGATGGATGAACCGCGTGCGCGGGAATATGGTCGGCGGGTTCTGGCCCTGCGTGCCCAGCTGCGCCAAGCCTGATCCACGGCAAGCGGTATTCAGTCCAGCAACCGGCGGGCCGCCAGCATATCCATCAGAATGTCGGACAACCGCTCGCGGATGCGGGGCGAAAGCGGGTCCGATTCGACGGCCTCTGCCTCGCCCAACTCTGGCAAAGTGGGGGAATCGTCGGCTGTCTGGTCCGCCCCGCCTGCTACCTCCCCCTCATCCAGATTGAACAGGCTGGCAGCGGGCGCTTGCCCCACCGGGGGCAGACCACCGCTGCCGCGGGTTTCCTTCAGCAGGCGTTGGACACCCCGGATCGTATAGCCTTCGCGGTACAGCAGGGCCTGGATACGGCGCAGCAGTTCCACATCGTCCGGGCGATAATAGCGCCGGCCGCCACCGCGTTTCAGCGGTTTGATCTGCGGAAACTTGGTTTCCCAGAAGCGCAGAACATGCTGTGGCACTTCAAGGTCGGCTGATACCTCACTGATCGTACGGAAAGCTGTGGCGGATTTGGCCACAGGCTTGCTCGGCACTGCATCGGGATCGGTCGTCGCCGCATCACGCATCGCGCGTTCAGCCCTGGCCGGCGAAACGATCGTTGATGCGGGACTTCAGCACATGGGAAGCACGGAACACCAGCACCCGGCGCGGCAGAATCGGCACCTCTTCCCCGGTCTTGGGGTTGCGACCGACGCGCTGACCCTTGGACCGCACGGCAAAACTGCCGAAAGAGGAGATTTTGACCATGTCGCCGCCGGCCAACGCGTCCACGATCTCGTCCAGCACGCTTTCCACCAGATCGGCGGATTCATTGCGCGACAGGCCGACATGCTGATAGACGGCCTCGCTCAATTGGGCACGGGTAACGGTATTGCTCATGACGTTTCCCCCAGGCAGTAAAGCCTAGACGGTACTTGCATGATGAAAGCGCGTCAATTCCAGATAGTTGGGCGCGGTTCTTGATGCATCGCCAAAAGGCGGAAATCAGTAGCGAACCAGGGCGCCGCCCCAGGTGAAGCCGCCGCCCATCGCCTCCAGCAACAGCACATCGCCCCGCTTGATGCGGCCATCATGCACCGCCTCCACCAACGCCAGCGGAATGGAGGCGGCAGAGGTATTGCCATGGTGATCGACCGTCACCACAACGCGTGCCGGGTCCAGCTTCAACTTGCGGCCGGTCCCTTCAATGATGCGGCGGTTGGCCTGATGCGGCACCAGCCAGTCGATATCCGACGGCTGCATGTCATTGGCGGCCAGGGCTTCGCGCACCACATCGGCCAGATTGACCACGGCGTGCTTGAACACTTCCTGCCCGCGCATCCGCAGATGGCCCACGGTCTGCGTGCTGGAAGGGCCACCATCGACATAAAGCAGATCGTGGTGGCAGCCGTCGGAATGCAGATGGGTGGAGAGGATACCCCGGTCCGCCGCCGTGCCCTGCCCTTCCTGGGCCCGCAGCACCACCGCTCCGGCCCCGTCACCGAACAGCACACAGGTGGTACGGTCGGTCCAGTCCAGGATGCGGGAGAAGGTCTCCGCCCCGATCACCAGCACCGTGCGCGCCTGCCCGGCCTTGATGAAATTGTCGGCTATCGAGAGCGCATAGATAAAGCCGGAACAAACCGCCTGCACATCAAAGGCAGCACCGCGCTTCATGCCCAGGCGCGCCTGCACCTTGGTGGCAGTGGCGGGAAAGGTATTATCGGGGGTGGCCGTGGCCAACACGATCAAATCCAGCTCATCAACCGTCACCCCGGCATGGTCCAGGGCAGCAACGGCAGCGTGATAGGCCAGATCGCTGGTGGTTTCACCATCAGCGGCAATATGGCGGGATTTGATACCGGTGCGTTCGCTGATCCATTCATCCGACGTATCGACGATCTTGGTCAGATCGTCATTGGTCATGACGCGCGCCGGCAGATAGGAGCCGCAGCCCAGGATGATCGATCGGATCGCCATTATTGAACCGCCGCCTCGCTACCCTGACCATCCGCCTCGACCTTGGCGGCGGCACTGGCGGCCAGAGCCGCCTGCAATACCGCCAATTGGTCACGGATCTTATCGTTGAAACCGTGATTGGCCATGTCGGCCGCCACGGCGATGGCGTTGCTGAAGCCGATGGCATCGGTGCCGCCATGGCTTTTCACACAGATGCCACGCAGCCCCAGGAACATCGCGCCATTATAACGGCGCGGGTCCATGCGCAGGCGCAGCTTGCCAAAGGCGCCACGGGCCAGCAGATAGCCCAGCTTGGCCAGCAGAGAAGAAGCAAAGGTGCGCTTCAGGAACTCGCTGTAAAGCTTGGCCGTGCCTTCCGCCGCCTTCAGCGCGACATTGCCGGTGAAACCGTC
This sequence comes from Niveispirillum sp. BGYR6, assembly GCF_027568365.1. Lineage (NCBI taxonomy): Bacteria > Pseudomonadati > Pseudomonadota > Alphaproteobacteria > Rhodospirillales > Azospirillaceae > Niveispirillum > Niveispirillum sp. BGYR6. Next base: position 351,758 of record NZ_JANLNL010000001.1, on the reverse strand, counting down.
GGTAACGATGACATCGACAGTACCGGCAGCAATATCGTTGCCTTCCACAAAACCGTGGAAGTTCCGGGCCAGCGGTGTGTCGCGCAGGGCCGCAGCAGCCTCGCGGATCGACTCGTGGCCCTTCTGCTCCTCCGACCCGACATTCAGCAGGCCGATGGAAGGTTCCAGCAATCCCAGCACGGTCCGGCTGAATACGGTGCCCATCACAGCGAATTGGACAAGATTATCCGCGTCGCATTCCAGATTGGCCCCCATATCCAGCATCACACTCTCCCCCCGCAAGGTCGGGAAGATGGAGGCGATGGCCGGACGGTCGATACCGGGCAGCGTTTTCAACACGAATTTGGCAATCGCCATCAACGCGCCGGTATTCCCGGCGGAGACAACGCAAGCCGCCTCCCCCGCCGCCACCGCATCGATGGCCAGCCGCATACTGGAATTGCGCCCAGCACGCAAAGCAACAGAGGGTTTAGCATCCATGGCCACAAAATCCGGCGTATGCCGGACGGTGGAAATGGATTTCAGTGCCGGATGGCGGTCGAGAAGCGCGTTGATACGCGCTTCATCGCCGACAAACAGGAACTCGACATTCGAACAGCGCTCACGCGCCAAGTCGGCGCCGGCGACGACCATGTCAGGTGCATGGTCGCCACCCATGGCGTCCAAGGCGATCCGCAAGCGCGCAGTCACGAGCGTACGTGGTCCCTATACCGCGAGAAGCCGGAACGGCAATGATTACGCGGCGGCAGCAGCGGTCTGCGTCACTTCACGGCCATCATACTGGCCGCAGGAGCCGCAGACATGGTGCGGGCGCTTCAGCTCGCCGCAGTTGCTGCATTCATTGTACGCGGAAGCGGTCAGCCCGTCATGCGAACGGCGCATATTACGCTTGGACTTGGAGGTCTTTTTCTTCGGAACGGCCATGATCGTAACTCACAATGTTTTAGGCGGCCAACAAGGGGCCGCCTTGGACAGAGGCGCTTGAATACTGGATATGGTGTGTCAGGGCAAGCGAGAAACCCGATTATGACGACTTCTTTAAGCGGGACAGGGCCGCAAAAGGGTTCTGACGGGGGGGCTCGGGCGGCAGATCACCCCCATTATCCTGAGTGGTCGGATCATAATCCTCCAGAATCGGGGTAAATTCCACCCCTGGCACGCGCGGATAAGGTTCCAGCGACAGCGAAAGATTCTGGGCCACCAGTTCGCCAATATCGATCCGCCCGCCCGGCATCGGCTCGGGGAAATCCTCATCCCCACCCAGATATTGAAAATGATCGCTCTCCGCCTCATCCTCCTCCTTGGGGATCAGATGATCAGGGGCGAACAGGGCGGAGAAATCCTCCTGCACATGGGCAGGCACCGGTTCCAGGGTCACCACACAGCGCTGCACCACATCGGCCGTCAACTCACCGGTGACCTTGATGAACTCCCCCCGCACCCGGCGCAGACGCATTCTGGCCGTGAGACCGGATAGGGAGATCAGATCGAATCGCTGCGCCAGTGCGGCGCATTCCGCCTCGGTCGCCGTCACCACCTCGTGCCCACCGGCCGTGGTCACCTTGTCGGCGATGACGATGCGGGACAGTTCGGGGGCCTGGGATGGGCTGTTCATGATGGCAACTCCACTGAAACGACAAGGATGCGGCCCGCGAAAGCGGGCGGATAGCGGACGGTAACCGACCGCTCAGGATATAAAGGTGACGTCCCCGGCCAGCAGCCGCTCGACAGGGAAGGCTTCCAGATGGGCGAGCTGGCGGCGGGCATAGGCCGCCATGGCGGCCACATGCTCCGGCTCTGGCAAGGTGGAGCCATAAAGATTGCGATCGAGTGCGGCTTCCAGCGTGGCACCATCGGTACCGGCCAATCCGGTATCATAGGCCTGAACACGCCCATAATAATGACTGGCCAGTTCCTTCACCCGCTCGCCCACCTTCATGTCGCTGGCCCCCAGTTCGCGCAGATTGAAATCCAGATCGGCGAACATGAAATCAAACAGGGCCTGGTTGAAATCCGCCACGGCAGGACCGCCCATGGCCAGCCGGCGCATCACCAGCCAGGCATGAAGGGAAATCGTCTCAAACCGCCCCTCCAGCGTGTCTGGCACGCCCAGGTCGCGGAAAAATACCGGCTGGCGCGCCTGCTCCACAATCGCGCCATAGAGTTTTGCCACGGTGCGTTCCGAGATCTTTTTCCTGAACAGGCGGTTCAACATGGAAAGCTTCCAAAGCGGCGGTTGAGGGCAACGGAATGGCCGCCGCCATAATATGGCAGGGGCAGTGATTGACATTGCGCCAAAGCCGGTGCCAATGTCACCGGCCAGATAGGGGGCGGTGCCCCCGGCGTCAAGCATGGCCGATTGTACGACCGCTTGTGTCGTGCTGTCTGGTTCGTGCATAGGCAGCCGGTGCACCGGTTCCTGGTGATGATTTTGACAAGAGATGCTCCGTTCATGCGCAAGACCCACGCTTCGCTGCTGTTGACCGCCGGCTTCGCCGGCCTGGCCCTGGCAGGGTGCAGCCCGATCACTGCGGTGAGGGGCAATCTTGTCGAAGATAGCCGCCTGGCCCAGATTCAGCAGGGCACCACCACCCGCGATCAGGTGCAATATGTGCTGGGTTCGCCCACCTCCACCGGCACGGTGGATGGCGCCACCTGGTATTATATCGGTCGCCACACCGCGCAGGAGGCCTTCTTCGATCCGGAAGTGACGGCCCAACGCATCGTGCGCATCCGCTTTAATGATCAGGGCACGGTGCAGGAGATCAAGGAGATTGATGGCAGCGAGGCCGCCTATGTGGCGCCGGTTGCCCGCGTCACCCCGACCGAAGGCCATGATATGGGCTTCTTCGAACAGATGCTGAGCAACCTGTCCAAGCCGTCGCGCAAGAAGAAGGATGACGGCAAGAAGAAGAAGTAAGACCGCAGGTTTTCGCCCTGAAACAGTGACAGGCGGCCTCTATAGGCCGCCTGTTTTGTTTAACGCCGATAACTACTGATGGGCCAGAATGGCCAGCAACAGCAGGGCCACGATATTGGTGATCTTGATCATCGGGTTCACGGCCGGGCCGGCCGTGTCCTTATAGGGATCGCCCACCGTATCGCCGGTCACTGCCGCCTTGTGCGCGTCCGAACCTTTGCCACCATGGTGGCCCTCCTCGATATATTTCTTGGCATTGTCCCAGGCCCCGCCGCCCGAGGTCATGGAGATGGCGACGAACAGGCCGGTGACGATGACGCCCAGCAACATGGCACCCAGGGCAGAAAAGGCCGCCCCCTTGCCGGCAATCGCCGCCACCAGGGCGTAAAGCACCAAGGGTGCCAGCACCGGCAACAGGGAAGGCACGATCATTTCCCGGATGGCGGAACGGGTCAGCATATCAACGGCGCGACCATAATCGGGTTTTGAGGTGCCAGCCATGATGCCCGGATTCTCCCGGAACTGACGGCGCACCTCCTCCACCACCGAGCCGGCGGCACGGCCCACCGCCGTCATGCCCATGGCCCCGAACAGATAGGGCAGCAGCCCACCCAGAATCAGCCCGACCACGACATAGGGGTTGGAAAGGCTGAAATCGATCTCCACCCCCGCGAAATAGGGATAGGCCGCAGGATCGGCCATGAAATATTTCAGATCCTCATGATAGGCCGCGAACAGCACCAGCGCGCCCAGTCCGGCCGAGCCGATGGCATAGCCCTTGGTCACGGCCTTGGTGGTATTGCCCACAGCATCCAGCGCGTCGGTGGTGACGCGCACCTCCTTGGGCAGATCGGCCATTTCGGCGATACCGCCGCCATTGTCGGTGACAGGGCCATAGGCGTCCAGCGCCACCACCATGCCCGCCACCGCCAGCATACTGGTGACCGCAATGGCAATGCCGAACAGGCCCGCCAGCAGATAACAGCCAATGATGGCGGCACAGATCACCAGCGCCGGCAGGGCTGTGGATTCCATGGAAATGGCCAAGCCCTGGATGACATTGGTGCCATGGCCGGTGGTGCTGCTCTGCGCCACCGACCTCACCGGGCGATAGCCGGTACCCGTGTAATATTCGGTGATCCAGACAATCAGCGCCGTCACCAATTGCCCGATGACGGCGCAATAATAAAGGTCTGTCCCGGTGAAACGAACACCGGCCCCGGTGGCCAGTATGGTGGCGAACCCTTCGGGCAGCACCCACGCCGTCACGGCGGCAATCGCCCCCAGCGACAGCACCCCGCAGGCGATGAGACCCTTGTAAAGCGCGCCCATGATGTTGCCGGAACTGCCCAGCCGCACAAAGAAGGTGCCGATGATGGAGGTGATGATACAGGCCCCGCCGATGGCCAGCGGATAGATCAGCATCGCGTCCAGATAGGCCCCCTGGCCGGCAAAGAAGATGCCGGCCAGCACCATGGTTGCCACCACGGTCACGGCATAGGTTTCAAACAGGTCGGCCGCCATGCCGGCGCAATCGCCGACATTATCGCCCACATTATCGGCAATGACGGCGGGATTGCGGGGATCATCCTCCGGAATGCCGGCTTCCACCTTGCCCACCAGATCGGCGCCGACATCGGCACCTTTGGTGAAGATGCCGCCGCCCAGCCGGGCGAAGATGGAGATCAGGGAGGCACCGAAGCCAAGGGCCACCAGCGCATCCACCAGCGGTCGGCCGGTAAAGCCCATGCTGGTCAACACCAGAAAATAGCCGGCCACCCCCAGCAGGGCGAGGCCGGCCACCAGTATCCCGGTCACCGCGCCGGCGCGAAAGGCCAACGACAACCCCTGCGCCAGCCCGTGGCGCGCAGCCTCTGCCGTGCGCACATTGGCACGGACGGAAATATTCATGCCGATATAGCCAGCCGCCGCCGACAGCACCGCCCCCAGCACAAAGCCGATGGCGACATGCAGCCCCAGCAACACGCCCACCAGAATGGCAATCACCACACCCACCATGGCGATGGTTGTATATTGCCGGTTGAGATAGGCGCCGGCCCCGATCTGGATTGCCTGCGCAATCTCCTGCATCCGGGCATTGCCGGGGCTGGCCGCCAGAACCGAACGCGCCGTCGCCAATCCGTACAGAATGGCAAGCACGCCGCAGGCCAGCACGAAATAGAGTACGTGCGTGATCATGTCGTTTCCTTACCCTATGGATGGTGCCGCTTCTTGAGCGAACGGGCCGGACGGCCGGCGGCACTCTGGCAAGGATCAGCATGACACGCACCGGAAACGACATCAATCCGATGCTATCGATTTGATATAGCTTGATCCGATATTTCCCAGCCTTGATCAATAGGCCGGGCGCTGGCTGACCGACTGGATCAGCACATCGCGCACGATATCAGGACCGACCACCTTGTCGGTCACCTGTTTCAATTCATCCTTGATGGCAGGGATATTCAGGATCTGGCCATCAATCACCTGCCCCTTATCCAGGGAGCCATAAAGCGCCTGCACATAGGCATCGATCAGGCGCGGTCCCTTCGCCCTCACCTCATCGCGGACCGTATCGTCATCCACTTCCAGGCTGACCGTGATGATGATGTTCTGCGTCGCCTTGGTCTGGCCCATTACCGGCACGATCATCGGGCCAATGGTGGCATAGGAGGGCGGGCCAGTGCGGACCTTCTTCACCGGTTCCTTGGCTTCGGCATGTTCAGCGTCGGCCGGTTTGGCCAGGAACATGAAATAGGCACCGGCACCGGCGCCGATCAGCACCAGCAGGGCCAGAACAAGGATGATGATTTTCTTCATGTACGGTCAGCCATCAGCAGGGTTGCGGCCAGTATAGGCCGCCACCGCGCCGGGCACGAGGGCCAATCGCCCTAAAATATCACAACCCCTTTTTGGCCGACGCTCAATGCGGGCTCTTGCCGCCCTCGCCTGCTTGCGGGGCGGCTGCCGTTTCCGCCGTCAACCCCACCTCCCGGTAATATTGCTCGGCCCCCGGATGCAGGGGTACGGCCAAACCATCCAGTGCCGTGCGCAGTTGGATGGATTTGCCGCGGGGATGCCCGGCATCCAGCAACAGCCGGGTCTGGTCGTTCCACAGGGCGGCGGTGATGTCATGCACCAATTGGGGTTTGATATCACCACGCACCAGCCATTGCGCGCCCACCCCCAGGCTGCTGGTGGCCGGCACATTCTCATAAGTACCAGCCTCAATGCGGCTTTCGGTGAAGAAGGGCAACCGCTTCTTCAACTGTTCCCCTTTGGGATCATCAAAGGGCAACAGGTTGATCGGCAGGCGCCGCGCCAGTTCCGACACCGCCGGCAACGGATAGCCGCCGACAATGACAAAGGCATCCAGTTCGCCCGCCACCAGCCGGTCACCGGCCGCCGCCGGGCTGAGATAGACGGGATTGACCGCCTTTTCCGACAGGCCATAGCTGGCCAGGATAGCGCGGGAGGTTACCAGCGTGCCCGACCCCTGCTCCCCCAACGCCACCCTTTTACCCTTCAGATCCCCTGGCCTTTTCAAGCCACCGTCAGCGCGCACAACCAGATGGATGGTTTCGGTATAAAGATTGGCGATGGCGCGCAGATCAGCATAGGCCGTCTTTTCAAAGGGCGCCTTGCCCTCAATCGCGGCATGGGCAATGTCGGCCTGGACCAGGGCCGATTCCAACCGACGCTGCCGCAGCAGATTGACATTCTCCACCGCGCCCGACGTAGATTGCGCCACCACGATCAGGCCCGGCACGCCACAACTGCCGCCCCGGTCACAGGGGCGCGTACCCGGCGGGTTGGAGACTGCATTGGCCAGCAACCCGCCGATCAGGAAATAGGTACCGCCGGTGGTCGCCGTGCCGATCTGGAAGAAACGCACCTGATCGCCTGGCTGCTGGGCCTGGGCCCCAGGCACCAGACCCAGCCCCAGAAGGCCGCCCCCTGCCAGCAGCAGCAGCCGTCTTCTTGACGGGGCAGCGGGGTGCAACGGGTCGGAAAGGGTGTCTGCGGGTCCGGCGCGGAACTGCATGGCGCGGTGCATCCGATCGCTCATGGTTCAATTGCCCTATGGTGCGCCCCGCCAGCCACCGGCGCAACCGGAACGCCTGCGCAACAACCGGCAGAAAGCGGTGCATTGAAGAAGTGAGCAAAGGATTTCACCCGGCTGTGGCGAAAATATCGCCAAGCCGAGACCATCACATGACGTCGAGCAGCAACAGCACACCGACCAGCGCAATGGCTGCCCCCGCAAGCCGGGAAGCCATTGCACCGCCAAACTGGTAAAGCGTCGCCGACAGGCCGACTCCAGCACTCAACGCCAGCAGGCACCCGGCCACCAGCCCCGGCCAGAACAGCCACTGGCTGCTCGATGCCCCATCCCATTGTGACAGGGCGATACCATGCAGCGCCCCGGCAATGGCCGCCAGCACCAGTCCCAGCACCCTGGGCAGGGAGACGGTGAAGGCCAGCAACCCGCCGAACAGCACCAGTGACGCCTCCAGCGCATAAGCGGCATAGGGGATGTGAATGCCCGAGCGTGTCAGTACGCCAAACAACAGCCCCGCCACCAGGGCCAGGGCGGCACCGGTGCCAGGGCTGCCCTGGCCCTGCATATCCAGCCACAGGCCCAGCCCCAGCAGGCCCAACAGATGCAGATAGGTCAGCACCGGCCCGGCCAGACCGGCGGAGAAGCTGGGCGGCAGCGCCGTGGCGGCGGCCGCATCGCCGGCCAGCACAACCAACGACAGGCTGGAGACGAGCAGGCGGCGTGAGGGTACGCCGGCGCCATATCGCATCGGGAGAAACTCCACAGGGCGGTGGAAACGACATCCTTGATCGCCCGGCGGATAATGGCAGGTCAAGGCCGCTCTCTCCCAGCCGTCTCATCTCAGCGACCGGCCGTCACGCTGACGGCCACCCTCATGCCCAGATAGTCGGCCGGCGCGCCCGTCCATTGTCCGGTCAGCGGCACGGCCTGGCTGGCATCGCGTGTCACCGCCACGCGGATCAGGTTGCACCCGCCGGCAATCCCATTGGTGGGATCGAACTCCACCCAGCCGGCTCCAGGCAGATAGGTCTGCATCCAGGCATGGGTGGCACCGGCGCCGATGGTGCCGCCCGGTCCGCCATCCACTGTCGGGTCATAGAGATAGCCGCTGACGAACCGGGCAGCCAGCCCCAGGCTCCGTACCGCCTCCATCATCAACAGGGCGAAATCCCGGCAGGAACCGCTGCCCCGCGCCAGCGTCTCCACCGGGCTTTGCGTACCTTCCGCATCACGCGGTTGATAGGTGAAGCCGTTGCGGATGGCGGCCGTCATGGCCAGCAACATGGGCAGGGTTTCCACCAGCCCGCCCGCCCCCGACCGGACAAACCGGCGCGCCCATTCATCAACCTGATGCTCCGGGTCAGGATAATGGCGTTCCATGGTGCGGCCCAGATCCGGCACCTCCGCCGCGTCATAACTGAACGGGTAATGGCTTGCATAATCCTCAAGCGAGAAATCGCCCGGCCCGGTCGGAAATTGTTCCAGCACAATCCGGCTTTCGATGCTCAGCCGGCGGGTGCTGATGCCATCGAACCGGGCCAGCGCCACCGAGTTGCCGAACACATCATGCATCCAGTGCAGGTCGCTGGGCCGCGGATCGATCACCAGCCCGGTTTCCAGCAGGCGCAGATCGTGGCTGTCGCGCGGACGGAACATCATCCGATGCGGCCCCAGCACCACCGGATTGGCATAATCATAGGTGGTTGTGTGCGTGACGGTGAGAATGCCCATGGTGTTCTGCCCCCTTTTTCCCACCCTTGATAACAGTGTCGGCAGCCCCTTGGTTCCCCTTTCGGCTGATGACGCGGATGCAGCATTGGCAGGGGCGCAGTTGGGCGCTACCGTCAAAGCCAGGACCGCGCTATGTAGGCGTCAGGAAATACAATTCGGCCGCCCGGTCATCTGCCGGGCCCAGCCCGGAGATTTGGTGTGATGAAGCTCTATGGCGTGTTGCTCAGCCCCTATGTCACCCGCGTGGTGTTGGCCATCCGCTTCAAGGGACTGGACATTCCCCTGGTGCCGCCGCCGGGTGCGGGGTTGAAATCGCCCGAATATCTGGCCATCAACCCCTATGGCAAGATGCCGGCCCTGGTGGCCGGTGATGCGAGCATCATCGAATCGGAAGTCATCTGCGAATTCCTGGATGAACGATTCCCGGAAAAGAAAATTCTGCCCGGCAATGATGTGGCGCGTGCCCGCGCCCGCATCATCAGCCGCGCCATTGATCTTTATGTGCTGCCGGCCTTGCTGGGCCTGCTGGGCCAGATGAACCCGATCAACCGTGATGCCGCCCTGGTGGCGGAAAAGCGGGCGGAGCTGCGGCGCGGCATGGATGGGCTGGAAACCTTCATCGAAGCTGCACCCTGGTGCATCGGCGACGCTTTCACCCTGGCTGATTGCGCTGTCGTGCCCGCGTGCTTCTTTTTGCAGAAGTTCCTGCCGGCCTTTGGGGCGATGGATGTGTTCGAAAACCATCCCAAGCTGGGCGCGGTCTGGGACCATGCCAATGGTGACCCGATGGGGGCCAAGCTGATCGCCGAGATGACTGGCGCCCTGGATGATTTCATGCGCCGTCGGGCCGCAAACAGTTAACCCGATAGGGCCATTTGGCACAGCCGGTTGACCGCCGCAACAGGCGGGCGCATGGTTGCGCCCGTCACGCGCCGGCACGGGCGCGGGCAATGCAATCCAACGCGAAAAAGAACAGGAACCAAATCCATGGTGAAGCCGATGCGCCTCGCGGCAACGACCGCCGCGACGATCGCCTTGATGGTGGGTGTCGCCCATGCCGATGAAGGCATGTGGACGCTGGACAATGTGCCGACAGCGGCAATCGCCAAGGCGACCGGCTTCACGCCGGACCCGGCCTGGCTGAAGAAGGTGCAGCTTTCGTCGGTGCGTCTGGCCGGCGGCTGCTCCGGCAGCTTCGTGTCCGGCGAAGGGCTGGTGATGACCAATCACCACTGCGTCGCCGACTGCGTGGCCGAACTGTCCAGCGCCAATGATGACGTGCAGGCCAACGGCTTCCTGGCCAAGGACCGCGCCGATGAGCGCAAGTGCGCCGGGATCGAGGTCAACCAGTTGACCGATATCATCGACGTTACCGACAAGGTGAACAAGGCGACCGCCGGCAAGAACGGGCAGGATTTCGCCAATGCCCGCCGCGCCGCGCTGACCCAGATCGAAAAGGAATGCGCCGGTAACGATGCGTCGCTGCGTTGCGACGTGGTGACCCTCTATCAGGGCGGCCGCTATAATCTCTATAAGTATCAGCGTTATCAGGATGTGCGGCTGGCCTTCGCGCCGGAGGCCGGCATTGCCGCCTTTGGCGGCGACCCGGACAATTTCAATTTCCCGCGCTACTGCCTGGACATGTCGCTGCTGCGCGTCTATGGCGCCGACGGCAAGCCGCTGAAGAGCCCCAACCATTTCAAATGGTCCAAGCAGGGCACCAAGCCGGGTGAAGCCACCTTCGTGTCCGGCCATCCCGGCTCCACCTCCCGCCAGCGCACCATCGCCGAGCTGGAATTCGTGCGGGATGAGGTGGCCACCTCCTACCTGTTCCATGCGCAGGAGCGGCGTGGCCGCCTGATCGAATTCGGCCGGGAGAATGCCGATCGCCGCCGTGAGGCGTTTGAGCCGCTGGCCCATACCGAAAATGGCATCAAGGTCTGGCATGGTCGCCAGCAGGCCCTGGCCGACAAGGAGTTCTTCGGCGCCAAGGTGAAGGCCGAACAGGAACTGCGGGCCAAGATCGCCGCCGATCCCAAGCTGTCGGCCGAGGTGGGCGATGCGTTCGAGGTGATCGCCAAGGCCCAGGACCGCTATGCCCAGCTGTTCCCACGTTACATTATGCTGGAACGGATGCGCGCCTTTGACAGCGATCTGGCGGGCTTTGCCCGTTCGCTGCTGCGTGCCGCCGATGAAAGCAAGCTGGCCAATAATGACCGTCTGCGGGAATTCAGCGATGCCCGCCTGCCGGCCTTGAAGCAGCGCCTGTCCAACCCGGCCCCGGTCCATAAGGATCTGGAAATCGCCATGCTGTCCTTCTCCCTGACCAAGCTGCGGGAGGCGTTCGGCCCTGACGATGCCATCGTCAAGGCGGTGCTGGGCAAGCAGTCGCCCGATCAGGTGGCCAATGCCGCCATCACGGCCAGCAAGCTGTCTGACCCGGCCGAACGTCTGCGCCTGTTCGAAGGCGGCAAGGCCGCCATCGATGCGTCCGACGATCCGCTGATCAAGCTGATGAAGGCCATCGATCCGGCCGCCCGCGCCGCCCGTAAGGCCGTGGAAGAGGAAGTGGAAGCCCCGGTGGAGCAGGCCCAGGCCCGCATCGCCAAGGCCCGCTTCGCCATCTATGGCGACAGCGTCTATCCCGACGCCACCTTCTCGCTGCGCCTGTCCTACGGCAAGGTGCAGGGCTGGGAAGAGCTGGACGGCCATCAGGTGGAACCCTACACCACCTTCGCCGGTGCCTATGAGCGCGATACTGGTGCCGCCCCGTTCGACCTGCCGACCCGCTGGGATCAAGCCAAGGGCAAGGTCAACATGTCCACGCCGTTCAATGCCGTGACCACCAATGACATTATTGGCGGCAATTCCGGCTCCCCGGCGCTGAACAGCAAGGCTGAGGTGATCGGCCTGGTGTTTGACGGCAATATCCACAGCCTGTCGGGCGACTATGGCTATGAGCCCAAGCGCAACCGCACGGTGATGGTGGATGTGCGCGGCATGACGGAGGCCTTGCGCAACGTCTATGGCGCCGACCAGTTGATCAAGGAACTGGGGGTGAAGTAATCGCTCCCCATCAACCCGCTGGCGTCCCCGTATCGGGATGCCAGCGGGGCATCATTATCAGCGGAAAACCCTGTCATCGGGCATCCGTTTTTCCGCGATGAAGCGCTCAACCCGTTGCCGGGGGCCGGGTTGCTGGTTGACATCTGCCAAATCCCGCGACTGGATCAAGAAATCCAGCATCATTTTCCGGGATTTCTGGTCCTTCATCCGATTATAGAAGGCCGCCTTGGCAACATATCCCCAATACAGATAGGCTCTGCGGCAGATATTCAGCGTTTCGTTCTGGCTGTACATTGTCTGCATCATACTATCCAATTTTTGGATGGAACCGGCATTGGCCCTGTCCGGCAGGGAATGGATGATGAAAACCTCCAATAGATAGTTGGTATTGAACCGCAGAACCTGTCGCCGGTAAAATTCATCACGGGGTATTTTTTCGGCATTCGGGCCGTCAATCGCTCTTGTCAGTCGGTTTTCGGTTTTCCGGATGTCCGCGATCAACTCTTCGATTTCCTCCGGCTTTGCCGCCCCCCGATACGACAGCCAGGACAGGGCATTCAGAAGAGAAAGGCGATATTCGATCCGCTGCCAGAAAGCATCACTGGAGAAAATATCCTCCGGGATTTGATCCACAAGCGTAGCAGCGGCTCGCAACTCGCTCACCCCCTCCTTAACGATGTTAATGTCATTGATTTGGATGCCGTATTTGGTAGATGAATATCCGAATAAGTACCTAAACATTCCTTCATCTCTGATCGTCCAATACTCTTTTTTGCTGTTTATTATTGCGTCATTGAATATATTTTTAAAAAAAATATATTCAATATCTTTCACATCATCTTTATTTGATAGATCATGATGGATTGTATTTTTGTAGAAAAGTGACAACTCTCCCAGGTTTTCAAGTTTTCTTGGATCATTCAACCAAGGTTCAGGCCTGTCGCGTGATCTATCACGACTAAGCCACTTTATCACCTTTTCATAATGATTTAAGTCGTAGTACCCACCACGGAATTCGTACCCAGATGAGTTATCATTCGGATCAGAATTGCCATCACAAGCAAGGTCTGGAGACCATATAAAAGCGTATGAAATAGAAGGAAAAGATAAAATAACCAACAAAAAAATTATAGAAAAATTTATCTTTTTCATTTTCACCTCTGTAAAATTTACCAATATAATAATATATTACTTCATACATTTAAAAAACAATCAAGAAATAAAAATATATGAAAGCCATATGCCAGAAATCATACGCAACATCTATAACGCTGACAGACTGGTCAAGTAACTGGAGGTTAAGTGAGCACCCCGACCTCCCCCCCATCCACCTGGGAGAGGCGACGCCCTCACTTTCCATGTCCGTACATGAGGCGCTGACGGAAGCGCCAACGATCAGGGTAAACTTGTTCCTGCGCTCAGGGTTGCCCCCTTTGGATGTTGAAATTTTACTACATATTACTGTTGTTTTTTTGGGAAAAATGCGATCAATTCTGATTTCTTATTGCAATTTAAATGCGACAATACGCCGCATATCCCCTTCCGGCGGTACTAACAGACAACGGTATGGCTGGCAAAACCCGCAGCCCGCCTATGTTGCGGCGCACATAATGCGAATTTCTTCTTATTACGAGTTGGCAGCAATTTACCTTGTTTCATTACACAGCATGGGTTGACAGCGCATTATTCATTAAGCCACCCTAACACCCGTTAGCAGGAGCACATGGGAGAGACCGGCCTTGGCCGGCGCCGAAGGAGCAACCGCCCCGGAAACTCTCAGGCAAACGGACCATGCGGCTCGGGATTACAATCTGGAAAGTGACGGAAGCTGCGGCTGGCCGTCCGCCGACGGGGTAATACTCTCAGGCACAAAAACAGATGGGGCGCCGAAAAGCACGGAAACCGCTTTGGGGGCGCAGCCATGTCCATCACCAGTTGATCCCTGACGCCCGGATTGCGGGCGCACTCTCCGCATCGACCATCATATCAGCATGACCTGCCGACGGCGGGGACCGCTATTTCCATGTCGCCCGGCAGCGGGCGGCCCGGGAAAAGCTGTGCCCTCTGCATAATGATCGGCGGGCTTGCCCGAGCAGGGAAGCAAAATGAACAGAATCCTCAAGGCGGCGCTGCTGGGCAGCGGTTCCGCGATTACTCTTCTATTGTCCACCAGCAGCCTGGCACAGCCGGCTGATCCCAACCTGCTGGCATCCCCGGCCCCCGCCGCGGCCGCCCCAGCCCTCACCGACACGGATGAGCTGGACGAAATCGTCGTCACCGGATCGCGGCTCAGTTCAGAATATAACAGTCCCAATCAGGTGCAGGTGATCAAGGCAGAGACGGCTCGCAATGCCGGCGCCTTCGATACGGCCAGCATCATCAACCGCGCCGTGGCGGCCATGGGCACGCAGCAGGTCAATAACCGCCTGTCCGCCACGACGGCCGGCGGCATGGTGGTGGATGGCGGCAATAATGCCCAGACCATTGGCCTGCGCAATCTGGGGGCCGGGCGCACCCTGGTGATGCTGAACGGTCACCGCTTGACGCCCGCGGGTACGGGCAGCCGGGTGGGTCAGGTGGACCTGAACACCATCCCCTCTTCCATTATTGACCGGGTGGAGGTGCTGACGGGTGGCGCCTCCTCCATCTACGGGTCCGACGCCATTGCCGGCGTGGTCAATATCATCCCCCGCCGTGCCTCGGCGGGGCTGGAAATGAACCTGGATGGCAATGTCTCCCAGCATGGCGGGGGCAATTACTTTCAAGGCTCCATGTTCTGGGGCAAGGATTATGGCGACGGTTATATCAATATCGGTGCGGAATATCGCCGCCAGGAATCCCTGAAGAACCGCCAGCGGTCCCGCACATCCTGCGCGCAGGATTACGTCTTTGATGCCACAACCGGCCAGCGTACCGATCTGCTGGATGCCAATGGCAATATCAAGTGCCGTAACCTGAACCCCACTGGCATCTTCTTTGATTACAGTTTCTATGGCGGCTGGTTCCAGTATGACCCGACGCCGGGCAACCCCGCCTATCCGGCCACAGCACTGGGTCTGCGGGCCAGCCTGCCGGATTGGGTGCGCGCGGCCCGTGGTGGCTATCCAGAGACCTATACCTACGGCACCAGCGACAGCCCCGCCTATCAGAATGCCGACAGCATCGCGCCCCTGGAAACAGGCAGTCTCTATATCTCCGGCGCCTATCAGGTCAGCAATGATGTGGAAGCCTATGGCAATCTGCTGCTGAACCGGCGCGTCTCCTCCTCCGACACCTGGCAGTTCCTCTATCCGCTGCTGTCCCCGACCAACCCCAATAATACGGTGGCAAAGGGGCTGATCCAGGCGAGCAACGGGTCATCGACCGGGCTGGTGCAGCCGCAGATGAATATGGGGCAGTATCAGCGCCAGACGGTGAATTATGGTCAGGCCACCGGCGGCCTGCGCGGCACGCTGGACATGCCGCTGCTGAACCGCAAATGGTCCTGGGATGTCTCCGGCCATGCCGGCCGGTCCGATGGCCGCTACAGCAGCGATTTCTTCTATAATGACCGGCTGGACGCCGCCACGGCGCCGGGCGTGGCCTGCGACCCATCCCGCATCACCATTTCCGGCCCCGCCAATTGCGTTTCCATTCCCTGGCTGTCCAAGCGCTTCCTGGTAGATCAGAACTGGACGCAAGAAGAACGCGACTTCCTGATGGGGCGGGAGACGGGGCGGACCAAATTTGATCAGGCCGGCATTGACGGTTCCATTTCCGGTTCACTGTTCGATCTGCCGGCGGGGCCGCTGGATGTGGCCACGGGCTTTGCCCTGCGCTATCAGCACCTGAACGACACGCCAGGGTACAATGCCCGCAACGGCAATTACTTCGCCTCCTCCACCGCCGGGATCACCAAGGGTTCCGACACGGTGCAGGAACTGTTCGGGGAGGTTGGCGTACCGCTGCTGGCCGATCTGCCGCTGGTGGAGAAACTGAGTTTCACCGGTTCCGGCCGTTACACGAAATATCGCAGCTTCGGGTCGGATGAGACCTATAAGGCCGGGCTAGGCTGGACGGTCGCCCCCTGGATTGCCCTGCGCGCCAGCACCGGCACCTCCTTTCGCGCACCCTCGCTCTATGAACTTTATCTGGCCAACCAGCTCAGCTTCTATTCCTATATTGATCCCTGCCGGCGTTATGGCGACAGTGCCACCGCCACCGTCACCGCGAACTGCACCGCTCAAGGTTTCGCGCCCGATTTCGATCCGGCCAATAGCGGCATCACCGCCGTTACCGGCGGTGGCAAGGGACAGTTGGAGGCGGAGACCTCCCGCAACAAGAGTGTCGGCCTTGTACTGACGCCCGCCTTTGCCAATCTCAACATCGCGGTGGATTATTACAGCATCGCCGTGAATAATGAGGTGGCGTCCTATGGTGTCGGCAGCATCATCAACCGCTGTTACAACAACCCCACCTTCCCCGGTAACAGCTTTTGTGCCAAGATCATCCGCGACCCGACCACCCGCGCCATTACAGTGGTCGATGACCGGCTGGTTAATCTGGCCCGGCAGACTCAGCGTGGCATCGATCTCTCCCTGAACTTCCGCCAGCCCACCGATTTCGGCAGCTTTGGCATTGATGTGCAATGGAACTGGGTGCTGGAAAATACGCTGCGCCGGGATGAAACCTCTTACGAGGATCGCAACGGCCTGTCCGGCAACCCCAAGACCACAGGTTGGGTGGAAGCCAGCCTGAACATTGGGAAATGGACGGGCTTTTACGGCTTCAACTTTATCGGCCCCACCAACGATGCCAAATATTACGACAATGGCAATCTGTTCACCTATTGCGGTGCCTATGCCGGGCGGACCCAGCCCGGCAACCGCAATGACTGCCTGAAGGTGACGGAGAAGCTGAAGGTCGGCAGCTATATGACCCATTATGTCAGTGTGAAATATCAACTGGTCGAAGACATGTTCGCTCAGCTTGGCGTCACCAACATGTTCGACAAGAAGCCGCCGGTGATGGGGTCCGACAGTTTCACCTATCGCACCGGGTCGGTCCCCAGCAACCTGTATGATCTGCGGGGCCGTACCATCACCTTCCGCTTGGGCAAGACCTTCTGAGGTCGGTTATAAAGCCGGCGGCCCTCGCTTTGGCCGCCGGTATGCTTCGCGCGATAAAGAAGATCAGGGAGAGGGTTTTGCGCCTGTTGAACATTCGCATGAAAGGTTGGTTGCTGGCCGGATGCGCTGTGCTGGGCTTGGCCAGCATCGCCCCGGCGGGGCAGCCCCGGCTGCTGCGCTACCCGGATATCCACGGCAATCAGGTGGTCTTCTCCTATGCCGGGGATTTGTGGATCGCCGCAACCGATGGCGGGGCGGCCCGCCAGTTGACCAACGGGCCGGGGCTGGAGCTGTTCCCGAAATTCTCCCCCGATGGCAAATGGATTGCCTTTACCGGCCAATATGGCGGGGATGAACAGGTCTTCATCATCCCGGCCAGCGGCGGCGCGGCGCGCCAGCTGACCTGGTACCCCGCGCGCGGGCCGATGGCCCCGCGTTCAGGCAGCGATAATCAGGTGACGGGCTGGAAGCCGGACGGGTCGGCCGTGCTGTTCCGGTCCTTCCAGGATGTACCGCAGGCCACCGATTCCCGGCTCTATACCGTTTCAGTGGATAATGGCACAGTCGAGACCCTGCCCATGGCCCGCAGCGGCAGCGGTACCTTCTCCCCCGATGGGAAGAAGCTGCTCTTCTCCCCGCTGTTCCGCGATTTTCGCACCTGGAAGCGTTATCAGGGCGGTTGGGCGCCAGATCTCTATATCGCCGATCTGCAGAACCTGACGCTGACCAACATCACCAACACGCCGCGTACCGAGCGTGACCCGATGTGGACCGACAAGGGCATCTATTACCTGTCCGACCAGGACGGGCACATGAACCTGTATCAGGCCGGCGCAGACGGGGCCAATCCCCGTAAGCTGACCGATTTCACCGAGGATGGGGCCGACTTCGCCAGTGCCGACGCGGCGGGTGATGTGGTGATGCAGTTCGGCGCCGGCCTCAGGCTTTACGAAGCAAAAACCGGCAAGGTCCGGCCGCTGGATATTGACGTTCCGGCCACCGATGTCGACCGGATGCCGCGTCTGGTCGGGGGGACAGAAACGCTGGAATGGAGCGCCCTGGCCCCTGACGGGCAGCATGTGGCCATCATCAGCCGTGGCGATATCTTCATCATGCCGTCCGACCAGCAGGGCGCTGTGGTCAACCTGACCCACAGTCCCGGCGCGCATGACCGCGATGCCGCCTGGTCGCCCGATGGCGGGCGCATCGCCTATTTCTCCGACGCCAGCGGGGATGAGGAAATCTGGGTGGTGCCCGCCGGCGGCGGCACCCCCCGGCAGGTAACGAAGAACAGCCAGACCCGCTATTACCGCCCCGTCTGGTCGCCCGATGGCGCGCATGTGGCCGTGCTGGACCGGGAAGGCACCCTGTTCAGCATCGACATGACCAATGGCGAACGCCGGCAGGTGGGCAGCACCAAATCCTGGGATCTGCGCCAATATGAATGGTCGCCCGATGGGCGCTATCTCGCCTATGCCGAGTTACAGCCCAACGATATGCGCACCCTGCGCATCTGGGATTCGCGCAATGGCCAGACCGTCACCGCCACCGATCCCGCCTATGACAGTGGGGAACCGGTCTGGTCGCCGGATGGGCGCTATCTGGCTTTCCTGTCCGTGCGCGATGTGAACCTGCAGATCAGTGAGACCGAGTGGAACTTTGCCGCTACCCGGCAGACACGGCTTTATCTGCTGGCCCTGCAAAAGGACACACCCAACCCCTTCCCCAATGGCAGCCCCGCTGGCACCGAACCGGACAAGGGCAAGGACAAGGCACCGGAGAGCCCGCCGCCGGTGGATATGGACGGGCTGGCCGACCGGCTGATCCCGGTACCGATCGGCAAGGATAATTACAGCGATCTGAATTTCGGCCCCGGCAACAGCCTGCTGTACCGTATCAGCGATCCCGCCAGCTTCGGCCGGGAGGGGCCGAGCCAGGGAACGCTGTTCGCCCTGCCGCTGGGCAAGGAGAAGCCCAACAAGATCACCGGCGACCTGATGGGCTATGAGCTGGACCGCCGGCAGCAAACCATCCTGCTGCGGCAGGGCAAGGCCGATCTGCGCGTCGCCGGCATCAGCCCCGGCGGGCTGGCGGGGGAGCCCAAGCGCCTGGAGCTGGAGCGCATCAAACTGCGCATCGACCCGCCGCAGGAATGGGCAGCCATATTCAACGAGGCGTGGCGGCTTTACCGGGATTATTTCTATGATCCCGGGATGCATGGCCATGACTGGAAGGCCATCGGGGAGCATTACCGGGCCATGCTGCCGGCCCTGGGCAACCGGGCTGACCTGAATTACATCCTGGGCCAGATGATCGGCGACCTGAATGTCAGCCACGCCTATGCCAATGGCGGGGACCAGGACCTGCCCAAACGGCCCGATACCGGCCTGCTGGGCGCCCGTTTCACCTTCGACAAGGCGGCCGGGCTGTGGCGGATCACCAAGGTTTTTGAAGGGGACAAGGCCGATCCGCTCTATCGGTCGCCGTTGAACGCGCTGGGCAGCAAGGTCCGGCTGGGGGAATTCCTGCTGGCTATTGATGGCGTGCCCCTGGATGCCAGCACCAATCCCTATCAGGCCCTGGCCGGCAAGGGCGGACAGGTGGTTGAACTGGCCCTGGGCCAGTCCCGCAATGTAGAACGCCGCCTGCTGGTCCGCACCCTGCGCAGCGAGGCCCCCCTGCTGCGCCATGAGGAGCGGCTGGCGGCCCAGCGGCTGGTGGAGAAACTGTCCGGCGGCCGCATCGGCTATGTCCATATCAGCGATATGACCAGCAACGGCCTGACGGAATTCGTCAAGGACTGGTATGGCCAGTTGCGCAAGGACGGGATCATCATCGATATCCGGGGCAATACCGGTGGCAATGTCTCCCGCATGATCCTGGAGCGGCTGTTGCGCCCGGCCTTCACACGCGGCTTCGTGCGCGGCGTGCAGCAGCCGCAGACCTATCCCTGGGGCGGCTATACGCAGGTCTTTACCGGGGAAATGGCCATGCTGGTCAGCGAGACCACCATGTCCGACGGCGACACCATGGCCTGGACCTTCAAACAGACCGGGCGCGGACCGCTGATCGGCAAGCGCACCTGGGGCGGGGTGATTGGCATTGGCGATCTGGGGCCTTTGCTGGATGGCGGCAGCGTGACCGTGCCGCAATATGCCCTGGCAGGCCCCAAGGGCGAATGGATCGTGGAAGGCGAAGGCGTCACCCCGGATATCGAGGTGGATTTCGACCAGCCGGCGATGCGGGGCGAACCCGATGCGCAACTGGTCACCGCCGTGCAGAATGTGCTGTCCCGCATCAAGGGCCATCCCGGCGATCTGGGCGGCCCCCAGCCCTATCCGGTGAAGCCGTAACCGGAACGCGGCCGGCGTTGTAAGCGCCGGCCGCTGCATACCAACCCTATTGTGCCGTCTTTTCCACCAGATCCAGACGGGCACGATAGGGATCATCGACAAAGCGCGGGCCTTCCTGGGTGAAGTCCAGGATCTTGTCGGCCTTGGGATCATAGGGCCCCCAGGCCGGGCCGCCCTTGGCCGACGGCACGCCATCGCGCGCAAAGGAGACGAAATATTCATGCGCCGCCTTGGACGTCGCCTCGTCCGCCGGCGTCACCTGCCCCGGATAGCGCACATTGATGGTGCGGAAGAAATAGGGGATTTCGCTGGCGTGCATGGCACCCGGCGTCTTCGCCCGGATGGAATCCGCCACATAGGAGAAGCGATAGGCAAAGGTCGGCACGCCCCGCGCCACAGCCGCGCGGGCAACATAGCGGGCCGGCTCAATAAAGCCGCGATCGCCCATGATCTTCCAGATCACCATCGTGTCATTGGGGGCGGCATACAGGCTCTTGGCCTGCTCCGCCAGGGAACCGAAGCTGGCCAGCACCGGCGCCACATCCTTGCCCATGGGGAAACCATCCATGCCGGTGGCCCCCACCATCACCGGCACCTTGCCGGACCCGCCACCTTCGGCCAGGATCAGGGCCGGGTCGCGCGTCACCAGCTTGCCATCAACAATGGGGCCGGTCATGGTGCGCGGGCCGGCGGTGAAGAGGGATGCCATGCTGGCATCGGCCACCTTGTCCGCCGGCAGGGCACGCAGGGCCTTCAGGCCGGCCGGGCCTTCATCCGTCACCCCGACGGATTGGGCAAAGGCAAGCCCGACCTTTTCCGCGGCACCCAGATCCAACATGCTCATCAGGCCGCCGGGGCGGCCGCCGCCAGACATGGCGATGGTCTTGGCAAACAGACCCTTAGCCGGCGCCAGCGCCTGCAGCACATTCACCGACCGGCCGCCGGCCGATTCCCCGAAAATGGTGACATTGGCCGGATCGCCCCCGAAGGCGGCGATATTGCGCTTCACCCATTCCAGGGCCGCCACCTGATCCATATAGCCGAAATTGCCCGTCGGCTTGCCCCCCGCCTCCGCCGTCAGGGCCGGATGGGCGAAGAAGCCCAGACGGCCGATCCGGTAATTGGCGCTGACCAGAATGACGCCGCTTTCGGCAAAGGCGCTGCCATCATAGACACCGGGCGAGGTGCCGCCATTGACGAAGCCACCGCCATAAATCCAGAACATCACCGGCAGCTTGGCCCCCGGCTTGGCATTGGCCGGTGCCCAGACATTCAGATAGAGACAATCCTCCCCCACCGGGCCGCCCAGCGGGGCGGCATCGCCGGGGAACGGCACCTGCTGGCAATCATTGCCGTAATCCTTGGCCGGTCGCACCCCCTGCCAGGGGGCGACCGGGGCCGGGGCCCGCCAACGCAGATCGCCGACCGGCGGGGCCGCGAAGGGAATGCCCTTGAAGGCCAGCACCTTGCCCTGTTCCACCCCTTCCAGCGTACCGGAAGACACCTTCACCTGCGGGGCGGCGGCCAGCGCCGTGCTGGCCAGCAAGGGCAAGGCAATGGCAGCGGCAATCAATCGACGTAGCATCAGCAGAACTCCAAGCTTCAGGAACCGTGACGGAAACCGATTTTGTAAAGCGGATCGCCGCTATCGGCCGGCAGGGCCGGCGACTGTTTGGCGACCGACTGCATGTTGGACGGCAATTCGAACGGCAAGCGGCCCTGCGGCGCCACCTTGCCGGTCAGCGCATCGAACAGGGCCGCATCGGTGGCCCCGAACTCGGCAATCAAGGTGGCGGCGTGCGGCTTGATATTGGTCAGGATGGCGGGACGGTCCATGTAAACCGTGACGATCACCGGCACCTTGGCCGCCGCCTGGCGCACCAGGGCCAGCCCGGCATCCCCTTCCTTGAAATCAATGTCGCCTTCATGCTGCATCCGCCCGAAGAAATGATTGGGATGCAGGGTCTGGAACGGGGTTTTCAGACGGATCAGGGCGATGTCCGCCTGATCCGGGCTGGCCACGATGGTGAAACCGGCGGCCTTGGCCGCTGCCTCATCCACGCCATGGATGAACAGGCGCTTGCCCCCGCCTGCCGGCAAGGGGGCCGGGCCCAGGCGGTTTTCCAGCATCACCAGCGCCTTGGCCTGCACCTGCCGCCCCTCCGCCAGCACATCGGCGCGGCCGATGATCCCAGGGGCGGCAGCCGGATCGACGAAGGGATTTTCGAACAGGCCCTGTTCGAACTTCAGTTCCATGATGGTGGCCACGGCGGCGTTCAGCCGGGCCTCCGGCAGCAGCCCCTGTTTCACCGCCGCCAGCAGCGGCAGGCCATCATTGACGCCGCCGAACTGGTCGATCCCCGCCAACATGCCCTTGGCATAGCGCTGCGGCTGGGTCAGATCCTCCACCCCCCAGGGGGTAGCGATATCCTTGGGCTGCTGCGGCGGGTTGCCGGTGCGGCAGCTTTCGTTGCAGTCATTGGTGATGGCCCAGTCTGACAGGATCAGGCCCTTGAATTTGTGCGTGCCGCGCAGCAGATCGGTCAGCATCTGCTTGTTATAACCGCCGCTGACGGCTTCCACCGGCTTGCCATCCAGGCTCAGGCCCTTCTGGATGGTATAGGTCGGCATCACGCCGGTCACACCCGCCTCAAACGCACCCAAGAAGGCGGCGACATGGCGGTCAAAGCCGCCCTTGGTGAAATCGGTGAAGCGGCCATAATAATTATGCCCGTCAAACCCATCGATCTGGGCGCCATAGCCCACCCAATGTTTCACCACGGTGGTGACACCACCGGGGGCCAGGCCCTTATCACCCCCCTGCATCCCCTGCACATAGGCTTTCACCTGAGCGCCGACGCGGGCCGGGTCTTCGCCGAACGTACCGTTGATGCGCGACCAGCGCGGTTCGGTGGCCAGATCAGCCTGCGGCGACAGGGCCATATGGATACCGACGGCGCGATATTCCGCCCGGATGCGATCAGCGAAATGCCGGGTCAGTGCTGGATCATCCAGCGCGCCAAAGCCCAAGGTTTCCGGCCATTGGGAAAAACCGCTGGCCTTTACACTCGCCCCACCCACCACCTGGAAATGGTTGCGCGGATCGGTGCTGATGGTCAGCGGAATGCCCAGGCGGGTGCCGGCAGCGATCATCTGCAGGCGGTTATTTTCCGCCGCGAAATCGGCCGGGGCAATGGCCATGCGGGTGATCAGGCTGTTGACATGCTGGTCGCGGATGATGGCTTCCGCCGCCGGCGTATCATAGGCCGGGCCGGGCGACAGCGGCCCGCCCTGCACCGGGGCTGTGCCATGCACGGCGGCCCCCGCCTTTTCCGCCAGCGTCATCCGCGCCACCAGATCGGCAGCGCGGGCCTGCGCTGACAGGCGCCAATCTTCAAAAGGCGAGAGTTTGCCGTCACGGTCAAGGTCGCGGAAACGCAGACCATCGACGTTCACCTGCGCCCCATCGGCCGGCAAAACCGGCTGCTGCGGGGCGGCAAAGGCGGTCAGGGCTGCGAACGGTAAAACGCCCAGAAGCAGCAGGCGCTTGAATTGCTTATGCATTTGTTTCCTCCCTGCTGCCGGTTAAATCACGAAACTGTTGAAACTGTCCGCCGGCAGCAGCGCACGCAGTGTCTTCGCCCCCAGCGTCAGGTGCAAGGGCATCGGTTCCGCCATATCGTTCTGGGCAACGATGACAATCCGGTCATCCGGGTTGCGAAAGGCCAGCAGGTTTTCATAACCGGCATAGGAGACGGTGGCGATCCGCTTCGCCCCTGGCTGCACGAAATGGCTCAGATGTTTGAAAACATGGTAATCGGGGTTGAAGCGGTGGTTACCCGCCTCATCCACACTGATCATGGAATTCTGCGCCCAGCCCCAGCTGCTGAGACCATTCCGGTCAGCGGCGATGTTCCAGTAATCATAGACAGAGGCACCGGCGCGCAGGAAATCCTTCATCATCTGCCAGGTGAAGCGGGCGAAGCGCCAATCATTCAGGCCGTTGCCGCATTCCTGTTCGGACTGGTAAATCTTCAGTTCCGGATGCGCATGGTGGATGAAAGGGATGGCCCCCCGTCCAGCCCACTGCGCGCCTACCCCCTTGATATGTGGCTGCACCTTAGGGTCGGCATAGACCTTCTCAAACATGCTGGCATCGGCGCGTTCCAGCGTACCAAAGAAAATATCGGTGCCGCTGCCCTGCAGGGCTTCTGCCAGATACGGGATGAAACGGGCCAGCCCGGCTGGCGTCCAGGTGCAACTGGGGAAGACCTGGGCGGAATTGAACTCGTTCTGCGGCATCACCATGCCGATGGGCAGGCCCAGCTTGCGGTATTCATCGACGAAACGGCGGAAATACAGGCCATAAGCGCGGAAATAACGCTCCTCCTGGATGAAGGTATCCTGCCCCTCCTCCCGCACCTGATCATCGCGGATGCCATTGTCCGGCAGGCCCATGCGCGGCTTGGCGGTGGCGTAATGGCCGTTGGTCTTCATCCAGGTCGGTGGCGACCAGGGCGACGCCCACAATGACAGGTCGGGGCAACGCTGACGGGCCGCACGGATGAAAGGAATGATCAGGCGATGATCGCGGGCGATGGAGAATTTCTCCATGCCGAAATCGCCGGCAGTCTCGTTATGGGAGTACCAGTCCAGCGCATAATCATTGGCGCCGATGGGGATGCGGCAGATGCGCAGATTGGCCCCTTTGCCGGGGGTGAACAGTTCCTCCAGCACCTCAGCGCGCGCCGTCGCCGATAGCAGCGACAGCGCCTGCCAGCCACGTTCATGGATGCAGCCGCCAAAGCCTTCAATGGTCTGGAACATCTGATCCGCCTGTACCATGACATGCAGATCGGTAACCGAGGTGAGATTGATCAACGGCAACTGGCCCGGCATCGCCTGCCAGGGCTTATCCCTGGTGGTAGAAACCCAGGTCACCGGTACTTGCCCTGTGGCTGGGGGACCATGATCCGCAGCGCGCGCCTGTTCTTGTGCCATGCTGGGTGTGGTGGTCGCCGCCGCCAAAGCGGCAAACCCCAGGCCACACAGGATGGCACGGCGGTCAACGCCGCCGCTGTTTTCTTCTGTCACGGCGCATCCTCCCTTGTCTTTCTTCTTGCCGGAAGCCGGGCGGGGACTAAGCCCCGCCCGGCGCGGATCAGGAAGAGATCAGGGTTTCAGCGTGCGTTCGGAAACCTTGGCCTTGCCGGACAGAACCGTGGTGCTGGCCGAGGGGCCGACCACCACATCATAGTCAC
The DNA here is from genome assembly GCF_027568365.1 of Niveispirillum sp. BGYR6. Taxonomy (NCBI): domain Bacteria; kingdom Pseudomonadati; phylum Pseudomonadota; class Alphaproteobacteria; order Rhodospirillales; family Azospirillaceae; genus Niveispirillum; species Niveispirillum sp. BGYR6. The sequence goes on along the minus strand of NZ_JANLNL010000001.1, from coordinate 326,256 downwards.
CGCCGGCAATGTGCCACTGACGGCCCTTTTCATCGAAGCGGGCCAGCAGGCGCGGATCGGCCTTGATGGTGACGGTGCGGCGCTCACCCGGCTTCAGGTCGATCTTCTCAAACCCGATCAGGCGCTGCAGCTTCTGGCCATTGGCCCCGGCCAGATAAATCTGCGGGGCGTCCTTGCCCTGCAGCTTGCCGGTATTGGTGACCTGGAAGCTGACCTCCAGCGTCTCCCCGCCCTTCACCTTCAGCTTGTCATAGGCAAAGGTGGTGTAGGACAGGCCGTGGCCAAACGGGAACAGCGGCTTCATCCCCTTCGCCGCGAAACGACGATAGCCCACGTCGGAACCCTCCTCGTAAACGACGTCGAACTGCTGCTTGTTGGGCAGGCCCCAACCGGGCAAATCCTGGCGCGGATACTGGTCCAGGCCGGTGGGGAAGGTCACCGGCAGACGGCCGGAGGGGTTGACCTTGCCGGTGATGACATCGGCAATGGACTCACCACCCTTCTGGCCGCTGTACCAAGCCGCCAGCACCGCGCCTGTCTTGTCCAGCCAGGGCATGGCAACCGGGCCACCGGTTTGCAGCACGACAATATTGTTGGGATTGGCGGTGGTCACCGCCTCGATCAGTTCATTCTGCCCCTGCGGCAGGGAGATATCGAAGGCATCGGCACCTTCCGCCATCCACTGGTTGGCGAAAATGATAACGATGTCGGACTGCTTGGCCAGGGCGGCAGCAGCGGCCGGATAACGCCCGTCATTGAAGGTGACGGTGGCGTCCGGCAGCCGCTCCTTCAATGCCTTCAAGGGCGAGGAATTGTGGAACACCTGTTTCATCCAGGTGGCCATCATGCCTTCACCGCCAACAGGGATAGAAGCCGGATTGCCGCCAATGCTGGTCACCTGCGACGAACCGGCACCCGACAACACGCCGGCATCGGCATGGCCGCCGATGACAGCGATCTTCTTGGCCCCGCCAGCCAGCGGCAGCAGGCCCTTATTATTGGTCAGCAGCACGATGCCTTCATCGGACACCTGCTTGGCAATCGCCGCGTGGGCATTCAGATCCACTGCCGGGGTACCCGGCTTGCCATCGAACAGGCCGGCCACGAACATGGAACGCAGGATACGGCGCGACATGTCGGACAGGCGTTCGGCCGGAACCGTACCGGCGGCGACGGCCTGCTTCAGCGGTTCGCCAAACCAGATTTGCTGGTCCAACTGCTGGCCGGACTGCTGGTCCAGGCCCTTCAGGGCGAAATCGGTGGCGTGCACAGCACCCCAATCCGACATCACCCAGCCCTTATAGCCCCAATCGCCCTTCAGCACCTTGTTCAGCAGATGATCATTGCCGCAGGAATAATCACCATTCACCAGATTATAGGCGCACATGACGGAGCCGGGCTGGCCGCGCTCGATGGCGATCTGGAAGGCCAGCAGGTCGCTTTCGCGGTGGGCCGCCTCACCAATGATGGAATTGGCCCAATGGCGGTTGGTTTCCTGACCATTCAGGCTGAAATGCTTGACGGTGGAGATGATGTTCTGGGATTCGATACCCCGGATGCTTTCGCCGGCCAGCGTGCCGGCCAGCAGCGGGTCTTCCCCCAGATATTCGAAATTGCGGCCATTGCGCGGGTCACGCGCCAGATTGACACCGCCGGCCAGCAGCACGTTGAAGCCCTTGGACGCCGCCTCCTTGGCGATCGCCGCCCCGCCATCATAGGCGAGCTTGGGATTGAAGGTGGAGGCCAGGGCCAGACCGGACGGCAGGGCCGTGGCCGTATCGCCGGGGCGGGCATTGCCGGGGTTGGTGACACCCAGGCTGGCGTCGGTTTCCTTCAGGGCGGGAATACCCAGGCGCGGCACACCAGGGATATAACCAGCACCGGGGACGGCCCCTTCCGGGATCGGCGGCGCACCGGGGAAGGTCAGCGCCATCGGGCCATGCAGCAGGCCGATCCGTTCATCCAGCGTCAGTTCGGCATCCAGCAGCCGGGCCCGTTCGTCGGGCGACAGTTTGTTGTTCTGCCAGGCCCCCTTCACCTGAGCCATGGCACCGCCAGCGAATGCTGTCAGGCACAGGCTGGTCGCCAGTGCCGCCTTGAACGCTTGATGAACCTTCATCGCTGCTTTCTCCTGTCATTTTTAAAAAAAGAGGCGCGGGGGAAAGCGGTCGGAAGGACAGCCCCGGCCGCCCTACCCCCCGCGCCCAGAGGGGACTGTTAGAATTCGATACCGAACCGCACGCCATAGGTGCGGGGCGGCGCATAGAAATCGCCACTGCCATTGCTGGCCAGCCCCGCCGGGGCGTTGGGGCCGGAATTGGTCCGCACGTCCTTGTCCTCAAGATTGCGGACATAGGCCATGACGTTCCAGCTTCCCTCCGCCGGGGCATAGGTCATGGTCAAGTCCGTCTTGGTGAAGGACTTTTGTTTGTTCTGGTCAAAGCCGTGATATTCCAGATACTTGGCACTTTCGATGTGGGTCTGCACCCGCGCCGTCAGGCTGGCACCATTGGTCAGATCGAACTGATGCTGATAGCCCAGATTGATCGACCATTCCGGTGTGCGCGCCATTTCACAGCCGGAAAAATCAGCGGCACGCGGTGCCGGCTTGCTGTAATCGGCGCGGAAACAGCGCGCGATGTTGGCATTGACGTTGTTGTTGGAGAAGCTGTCACCCCGCGGCAACATGAAATCCTTATAGCGCGCATGAAGCCAGGAAACGCTGGCATCGATACGGTCCATCTCTGTCAGCAGGAAGTCGGTTTCCAGTTCCACGCCATAGATTTCCGCCTTTTCTGCATTCAGTGTCACCGTGGCATCCTGCCCGGCAATGGTCCCCAGCGCGGAAATCTGGAAGTCCCGGTAATCATAATAGAAACCGGACAGATTCAATTGCAGCCGGTTATCCATGAAGCGGTTTTTCATCCCGACTTCATAGGAGGTGATGCTTTCCGGCTTGTAATCATTGGGCGGCAGACCATCATAATAGCCGCCGGCCTTATAGCCAGTGGCAAAGTTCGCATAGACCATGCTGCCTTCGGCCAGATCATAGTCAATGCCGGCGCGCCAGTTCACCTTGTTCCACTTATTGTCGGACACGTTCAGTGTCACCACACCGGTAATCGCACCGACATTATTGGTGTAATAGGTGCCGCCATTGCGGCCCTTCTTGTCTTCAGTATAGCGGACACCACCGGTCAGGCGCAGCGCCTCGGTCACCGACCATGTGGCCTGACCAAAGAAGGCCGTGGTTTCAGCCGTCACCTCTGGCTGGATGAAGGACAGGTACTTATCATTTTCAAGCAAGATGCGGAAATCGACGTCGTTATCTTCCTTGAAATGATAGGCACCGACCACCCATTTCACCGGCCCGGTCTCTCCGCCCAGGCGCAGTTCATTCGACCATGTCTTATCCACGCCGTAGAAATAATTCGGGGCATTGGTGGCCACATTCTCCCCACCCCGATCATCATTGGCGTAGTTATAGCCGAACAGATAGGTCAACTGGGCCCAGTCCAGGTCCAGATTAACCTCTGCCCCCGTGCTCCAATAAGTGTTGTTGCGATAGGTATTGACGGTAGAAATGGTCTTCCACGGGTCGCTGGTGCGGGCCGGATAGGCAACATCGCCGCCGCCGGCCCCGCCGCTGCTGAGATAGTCACCGCGCAGATTGATGGTCAGCCGGTCCGTCGGCGTCCACAGGGCCTGCAGGCGGGCGGACTTGTCATCCTTGTCGTACTTGTCGTTGCCGGCAGTAGGGCCGGTATTGATCACCTTCTGATAGCCATCATGGCGGATGGTCTGGAAGGCCCCGCGTATGGCCAGTGTTTCATCCAGCGGCACATTCAGCACGCCAGAGGTGGTCAACGCATTGTAATTGCCAAACTCCACCGAAGCCGAGCCTTCCAGCTTCTGCGTCGGCCGTTTGGAAATGACATTGATGGCACCCGCCGTGGCATTACGGCCATAGAGCGTACCCTGCGGACCGCGCAACACTTCCACCCGGTCGATATCATAGAACAGGGCGCCGGTGGCCGTGGCCCGGGCGATATAAATACCGTCAATATGATAGGCAACAGCCGGATCGCCCACTTCCGTCACGTTGGAGCTGCCGATACCGCGCATGAAAATCTGTGAGGCACCACCGCCGCTATTGGTGATCTGCAGGCTGGGCACCTGGGCGGAAAGGTCGACAACGCTTTTGATACCCTGGCTCTCCAGCCCCTCGCCGGTGATCGCGGAAACCGCCAGCGGCGTTTCCTGCAGATTTTCAGCCCGGCGCTGCGCGGTCACAACAATCTCCTCCAGTTGCAGGCCATCAGCCTGCTGCGCCAGCACCGGCAGCACCGGCACCAGAATGGCCATGGCCGCACCGGCCATCAGATGGGACTTCCGCATCACTGTCTCACTCCCTTTGTTTTGTTTACCCTTGTTGTGGGGGAGTTGTGGACGCACGCTCGCATTCGCTGACCGCCTGCTGGTCAAACGCTTGGACAGAGACAGACAAAGCATTCCGGAAAAATCACTATTTCCGGTTTACCTGTATCTCAGCGCATAGAGGGGCTGCCCGCGAAGGGTCAGCCCCTTCGGACGGCGAAAATGCTCTCACACACGTTTCAACTCCCCGCCTGGCCCCGTTATCGGGGTCTCATGCATCGCCGGGACAGGTTGATGACAACGTTGTCCCGCACTATATGTTTGCCGGCTGGTGACCGGAATTGTTACCTAGCACCATTTAGTGAACGGAGCAACCGAAAATGTCCATCGTTGTCCCCATTTTTCGTTCTTAAATTACCTAAACATATTTATCAGAGCAATATGATGATAAAAATCCCCACCAATCCGCAACGGGAGCGGCTGTGACCAAGCCAACAATCCATGATGTGGCGCGGGCCGCCGGCGTCTCCATCAAAACCGTCTCCCGTGTGCTGAACGGGGAGCCGAAAGCCAGCGCCGCCACGCGGGAAAAGGTGATGGAGGCGGTCAGTGCACTGAATTACTCACCAAACCTTTCCGCGCGCAGCCTTTCAGGCTTGCGGAATTACATGATGGCCTTCGTGCTGGGCGGGGAAGCCGAGAAGCCCTCTCTGTCCTTGCAGAATGAATATATCGCTGCCTTGCAGGTGGGGGCGGTGACGGCAGCAAAGGAGGCCGGTTATCACCTGCTGGTGGAACCGCTGGGCATGGCTGCGGAAGGGTTCAAGGAACGGGCACGGCGGATGATCGCCATGCCGGCGGTGGATGGCTTCATCTTCATGCCGGGCCTGGCGGATCATCCGGATATGCTGGAACTGCTGATCCAGCGGCCCGGCACCTATGTCCGGGTCAGCCCAGGCCGGGACGTGCCATCATTACCGGCCACCGTGCGAATCAACGATTATCAAGCCGCCTTCGATATGACCCGCCATCTGCTGGATCTGGGGCACCGGCGCATCGCCTTTGTGCAGGGCCTGCCCGGCTATGGCTCGGCGGAATTGCGGTTCGAGGCCTTCCGCGATGCCATGGCACAGGTCGGCGGACATGATCCGGCTTTGCTGCGCCCCGGTGCCTATAGCCTGCAAAGCGGGCGGGAAGCGGCGGAATCGCTTTTATCCTTGCCGACACTCCCCACCGCCATCTTTGCCGCCAATGATGCCATGGCCATGGGCGTGATGGCGGTGGCACATCGCCGGGGTATCCGGGTACCTGATCAGCTTTCCGTTGCCGGGATCGATGATATCCCGATGGCGGCCGCCGTCTGGCCGACCCTGACAACGGTGCGGCAGCCGCTGACGGCCATGGGGGCGGCGGCGGCACAGTATATCATCGCGCGGTCCCAGGGCCGGCATGACACGCCGCCGCCCGCCACCTTCCGGCATGAACTGGTGGTGCGGGAATCAACCGCACCACCGCAAGGCTGACGGCTGCGTGTCAGGCTGTCGCCATCCGGCCCCGCAGGGTCATGATGGCGGCAGCCCCACCTGCCGAGAGCACCACCGGCACCATGCAGAGCGCCACCCCGGCAGGGCCCCAGCCCTGCCCCAGCAGATGGCCGGCGACCAGCGGGCCGGCAATGGAACCCAGGCGTCCCACGGCAATCGCCGCCCCCGTCGCCAGACCCCTTATCTGCGCCGGGTAATAGAGCGGGATGATGCCATAGAGCGAATATTGCGCCCCCAGCAGGAAGAAACCGGCCAGACCGGCATAGGCCAGCACCGGCACGATATTATCCGCCTGGGACAGACCGAACAGGGAGAGCGCGACGCAGGGATAGGCCAGGATGATCGGAATGCGGGCGCCATAGCGGTCAACAAGCGCGCCGATGATCAGCGATCCGGCAACAGAACCAACATTGAAGGCAAAGGCCGCCTGTGCCCCGGCCCCGGCCCCCAACCCCTTGGCGGAAACCAGGGAAGGCAGCCAGTTCAGCAGCAGATACAGCACCAGCAGCGTCATGCCGAAGGTGAACCAGGCCAGCGCCGTGATCAACCCGCGACCATCACGGAACAAATCCACCGGGCCGGCAGCACTCTGCGCGGCCTTCGGCGCCGGATTGCTGGCCGGCATCAACCAGATCATGGCCGGGATCAGCAGTAGGGGGGCAACGCCGCCGGCCAGGAAGATGCTGTGCCAGCCATATTCCTTCAACAGGCTAGCGGCGAACAGGGCGGCCAGGGCACCGCCCACCGGCATCCCGCTGAACATCATGGTGATGGTGCGGGTACGCCGTTCCGGCGGGGCCATTTCAATGGCTACCGCAATCAGGCTGGGCATCGCCGCCCCCATGCCGGCCCCGGCGAACAGCCGGTAGAGGCTGAGGGCCACCGGCCCGTTGGCCACCAGCGTGGCCAGGGTGAACAGGCCGAAAATGGCGACACAGGCCAGCAGCAGCGGCTTGCGCCCCATCCGGTCGGCCAGCCAGCCGCCCGTCAGCGCGCCGCCCACCAGCCCGACCATGCCGGCACCGAACACCAGACCGGCCTGACCGGGCGTCAAGCCCAGATCGGGGATCAGATAGGGGGCGGCCACGCCGATGGCCTGGATATCAAATCCTTCCAGCAGCGCGATCAGGAAACAAAGGAAAACGGTGACGGCGCTGAAACGCGGCGCCGCGTCTTTCACGTGCATGGGGAACCTCCCGGGTCCGTCCCGTCTGTGCCGACGGGTTGCTTGATCATTGAGAAGCAGCCTAACAGAGTTCGTTACAGCTTATAATCATTAATTTGTTGCATCCTTACCCAACAACGCCATTCTCATGATGGATTACGTCAAAAATGACCGAACCCTGCCGCTTCGGCGAGGTACGTAAGGCCGCAGAGCAATATGATCCGCTAAGGGCGAAATAAGCTGCGGCCGGCAAACAATCCCCTTGCGGCGTTAATAGTTATAGTTCATAACATAATTCACTTGAGGCCGAATGGCCCATGGACGGGAGGATGTGAGCAATGGCACCCAATCTTGATGCCGCCCTGCTGATTGGCGGGCAATCCTTGCAGGCCGCCGATGGCCGCAGCTTTACCCGCCGCAACCCGCTGACGGGGGAGGTGGCCAGCACGGCCGCCGCCGCTAGTCTCAGCGATGCAGCGGCAGCAGCGGAAGCGGCAGCAGCCGCCTTCCCCGCTTGGTCGGAAACCGGCCCCAATGCGCGCCGTGTCCTGCTGTTGAAGGCGGCGGATGCGCTGACGGCGCGGATGCCGGATTTTGTTGCCGCCATGGCCAATGAAACCGGCGCCACCGCCGGCTGGGCTGGCTTCAACGTCACGCTGGCCGCCTCCATGCTGCGCGAAGCCGCCTCGCTGACCACCCAGATCAATGGGGAGGTGATCCCGTCCGACAAGCCGGGCTGCATCGCCATGGCGGTGCGCCAGCCGGTTGGCGTGATCCTGGGCATCGCGCCGTGGAATGCGCCGGTGATCCTGGGCGTGCGGGCCATCGCCACGGCGCTGGCCTGCGGCAATACGGTGATCCTGAAAGCATCTGAACTCTGCCCCCGCACCCATGCGCTGATCGGCGCTTCCCTGGCCGATGCCGGTTTCCCGGCCGGCGTGGTCAATGTGCTGACCAACGCACCGGAAGATGCCGGGGCCATCGTTGGCGCACTGATCGATCATCCGGCGGTGCGGCGGATCAATTTCACCGGCTCCACCCGCGTGGGCCGCATCATCGCCGAGCGGGCGGGCCGCAATCTGAAGCCGGCCCTGCTGGAACTGGGCGGCAAGGCCCCCTTCCTGGTGCTGGACGATGCCGATCTGGACGAGGCGGTGAAGGCCGCCGCCTTTGGCGCCTTCTTCAATTCCGGCCAGATCTGCATGTCCACCGAACGTATCGTGGTGGATAACAAGGTGGCGGATGATTTCGTCGCCAAGTTCGCCGCCAAGGCTGCCACCCTGGTGGCAGGCGACCCGCGCCAGGGCAATACGCCGCTGGGCTCCGTGGTGGACCCCCATGCGGTGACCAGCATTCAGGCGCTGATCGATGATGCCGTGTCGAAGGGCGCCAAGCTCTATCAGCCGCACGCCACCCAGGGCACGCTGATGTCGGCCACCATTCTGGACCATGTCACCCCAGAAATGCGGATTTACGGGGAGGAAAGTTTCGGCCCCGTCACCACCATCGTGCGGGTGGATGGGGAAGATGCGGCGGTGACCACCGCCAACGATACTGAATATGGCCTGTCGGCTGCCATTTTCACCCGCGATGCCGCGCGCGGCCTGCGGCTGGCCCGCCGTATCCAGTCCGGCATGTGCCATGTCAATGGCGCCACCGTGCATGATGAGGCGCAGATGCCCTTCGGCGGCGTCAAGGATAGCGGCTATGGCCGGTTCGGCGGCAAGGCCGGCATCGACAGTTTCACCGAGCTGCGTTGGATCACCCTGGAAACCAAGCCGGGCCACTTCCCGATCTGACACCACAATTCTGATAAGGACAAAAAAAATGAGCGACACGGTTGCTTTCGACGTTGTGGACGGCATCGCCTGGGTCCGTTTCAACCGCCCGGACAAGCGCAATTGCATGAGCCCGACCCTGAACCGCCGCATGATGGAGGTTCTGGACGAGCTGGAATACCGCCAGGATGTCGGTGTTCTGGTGCTGTCGGGTGAGGGTACTGCCTGGTCTGCCGGCATGGACCTGAAGGAATATTTCCGCGAGACGGAAGCCAAGGGGCTGGGCGCTACCCGTCAGGCCCAGCGGGAGGCCTATGGCTGGTGGCGGCGCCTGCGCTGGTACCAGAAGCCGACCATCGCCATGGTCAATGGCTGGTGCTTTGGCGGCGGTTACGGCCCGCTCTATGCCTGCGATCTGGCCATTGCCTCGGAAGAGGCGAAGTTCGGCCTGTCGGAAATCAACTGGGGCATTCTGCCGGGCGGTGGTGCGACCAAGGTGGTGGTCGACCTGATCCCCCTGCGCGACGCCATGTACCATGCCCTGACCGGCGAGGCGATCGATGGCCGCAAGGCTGCCGAATGGCGTCTGGTCAACGAAGCGGTGCCGGCCGATCAGTTGAAGGACCGGGTGACGGCCCTGGCCAAGGTGCTGCTGGAAAAGAACCCGGTTGCCCTGAAGGCCACCAAGGATGCCGTGCGCCGGGTCAAGGAAATGACCTACGACAATGCCGAGGATTATCTGGTCCGCGCGCAGGAAGCGGCCAATTCCTACGACAATGACGGGCGCAAGGAAGGCATCCGCCAGTTCATTGACGAGAAGAGCTACAAGCCGGGCCTGGGCGCCTACAAGCGCTAAGGAAAGTCCAAGGGGCGGCGGGTCATGCCGCCGCCCCCCGGTTTTGTCATTTGCATTTTTGCCCCACGCTTCCCCAACCGGCACCCAAGACCGGGCCAGACAAATACCCGCCCCCAGGGAGAAACACCCCATGATCCCCCCCGCCCCCACTGCCGGCTGGCCCGCCCCTGATCCGGTCGCCTTTCAGGCCGCCATGCGGCCTTCGGCTTTGGCGCTGGTTGATCTGGTGAGCGGGCGGCGTTTCACCTATGCCGATCTGGATGCCACCATCAACCGCTGCGCCCAATGGCTGCTGGCGACGCTGGGGGATGCCAATGGGCAGCGCGTCGCCGTGCTGGGCCGCAATGATGTGGCCATGCCCATCCTGCATCTGGCCGCCGCCCGGGTGGGGGCCATTTTCGTGCCGCTGAACTGGCGGCTGACCGTGCCGGAACTGGCTTACCAGATCGGCGACTGCACCCCCTCCCTGTTGCTGGCTGATGCGGAATTCCGCAGCGCCGCCGATCAGGCCGCCGCCGACCAGCCGCAGACGCGTGTGTTAAATCTGGCCAAGGCGGCGACCGAATGGGAAAGCCAGCCGGCCACCAGGCCCCACTGTTTCCCGCAGGCCAATCAGCCCTCCACCCTGCTATACACCTCCGGCACCTCTGGCCGGCCGAAGGGCGCGCTGCTGACGGAGGCGAATGCCTTCTTCACCGCCGTCAATTTCGGCATGATGAACAAGATCACCGCTGATTCCGTGGTGCTGTGCGACATGCCGCTGTTCCATGTCGTCGGCCTGCTGACCATGACGCGCACCCCGCTGACCCAGGGCGGCACGCTGTTGATGTCGCGCGGATTCGAGCCGGCGGTGACGCTGGCGCGGCTGGCCAATCCGGCTTTGGGGATCACCCACTATATGTGCGTGCCGCAGATGGCGCAGACCCTGCGCCAGCACCCGGATTACCGGGCCGATGTGCTGGCGCGGCTGACCGCCTTCTGCACCGGCGGCGCGCCGATGCCGACCTCTCTGATTCAGCGCTTTGTCGATGAAGGCATTACTGTCGCCGACGGTTATGGGATGAGCGAGGCGGGAACCGTACTGGGGATGCCAGTGGGGGACTGCGCCCGCATCGCCGCCAAGGCCGGTTCCGCCGGCCTGCCGGCCCCGGTCCTGCGGGTGCGGCTGGTGGATGATGAGGGCCAGGACGTGCCCGAAGGGGCCGTTGGGGAGCTGTGGATCAACGGCCCCAACCTGTCGCCCGGTTACTGGAACCGGCCGGAACTGCCGACATTGGCCCAACAAGGCGGCTGGCTGCGCACGGGCGATGCGGCGCGGCGCGATGCTGACGGGTTCTATTATCTCGTCGACCGCAAGAAGGACATGTACATTTCCGGCGGCGAGAACGTGTATCCGGCAGAAGTTGAAGGCGCCATCCTGGAGCTCGACGCCGTGGCGGAAGTCGCCGTTGTCGGCATTCCGGACGAAAAATGGGGAGAGGTCGGCTGGGCCTTCATCGTCCCCCGCAGCGGCCACAGCCTGACCGCCGAAACAGTGATGGGCCATCTGGATGGCCGTCTGGCCCGCTATAAACGGCCGCAAAAGGTGGTGTTGTGCGAAACCCTGCCCCGCACGGGGTCCGGCAAGGTGCAAAAACATCTGCTGCGCAGCCAAGTTTTGCCTCCCCCGTGAAGCGACCGCTCGAAATCCACGCGCCATGCCTGTAACTTGGGCAACACGGAAGTGTAAAGTGCGGGAAAGAGAAGCATGGTTATGGATGATCAGGGGCGTTCGAACGGGGTCGATATGTCGGCGCTGCACTCTTCCGTCGGGTACCGGTTGCGCCGCGCACAGATCGCGGCGTTCAACCTGTTCATCCAGTTTATGGCAGAGGTGGATATTCGCCCCACCCAGTTCGCCATTCTGACCGTGGTGCGTGACAATCCCGGCCTCAGCCAGTCACAGATCAGCGACGCGCTGGGGCTGAAACGGGCCAATCTGGTGCCGTTGCTGGATGCGCTGGAAGGGCGCGGCCTGCTGGTCCGCTCCCCCTCCCCGGCCGACCGGCGTTCCTATTGCCTGCACCTGACGCCGGACGGGCAGGAACGGATGAAGGAATTCCAGGCCCGGCATGATGCCTATGAAGCGGAATTATCCTCCCAACTCGGGCCCGCCGGACGGGGTGCTTTGCTGTCGCTGCTGGATGGTATCCAACTGGTGGCCAACAGTAATGGCGATGGGGAAGAGTAAAAACCCTTATCCCCGGTAAGGGTCCGTCCGGGGCAGCTGTGCGGCCCGCTGTAACGCCCGGCCGGTGATGAAATCCCGCAAGGCACGGGGGATGCGGTCGCGGCTGGACCAGCGCAGCACCGTGCGGCTGGCGCTGAGCCATTCCAGCGCCACCTCCCGCCCATTCTCATAGCGGTGCTGGTCCATTTCCGTCATCGCATCCAGCCGGCGATAATCCAGCGGCAGGCCCCGCATCGCCTCGGTAAAACCATCATGAAAGGCACGGTGGGCCGCCACCACGCGGGCCACCCGCCAGCTTCGCGCGCCATGAATATTGTCGTTGGGTGCCATCGGTCGATCCGGTGGAGGGATGTTGCGCTGACAAGATACGTTACGTTATAACATACGCAAGATATTTTGACGCGATCTGGATACCCCCATGGACAAGCGCCTGCCCGTCACCGTGCTTTCCGGCTTTCTTGGTGCCGGTAAAACCACCCTGCTGAACCATGTTCTCAACAACCGCGAGGGTTTGCGCGTCGCCGTCATCGTCAATGACATGGGCGAGGTGAATATCGATGCCGATCTGGTGCGCGATGGCGGCAACCTTTCCCACACGCAGGAAAAGCTGGTGGAGATGAGCAATGGCTGCATCTGCTGCACCCTGCGTGACGATCTGCTGCTGGAGGTGCGGCGGCTGGCGGCGGAACGGCGGTTCGATTATCTGCTGATTGAAAGCACCGGCATTTCCGAACCGCTGCCCGTCGCCGCCACCTTCGATTTCCGTGATGAGGCTGGCGATAGCTTGGCCGACGTGGCGCGGCTGGATACGATGGTCACGGTGGTCGATGCGGTGAACCTGCTGCGCGACTACGCCTCCACCGATTTTCTGCGCGACCGGGGCCAGTCGCTGGGGGAGGAGGATGGCCGCGCCCTGGTCAACCTGCTGGTTGATCAGATTGAGTTTGCCGACGTGATCGTGCTGAACAAGATCGACACGGCCACGCCCGAGCAACTGGACCTAGCCCGCAAGATCATCCGCGCCCTGAACCCGGATGCGGTGCTGCTGGAAACCTCCCGCGGGCGGGTGCCCTTGCAACAGGTGCTGGATACCGGTCGTTTCGATTACGAAAAGGCCCAGGAACATCCGCTCTGGTTCAAGGAACTGTACGGGTTCAAGGATCATCAGCCGGAAACGCTGGAATATGGCATTTCCAGCTTCGTCTATCGCGCCCGCCGCCCCTTCCACCCGCAGAAATTCTTCAATTTCATTCAGCGGGAATGGCCAAACGTCTTGCGTTCCAAGGGTCATTTCTGGTTGGCAACAAGGCCGGAATGGGTGGGCGAGTTGGGACAGGCCGGCGCCCTGGTCCAGCATGAGGCAATGGGGTTCTGGTGGGCCGCCGTGCCGAAGGAACGCTGGCCGGACGATCCGGACTATCGCCGTTCCATCACCCGCAACTGGCACCCCGTCTATGGCGACCGGCGGCAGGAGATTGTCTTCATCGGCACCGGCATGGATGAAGCGGATATCCGCCGCCAGTTGGATGCCTGCCTGATCGGGGATGAAGGGGCAACGGAACTCGATCTGGCCACTTGGCGCAAGCTGCCGGACCCGTTCCCGCGCTGGAAGCGGACGGGTGAGGCATGATGGCATTGTCGCTTCCCCTGACCGCCGCCGCTAGCACCCTTGCCCATGGCGGCGGCGTGGTGCGCGGCGCTGATCCGGCGGTGCTGGCTTGCGTGGGCCATGCCGATACGGCCCTGGCCCTGTGGGAACGGCCGATGCCGGACCTGATGCGCTGCCTTGCCGCCCTGCCGACCAGCCGTCTGCCCAGCGGGCGGGTGCTGGTGCGGCTGGACGATGCGCCCGCCGCCCTGACCCGGCTGCTGGGCGAAAGCCCGCTCGGCGATGCGCCGCTGACCCAGGCCCTGCTGACGGATATGCTGGACCTGACGCAGCGTTTCGCCACCATCGCCCGGACCGACCGGGTGGATATCAGGCTGGACAAGCTGGCGCATAATGCCTGCTGGAAATTCCACCGCGACCATGTGCGGCTGCGCCTGCTGGCCACATATCGCGGGCCGCAGACCCAGATCGTACCGCCCAGCCACAGTGCTTGGGCGATGACGGCCCAACGCGCCTATCAGGGGCCGCTGGAAGAGCTGGCACCGGGCACGGTGGCCCTGTTCAAGGGCGCCTGTGCGGCGGATGATTGCGGCATCGTCCACCGCTCTCCCCCCATCGCCGGCACCGGGATCACCCGGCTGCTATTCTGCCTGAACCTGCCGTCTGAGGCGTCACCACCGCCATGGGAGGAGACGCCGTGAGGCGTCAATGGCAGTAAAAGGTGCCGTCCGGGTTGGGGTGGCAACATTGCAACCCGGCGCTCTGCGTTGCCATGCGGGCGCGGTAGAGTTCCATGGCGCGCTGGCGCAACTCCCCCGGCTTGGTCTGCGGGTTGGCAGCGGCAGCGGCAGCCTCTTCCTCTGCCTTTTTCGCGGCGGCTTCCGCCTCCTGCACCCGTCTGGCGGCGGCCTCCAGGTCGGGCATCCCGCAATCCATATTCTCATACATCTTGCCGCAACCGATTTCCTGCGCCGCCGCCGGCAGCGCCATGCCAGCCGTCAAGGCCAGGATCAGGGCGGCACCGGCCAGCAGGGGCAAACGGTCAGGACGTGGGCACGACACGGGCATTCTCCAGATGGTAATAGATGCCGTTTTCATCCTCCGCCGACAGGCGCAGGGTGCCTTCCAGCTTGATCTGCTCCAGGGTGGCTGTCACCGGGTCGGTGGCGTCCACCTGGATCAGATCGGCCGGGCCCGGCGGCGGGCAGAAGGGACAGGACGGCGCCAGAGAGGATAGCAGGAATTTCCGGCTCTTGTCCGACGTATCCAGCGGCAGGAAGAATCCCGCCACGGTGAAGGGCTTGCCATCCAGGGCCGCCACCTCCTTGCCGAACAGGGCGACAGGGCGGGAGACCTGTTTGATGATCTTGTCCACCTCCCGCACATTGGCGATGCGGTCCCAACCCAGCGTGGCGCGGGGGATGGCGCCCGGCTGGTTGGCATCACTCGCCTTGGCGGCCAGATTGGGGTCTTTCACCTCTTTGAAGGCCGACGCTGTGCCGGCACCGGCCAGCATCAACAACCCGCCCAGGGCCAACCCCGCCCAACGCTTGCATCCAGCCATAACCCGCACACTCCCTCAGCGTTGCGCCAACATGCGCGCCACATCCCCGCGATAGGCCCGGATTGCCGGCAGCAACGCCGCCAGCAGCGCCGTGCCCAGCGCCAAAGCCAGCGGCCAGAGATCGACCAGCCCCATCGACGGCACCGCCAGCCCCAGGTCACGCGCCTGGGCGGAGAAGCGACCCATCAGCACCATCCCCAGATGGGCAAGCCCGAAGCCCAGTAAAGCCCCTGCCCCGCCAACCAGCAATGCCTCTGTCAATATCTGGCCCAGGATGCGCGACCGGGTGGCCCCCAGCGTGCGCATGATCGCCAGATCATATCGGCGTTCCTGCAACGAATTGGCAAGGGCGATGAAGGTGCCAAGGGCAGCCGCCAGCACCAGCACCCCGCCAAACAGCTTCATCGTATCCACCCCGATCCCCAGCAGGGAGCGCAGGCGCAGCATCTCCGTCGCCGGGCTGGCCGCCTGCATGTCGGTGCCGGTATTGATCTCCCGCGGCAGGCGGGCGGCGGCCAGCGGCGTGGCATAGCGCACCAGCAGGGCCGTCACCTCCCGGTGCGGCTCATGGCCCGGCTCTTCCTTGGCATCATGATCATGGTCGTGGTCTTCATCATGATCCGCCCCGGCCATGGCATGGTCGTGATCATGGTCATGATCGCCATCGGCGTCCCCATCCTCGTCATGATCATCGCCATCATGATGATGATGGTGGTGATGCTCATGCACGGCCCAGACACTGGCCACCGGGGTCAGCACCAGCCGGTCCAGCACACTGCCGGTGGGGGCCAGAATGCCCACCACCTTGTAGGGGGCAAAGGAATGCACCTCCCCACCCGCCGTCAGGCCGTGGCTGCCGGCAAAGCTGTCGCCAATTTTCAGGCCGGCTGTGGCCGCCGCCGTGGCCCCCAGCACGGCTTCCATCGGCTGGGCGAAGAGCTGACCCTGGGCCAGCTTGCCGCCATAATGGTCGATATAGGCGGGTTCCGTGCCGACGATGCGATAGCCCTGGTAATTATCGCCCAGCGCCACCGGCACCACTTCGCGCACCAGCCGGTTGGCACGCAGGGTGTCCAGCGCCGACAGCGGCACATTGCCCGTCGGCGTATCGATATGCAGCAGGGCGGACATCACCAGTTGCAGCGGGCTGCCCTTGGCCCCCACCACCATGTCGAAACCGGCGACATCGCGGGCCAACCGATCCTCGATCCGCCGGTCCAGCATCAACAGAAAGCTGATGGTGGCCACACCCAGGGCCAGCAGCAGCAGGTTCAACAGGCTGGTCAGCGCCCGCTGGCGCAGATAGGCCAGGCTGAGGGTGAGCATGTTCATGCTGCCATCCCTTCCGGCTTGGTCAGGCGCAGGGCCACCGGCACCCGCACCGTCAACCGCTGGTCATGCGTGGCGATCAGCAGGGTGGCACCGCTCAGATCGGCCTGCTGCAACAGCAGGTCCAGGGCGGCGGCGCAATTCTCATCATCCAGCGCGCTGGTCGGCTCGTCCGCCAGCAGCAGGGCCGGGCGGTTTACCAGGGCGCGGGCCACCGCCACCCGCTGGCGTTCCCCCTGCGACAGGTCGGACGGGCGGGCCTTGGCCCGGTCCCCCAGCCCGACGCGGGAGAGCAGTTCCTTGATCACCGCCTCATCCACCGCATGACCGGCCAGCGTCTGGGCCAGCCGCAGATTGTCGGCGATGGTCACCGCCTCGATCAAATGAAGTTGCTGGAAAACGATGCCGATATGCTGGGCCCGTAACCGATCCAGCCCCGCGGGGCCCAACTGGCGCATATCCTGGCCCAGCAGCTTGAAACTGCCCGCCATCACCGGCAACAGCCCCGCCAGCAGGTTCAGCAGCGTGGTCTTGCCGCTGCCGCTGGGGCCCAGCAGCAGACCATGCTGCCCCTTGGCCAGATGCAGCGCCGGAACAGACAGGATATCCCGCCCGCCAATGGAATGGCGCAG
The DNA here is from genome assembly GCF_027568365.1 of Niveispirillum sp. BGYR6. Classification (NCBI taxonomy): domain Bacteria; kingdom Pseudomonadati; phylum Pseudomonadota; class Alphaproteobacteria; order Rhodospirillales; family Azospirillaceae; genus Niveispirillum; species Niveispirillum sp. BGYR6. Next base: position 309,172 of record NZ_JANLNL010000001.1, on the reverse strand, counting down.
ATTGTCAATTTCGATCAGGGCATCGGCCATGGCCACCGCTCTCCCGCCTTGCCGTGGGTAAACTCGCTTCGATTTATACATTATAACATAACAAAACAATGCGACAGAAAAGGCCGGGCGCTATGGGAGCGGCCCGGCCTTGAGTGACATATCCGTTCACCCCTTCCCCGTCATCCCGGCGCAAGCCGGGACCCAGGGGCAACGCGCCCCACCTTTCAGCCGGATCAATCAACAGGCGTTGACGTCGATCTTGTGGCCCTAGGTCCCGGCTTTCGCCGGGATGACGGGGAGGAAGCGCTGACACACAAAATACTGGAACAGTTTTTCAAACCTGCGTCGCCAGCACCGCCAGCCCGACCAGGGCCACCAAACCGCCCGCCAAACGCGGGAACAGGCCGGCGATCCAGGCGCGGTTGCGCAGGGCCAGCGCCGCCCCCACGGCAATGAGGGACTGAATCACCGCGAGACCCAGCAGATATGACGCAATCGGCGTCGCCTCCGCACCATAGATCGACTCGCCATAGGCATAGCCATGGAACAGGCCGGCAAAGGCGAACAAGGCGGCCCAGAATGCGACCGGCAGCTTGCGCCCGCTGGCAATCACACTGCCGGCCGTCAGCACCGACAGCGCCACCAGCAGTTCGGATGCCGGCAGGTTGACACCCGCCACATGCAGCCCCACGCCAATGCAGGAGATCGCAACGAACAGCACCGGCAGCAGCAGCGGCAGGCCGGCGGCGGCCACGGCCAGACCGGCGGCCAGGGTGAAGGCCAGATGGTCCAGCCCGATCACCGGATGGCCCAGGCCGGACAGCAGCCCCTGCATGAAGGTGGCCGGCAGCTTGCCATCCATCATGTGATGGGCATGGGCCGGCAGCGTGGCGATCAGGCTGGCCGCCAGGGCGGCACCGCAGCCAGCGGTGCAGCGGAATTGAAACGACATACTTCCTCCTCTTACGTCCTCCCTCCGAGGACGGTTGCGGCTATGGTTCCAGCGGCAGGTCTCCTGGCTTGCGGCTGATGGCGCGTCAGGTCCGCCTTCCCGGTTTTCAAGCATGAAAACCAGTGGCCTGAATGGACCGAACGCTCGCCGCACACAGTTGCGGGGGCAGCCGCGGCTTGTAACCGGATGGGGTCCGGCCGACCGCGTTCCCTTTTCATGCCGGTATTGAATCCGGCAACCGTTGGAATGCGCCGCCACTATGGGGCCAAGCCGGGATGATTGACAAGCGCCTCTGCCATCCGGTCTATTGCCAATTGCGCCGGTCGTCGGCCGGGCCTGTGCAACCCGGTCGGCGTTAAAAGGGAACACGGACCTGATGTTTTGCCCAATCCGATAAGCGGGACGGGCACATCGGCGACCGTGGCTGCCCCCGCAACTGTGTGTGGCGAGCCTGTTTCATCCAGGCCACTGGTTCTTTACCGGAACCGGGAAGGCGGAACAGGTGATGACCCATGAGCCAGGAGACCTGCCGCGCGTCAGGGACGGTTTCGGGCGGGGTGCCCCGGTGCCGGTCGGCCAGCTTTCTGCCTGCGCCGATGGAGCCGCCTTGATCGCGGTGCTTCCCTGTCCGGCATCCCTGGAAAGAACGGCCGGATACGGGGAAGATGACCGACCAGATGATGATTGCAGCAGATGCCGGGCCGGTTCGGCCCGTGGTGTCCGTCTGCCGTTCCTGCCGGGGGCCTGATGCGCCGCCGGACTTGGCCCCCGACCAACGACCGGGGGCCGTGCTGGCGCGCGGCCTGTGCGACAGCCAGCCCAATGACGTGGCGGTGCAGGTGGTGGATTGCCTGGGCAACTGCAACCGTGGCCCGTCGGCCGCGCTGCAATGTGCCGGGCGCTGGCAATATCTGTTCGGGGAGATTGACCCGGCCAGCGGCCCCGCCGACCTGCTGGCCGCCGCCCGGCTGCTGGCGGAATCGCAGGATGGGTTGCTGCCCTGGCGCACCCGTCCGCCCGCCCTGAAAAAGGGGCTGATCGCCCGCCTGCCCGCCTTCCCCGCCCCCATCGCTGCCGGTTGAAAGTCCAAAACCATGAGCAATCTCAACAAGGTGCCCTGCACCATCATCACCGGCTTTCTGGGTGCCGGCAAAACCACCCTGGTGCGCCACCTGCTGGGCAATGCCGGCGGGCGGCGGCTGGCGGTGATCGTCAATGAATTCGGCGATGTCGGCGTGGATGGTGCGCTGTTGAAGGGCTGTGGGGATGAGACCTGCCCGGATGAAAATATCGTCGAACTGGCCAATGGCTGCCTGTGCTGCACCGTGGCCGATGATTTTGCGCCCACGCTGGATGTGCTGCTGTCCCGCCAGCCGGCGGTCGAGCATATCCTGATTGAAACCAGCGGTCTGGCCCTGCCCAAACCGCTGGTGCAGGCCTTCAACTGGCCGGCGATCAAGGGCAGGGTGACGGTGGATGCCGTGGTGGCCGTGGTGGATGGTGCTGCCCTGGCCGATGGTCAGGTGGCCGGCGATCTGGCCGCCCTGGAAAGCCAGCGCGCCGCCGACCCGGCGCTGGACCATGACAACCCGCTGGAAGAGGTGTTTGGCGACCAGATTGCCTGTGCCGATCTGGTGGTGCTGACCAAGGATGATTTGCTGGACGCGGCGGGCCAGGCCCGCGCCCGTGCCGCCGTGGAACGCGCCCTGCCGCGCGGTGTCGGCATCATCCCTGCCGTGGAAGGAAGGGTTTCGCCTGACCTGCTGCTGGGCCTGGGGCTGGCGACGGAGCAGGATATCGAAAACCGCCGCACCCATCATGACGCGGAAGAAGACCATGATCATGATGATTTCGACAGCGTGGTCGTGCCCGTGCCGCCGCTGGCCGATGCCGCCGCTCTGACCGCCCGGATTGAGGCGCTGGCCCGTGACCATGGCATTCTGCGGGTGAAGGGCCATGTCGCCGTGGCCGGCAAGCCGATGCGGCTGGCCGTGCAGGCGGTGGGGGGCCGGGTGAACCAATATTATGACCGGCTGTGGGAGAAGTTTGAGGAACGGCAGGGCAAACTGGTCGCCATCGGGCTGCACGGGTTTGACCGCGCTGCCGTGGCCGCCCTTCTGGCCGGCTGATCCACCATGCATCTTCTGGCCACCAGCAGCGCCCTTCTGGATGAGCAATCGGCAGCCGTCGATATTGCCCAGCCGGTGGCCGACGTGCTGGTGGCCAGTTTTTCCGACAGCGACCTGCAATCACTGGGGGCGGCCCATGCCGCCGCTAGTGTGGGCTGGGGCCTGGGGCTGGTCAATCTGCGCGTGCTGGCGCACCCGATGTCAGTGGATTTGTGGCTGGACCGCACGGCCCGCCATGCCAAACTGATCGTGGTGCGGGTGCTGGGCGGGCTGGACTGGTGGCGCTATGGTGCTGAAAGTCTGGCCCAGCGCTGCCAGCGCCATGGCATCCAACTGGCCCTGCTGCCGGGGGAGGATCGGGACGATCCACGGCTGGCGGACCTGTCCACCCTGCCCGGCCCCGCTTTGTCCCGCCTGCTGGCCCTGTTCCGCGCCGGTGGCATGGCCAATGCCGACGGGTTGGTGCGGGGGATGGGCAGCCTGCTGGATGGCGGGAAGGATATTCCCGCTGCCGTGGCCGCCCCGCTGGTTGCCCCCTATGCCATGGCCGGCGACGGGTCGGCGGGGCGGGTGGTGGTATTGCTCTACCGCTCCCAGGTGCTGGCTGGGGATACCGCCCCGGCGGATATGCTGATCGAAAGGCTGGCGGGGGCGGGGGTGGCGGTCCATGCCTTCCACCTGCCAGGGCTGAAGGTGCCGGGGGTGGCCGACGCCCTGGCCGCCCACAACATTGGCCCGGTCGATCTGGTATTGACGCTGACGGCGTTTGGCGGTGGCGGCGACCTGCCCTTTGGCGATGCGCCCTTGTTACATCTGGTCAATGCCACCACCCTGCGTGATGCCTGGGCGGCATCGGATCGGGGCCTGGGCGCATCGGACCTTGCCATGCATGTGGTGCTGCCGGAAATTGATGGCCGGGTGCTAAGCGGGGCGATTGCCTTCAAACAGGCCGATGATGCCACCGCCGTGGCGCTCTCCCGCCCGGAACCGGCCTTGCTGGATCAGGTGGTGGAACGGGTGCTGGCCCGGCTGCGCCTGCGCCACACCCCGGCAGTTCAGCGCCGTCTGGTGATCCTGTTGCCCGATTATCCGGGGGCGGCGGGGCGGGAGGCTTATGCCGTGGGGCTGGATGTGCCGGCCAGCCTGCGCGCCATCATCAACCTGTTGCACGGCGCCGGCTGGCAGGCCGGGCCGCTGCCGGCAACGGACCGCGCCCTGTTGGATGGCATCATCCAGGGGGATGCCGCCGCCCACCTGCCCCTGTCCGCCTATCAGGCATGGCTGGATGCACACCCGGACGCCGCCCGCCGGATGCTGGAAGCCTGGGGGCCGCCGCAGGATGACCCGATATTCCGCGATGGGGCCTTCCATTTCCGCGCCCTGGCCTGCGGCCCGCACTGGCTGGCCCTGCCGCCCGAACGCGGGCGGTTTGATCAGCGCCGGGCCGATTACCATGATGTCAGCCTGCCGCCACGCCATGGGCTGATGGCCTTTTGCCACTGGATGCAGGCACAGGCACCCCACGCCCTGCTGCATCTGGGGGCGCATGGCACGCTGGAATGGCTGCCCGGCAAGGCCGTGGCGCTGACGCCGGATTGTTTCCCGGAACTGGCCATATCCGCCCTGCCGGTGATCTATCCCTTCATTCTGACCAATCCCGGTGAAGCGGCGCAGGCCAAACGCCGTCTGGCCGCCATCACCCCCGGCCACCTGCCCCCGCCGCTGGCGGAAGGCTCGCTGACCGGCCCGATGGCAGAGCTGGAACGGCTGGTGGAGGAATATGCCCAGGCCGATGGGGTGGACCCGCGCCGGCGCGACCGGCTGGGCAGCCTGATCCTGGATGAAGCCCGCGCCCAGGGCCTGCTTTCCACCCTTGGCCTGGAAAGCCAGGAGGGCGGGGAGGCACTGCGCCGCATCGATGCCTGGCTCTGTGACCTGAAAGACATGGCGCTGCAGGATGGCCTACACATCTATGGCCAAGCCCCGGCGGGGGCCGCACCTGAGATCATCGCCAGTGCGGCGGGCGAACGCGACGGGCTGTTGACCGCGCTGGCGGGCCGGCACCTGCCCCCCGGCCCGGCGGGGGCACCCGCTCGCGGGCGGCTGGATGTGCTGCCCAGCGGGCGCAACCTGTTCACCAGCGATCCCCGCACCCTGCCCACCCCCACCGCCTTTGCCCTGGCGCGCAAGGCCGCCGACGCGGTGATCCGCCTGCATTTGCAGGAAAAGGGGGAGATGCCGCGTCAGTTGGTGCTGGACCTGTGGGGCAGCGCCGGCTTGCGTACAGGCGGGGAGGAGGTGGCGCAGGTTCTGGCCTTCCTGGGCTGTCGCCCGCTGTGGGAACCGGCCACCGGCCGGGTACGCGGGGTGGAGGTGTTGCCCCCCGCCGTGCTGGATTGGCCGCGCGTGGATGTCACCTGCCGCCTGTCCGGCCTGTTCCGTGACCTGTTCCCGGCCCAGATCGCCCTGCTGGACAGCGCCATTCAGGCCGTGGCCGCCCGCGATGAAAGTGACGAGGATAATCCCCTGGCGGCCGCCGCGCGCGCCGGGGATGACCTGCTGCGCCTGTTCAGTTGCGCGCCGGGCCGCTATGGCAGCGGCATTGATGGCGCGCTCTCCGACCCCACCATCAACGCCGCCGATCTGGCGAGTGCTTATCTGGAGGCCGCCGGTTTTGCGCTGAAGGCGGATGGCGGCATGATCCCCGCCCCCGGTGCCTTCGCCCGGCGGGTCCAGGGGGCCGATCTGCTGGTGCATGGGGCGGACGATCCGCACCGCGACCTGTTGCAGGGCGGGGCCGATGCCAATTTCATCGGCGGTTTCGCGCTGGCGGCACGGGCCGATGCCGGGCTGATCGTGCTGGATACCAGCAACCCGGAACGGCCCCGCCCGCGCCCGCTGGCCGCCGCCTTGGCCCGCATCGTGCGCGGACGTGCGGCCCATCCCCGCCATATCCAGGGCCTGATGCGCCATGGTCCGCGTGGTGGGGCGGAAATGGCCGAAGCGGTGGACCGGCTGGCCGATTTTGCCCGCGCCACAAAGGGCCGGGGGCCGGATGGTGGGTCGCTGGTGGATGGGGTTTTGTTCGACCTGCTGTTCGATGCCTATCTGGCTGATCCCGCCGTGGCGGATTTCCTGGCGCGGGAAAACCCCGCTGCCGGGCGCGCCATCGCCGAAAGGCTGGACTGGCTGCGGCGGGATGGGCTGTGGCCCTGCCGCCGCAATGATCTTTCGCCCTTGTCCCGCTGGCTGGAAGGGGAAGCGGCATGAATAAACCCGCCCCCCGCCGCGACTGCCCCAGCTTGGCACGGCCCATGCGCACCGGCGATGGGCTGATGCTGCGCCTGACACCCATCGCCCCCATGCCAGCCGCCGCCTGGGCCGAACTGGCCGATGTGGCGGAAGGGCTGGGCAATGGGCTGATCGACCTGACATTGCGCGGGGCGGTGCAGGTGCGGGGGTTACGGGATGAAACGGTGGCGGCGGCCCAAGCGCGGCTGCTGGAAGCCGGTTTCGTGGAAAGCCGCCCAGTGCTGGCCACCGACCCGCTGGGGCCGGACGATCCCCGCGCCATGGGCGACAGCCACACCCTGGCCGCCCGGCTGGCCGATCTGCTGACCACCCACCCGCTGCCCCCCGGCCTGCCGCCCAAGGTGACAGTGGCGCTGGACGCGGCAGGCCGGCTGGACCAACTGACCGCCGACCTGCGCCTGCGCTGGGTGGGTGTGGATCAGCTATGGCTGATTGTGGGGGAGCAGGTTCTGGCCGAATGCCGGGCGGATGCCGGGCCGGCGCTGGTGCGGGATTATCTAGAGCGCTTGGCGCGGGCGGGGTGCCGGGGGATGGAGCTGAACGCCGCCGCTGCCCCAACATTGCCTTCCCCGCGAAAGCGGGGAACCAGGGGCAACACGCCCGACCTTTACGCCCCTGGCCCTTGGCCCCCCGCTTTCGCGGGGGAGGCAGCCATTGATAGCGCGACGGCGGTACGAAGCCACCCTCTCCCCCTCGGCCCTAAGACACGCGGCATTCATCTGCTGGCCCCCGCCTTCGGCGCGCTGACATCCGCGCAATTGCGGGAACTGCTGGCCATACCGGGCCTCACCGCGCTGCGGCCAGCGGCGGGACGGCGGCTGGCGGTGTGGGGGCAGCAGGGGGCAGGTTGCTTCCCGCCCTTCCTTGCCACCGACGATGCCGACCCACGGCTGGCCGTCACCGCCTGTCCGGGCGCACCTGCCTGCGGGTCGGCGCTCCGGCCCACGCGGGGGCTGGCAACGGCATTGGCAGCAGGGAATTATGGGGTGCTGCATCTGTCAGGCTGTGGCAAAGGCTGCGGGGCACCGGGGGATGGCACCGCACAGGCCATCGCCACGGCGGATGGTTGGGATTTGCAAGGGGATGATGTCAGCCGGCTTGCCGCCGGTCTGGCCGCCATGGGGGAAAGGCGAAACGATGCCTTATGAGTATGAAAAGGACGGGGCGGCCATTTACCGCCAGTCCTTCGCCACCATCCGGGCCGAGGCGGACCTGTCCCGCTTCGATGGGCAGTCAGCTATGGCTGATTGTGGGGGAGCAGGTTCTGGCCGAATGCCGGGCGGATGCCGGGCCGGCGCTGGTGCGGGATTATCTAGAGCGCTTGGCGCGGGCGGGGTGCCGGGGGATGGAGCTGAACGCCGCCGCTGCCCCAACATTGCCTTCCCCGCGAAAGCGGGGAACCAGGGGCAACACGCCCGACCTTTACGCCCCTGGCCCTTGGCCCCCCGCTTTCGCGGGGGAGGCAGCCATTGATAGCGCGACGGCGGTACGAAGCCACCCTCTCCCCCTCGGCCCTAAGACACGCGGCATTCATCTGCTGGCCCCCGCCTTCGGCGCGCTGACATCCGCGCAATTGCGGGAACTGCTGGCCATACCGGGCCTCACCGCGCTGCGGCCAGCGGCGGGACGGCGGCTGGCGGTGTGGGGGCAGCAGGGGGCAGGTTGCTTCCCGCCCTTCCTTGCCACCGACGATGCCGACCCACGGCTGGCCGTCACCGCCTGTCCGGGCGCACCTGCCTGCGGGTCGGCGCTCCGGCCCACGCGGGGGCTGGCAACGGCATTGGCAGCAGGGAATTATGGGGTGCTGCATCTGTCAGGCTGTGGCAAAGGCTGCGGGGCACCGGGGGATGGCACCGCACAGGCCATCGCCACGGCGGATGGTTGGGATTTGCAAGGGGATGATGTCAGCCGGCTTGCCGCCGGTCTGGCCGCCATGGGGGAAAGGCGAAACGATGCCTTATGAGTATGAAAAGGACGGGGCGGCCATTTACCGCCAGTCCTTCGCCACCATCCGGGCCGAGGCGGACCTGTCCCGCTTCGATGGGCAGGAGGCAGAGGTGGCCATCCGCATGATCCATGCCTGCGGCATGGTGGAAGCCGCACGCCATTTCGCCTTTGCCCCCGGTGCCGTGTCCCAGGCTGCCCAGGCCCTGCGTGCGGGTGCCCCCATCCTGTGCGATGCGGAAATGGTGGTACGTGGCGTCACCCGGTCCCGCCTGCCCGCCGATAACCGGGTGATATGCCACCTGCACCATGCGGATGTGCCGGGCTTGGCCGAACGGCTGGGCACCACACGGTCGGCGGCAGCGCTGGAGCTGTGGCGCGATGATCTGGCCGGCAGCGTGGTGGCCATCGGCAATGCCCCCACCGCCCTGTTTCACCTGCTGGAAATGCTGGAGGCGGGGGCACCCCAGCCGGCGGCCATCATCGGGATGCCGGTGGGCTTTGTCGGGGCCATGGAATCCAAGCAGGCCTTGATGGCGGTTGCCCCCGCCCTGCCCTGGCTGACCGTGGAGGGGCGGCTGGGCGGCAGCGCCATGACGGCAGCCGCCATCAATGCCCTGGCAGGGCTGACAGCATGACGGGGCGGCTTTATGGCGTGGGCACCGGCCCCGGCGACCCGGAATTGATGACGCTGAAGGCTGCCCGCCTGATCCGCGAGGCCCCCGTGGTGGCGCGCTTCTGCAAGGCGGGACGGCTGGGCAATGCCGGCACCACGGTGGCCGGCCTGATGCGCGCCGATGTGGTGGTGGAGGAACTCGCATATCCGGTGACGACCGAACTGCCGCTGCACAGCGATGCCTATCGCAGCCGCATCACGGCTTTTTATGAGGAATCCGCCGCCCGCATCGCCACCCATCTGGCCGCTGGGCGCGATGTGGTGGTACTGTCGGAGGGCGACCCGCTGTTCTACGGTTCCTACATGCATCTGCATCGAAGGCTGGCCGGGCGTTTCCCGGTGGAGGTGGTACCGGGTGTCACCGGCATGGCCGCCTGCTGGGCCGCCGCTGGGGTGCCAATCGCCCAGGGTGACGATGTGCTGTGCGTGTTGCCCGGCACGCTGGGGGAAGATGCGCTGGCCGAACGGCTGGCCGGGGCCGATGCCGCCGTGATCATGAAGGTGGGCGGCAACCTGCCGAAAATCCGCCGGGCGCTGGCCCGCGCCGGGCGGCTGGATGATGCGCTCTATGTCGAACGCGGCAGCCAGCCGGGGCAGAAGGTGATGACACTGGCGGAACGGGATGCCGATCTTCCCGCCCCCTATTTCTCCATCATCCTGCTGCCCGGCTGGCAGGATGTGGCATTGGCCCAGGCGGAGGCAGCGGAATGAGTGGCCATCTTGCCATTATCGGGCTGGGGCCCGGCCCCGCCGACCAGATCACCCCGCAGGCCGCCGCGGCCCTGGCGCGGGCCGACTGGCTGCTGGGCTATGGCCCCTATCTGGACCGGCTGCACCTCGCCCCCCACCAGCGCATCATCCCCACCGACAACCGGGAAGAAGCGGCCAGGGCCGCCCATGCCCTGCGGCTGGTGGCGGAGGAAGGGCGGCAGGTGGCGATGGTGACAGGCGGCGACCCCGGCGTGTTCGCCATGGCCGCCGCCGTGCTGGAACAGATGGAACAGGGGCCGCCAGCCTGGCGCATGGTGGATCTACAGATCATCCCCGGCATCACCGCCATGCTGGCCGTGGCCGCGCGCGTCGGCGCGCCCTTGGGGCATGATTTCTGCGCCATTTCGCTGTCGGACAATCTGAAACCCTGGTCGGTGATTGAAAACCGCCTGCGCGCCGCCGCCACGGGCGGGTTCGTCATGGCCTTCTATAACCCCCGCTCCAAGGCACGACCGCACCAGTTGGGCCAGGCCCTGGCCCTGCTGCGCGACCTGCTGCCCGGCACGGTGCCGGTGATTTTCGGCCGCGCCATCGGCAGGCCGGATGAAAACGTGATCTTCACCACGCTGGCGGCGGCTGACCCTGAACAGGTGGATATGTCCACCTGTGTGCTGATTGGCACGGCGGAAACCAGGGTGCTGGAACGGCCAGGGCTGGAACCGCTGGTCTATACCCCGCGATCCATCGCAGGGCCGGTTTGATGCAGCAGGCCCAGCACCCCCGCCACATTCTCCACCAGCATTCCTGCAGGCTTATCCGGGCGGGCGACCATGATGACGGGGATACCCAGTTGGCGCGCCGCATCCAGCTTGGCGCGGGCGGCCTCCCCCCCGCTATTCTTGGACAGGATATGGCTGATGCGGTGCTGGCGCAGCAGGGCCATTTCGCCGTCCAGGCTGAACGGCCCCCGGTCCAGCACACATTCCAGGTGCGGCAGGGGCAAGGGTGGGTCGATGGGGTCAACGCTGCGGATCAGGTAATGGTGCTGCGGGGCGGCCAGCAGGGGGGCCACCTCCTGCCGACCCAGGGTGACAAAGACGCGGGCGGCAGCCGGCCCCAGCGCCGCCACTGCCGCCGGCACATCGGCCACCATGCGCCAATCATCGCCGGCCTGAGCCTCCCAGCCGGGCCGATGGAGGGAGATCAAGGGCACCTCCGCCAGCCTCGCCGCCTGCACCGCATTGGCGGAAATGCGGGCGGCAAAAGGATGGGTGGCATCCACCAGCAGGCTGAACCCGCCTGCCCGCAGATAATCGGCCAGCCCCGCCGCCCCGCCAAAACCACCCACACGGGTGGGCACCGGCATGGCCAAGGGCGCCTTGGTGCGCCCGGCCAGCGACAATTCCACCCGCCTTCCCCCCTGTTCCGCCAATGCCTTGGCCAGCAGCCGGGCATCGGTGGTGCCGCCCAGGATCAGGATGGATGGGGCGGAATAAAGCGGGGGCATGGCTGATGGCGGGTCCGGCAATGGAAAATCCGGCGGATCATGCCGCCCCCACCCCCTGGCTGTCCATCATCGGCATCGGGGAGGATGGGCCAGATGGTTTGGGCATCGCTGCGCGTGAAGCCCTGGCCGCTGCCGAACTGGTGTTTGGCGGCAAGCGTCATTTGTCGCTGGCGGCATCGCTGATCCAGGGGCAGGCGCACCCCTGGCCCAGTCCCTTTGCTGATGGCATCACCGCCCTGCTGGCCGCACGCGGGCGGGTGGTGGTGGTGCTGGCATCGGGCGACCCGTTCCTTTATGGGGTGGGGGCGACACTGGCACCGCATCTGGCGGCAGGGGAATGGATCGCCTATCCGGCCCCGTCGGCCCCCGCCTTGGCCGCCTCCCGACTGGGCTGGCCGCTGGCCGATGTGGACATCGTCAGCCTGCATGGCCGCGATATCACCCGCCTGCGCCGGCATCTGCACCCCGGCCAACGCCTGTTATTGCTGACCAGCGACGCAGCAGCCCCGGCAGCCATCGCGCAGATGCTGGTGGCGGACGGGTTCGGCCCCTCCCAACTGACCCTGTTCAACCGTTTGGGCGGGCCGGCAGAAAGCCGGGCCGATGGCCGCGCGCGGGATTTCACCGGTATCAGCGCCGATCCGCTGAACCTGCTGGCCGTCACCTTGGTGGCGGAACCGGCGGCAAACCTGCCCCGGCTGACGCCGGGCCTGCCGGATGACTGGTTCCAGCATGATGGGCAGATCACCAAGGCCCCCGTCAGGGCGCTGACCCTGGCCGCCCTCTCCCCCCGCCGGGGAGAATTGCTGTGGGATCTGGGGGCAGGGTCCGGCTCCATCGCCATTGAATGGTGCCTGCGTCATCCGGCCCAGCGCGCCATCGCCGTGGAACGCCAGCCCGACCGCACCGCCCGCATCGCCGAAAATGCCCGCCGCTTCGGCGTGCCCGATCTGACCATCATCAACGCCGACAGCACCGACGCCATCGCCACCCTGCCCACCCCCGATGCCGTGTTCATCGGGGGCGGTGCGAAAGCGGGCCTGCTGGCGGCCTGCCGTGAGGCGCTGAACCCCGGCGGGCGGCTGGTGGTGAATGCGGTGACGCTGGAAACAGAGGCTTTGTTGCTGGCCGAACATGCCGCCCATGGCGGCAGCCTGCTGCGGCTGGACATTGCCCAGGCCGCCCCCGTCGGCCCGTTAACAGGCTGGCGACCCGCCATGCCCATCGTGCAATGGCGCTGGGAAAAACCATGGTAGGCCGCCCCCTGATCGCCGGCATCGGCTGCCGCCGGGGCACAACGCTGGAAGCGCTGTCCAGCGCGCTGGACGGTGCCCTGGCCAGTGCCGGGCGGACCCGCGCCGACCTGACGGCCCTGGCCAGTTGGGCCGGCAAGGGGGACGAACCCGGCCTGCTGGCCCTGGCTGAGGGCTGGGGTTTGCCCCTGCATCTGCTGGATAGCGACGCCCTCACCGCCCAGCCGGTCAGCCAGCCCAGCGCCGCCGTCACCACCCTGACCGGCCTGCCCTCTGTCGCCGAAGCCGCCGCCCTTGCCACCGCCGGCCCCAACGCCCGCCCCCTGCTGCCCCGCCATGTGGCCGGCGGGGTGGTGGTGGCCTTGGTGGAGGGAGCCACCCCTTTACCAAAACAGCATATTTCCACGCCTGAGGCTCGCCCATGACGACCATCCATTTCATCGGCGCCGGCCCTGGTGCGGCGGACCTGATCACCGTGCGCGGGCGTGACCTGCTGGCAAGGTGTGAGGTCTGCCTTTATGCCGGCTCGGTCGTCTCACCCGAGGTTTTGTCCTGGTGCCGGCCCGGCGCGCGGCTGGTGGATACCGCCCCGCTGGACTTGGATGGCATCGTGGCAGAGTTCCAGCGTGCCCAGGCCGATGGGCATGATGTGGCGCGGCTGCAATCGGGCGACCTGTCGATCTACAGCGCCGTGGCGGAACAATTGCGGCGGCTGGACCAACTGGGCATCCCCTACACGCTGACACCGGGGGTGCCGGCCTTTGCCGCTGCCGCCGCCACGCTGGGCCGGGAACTGACGGTGCCGGGCGTGGCGCAAACCCTGGTCTTGACCCGCATGTCGGGCCGCGCCTCGGCCATGCCGGAAGGCGAAAAGCTGGCCGCCTATGCCGCCACCGGGGCCACGCTGGCCGTGCATCTGGCCATCCATGTGCTGGATGCGGTGGTGGCGGAGGCCCTGCCGCATTACGGCCCCACCTGCCCGGCGGTCGTGGTTTTCCGCGCCTCCTGGCCGGAGGAACGGGTGATCAAGGGCACGCTGGCCGATATTGTGGAGCAGGTGCGGCAAAGCCCGCCGGAACGGTCCGCCCTGATCCTGATCGGCCCGGCGCTGGATGTCGGGGATTTCCGCGAAAGCGCCCTTTACAGCCGCGATTATGACCGGCGGTTCCGCCCCACCGCGTCCGGGAAGGGTGCATGAGCCAGCAGCACGCCTTGCCGGTCGAAGGCCAGCACCTCCACCAGAACGCCGCTGCCCTCCAGAGCGGCGGCCACCACATCGCGCGCCTCCACCGCCACAAGATCGGCCATGGCCCCCGCCTGCGCACCGGCAATCACCAACGCTTCCCCCGCCCCGGCAGCACTGCGGATCAGGGCGGTGCGTTCAGCCTCCACCCCGCAGCGGGCGGCGATCTCGGCCAGCCGGTCCAGATCGACCCGCCCGCGCTTGGAATGCAGATCCATCAGCCCCTGGCCCAGCTTCACCATCTTGGCGATGCCGCCCGCGATGGACAGCCGTTCCACCGGATGCCGGCGCAGATATTTCAGCAGCCCGCCGACAAAATCCCCCATATCGATCAGGGCATGTTCCGGCAGGCCATAAAACGCCTGCACCGCCGCTTCGGAGGTGGAACCGGTGCTGGCGGCGATGTGGCGCAGGCCCAGCGCGCGGGCCACGTCCACCCCACGATGAATGCTGTCGATCCAGGCCGCACAGGAATAGGGCACCACGATCCCCGTGGTGCCCAGAATGGACAGGCCACCGACAATGCCCAAGCGCCCGTTCAGGGTGTGGCGGGCCAGTTCCTGGCCATTTTCCACCCCAACCTCTATATCAAGATCGGGCTGCAACCCGTTGTTCAGGCTGGTCAGTTCAGCACTGATCATGCGGCGAGGTACCGGATTGATCGCCGGCTCCCCCACCGCCAGCGGCAATCCGGGCCGCGTGACCGTGCCCACGCCGTCGCCGGCCAGAAAGCGGATACCGGCCCCGCCATCCTGCCGGGATCGCACACGGGCCCAAACCAGGGCCCCATGGGTAACATCGGGATCGTCGCCGGCATCCTTCACCACCGCAGCCATGGCCTCCCCCTCGCCCAGCGCCTCCCGCGCCAGGGCAAAGGCCGGTTGCTGGCCGCCCGGCAGGGTGATCTGTACCGGGTCGGGGAACTGCCCGGTCAGCAGCGCCTGATACGCCGCCTTGGCGGCGGCGGTGGCGCAGGCCCCCGTCGTCCAGCCATGGCGCAGCGGACCTGTGGGTTTGGGCTGATCGGGATCATCATTCATAAGGGCTGCTATAATCGCAGGGCCGCATCATGACCAGTATTCTCCAGCACCTCGCCCATCTGCAAGGCGGCCATTTGCCGGAATTCACCCCCGGCAGCGTCTGGCTGGCCGGGGCCGGGCCAGGCGATCCGGCGCACCTGACCCTGGGCGTGGCCACAGCCCTGCATCTGGCCGATGTGATCGTGCATGATGCGCTGGTGGATGATCGCGTGCTGGCCCTGGCCGCCCCCGGTGCGGTGCTGGAATTTGCCGGCAAGCGCGGCGGCAAGCCATCGGCCCAGCAGGCCGATATCACCAGCCGGCTGATCGAGCTGGCCCGCCAAGGCCGCCGCGTGCTGCGCCTGAAGGGCGGCGACCCGTTCATTTTCGGGCGCGGCGGGGAAGAGGTGGCGGCCCTGATTGCCGCCGGCATTCCCTTCCGCGTGCTGCCGGGCCTGACCTCGGGCCTGGCAGCGCTGGCCCTGTCGGGGATGCCCGGCACCATGCGTGGAGTGAACCAGGCCCTGGTGCTGGCCACCGGCCACGGGGCCGACGGGGAGGGTGCGCCGGATTGGGCAGCCCTGGCCCGGCTGGATCAGCCGATTCTGATCTATATGGGCATGAAGAACCTGCCCATCATCGCCGCCGCCTTGATGGAAGGCGGGATGCAGGCGGACAAGCCCGCTGCCGCCATCGCCTGGGCAGGCACGGATAAGCAGCGCCGTATCACTGCAACCCTGGCCACCCTGGCCGACACCGCCGCACAGGCAGGCCTGGAAGCCCCCGCCATTCTGGTGATCGGGGATATTGCCGCAACCGATTTCAGGGGTTTGTGATGAAGGGATTGATCGTCGCCGCCCCGCGTTCGGGTTCCGGCAAAACGCTGGTGACATTGGGGCTGATGGCAGCGGCCCGGGCGCGCGGGCTGCGCGTGGCCGGGGCCAAGATCGGGCCGGATTATATCGACCCCGCCTTTCACACGGTGGCCACCGGCCTGCCCAGCGTGAACCTGGATGGCTGGTCCATGCCGCCCGCCCTGGTGGATGCACTGGCCGCCCGACAGGCGGCAGAGGCCGATATCGTCATCATGGAAGCGGCCATGGGCCTGTTTGATGGCGTGGCTGCGGAACCGGGGCGCAGCGGCGCCGGGGCCGATCTGGCGGCAAGGCTGGGCCTGCCGGTGCTGCTGGTGCTGGATGTTTCCGGCCAGTCGCAGACGGCGGGGGCGCTGGCATTCGGCATGGCGCGGTTCGATCCAGCGGTGAAGGTGGCCGGCGTCATCGCCAACCGGGTGGCGAGCGACCGCCATGCCCAGCAGGTGGAACAGGGCCTGGCCCGTGCCGGCCTGCCTTTGCTGGGCCGCATCCCGCGTGACAATGATCTGGCCGTACCCGAACGCCATCTGGGGCTGGTGCAGGCTGGGGAGATTGCGGGGCTGGAGGCGCTGCTGGCCAAGCTGGGGGAAAGACTGGCGGTGGCGGTGGACCTGGATGCGCTGCTGGCACTGGCCGGCCCCATCCGCACCCAAGTGCCGGATGCCGGCCACCTGATCCCCCCGCCGCCCGGCCAGCGGGTGGCCGTGGCCCGCGATGCCGCCTTCAGCTTCCTTTATCCGCATCTGCTGGAAGGCTGGCGAATGCGCGGGGCGGAACTGTCTTTCTTCTCCCCCCTGGCCAATCAGGCGCCACCAGCGGATGCCGATAGCTGCTGGCTGGCAGGCGGTTACCCGGAACTGCACGCCGGAGCGCTGGCAGCGGCGGAGAATTTCCGCACCGGGCTGGCCGACTTCGCCCGCACCCGCCCGGTGCATGGGGAATGCGGCGGCTACATGGTGCTGGGCCGCACGCTGGAGGATGCGGACGGGGTGATCCACCCGATGGCCGGCCTGCTGGACCATGCCACCAGTTTCAAACGCCGCAAACTGGCCTTGGGCTATCGCCGCGCCGAACTGCTGGCCGACGCCGCCCTGGGACCGGCAGGAATGCGACTGCGCGGGCATGAGTTCCACTATGCCACCGTCAGCGAACCGGGCCACGACCAGCCGCTTTGCCGCCTGCACGACGCCACGGGCCGCGACCTTGGCCCCGCCGGTGGCGTGCGCGGGCGGGTCAGCGGCAGTTTCCTGCATGTGATCTGTGGGGAAGGGTAAGGGGGGCTACGCTGCCTCAAACCCCACAAGTTCCAAGCCTTCGGCCACCTGATCGCCCACCTGATAGCGCAGATGCGTTACCGTGCCGTCGGCGGGGGCCTTCAGCGTATGTTCCATCTTCATCGCTTCCAGCACGATCACCGGCTGGCCCTTGGTCACAACCGCCCCTTCTTCCACCAGCAGGGCAATCACCTTGCCCGGCATCGGGGCGGTCAGGCGGCCGTGGCTGCCGGCATCGCCATGGCTTCCGGCATGGGGGTCAACCAGCAATAACCGGTAGGTGCCGCCGGCATGGAACAGGGTTGCCCCCTCCCCATCCCGTACCCAGCGCGCCGTCAGCCTTTGGTCATCCAGGCGCAGGGTCAGGGTGCCGTCGGCGGCCAGGGCGGCATCGCGCACCTGCATTTCCCGCCCGCCAGCCTGGATCACAAAGCCATCACGCCGCCAGCCGATGGTGACGGGCAAACGCTCCGCCGCCTCGCCCGGTTCACGCCATTCAACCTTGTCCAAGGCTGGCAGGTTCAGCAGCAAACCACCCACCGCATCCCACGGGTCAGCAGCCCCTGCCCTGTGGCGGGACAGTGCCAGTCCCAGGCTGGCGAGCGCCAGTACATCCGCCGCCGGGGTCGCGTGCGGCGGCAACAGATCGTCGCCGTAACGGTCAATAAAGCGCGTATCCAAATCCGCCGCCAGAAAGCCCGGATGGGCGGCGATGGCGGACAGGAACGGCACGTTGGCGTTCAGTCCGCCAATTTCCGTTGCCGCCAGCGCCCGGCGCAACCGCTGCACGGCGGACGCACGGTCACGGTCCCAGACGATCAGCTTGGCGATCATCGGATCGTAATGGATGGAAATGGCGTCACCCGCCCGCACGCCCGTATCCACCCGCACATGCGGCCCCGCCTCGGGGAAGCGCAGATGGTTCAGCCGGCCCGTCTGCGGCAGGAAGCCCTTGGCCGGATCTTCAGCGTAAAGCCGCACCTCAATGGCATGGCCGTTGATCGCCAGTTGGTCCTGGCGCAGCGGCAGGGGTTCGCCTGCCGCCACCCGCAATTGCCATTCCACCAGATCCTGGCCGGTGATCGCCTCCGTTACCGGATGTTCCACTTGAAGACGGGTGTTCATCTCCATGAAATAAAAAGAATTATCGCTATCCAGCAAAAACTCCACCGTGCCGGCACCGACATAGCCAATGGCCTTGGCCGCCGCCACCGCCGCCGCCCCCATGCGGGCGCGGATGGCGGGGTCCATGCCGGGGGCCGGCGCCTCCTCCACCACCTTCTGGTGCCGGCGCTGGATGGAACAATCGCGCTCGAACAGATAGACGCAATCGCCCTGACTGTCGGCGAAGACCTGGATTTCCACATGGCGCGGGCGGGCCAGATATTTTTCGATCAGCACCCGATCATCGCCGAAGCTGGCCTTGGCCTCCCGCTTGGCGGACGCCAGTGCAGCAGGGAACTCCGCCGCTGATTCCGCCACCTTCATGCCCTTGCCGCCACCGCCGGCCGACGCCTTGATCAGCACGGGAAAGCCGATGCGCGCGGCCTCTGCCGCCAATAACGCTTCATCCTGGTCAGCGCCGTGATAACCCGGCACCAGGGGCACGCCGGCCCCTTCCATCAGGGCCTTGGCTTCTGACTTGCCGCCCATGGCGCGGATGGCGCTGGCCGGTGGGCCGATGAAGACCAGCCCGGCAGCCGCCACCCCATCCGCAAATGCCGCGTTTTCCGACAGAAAGCCGTAACCGGGATGGATGGCATCCGCCCCCGCCGCCTTGGCCGCCTCAATGATGCGCTCGCCGAGCAGATAGCTTTCACGCGCCGGGGCTGAGCCGATATGCACCGCCCGGTCGGCCATGGCCACATGCATTGCATCGGCATCCGCATCGGAATAAACCGCCACGGTGGACAGGCCCAGCCGGCGGGCAGTGCGGATCACCCGGCAGGCGATCTCACCCCGGTTGGCGATCAGAACAGAGTTGATCCGGCTCATTTCACCCATCCCGGTTTGCGCTTGTCAAAGAAACTGGCCAGCCCTTCGCGGCCTTCATCCCCCGCCCTGGCATCGGCGATGCGAGCGGCAGTGTCGGCAACCATGGCATCGGTCACCGGACCATCGACCACGCGGATCAGGTCTTTGGCCGCCGCCAGTGCCAGCGGCCCGCCGGCCAGCAGATTGGCAATGTGACGTTCGGTGGCAGCGTCCAGATCGTCTGGCCCCACCACCTCATGCACCAGTCCCAACCGATGGGCTTCCCCAGCACCGAACCGCTCAGCGGTCAGGAAATAGCGCCGGCAGGCCCTGGCCCCCATCGCGGCCACCACATAGGGGCCGATGGTGGCGGGGATCAGACCCAGCCGCACCTCCGTCAAGGCAAACTGCACGGCATCGGCGGCGATTGCGATATCACAAGCCGCCACCAGCCCCACCGCCCCGGCAAAGCAATGGCCGTGGATCACGGCCAGGGTCGGCTTGGGGCATTCATTCAGGGTGCGCAGCATGGTGGCCAAGCCCATGGCGTCGGCGACATTTTCCTCCCGGCTGTAGCTGGCCATCCGGCGCATCCAGTTCAGATCGCCACCGGCGGAAAAGCTCTTGCCCGCCCCGCGCAGCACGATGACGCGCACGGCGGGATCATTGCCCAACCGCTGGAAAATGCCGGTCAAGTCGGCAATGACCACATCATTGAAGGCGTTATGTACCTCCGGGCGGTTCAGCGTGACGGTGGCCACACCGCGCGGATCGATGGATGTAATGATATCGCTCATCGCCATTCCCCCATCACATCCGGAACACGCCGAACTTCGCCGGCGGAATGGGCGCGTTCAGCGCCGCCGACAGGGACAGGCCCAGCACGTTACGCGTATCGGCAGGGTCGATGATGCCATCATCCCACAGCCGGGCAGAGGCGTAGTAGGGATGGCCCTGGCGTTCATATTGCTCCCGGATCGGGGATTTGAACGCCTCTTCCTCCTCGGCACTCCAGTCCCGGCCCTGCGCCTCCAGCCCGTCGCGGCGCACGGTGGCCAGCACATTGGCCGCCTGCTCGCCCCCCATCACGGAGATGCGGGCATTGGGCCACATGAACAGGAAGCGCGGGTTAAAGGCGCGACCGCACATGCCGTAATTGCCGGCCCCGAAACTGCCGCCGATGATCAGCGTCAGTTTCGGCACATTGGCGCAGGCCACCGCCGTCACCAGCTTGGCCCCATCCTTGGCAATGCCGGCATTTTCATATTTCCGGCCCACCATGAAACCGGTGATGTTCTGCAAGAACAGCAGCGGGATTTTGCGCTGGCAGCACAGTTCGATGAAATGGGCACCCTTCACGGCACTTTCGCTGAACAGGATGCCGTTATTGGCGATGATGCCGACCGGCATCCCCCACAGCCGGGCAAAGCCGCAGACCAGTGTCGTGCCATAATTGGCCTTGAACTCATCCAGTTCAGAGCCATCGACGATGCGGGCGATGATCTCCCGCACATCATAGGGTTTGCGGGTATCGGTGGGGATGATGCCGTACAGGTCTTCCGCCGGATAGAGCGGTTCGCGCACCGGCCTGATATCCATCTCCGGATTCTTCACCCGGTTCAGGTTGCCGACAATGCGCCGCGCAATGCCCAGCGCGTGGCCGTCATCGCTGGCCAGATGGTCGGCCACGCCGGAGATGCGGGTGTGAACGTCGCCGCCGCCCAGATCCTCCGCCGACACCACCTCCCCCGTTGCCGCCTTCACCAGGGGCGGGCCGCCCAGAAAGATGGTGCCCTGGTTCTTCACAATGATGCTTTCATCCGCCATGGCGGGCACATAGGCCCCGCCCGCCGTGCAGGAACCCATCACCACGGCGATCTGCGGCACACCATTGGCCGATAGCGTGGCCTGATTATAGAAGATGCGGCCGAAATGGTCGCGGTCGGGAAATACCTCATCCTGATTGGGCAGGTTGGCCCCGCCGCTATCCACCAGATAGACGCAAGGCAGGTTGTTTTCCCGGGCAATATCCTGGGCGCGCAGGTGTTTTTTCACCGTCAGCGGGTAATAGGTGCCACCCTTCACGGTGGCATCATTGGCGACGATGACGCATTCCTGGCCCGACACCCGGCCGATGCCGGTGATGATGCCGGCGGCGGGCACATCATCAGCATAGACCTGATACGCCGCCAACTGGCTGAATTCCAGGAACGGCGTGCCGGGGTCCAGCAGGGTGCGCACCCGGTCTCGCGGGGAGAGCTTGCCGCGCGCCAGATGCTTGGCCATCGCCTTCTCTCCCCCGCCCTGGGCGATGCGGGCGACGGTGGCGCGCAGATCATCCACCTGGGCGCGCATGGACGCGGTGTTTTCCGCAAAGGCCGGGCTGCGCGGATCGATAGCGGTGGGGAGGATGGGCATGGGGGGCCTCGCATCAGTAGAAGGTTTCCCTCCTCCCGTCATCCCGGCGGAAGCCGGGACCCAGGGTCCACAAGCCCGACCGTTTCAGTGGACCCGTGTAGCAGGGGGAAGCGCTGGCACTTGTGATCCTGGGTCCCGGCTTTCGCCGGGATGACGGAAAAGGCGGTCACGGTGAAAAGGTGGGAACCGCCACCCTCAAACCGTCTCGCGAAACAGCTCCCGCCCGATCAGCATCCGGCGGATTTCGCTGGTGCCGGCACCGATCTCATACAGCTTGGCGTCACGCAGCAGCCGGCCGGTGGCGTAATCATTGATATAACCATTGCCACCCAAAATCTGGATTGCATCCAGCGCCACCTGGGTGGCCTTTTCCGCCGCCAGCAGGATAGCGCCCGCAGCATCCTTGCGGGTGATGCGCTTGGCATCCGCCGCCCGGCCCACGGCATAGACATAGGCGCGGCAGGAATTCAGCGCGACATACATGTCCGCCACCTTGCCCTGGATCAGTTGGAACTCACCGATCGGCTGGCCGAACTGCTGGCGTTCATGGATATAGGGCACGACGATATCCAGGGCCGCCTGCATGATGCCCAGCGGCCCCGCCGCCAGCACCGCGCGTTCATAATCCAGGCCGGACATCAGCACCCGCACGCCGCCATTCACCTGGCCCAGTACGTTTTCTTCCGGGATTTCGCAATCCTGAAAGACCAACTCGCCCGTGTGGCTGCCGCGCATCCCCAGCTTGTCCAGCTTCTGCGCACAGGAGAAACCTTTGAAATTCTTCTCCACCAGAAAGGCGGTGATGCCCTTTGGCCCAGCCGCCGGGTCGGTCTTGGCATAGACCACCAGCACATCGGCATCCGGGCCGTTGGTGATCCACATCTTGGTGCCATTCAGCACATAGCGATCGCCACGCTTATCGGCCCGCAGCTTCATGGACACCACGTCCGATCCCGCCCCCGGCTCGCTCATCGCCAGCGCCCCGATGAAATCGCCGCTGACCAGCTTGGGCAGATAACGCGCCTTCTGGTCCGCATTGCCATTCAGGCGGATCTGGTTGACGCAGAGGTTGGAATGCGCGCCGTAGGACAGGCCGACGGAGGCCGAGGCGCGGGAGATTTCCTCCATCGCCACCATATGCTCCACATAGCCCATGGCAGCGCCGCCATACTCCTCCTCCACCGTCACGCCCAACACGCCCAGATCACCCATCTTCTTCCACAGATCCATGGGGAACTGGTCGGTGCGGTCGATCTCCGCCGCGCGCGGTGCGATCTCATTGCCAGCGAAGGCGGAGACGGCGTCGCGCAGCGCATCCGCCGTTTCGCCAAGACCGAAATCGAACGGGGCAAGGCTGTTGCGCAGCATGGGCGTTTCCTCACGTTTATGGTTTCTTATAGAAACGGTCATACGTTTTTTTAATGACCAAATCAACCAGCATCCGCGCGGGTCTCAACCCGTCGGCAATGCGTGCACAGGGCTTGACGGCAGCACCCCCGGCGGCCGATGAAAGCCACCCGAACGAACAGCAGGAGCAACCCCATGGCCCGTACCGCCGGCAGCCACGGCCCCCGGACCATGGAGGCCATCCGCAAGGCGGCCCTGACGCTGATTTTCAAGAAGGGTTATGAGGCGCTGACCTTGCGGGAACTGGCTGATGCCGTGGGCATCCAGCCCGGTTCGCTCTATAATCATGTGCGCAACAAACAGGATATCCTGTTTGATCTGGTGCAGGAGCATATGGTGCTGCTGCTGGCGGAAGCAAAGGCCGCCATCCCGCCCGGCCAGCCGCCCAAGGCGCAGTTGGAAGGTTTCATCACCTTCCATGTGCTGTACCACATCACAAGGCGCGAGCAGGTTTTCATTGCCAATTCGGAACTGCGCAGCCTGGAGCCCGCCAACCATGCCACCATTGTGGGTTTGCGGCGGGACTATGAAGGGCTGCTGATCGATATCCTGCGCCGGGGGCGGGAGGATGGCAGTTTACGGGCGGATGAACCGACCATCACCGCCTATGCCATCCTCTCCATGCTGACCGGTATCTGCACCTGGTACCAACCGGGGGGGCGCAAGAGTGCCGAACAGTTGGTGGCCCTGCACCGCGACCTGATCCTGTCCGGCATTGCCACCCGCTGAACAGCCGGGCCGTCAGGCCGCCTGTTCACCTGCATGTTCGACATCGCTCAGGAACTTCGCCACCTCGTCCCGCAGCTGATCGGCCTGTTCGGACAGGGAACCGGCCGCGCCATGCAACTGGGTGGAGGCGCTGAGGGTGAAGTGCGTCCCCTCCCGCACCACGGCGATATTGTCCGACACTTCCGATGTACGCCGCGCCGCCTCATGTACATTGCGGCTGATCTCCGCCGTGGCGGCGGCCTGTTGGGTGACCGCACTGGCGATGGTGCCGGAATTCTGACCGATCCGGTCGATGATGTCGGCAATCTCCGCCATCATGGCGGCGGCATCACCGGCCGCATCTTGCACCGCACGGGCCTGACCGGCGATATCGTCGGTGGCCTTGGCCGTCTGGTTGGCCAGGCTTTTCACTTCCGATGCCACCACGGCGAAGCCCTTGCCGGCCTCCCCTGCCCGCGCCGCCTCGATGGTGGCGTTCAGTGCCAGCAGGTTGGTCTGGGCGGCAATGTCGGCGATCAGCCCCACCACACCCTGCACGCTTTCCACCACCTGGGCCAGTTCGGCCACGGTGCTGCGGGCCTGATGCGCCTTCTGCACCGCTTGGCCGGTGATGCTGGAGGTGATTTCCACCTGCCGGCCGATTTCAGAACTGGAAGCCGTCAGTTCCTCGGTCGCCGCAGCGACAGTGCCGACATTGTCACGGGCAATATGCGCACCGTCCGCCACCAGCTCCGACCGTTCCCCAGTTTCCCGCGCCTGATCGCGCAGCCCGCCGGAAGTCGCCTCCAGCTGAGCGGCGGCGGAGGCGACAGTGCCCAACCGGTCGGAAACACGGGCCTTAAACTGGCTCATCAACCGTTCCAGCGCTTCCTGACGCCGCTGGCGGAACGCCTCTTCCCTGGCCTTTTCTGCTTCCAGCGCACGGGCCGTCACCGCATTGTCGCGGAACACCGCCACAGCGGCCGCCATCTCCCCCAGCTCGTTCTGGGCATTGGCATCCGGCACCCGCACATCCAGATCGCCCCCGGCCAGACGGCGCATGACCAGTGTCAGCTCATGCAACGGGCGGCTGAGGGTGCGGCTGATCGCCATCGACAGCAGGAAAACGATGACGCCAATCAGCGAAACGATGGCCAGTTCCGTCAACAGGGCCTGGTGATATTGCCGCTCAATATCGTCAATATAGATGGCTGATCCGATGATCCAGCCCCATTCCGGCAATTGCTGCACAAAAGCTACCTTGTCGAAAGCCTCCGTCCCGCCGCGCGGCCATTTGTAAAAGACGAAGCCTTTATTGTCCGGCCCGGTGGCCACCTTGATGAATTCGCGGAACAGATAGGTTCCCCCTGGATCCCGGTTGTCCCATTGCGAGGTTCCGACCACGGCGGGCGATGTCGGGTGCATCAGCACCAGCGCCTTATCATCATTCACCCAGATATATTCACCGCCATAGCGCATGGCGCTCATGGCATCCAGCGAAGCCCCCTGGGCCTCGGCACGGCTCAGAATCCCCTGCTTTTCCTGATCGGCATAATAGCGGGCCACGGCCAGCGCACCCTCCACCGCCATTTGGGCCTGTTGCTTGTGCTGCTGCACCAGCTGATGATGCAACATCTCCGTATTGAAGATGGTATGCGCGATCAGCCCCAGGATCGACACAGCCACGATCATCCCCAACCGTCGCCCGATACGCGCCGTGGTGATGCTTTTCATGATAAGCGAGATCATTTATCCCCCCTGGGAAACCAACCCTAAGGTAAAACTACTTCCTTGGGGTATTTGGGGATGAATTTATTAATGAAGTGTTAATTTTATAAATAAAGTCCAATTAACTCAATGTATTGATCCAGCTCAATGTCAAAAGAGCAAACAGGATATTTACTGAACTTTTTCTCAGCAAATCCAATGCTGAAGAGGGGCGGCGGGGAAAAAGGCCGCATTGCGGAAATCCGATGGAGGCGTAACGGCTCCGGCGGCTTGACCACAGTGAGGCAAGCCCGCTTAAAATACAAGGGTCAGCCTATTTAACCGATAGGGTTTTGGTTATTCTGCTGCCTTGCGTAATATATAATTCAGCTTGGCAAGAGCATTGCGCGTCAGCGCAGCCCGGCCTGCGCTGGCCGGGCCCTGGATCACCACTTCCTTGTTGGTACGGGGATCAATGGCACTGACACGGATGATCGAGCCCACCTGCTGGAACTCGATCAATATATCACCTTCCGTCAAGGGCGGCTTATCGCGGCCGACCATCCCGGCACCCCGTCAGAGATCGGACGCGCCATAGGCGCCGTAAGAGAGTGAATTGGTCCAGAAACGTTCCAGCTTGCGCATGGTCTCGTTACAGCGGGACAGTTCGTCGGGCGACATGCCACTGCGGTCCAACGTCTCCACCTGTCGGGCAAACAGTTCGGACACCCGGTCACGCAGCGCCAAGCCCTTTTCCGAGAGGCGGACACGGACAGAGCGGCGATCATGCGCGGAGCGTTCCTGCGTCAGATAGCCGTTCTCGTGCATCTTCTTGACGTTATAGGACACGTTGGAGCCCAGATAATAACCGCGGGCCGTCAGTTCACCCACTGTCAGTTCATCATCGCCAATATTGTAAAGGATGAGGCTCTGGACATTGTTGATATCCTGCACGCCCAGCCGATCCAGTTCGACCTTCAGCACTTCCAGGAAATGGCGATGCAGCCGCTCAATGAGCAGGATGCTGTCATAATAAGGCTGGTGCAATGCCTTCTCCATTGAACTCGACCGCCTGCAGAACACGTCAAATGAAAGGCGCCAGCCAGACGCCCCTTATCCACCGCCCGGCAGCGCCGGTATGTGAACTGCATAGCACGACACTAAGCGTAGGTTAATGCCTGAATAATATCACAAGCGGAAGGCATCCATACAAATTGGAAAAAATTCGGGCAAAAAGCCGGTCAGGCGTTTCGCCGCGCCCCCAGCTTGGCCCGCGCGACGGAGAGGGAGCCATTCAACGCCTGCCCAATCGCCCCGCCATCGCCCTTGATATTGTCTCGCACCAGCACATGCATCGCATCGATATGCAGGCCCACCACCTGCATTTGGGCCGGCGTCGGGTCCGGCAGGGGGATCAGGAAGCTGTTCAAAGCATGGGCAAAATCCGACAGCAAGTCGTACCCAAAGGTTTTGCCCAGGGTCAGAATCCCGTCACTGATCTTGACAATGCGCCGCAGATGGGTAGCGCGATTCTCCGCATCATCCAGGGCCCGGCGATAGGCTGCGTGCAGATCGGTCAGGTCCAGCTTCGTCTGCGCCTCATGCGCATCCGCCAGACGGGCGACATAGCTGTTTGCCCGCATGATCGCGGCCGGATCAATCCGACCGGGTTTGCCATCGGCGGAACCGCCCACTTTTTCGCGCAGCTTGTTGGGACGCTGGATGATCTCCACCGTGGGCTTTGCAGCACCGGGCTTGACGTTATCGTTCATAGCCCCGCCATTCATGCCTGCATCCGCTGCTGGGCAATTTCATCACTTTCTTCCAATGCTTCCCCGGATGGGGGGACGCCCTTCTCCGGATTTTCGCCGATTCCATTCTGGCTGTCGATAACCATATGGGCGCCATCTTCGACAACACGCACATCTTCCGGCCCCAGGCGGCGTTTTTCTTCCCCATCATAGGGCAGAGTCTGGCGCCGGCGATCAGGGCCGAAATAATTGGGCGCGCGGACAAAGGCGCGCGGCTTGTCGATAATGGCCAGCAGCCGGCTGGCCACATTCATCACCGACATCGGTTTGGCCAGATATTCCGTTACCCCGCTGTCGCGGGCGAGCCGCACGGCGGCTTCATCGGCATCGCCGCTCATCATCACAAAGGGCAGGAAGCGGATTTTGTCACTGTCATGGGCGCGGACCCAGCGCAACAGCTCAATCCCGTCCTTCGGCTCCATCAGATGATCGGCGAAGATGATATCGATATCCTTGCCGGCGCCATCCATCTGGGCCGACACCTCCAGCACGGCCATCGCCTCTTCGCCATTTTCGGCCTGAATCATCTTGCCGACGCCCAAGCCCTTGAACACCGTCATCATGATGGAGCGGACAAAACGGTTATCGTCCACCACCAGGATGGACAAACCGTCAAACCGATAATATTTGCCGCCGCTGGCCATGGATAGGAACCGGCCTTCAACCGAAACAGGTGGGAAGCCGACATCGGCCTCCCTCAGGCTTAATGATTGTTAAGAAAAAGGCAAGCGCAGAGACAACATGCAAAAGCATAGGATCATACTATTTTATTAAAATGATGGTTTCCACCGCGTTCATTTAAATCGCATTAACAATGCTATCCGGAAAGACAGGTATCTGGAACCCCTGAGATTAACGGGTTGGTTACGCTCCAGACGTTACGACTCAGCGATAAATATGACGCTGGAGTGACAGAGATGGCGCAGACAGGGGGCAAACCCGCAACCGAGGAAGGCGTGATTGAGCGTACTGCCCTGATCATGCATGGCCTGTGCAGTGAATTGCAGCAGAGCCTGCAACGCTCCGCCACGGAAGCGGACGATATCGACCTGGGCATGTTGATGGGGTTGACCATGTATCTGGATGCCAGACTGGGACCGTTTCGGACCGACCGGCTGATGACCGCAGCCCCCCAGATCATTCTGCGCACCGATGCCCATGTCACCCCGACCCAGGAGGCCGCCATCCGGTCCACCTTGCGCCGGCTGGGGCGGGTATTGGCGACTCTGCCGTAACGAGCCCTTATGTTATTGACTGAATTCGAAAAACCTTAACAACCATTAACTATTTTTTCGCCTAAAATCCGGGCATTAGCGGAGGCCTGCTGTACGCAAGGGGCCGTTATTGTTCAGAATTAACAGGCCGTTATATATCGATCCGCCATATATCTTGACTACTTATGTCGGTCGACTATCGTGGCGCCAGTTTTGGAAGGGTCCATGATGATTGATGTTAAAACGCTCTGCCTCGGTGTTCTCAGCCGGGGTGATGCCTCTGGTTACGAGATCCGCAAGGAGTTCGAGGAGGGGCCGCTCAGCCATTTCAGTGATGCCGGATTCGGCTCCATCTATCCGGCGCTGCGTCGTCTGACCGAAGACGGTCATATCGTCATGCTGCCGCACAGCGGCGACGGCCGCCCGGACAAAAAACTGTATCGCATCACGCCGGCCGGCCGTCATGCCCTCTATCAGGCGCTGACGCGCGCCCCGGCGCCGGACAAGCTGCGCTCGGACCTGATGTTCATCCTGTCCTTTGGCCATCTGCTGCCGCCGCGTCATCTGGACCGGATCATCAGCGACCGCATTTCCGATTATCGCCGACTGATCGCAGCGATGGAGGCGCAGGAAAATCAGGTTGCCCGCACGCCGGGTGAAAGCTTTGTGGAGGGCATGGGCTTGGCGATCTATCGCGCCGTCGCCTCCTATCTGGAAGATCACCGGCATGAGCTGGTGGCCGCCGCCCTGATGGAAAATCAGGTGGCGGAGTAATCCAGGCCAGGCACAGGTCGGCCCCAGGGCTGGCCATACTGCTGTGAACGGCATCCGGTGCCCCCGGGTGCCGTTTTGTTTTTGCCCCATCAAAACCTGAGGCAGCCCTTGCTCCAAGCCAGAGGCTGGGTTAACTGACATTCCCTATGCAGGATCGTCCCGCCCCCGTGCCAGAGCCCCGATCGGCTGCCCTCCACCCATCCCCGGTGGCGGAATCGCTGCGGCGCATCCAGGCCATGGTCTTACGAAACTGGTACCTGATCCGCCGGTCCTGGCCCCGCTTGCTGGAGCTTTGCTATTGGCCGACGGTGCAGTTGCTGATCTGGGGCTTCATGTCGCAGTTCCTGCAGGGACAGGCCGGCTGGGTCGCCGGCACCGTGTCTGTACTGATTGCCGCCGTACTGCTGTGGGAAGTGCTGGTGCGCACCCAGATCGGCATGAGCATCACCTTCCTGGAAGAGCTGTGGAGCCGCAACCTGGGCAACCTGTTCGTCAGCCCGCTGCGGCCCTGGGAATGGGTGGTGTCGCTGGTGGTGATGGGCCTGATCCGGGTACTGATCGGGCTGGCCCCGCCCGTACTGATTGCAGCGCTGCTGTTCGACTATAATCTGTTGTCGCTGGGCCTGCCGCTGGCGGGGTTCTTTGCCAACCTGATGATGCTGGGTGTCGCCCTCGGGCTGCTCACGTCCGGGGTGATTCTGCGCCATGGGCTGGGGGCGGAAATGCTGGCCTGGATGGCTGTCTTCGTTCTGGCCCCGTTTTCCGCCGTCTATTACCCGGTGGCGGCCTTGCCCCATTGGTTGCAGCCGGTCGCCCTGGCCCTGCCCACCGCCCATGTCTTCGAAGGGATGCGGGCCATCCTGAATGGTACCGGACATGCCTGGGGGCATCTGCTTGGCGCCGTGCTGCTTAACCTTCTCTATCTGGGGCTTGCCGCCCTATACTTCCTGCGGGCGTTCGGCAATGCGCGCCAGCGCGGCGCCCTGTTGCAGACCGGGGAGTAGGGAGAGAAGGGCTTTGGCCAGCGGCTTGCGCAAATATGCGGTACAGAAGCCCAAAGGGGCGAAATGGGAGACCCTGTCCCTGGTGGATGATCTGCGCCAGGGACAGGCGGAATTCCGCACGGCGGTGGAACTACACGGGAAAGCACCCGTCCGCCTGATCCAGGTAGATTTCACCGGCGATGAGGCCCTGGCCGATTTCGACTGGCACCTGATTGAGCTGCATGATCCCAACAAGGGGGCACGGCCGCGCCCCACCGTGGTGGCCGGCCGCGAACGGGGACAGAAGCCGCCAAAACCGGGCCGCAAGCCACCCCCGGCATCCCCGCAGCCGTCCGCCAGCCGCACCAAGGGGCCGCCCGGCCCAGGGGAAAAGGTGCCGGTGCCTTACAAGACCTATGTCGCCGCCTTCCTATTCGGCGTGCTGGCGATCATCGTCTGGGCGGTCACGTTCAAAATGTAATTGGTGAAGGGGTGGGCAGGGTTGCGGCGGCCGCCAATCAGGCAAGACCGCCGCCCAGCGGCATCAAACCGCCGGTCCTGCCTTCCCAGCAGACGCCGCCGTATCAGCCTCTGGCGCCACCGTTTCACCCTCCCCTGGCTCCCCCTTCAGGCGGGCAGCCTCCATGGCCAGGGTACGATAACGCTTGGCCGAAAATGGGATGCTGGCCAGATAGGCCAACCCCACCACGGTCAGGGTCGCCCAGGGGGCGCTGACCATGGCGGCGGCCGTCATGCCGACACCCAGCAGCAAAAACACCACATAGCGCTGCGGGATGCGCAGACCCTTCAGGGAGAAGGTGGGAATGGCGCTGATCATCAGGCCGGCCACGCCGACCGTCCAGGGCACCACCAGGACAGGGCTGTCAAACCAGCCCTCCCCCACCTCCAGCGTGGCGATCAGCGGCAGCAGAGCCAGGAAGGCCCCGGCCGGTGCCGGCACGCCGGTAAAGTAATTATAGGCAAAAGGCGGCTTCTCCGCCGCCCCCAGCATGGTGTTGAACCGCGCCAACCGCAACGCGGCACAGACGCCCATCACCAGGGCCGCCATCCAGCCAAAGGTACGGGCGTCGGCCAGCGCCCAGAGGTAAAGGATCATCGCCGGGGCCACGCCGAAGCTGACCACATCGGACAGGCTGTCCAGCTCCTCACCGAATTTGCTCTGGGCGTTCAACATGCGGGCAATATACCCATCCAGCAGGTCGAACAGGGCGCCGACGGCGATGGCCAGCACCGCCTCCTTCCACTTGCCTTCCATGGCAAAGCGGATGCCCGTCATACCCGATGCCAGATTGAGCATCGTCAGCATGTTGGGCAGCAGCCGGCTGATGGGCAGCCCGCGCAGCCGGGGCGGCCGCAGCCGCTTCTGACGCAGGCGGGGCGCGGGACGCGGCGGCACCGCACCCATCAGCGAACCTCGCCCCCGCGCTGCGGCTCGGTACCAACCAGATCGGCCAGCACGGTCTCACCGGCGATCATCTTCTGGCCGATCACCACCAGCGGGGCGACCTCATCCGGCAGATAGACATCACAGCGGCTGCCGAAACGGATCAGGCCATAACGTTCGCCCGCCCGCACCGGCTGGCCAGGGGCCACCCACCACAGGATGCGGCGTGCCACCAGACCGGCGATCTGCACAAACGCCATTTCCCGCCCGTCAGGCAGGGTCATGCGGATGGACATGCGCTCATTCTCATCGCTGGCCTTGTCAAAGGAAGCGTTGAGGAACTTGCCCGGATGATATTCGGCGCTGTGCACCGTGCCGTCGGTCGGCACGCGGTTCACATGCACGTCGAACACGTTCAGGAAGATGGAGATGCGGGTCAGCTTCACATCGCCCATGCCCAGTTCGGGCGGCGGCGATGCCTTGGTGATCATGATCACGCGGCCATCGGCCGGGCTGACCACCAGGCCGGGGCGGGTGGGCGTCACACGATCAGGATCGCGGAAGAAATAGACGCACCAGGCGGTCAGCACCAGACCGATCCAGCCCAGCGCCGTGGACCAGGTGAACAGCAGCGCCGACACGATGGCGAACAGGGCGATGAACGGCCAGCCGGCCTTGTTGATCGGAACGATGACGGTTTTCAGCGCAGACATTGGCGAAGCGGCTACCCGCTGGTGATTGGAACGAAAATCCATACTAGACAGTCGGCCAATGGAAATTAAGCCAATTCGACGAAGGGCACCGGTGCGATGGCCACAGATGGCCCCTTCTATCGCCAAGGGCCTAATCAAGGGGTGTCAGACCCAAGTTGGACTGTCGCTTGTGGCGGCTTGGTTCATTATCAATGGGAACTGTTCCCAGTTGCCCCTCACCCTATGGTTCCGCGATGTCCGCCAAACCCCTGCGAATCCTGATTTGCGAAGATGAATCGCTGATCGCGCTCGGCCTCTGCGCCATCGTGGAGGATGCCGGCCACATCGTCTGCGGCACCTGCGCCACGGCGGTGGAGGCGGTGGCCGCCGCCATCACCCACCGGCCCGATCTGGTATTGATGGATGTGATGCTGCGGGGCGGGGAAGATGGCATTGCCGCCGCGCTGGAAATCCGCCGGCGCCTGGATATTGCCTGCCTGTTCATGAGTGCGGTGGACGCCCCCGCCGTGCGGGAACGGATGGAAGCCGCACGACCGCTGGGCTTCATCGCCAAACCCTATCGCCCCGCCGACCTGCTGCAACAGCTGCAGCGGCTGGTTTGAACCGGCCCTTTTGGGCTAAATGGGGGCATGTCGACGCATAATCCCCCAAGCTTCCCGCCCCTGCCGATTGACGAGGCGCTGCCAGCCTTGCTGGCCGCGCTCAGCAAGGGCCCCAATGCCGTGCTGCAGGCCCCGCCCGGTGCCGGCAAGACCACCCGCGTGCCGCTGGCCCTGCTGGATCAGCCCTGGCGCGGTGATGGCCGCATCATCATGCTGGAACCGCGCCGGCTGGCCGCCCGGGGGGCCGCCCGCCGCATGGCCGCGATGCTGGGGGAGGAGGTGGGCGGCATTGTCGGTTACCGCGTCCGCCTGGACGCCCGTGTTTCCGCCCGCACCCGGATCGAGGTGGTGACGGAAGGCATCTTCTTGCGCCAGCTGCAAGCCGACCCGTCGCTGGACGGGGTGGCCGCCGTGCTGTTCGACGAATTCCACGAACGCAGCCTGGATGCCGATCTGGCCCTGGCTTTCTGCCTGCAAAGCCAGGGGCTGCTGCGTGACGATCTACGCCTGCTGGTCATGTCGGCCACGCTGGATGGCGGGCCGGTGGCGGGGTTGCTGGGCGATGCGCCGCTGATCACCTCCGAAGGCCGCGCCTATCCGGTGGAAACCCGCTGGGCCGAACCCAATGGCGGGGAGCGGATGGAAGAGGCCCTGGCCCGCACCATTCGCCGCGCGCTGGCGGAAGAGACGGGCAGCCTGCTGGTCTTCCTGCCCGGCAGCGGCGAAATCCGCCGGGTGGAACGGCTGCTGGGTGAAGGCCGGCTGCCGGCCGACGTGATACTGACCCCGCTTTATGGCGACCTGTCGCTGGAAGCGCAGGATGCCGCCATCCGCCCTGCGCCGGATGGCAAGCGCAAGGTTGTGCTGGCAACCTCCATCGCCGAAACCAGCCTGACCATCGAAGGGGTACGGGTGGTGATCGACAGCGGCCTGTCGCGGCTGGCCCGGTTTGATCCGCGCAGCGGCATGGGCCGGCTGGAAACCGTGCGCTCCTCCCGCGCCTCTGCCGATCAGCGGCGGGGCCGTGCGGGGCGTACCGCCCCCGGTATCTGCTATCGCCTGTGGTCCGAGGCTGCCGACCGCGCCCTGGCCGGCTTCACCCCGCCGGAAATCGCGCGGGCCGATCTGGCCCCGCTGGCGCTGGAACTGGCGCAATGGGGCATCCATGATGCCGCCGAACTGGCCTGGCTGGACCCGCCGCCCGCCCCTTCCCTGTCCCAGGCGCGCGAATTGCTGCGCCAGTTGGGGGCGCTGGACAATGGCAACCGAATCACCCGGCATGGGCAGGCCATGGCCGGGCTGGGCCTGCATCCCCGTCTGGCCCATCTGGTGCTGCGCGGGCGGGAACTGGGGCGGACGCGGCTGGCCTGCCGCGTTGCCGCCCTGATCGGGGAGCGGGACATTCTGCGCGGCGGCAGCGGGATGCGCGATGCCGACCTGCGCACCCGGCTGGACCATCTGGCCGAACGCGGACGCGGGGGCGAGGTGGATCGCGGCGCCCTGCATCAGGCCCTGGATTCGGCCCGCCAGCTGGAACGGCAGGTGGGCGGGCCGCCGGGGGACATGGATCATGATGGCGCCGGCCTGCTGCTGGCCCTAGCCTACCCGGACCGCATTGCCCAACGCCGTCCCGGCAGCCCCGGCCAGTTCCGGCTTTCCGGCGGGCGCGGGGCGGCCCTGGACCCGACCGACGCGCTGGCCAGCCGCGACTGGCTGGCCGTGGCCGATCTGGATGGCCAGGGGCGTGACGCGCGTATCTTCCTGGCCGCCCCGGTGACACAGGCAGAGCTGGAGGAAGCCTTTGCCGACGACATCGTGGCGGAAACATTGGTGGAATGGGACAGCCGCGAACAGGCGGTGAAGGCCCGCCGCCGCCGCCGGCTGTTCGCCCTTTCCCTGAAAGAAGAACTGCTGCAGAACCCGCCGGCGGAAGCGGTCATCCCCGCCCTGCTGCAAGGCATCCGGGAGATGGGGCTGGCCTGCCTGCCCTGGAGCAAGGAGCTGGAAAGCTGGCGCACCCGCGTCGCCTTCCTGCACCGCGCCGCACCCGACCGCTGGCCCGACATGTCTGATGCCGCTTTGCTGGCGACGCTGGAGGATTGGCTTGCCCCCTATCTGGCCGGGGTGATGCGGCGCAGCCACCTGGACCGCATCGATCTGCACGCAGCCTTGACCGGCCTGCTGGACTGGAACAGCCAGCAGGCCCTGAATGCTGAGGCGCCCACCCATCTAAGCGTGCCCACCGGCAACCGCATCCCCATTGATTATACCGGCGAAGAACCGGTTCTGGCCGTGCGGCTGCAGGAACTGTTCGGGCTGGCGGAAACGCCGCGCCTGGGCGGTGGGCGGGTGCCGGTGCTGCTGCACCTGCTGTCGCCAGCCCACCGGCCCGTGCAGGTGACGCGCGATCTGGCCGGGTTCTGGAAAGGCTCCTACCGCGAGGTGAAGAAGGATCTGGCCGGGCGCTATCCGCGCCATTACTGGCCCGACGATCCGCTGGAGGCCGAACCGACGGCCCGCGCCAAGCGTCGGGGGACGTGAGCA
This sequence comes from Niveispirillum sp. BGYR6, assembly GCF_027568365.1. Taxonomy (NCBI): domain Bacteria; kingdom Pseudomonadati; phylum Pseudomonadota; class Alphaproteobacteria; order Rhodospirillales; family Azospirillaceae; genus Niveispirillum; species Niveispirillum sp. BGYR6. The sequence goes on along the minus strand of NZ_JANLNL010000001.1, from coordinate 274,026 downwards.
GCGCGAAAACTCCGGAAAACCAAGGGTTTGGAAAAATTTATCCGACTTCGTCATTTTCCTTGTTGCCAGCCCCCCATCCCTTTGCTAGAAGCACGGCCACCGCGACGGCGCCCCGATAGCTCAGCGGTAGAGCAACCGCTTCGTAAGCGGTAGGCCGTTGGTTCAAATCCGACTCGGGGCACCACGCGCGCCAGTTTAGGGCCCGCTGCTGACAAGGCAGCGGGCCTTTTACGTTTTCGGGCCTGTCCACACGTGCCAAAAGAAAACCCCCGCAGCCGGTGCCGGCTGCGGGGGTTCAATGGAATCGGCCCCGATGTGCCGGCGCCCTTCAATGCTCCAGCGCTTCCGCCTTGTTGTGGCGCACCGAGGACCAGAAGGACAGGCCGATGAAGGTGGCACCGATCAGGCCGGTCAGCACTTCCGGAATATGGGTCAGGGTCTGGGCATACATGATGATGGCCAGGGCCAGGATGGCCCAGAAGGCACCATGTTCCAGATAGCGATATTCGGCCAGCGTGCCCTTATCCACCAGCATGATGGTCATGGACCGCACATAGAAGGCGCCCACCCCCAAACCGATGGCAATGACGAACAGGTTGTTGGAAAGGGCAAAGGCCCCGATCACGCCATCGAAGGAGAAGGAGGCGTCCAGCAGTTCCAGATAGAGGAAGGAGGCGGCACCGGATTTATAGACCCCGTCCGTCGTCTCCTGGCTGGCTTCCATATAGCCGGCCACGCCTTTCACGGCGACAAAGGCCACCATCCCCAGGATGCCAGCTACCAAGAATTCCCGCGCATCCTCGCCCAGGAAGGTGCTGACACCGTAAAGCGCCAGCAGCACAAGAACAATTTCGATGGATTCGATGCTGGCCGCCTTGGCAAGGCGGCGTTCAATAAAGGCGAACCAGTGGGTGTCCTTCTCCGTGTCGAAGAAGAATTTCAGCCCGACCATGAACAGGAAGGTGCCGCCGAACGCGGCAATCCCGACATGCGCATCGGTCAGGATCTGGGCATAGCGATCGGGCTCCTCCACAGCCAGGGTCACCGCCTCAACCGGTCCCAGTTGGGCGGCGATGGCGACGATCAGCAGCGGGAAGATGATCCGCATCCCGAAAACGGCGATCAGAATGCCCCAGGTCAGAAAGCGCCGGCGCCATTTGGCATCCATGTCCTTCAGAATGGTGGCATTCACCACCGCATTATCGAAGGACAGCGAGATTTCCAGCACGCAGAGCACGCCGACAATGAAGGCCGTGCCCAGCGCACCGGTCACGGTGCCCGTGGCATTATAGCCCAGAAAGGCCCCCGCCAGCAGCCCCAGCACCGTGAACAGGAAGGACCAGTTGAAATAGCTGAGCGTGGATTTTTGCGTCATGGCGGGGGCTGCTCTCATCGGGACCGGGGCTGTTTTGAATGGCAGGAACAGGGTGAACGGCCCTGTTTCGGCACATCCCCACCACACGGCCTGCGGCGAGGTGTCCCATGCTTGTCTGCGACAAGCCTGCCAATGGCAAGCCCCGCTTACGCAACGGTGCCTTCCTGGCACCGGCGCAAACGGGGCACCCCTGCCCCGATCAACCGGCGCGGATACCGCCGATGAAGCGGTCCATCTCCATGGTCAGGGCCTGGGACTGGTCCAGCAGCCCGGCGGCAGCGGCCTGCACCTGGCTGGCGTTGCGGTCCGTCTCCCCGGCCAGTTGCTGCACGCCATTGACGTTTTCGATCACGCCTTGGGCACCATTGGCGGCCTGCTGCACATTGCGGGCAATCTCCCGCGTGGCCGCCCCCTGCTCCTCCACCGCTGAGGCGATGGCGGTGGAGGCCTGATTGATGGCGATGATGGTGTCGCTGATCTTCTCAATCGCGCTGACCACCGAACCGGTGGCACCCTGGATGGTGCTGATCTGGGCGCCGATCTCATCGGTAGCGCGGGCCGTCTGACCGGCGAGATTCTTCACCTCCCCGGCCACCACGGCAAAGCCCTTGCCCGCTTCGCCCGCCCGCGCCGCCTCAATCGTGGCGTTCAACGCCAGCAGGTTGGTCTGGCTGGCAATGGCATTGATCAGATTGACCACATCACCAATCTTGGCCGCCGCACTGGACAGGCTGCGCACCATTTCATTGGCACGCTGCGTCTCATCCACGGCGCGACCGCTCATCTCGGCCGAGCGCGTCACCTCCACCCCGATCTCCTTGATGGAGGCAGAGAGTTCTTCTGCGGCGGCGGCAACAATCTGGATGCCGCTGCCGGCCTCGTTGGCGGCGCGCAGGGCGCCCGTCGACTGGCTGGTCGATTGCGTGGCCACGCTGCTCAACGCGTCGGAGGTGGCGCGCAGTTGGGTCGCCTCGGCCACCACACCATCGACAATGCCCTTGATCTCACTTTCGAAACCGTCGGCAAGCGCCAGCATGGTCCGCCGCCGCTCCTCTGCGGCGCGAGCAGCGGCCTGTTCATTCTCCTGGCGCAGGCGTTCCACCGCCAGGCTGTTTTCCTTGAACACCTGCACGGCCCGCGCCATATCCCCCATCTCATCCCGGCGTTCTGTTCCCGTGAGCGGGGCCGCCAGATCGCCAGAGGCCAGACGCCGCATCACGCCCGACAGGCCGGTGATCGGGCCGCTGATGGCCCGGCCGATATAGAGTGAGGCCGCCAGCAACAGCACGACCACAACAACCAGCACGGCCGCCGCCTGATAGAGTTCCTCCCGGAAGGCGCTTTCAATATCATCGACATAGACGCCCGACGCGATCACCCAGTTCCAGGCAGTGAAGGGGGCGTTATAGGAAATCTTTTCAAAAGCGGCATCACCACCGCCCGGCTTGGTAAAACGGTAGGTGGTATAGCCACCACCGGCCTGGGCCTTGGCGATCTGGTCCCGCAGAAAGGCGAAGCCATCGACATCCTTTTCGTCGATACGCTGTTTGCCCTCCAGTTCCCGTCGGGTACCATGCACCTCCGTAATGCCATTGACATTATAGATGAAGAAATAATCACCCTTGGCGAAACGCAAAGCCCGAATGGCATCCTTTGCGCGGGCCTGGGCATCTTGTTGTGACAAGCGCCCGGCAACCGATTCCTTGTTATAGAAATCAGCAATACTGACAGCAACCTCAACAACATTACGGATAGAGCGCTGACGCTCCCCATACATTGTTGAACGAAGATTCAACAAATCATAGGCAATCATCCCCAACGGGAATATTATTCCGATAATAACAAGAATCAGAATTTTGCGGGTGATAGGCGTATTCTGTAACATCATAATCCTCTTCAATGCCATAAATAAGGTATTGCCATAATTTCCCCACTTTGAAGCAGGCGAAATTCAAAAACCTCCCTTGCGCTAAGGCTGTCCTGGCCACCTTCAGAAATTTTCCGATTGCCGGTGAGAGTGATTTGCAGTATCTAATCAGCGCCGTTGGATGAAGGCGGCAAAAGGCCGGGGAATGGCATGTACGTTTGTGTCTGCAACGCCATCAACTGCAAGTCTGTGCGCCGTACCGTGGAAAATGGGGCGTCCAGCGTCGCATCGGTTTTCAAGGCCTGTGGCAAGACCCCGCAATGCGGCCGCTGCGTCAGCATGATCCGCGACATGGTGGGGGCTGCCCGCCCCACCGCCTGCAATGATCATGGCCATGACATGGCTCCCGCCATCGCAGCGGAATGAATGGCTTAGCCGCCAAGTTTAAAGTTATGGGTGACGTGATCAGGGGGTTGGGGCTGGCACGCCCGCCCGGATACGGTTGATCTGTTTCCAGGCCGCCTGCCCCATCGGCTCCCCTTCCATCCCGCCGGGCAGGGGTAGCGGATCGGTCACTCCCTCTACATAAATCACCCGATACTGGCGCTCCGCATCCTGGGGCCGGCCGACCTTTTCATAGATTTCCGCCAACCGGTAATGGGCCAACATGTCCTGCGGTTCGTCGTGTATCCGCTCCTCATAAAAACGCTGGGCCATGACATAATCATGTGCAGCCAGTGCGGCCTCCGCCCGTTCGCGGTTCAGGTCGCGCCAGGGCATGATCGGCATCCGTGGCAGGGAGCAGCCGCCCAGCAACACCAGGCCCAGCATTCCGGTCGCCATAAGCCTGCTTGCCCGCATCATCCCCTCCCCGCTGGTCATTTCCGGCAGAGTCGCGCGGAACGGATCGGCCGGCAAGCTCAATGCGCGGGCTGAAAGCGGAAAGCGACAGAACGGCACAGCAGTATCCAGGCCACCCCGAAGGCCCAGCCGCCCAGCACATCGCTGGGCCAATGCACCCCCAGCACCACCCGGCTGAGGCCGATGGCCAGCGGCAGGCCGCAGCCCAGTGCCAGCAGATAGGTCTTGACGGCGGGCCGGCTCACCCGGTCGGCCACAATCAGGGCCAGGCTGAGATAGGTGACGGTTGACATGGTGGCGTGGCTGCTGGGAAAGCTGGAGGTCAAGACCTCCACCGCATGGGGCACCAGATCGGGCCGGGGGCGCACGAAGGCCAGCTTCAACCCCATCCCCAGCAGCAGCCCGCCCCCGGCACTGACCAGCATCAGGGCCGCGTCGACCGGCCGCTCCAGCAGCCGCAGCAGCAGGGCCGCCAGCAGGGCAACAGTGAGGGTAACCGGCAGGCCCCCCAGGGCCGTCAGATCCTCAACATAGATCAACAGCCAGCGCGGCAGACGATAAAGTGCGGGATCGGTGGCATCGCGCCACACGGTCAGCATCATCCCTTCCACATGATCACCGGCCAAACCCACCAGCAAAAGACCGGTCAGGCAGAGCGCCGCCACCAGCATCAGCAACCGTCTCTCTGCCCGCATCATCTCTCCTGCTTCGGCGATCTGAACCAACGGTATAACCCGGCGGATAGGCCGGTTGATCCGCTATTGTCGGTCCGGTCGCAACCGTCCATTGTTGAAAAAATAACCAGGATCGGGGCGTTTCACCTAACGGCTCCCGATCCAAAATCATCTGCATAGATGCGGAGAGGGCGGAACGTTTCAATGGCACTGGCGCTGAAAAGCTGGATCAGGGAGAGGATCAGCACCGTGCCCACGGCCAGCGAACCGCTGGCCGATTTCCCCGAACTGCGCGCGCTGCTGACCATCTGGCGTCACGCCTGGGCCGATGCCGGCGGGCAGGTTCCCGACCGCCGGCTGATGGACCCGGTGGACCTACCTCGCCCCCTGCTGCCCTGCATGTTCATCTATGAGCGGGAGGGGGAGCGGTTCCGGTGCCGGCTGGCGGGATCGCGCCTGCGGGAAGTGTTCGGCCATGCCATGGAAGGCCGTTACCTGGATGACATGGTGAAGCCGGAATCGGCCCCCCGGCGTAATGCCATCTTCAACATGGTGTTGGAAGAAGGCAAGCCCCTGATCTATAGCGGCTTTCTGGTAGCAGAAGGCAAGGAGTGGCGCTATTCCCGGCGCCTGCTGCTGCCCATGCGCAAACAGGCCGGCGGGCCGGTTGACCAGATCATGGGCGCGGTGCATTTCTGCGACCCGCCGCCCGGCCTGCGGCAGAACCCGCATGATCCCGATGGTCAGATCATCCTGATGATTCTGGAGCCGCAGCCAGCCGACCGGTCTGTTTAAAGGCTGCGGCGGGAGCGCAGCGCCGCCGTCAGCGTGCCATCATCCAGATAATCCAGTTCCCCGCCCACCGGCACGCCATGGGCCAGCCGGGACAGGGCCACGCCGCAATGCGCCAGCCGGTCAGACAGGTAATGCGCCGTCGTCTGCCCGCCCACCGTGGCGTTCAGGGCCAGGATCACCTCCCGTACCTCCGGGTGTGAGGCCCGCTCCAGCAGGCCGGGGATGGCCAGATCGTCCGGTCCCACCCCTTCCAAGGCGGAGAGCGTGCCGCCCAACACATGGTAACGGCCCCGGAAGGCACCGGTACGTTCCAGCGCCCAGAGGTCGCCCACCTCCTCCACCACGCACAGCAAGGCGGGGTCACGGCTGGTATCGGTGCAGATATGGCAGGGATCGCGGCTATCCAGATTGCCACAGACCGAACAGGTGCGGATATTGGCCGCCGCCTCGGCCAGGGCAGCGCCCAGCGGGGCCATCAAGCCATCCCGTCGCTTGATCAGATGCAGGGCGACACGGCGCGCCGAACGCGGCCCCAGGCCGGGCAGCTTGGCGAGCAACTGGATCAGGCGGTCGATTTCAGGTCCAATCATGCGGCGGAGCCTAGCCGATGTTCAGCAATTGTTCCAGCACTTAGCAGACGTGCGGCTGCCCATACAATAACGCCCCGGACGGGCCGGGGCGTTATCGTGGGATCAAAAGGACAGATCAGAACGGCATCTTGAAGCCGGGGGGCAGCTTCAGCCCGCCCATCATGGCGTTGGTCTGTTCCGACATATAGGCCTCGACCTTCGCCTTGGCATCGTTGAAGGCGGCGGTGATCAGGTCTTCCAGCACTTCAACATCTTCGGGATCGACGACGGACTTGTCGATCTTGATGCCGCGCAGGTCGCCCTTGCCGTTCAGCGTAACCTGGACCATGCCGGCACCAGAAACACCGGTCGCCTCATGCTCAGCCAACTTGGCCTGCATTTCCTGCATCTTGGCCTGCATCTGCTGGGCCTGCTTCATCATCTGGCCGATATTCTTCATGGCTCAGAAGTCTCCTTCATAATCGCCCTCGTCCATGGGCGGTGGGGCATCGAAATAAGGGTTGTCGGGCATCTCGTCACCCCCAAAAGCGTCCAGCGCTTCGGGAATATCGGGCAGGGCCGCCGGTGGCGGCGCCATGGTGACGGCGGAGAGGTCACGGATCGTGTCAATCTTCGCGCCGGGAAAGGCCTCCAGGATGGCCTTGACCAGCGGATGTTCCGCCGCTTCGGCCCGCACGCGCAGTTCTTCGGCCTTTTCCTGCTCGGCCAATGTCGGCTCACCGGCCGCGCCGGAAACAGAGACGACCCAGCGCCGCCCGGTCCATTCCGTCAGCAACTGGCCCACCCGACCCGGCAGATTCTGCGGGGCCGAGGGTTGCAGGCGTAGCTCAATCAATCCTGGCTCAAACTTCACCAGATGCACGGCGGCTTTCAGCGTACCGGCCAGCACCCCTTCCCGCTTGGCCAGGAACAGCTCCGCCACCTCGCGGAAATTCTGCGGGTCTTCCAGGATAACGGCCGCCGGCTGAGCGGCCGGGGCCACCGCCGGCACCGGCTGGGCCAGGGCCGCCATGGCGCGGCCGCCGCCATTCACCAGTGCCATCGGGGCGCCGCCCGCCGGGGCTGCCGCCATCACCATGCCGCCTCCCAGGGCCGTGGCACCACTACCCTGCCCGCCCCCACCCGCGCCATGCAGGGCGCGGGCTGCCGCTTCGGCCCCGCCCGCCTCATTGATCTTCTTGATCAGATCGCCGGGGGTAGGCAGGTCAGCGGTATAGGACAGGCGGATCAGCACCATTTCCAGCGCCTGCATCGGCACCGGCGCATGTTGGATTTCGCCCAGCCCCTTCAGCAGAATCTGCCAGGCCCGCGCCAGGGCCGGCATCCCCAGCCGACCGGCCAGGGCCACACCGCGCGTGCGCTCCTCCTCCGGGATGGAGGGATCGTCGGCAGTACCCGCCACCACGCGGGCGCGGGTCAGGAAATGGGTCAGGTCCAGCAAATCCTGGGTGACGACAATGGGGTCGGCACCGCGCTTGTGCATATCTTCCAGGATATCCAGCGCCTCGGCCGGCTTGCCCGTCATCGTCGCTTCGAACAGGTCCAGCACGCGGGTACGGTCGGCCAGACCCAGCATGTCCCGCACCTGGGCCAGCGTCACCGACCCGCCGCCCAACGCGATGGCCTGATCCAGCAGCGACAGGCCATCGCGCACCGACCCATCGGCGGCGCGTGCGATCTGGGCGATGGCATCGGCCTCTACCGGCACCTGTTCCTTGTCGGCGATACGGTTAAAATGGCCGACCAGCGTGCCATGATCCACCCGGCGCAGGTCGAATCGCTGGCAGCGCGACAGCACCGTCACCGGCACCTTGCGGATTTCCGTGGTGGCGAAGACGAATTTCACATGCGGCGGGGGCTCTTCCAGCGTCTTCAACAGCGCGTTGAAGGCGCTTTTCGACAGCATGTGCACTTCGTCGATGATGTAGAGCTTGTAGCGCGCCGAAGAGGGGGCATAGCGCACCCCCTCAATGATCTCGCGCACATTATCGACGCCGGTATTGGACGCGGCATCCATCTCGATCACATCGACATTGCGGTCAGCGGCGATGGAGACGCACATCTCACAGACGCCGCAGGGGCTGATGGTCGGCCCGCCAGTGCCATCCGGGCCGATGCAGTTCAACGCGCGGGCGATGATGCGCGCCGTCGTCGTCTTGCCCACCCCGCGCACGCCGGTCAGCATATAGGCTTGATGGATGCGGCCAGACTGGATGGCATTGCGCAGCGTGCGCACCAGCGCATCCTGGCCCACCAGCTCATCAAAATTCTGCGGCCGGTACTTGCGCGCCAGCACGCGATAAGCAGCACCGGCGGCGGGGCTGGTTGATGTCGTCTCGTCGGTCACAGGCCTGATCTTCGGCAACGGGCTTGGGAAAGCGTCGGGCTGTAATGTAGTGCCCCCCAGGGCCGGACGCCATGGGCAATTGCGCGGCAAAACAAATGGAGCAGGGCCCCGCCAGCGGGGTCACAACACCAGAGATCGGATTTTGTAGAAGGTGGGAGGCTGGACGAACGACCCGAGCCGAAACTCGTTACGGCTGCTTCCTTCCGGACCTGACCGGGTTGGCGAGGGACTCGCCCGCTGCCAACCTCCCGCCGCCTATATCGGCGCACCGCGCCGCCAAGGCAAGGGGAAAATTGCACCGTTGCCGTTTGGGCACAGGGGCGGATTTGTTGCAACGCGGTTACAACAGCGCCTTTGCATGTTGCGGCGCAAAGCATTATCCGTCGCCGCCATCCGATCCCGGCCAGCGAAGCCGGGCTTGACCCCCGCAAAATCCATTCAGGCAAACCATGTTGAACCACCGTACCCGTACTGCCGCACTGCTGTCTGGTGCTGCCACCGCTGCCATGCTGATGGCTGCCCCCGTGCTGGCCGCTGAGCCTGCCACGCTGGACGAAGTGATCGTCACCGCGCAGAAGCGTTCGCAGAACCTGCAGGAAGTACCGGTGTCGGTGGCGGCCATCACGGCCGACCAGTTGGCGAATTTCGCTGCCGGTGGTGCGGATATCCGCTTCCTGGCCGCCCGCACCCCGTCGCTGAATGCCGAGTCCTCCTTCGGCCGCACCTTCCCGCGCTTCTATATTCGCGGCCTGGGCAACACCGATTTCGACCTGAACGCCTCCCAGCCGGTCAGCCTGGTCTATGACGAGGTGGTGCTGGAAAACCCGATCATGAAGGGTTTCCCGGTGTTCGACGTGGAGCAGATCGAAGTGCTGCGCGGCCCCCAGGGCACGCTGTTCGGCCGCAACACGCCGGCCGGTATCATCTCCGTCAGCTCCGTGAAGCCGAGCTTCGAGACCAACGGCTATGGCAAGGTCTCCTATGGCCGCTGGAACGCCATTGAGGCAGAAGGTGCCGTCGGCGGCGCGCTGATCGACAATGTGCTGGCCGCCCGTATCTCCCTCTCCCACCAGCGCCGCGACGGTTATGTCGATAACGACTTTACCGGCGAAAAGGACGCGATGGAGGGCTATGAGGACACGGCCGGCCGCGTCCAGTTCCTCTATACCCCGACCGAGCGCTTCACGGCCAACCTGAACGGCCATTTCCGCTCGATGAACGGCACGGCCCGCGTGTTCCGCGCCAACATCATCAAAAAGGGCAGCAACGATCTGGTGTCGGGCTTCTCGCCCTACCATGCCTACACGGATGGTCAGAACACCCAGGACGTGAATTCGCGCGGCGCCAACCTGAACGCCCAGTACGATTTCGATGGCATCACCCTGACCTCCATCACCGCCTATGAATATGTCGACGCCTTCTCGCGCGGCGACGTGGATGGCGGCGTGGCCGGCAAGGGCCCCGGCGTTGTGCCCTTCTCCGTCGAATCGGCCAGCAAGATCAATGGTGTGGACCAGTTCACCCAGGAACTGCGCCTGGCGTCGAGCAATGACGGCCCGCTGAAGTGGCAAACCGGCCTCTATTACTTCAACGAAAAGGCCGATTTCGCCAACCTGTCCTATGGCGCTTCCTCCAGCGACGTGCTGAAGCGCACCACGGTGGCCAATTCGGTGCAGGATAACGACACCTGGGCCGCTTTCGGTCAGCTGTCCTATGCCGTGACCGAGCAACTGACCCTGACCGGCGGTCTGCGCTACACCGAGGACGACAAGACCCTGGTGCGCCGCGAAGTTGCTTACAATTCCGGCAATCCGGTGGCGGGTGCGGTCTCCCGCGCCAAGACCAGCGACGAGCGCGTCAGCTGGGATGTGGCCGCCGATTACGCCTTCACCGATGACGTGCGCGGCTTCGTGCGCGTTGCCAGCGGCTTCCGCGCCCCGACCATCCAGCCGCGCAGCGTGAACATCACCACCGCCAATTCGGAAAAGGTGATGTCCTATGAAGCCGGCGTGAAGTCCGACCTGCTGGGCAAGCGCGCCCGCGTCAACCTGACCGGCTTCTATTATGAAGTGAAGGATCAGCAGTTCACCGCCGTCGGCGGCGTCAGCAACAACAACACCCTGCTGAATGCCGACAAGGGCATTGGCAAGGGCTTTGAGGCCGACATCGAACTGCTGCCGGTGGAAAACCTGCTGCTGACCGTCGGCACCAGCTTCAACGACACCGAGATCAAGGACGCCTCGCTGTATGTGCCGGCCTGCTCCGGCGGCTGCACCGTGCTGGACCCGATCCGTACCGTCGCCGGCTCGCGTCAGGCCAGCATCAACGGCAACCCGTTCCCGCAGGCCCCGCGCTGGATCTTCAACACCACCGCCCGCTACGGCATCCCGGTGGGTGAGAATGACGAGGTCTATGCCTTCACCGACTGGTCGTACAAGAGCACGGCCAATTTCTTCCTGTACGAATCGGCGGAGTTCCACTCCGACGCCCGCTGGATCGGTGGTCTGCGCGTTGGTTACGCCTATGATGGCGGCCGCTTCGACCTGTCCGCCTTTGTCCGCAACATCACGGACAAGCGCGGCCTGGAAGGGGCGATCGACTTCAACAACCTGACCGGTTTCATCATCGAGCCGCGCACCTATGGTGTGACCGCCCGCATGAAGTTCTGATCAGGCGACATCCAGGGGGCATGGTTCATGCCCCCTGGTATAGACCGCTTGTTCTTTGCGAAGGGGCGTCCCGCGTGGGGCGCCCCTTTTGCTTTTACGGCTGCGGGCGTATGGCTTGTTGGCACAGGCAACAGCAAAGGCCGCCACATCATGGCGAAGCTGAACTTTTATGCCGGCAGCGGTCTGGACCGCGCAGCCCACTTACGCAAAGACCCTGACTGGCTGGCCAGCCAATTGGCGCTGGCCGGGCCGCAGACCCGGCTGGTGCCTTACTGGCGCGGCAAGCATTTGGTGGCGGGAAGCGATGATCAGCCCCTGCCCGTCTTCCTGACCCCGGACCATAGCTGGTGGCGCGATCTGGCCAGTGCCGCCCCCATCTTCCTGGGTGTAGAGGGGGAGATCAGCTATTTCGCGCTGGATTTCTCCGCCCGTGACGATGCGGAGACGGCAGCGCCCTTTACCGCCCTGGGCCGATTCCAGGAAATCCGCGCCGTGGCACGGCTGATGGACCGGCAGACGGCCGCCCTTTATGCCTATGTGCGGGCGCTGATGCTCTGGCATGAACGGCACCGATTCTGCGGCACCTGCGGTTCTGCCACAGAAATTGTCGAAGCCGGGCACAGCCGGCGCTGCACCAACCCCGCCTGCGGGATCAGCCACTTTCCCCGCCATGATCCGGCGGTCATCATGCTGGTGCATGATGGCGACCGCTGCCTGCTGGGCCGCCAGTCGCGCTTTCCGCCCGGCATGTATTCCACACTGGCCGGATTCGTGGAACCGGGTGAGAGCCTGGAAGAGACGGTGGCACGGGAATGCTGGGAGGAAGCGGGCGTTCAGGTGGCGGATATCACCTATCATTCCAGCCAGCCCTGGCCCTTCCCCTCTTCCCTGATGCTGGGCTTCCATGCCCGCGCTACCACGCTGGATATCCGCGTTGATGGGGAAGAGCTGGAGGATGCCCGCTGGTTCAGCCGGGATTATCTGCTGGCTCAGCACGATCCAGAGACATTCCGCCTGCCGCCGCCGGACAGCATTTCCCGGCAGTTGATCAATAGCTGGCTGTTTGGCTGAAGCTTAAGAAAAAGGCCGGCGATTGCGCGCCGGCCTTTTTGTATCAATCGTCGCGCTGGGTGCGCTCCATCCGCTCATGCCGTTCCTGGGCCTCCAGGCTCAGCGTGGCGATGGGGCGGGCCTCCAGGCGGCGGACGCCGATCGGGTCGCCCGTCTCCTCGCAATAACCGTAATCGTCATTGGCGAGACGTTCCAGGGCGCTGTCGATCTTGGAGATCAGCTTGCGTTCCCGGTCGCGCGTGCGCAGTTCCAGGGCCCGGTCGGTTTCCAGCGTCGCACGGTCGGCGATGTCCGGCTCTTGCAGGCCACCATCCTCATGCAGACTGTTCAGAGTTTCGCTTGATTCCCGCAGCAGTTCCGCCCGCCACTGCAGCAGCTTGTGGCGGAAATACTGCTTCATCACGGGATTCATATATTCCTCGTCCTCGCTGGGACGATATCCGGCGGGCAACAGAGGCAACGATGATGACGACATCTTCAGCGGTCCGATCCTGGGCCTCGAAACGGGGCGGAGTATAGGGAGAGGCATCCGTCCCCGCAACATTCCTGCAGGGCACTCATGCAATCTTCTTAAACCCCGCTGGAACAAGGAGTTAAATCCCGGATTCTCCACCCGGAAACAACAAGGGCGGCCCGAAGGCCGCCCCCACAACCCCGCCGGCACCGATCAGCCGGGGCCGTATCAGCCGCCGTTGGTCAGCTTGGCAATCTCCACCTGCGCCCGCAGGTCAATCTCATCCAGCACTTCCTGCAGGCGAGGATCGTCCAGATTCTCCCGCTGCACCTGCACCATGCGCACCAGATCGTGCAGCTTTTCCACCGGGAAGCTGCCGGTCAGCAGACCAAGGCGCAGTTCCTCCAGCCGGTCCAGAATATCCTCTCCCCGCGCCTGGGCACGACGACGCTTGCCTGTCAGGGCGTCATCCACCTCCTGCAAGGCGAACAGGGGATTGATGCCGACAGCAGACTGCGAGCCGGAGGAGCGGACGGCACCTTCCTCCTCCCCCTCATTCAGGTGGCTGGCGAACATGCCGCCGCCGCTTTTCTGCGCCTTCCGGACCTGGCCGGGGCGGGCGGAACCTGGACCCTCGATCTTCATGGCCGTGGCAACAACTTCCCATCAAAGCGACAAGGAACCGACACCTTGGTATCGGTGCCGGGGATCATACATTATATAGGTATCATCCCGCCGCATTGGACACATAGGGCAAATTTTTCCCAAAGGATCAGGGCGGCGGTGAAATTCCGCGACAACCCGGCAGGAATCGGGCGGCGGACGGCCGGAAAGCCGCACAATGGCTCAACTGGCACAGAAATGGCATTGTCCTGGGCGAGACGAGGCGACAATGCCCGCCGGAACCGAATGACTTTCTGAAGAATCGGATCGACGCCATGGTGACGACCCAGCCCCAGCGCCCCAACCGCTCCCGCCCGCTGCCGATGCTGCTGCTGGCCCTGGTGGCGGCGCTGACCGTGATGCTGACCCCCGGCACCGCCGGGGCGCAGAGCCGCATCAAGGATATCGCGAACATCGAAGGTGTGCGCGACAATATGCTGATCGGCTATGGGTTGGTGGTCGGCCTGAATGGCACCGGCGATACGATCAATAACTCCCCCTTCACCGAACAGAGCCTGATCGGCATGTTGGAACGGTTGGGCGTCAATGTCCGTGGCGACACAATCCGCACCAAGAATGTCGCCGCCGTGATGGTGACGGCCACCCTGCCGCCCTTCAGTTCACAAGGCTCGCGCATCGATGTCTCGGTGGCCGCCATGGCGGATGCCAAGAACCTGTTGGGCGGCACCCTGCTGGTGACGCCGCTGCTGGGTGCGGATGGTGAGGTCTATGCCGTGGCCCAGGGGGCCGTGGCCGTCGGCGGCTTCTCCGCCCAGGGGGCCGCCGCCTCCGTCACGCGCGGGGTGCCCACCAATGGCCGGATTGCCGGCGGGGCCATTGTGGAACGGGAGATCGATTTCGCCCTGTCCGACCTGCCCTATCTGCGCCTGTCCCTGCGCAACCCGGATTTCACCACCGCCATGCGCACGGCAGAGGCTATCAACCAGCAGTTCGGCCGCAATACCGCCAAGGCGCTGGACCCGGCGGCCGTGGTGATTGATGTGCCGATGGCCCGCAAGGCCGATCTGGTCTCCTTCATCCGCGATGTCGAGCAATTGCGGGTGCAGCCCGATCAGACCGCCCGCGTGGTGATCGATGAGGCATCGGGCGTCATCGTCATGGGCGAGAATGTACGGATCAGCACGGTCGCTATCGCCCAGGGCAACCTGACCATCCGCATCACCGAAACGCCGCAGGTTTCCCAGCCAGGGCCGCTGTCGCAGGGTGGCCAGACAACCGTGGTACCGCGCACCAATATTCAGGTGGATGAGGGGGCCGACAAGAAGCTGGCCGTCATGCCATCGGGTGTCTCGCTCCAGGAACTGGTCAACAACCTGAATGCGCTGGGGATCGGTCCCCGTGATATGATCTCCATTCTGCAATCCATCAAAGCCGCTGGCGCGCTCCAGGCCGAGATCGAGGTGATGTGATGAGCGACTTCAAACTCTCCCCCCCCGGCTTTGATGCCCAGGCTCTGGCCCAGGTGCGCAGTTCCGCCCTGCCCCGCACGCCCACCACGAAATCCCCCGGCGCACAGGGGGAAACCGCCCCCGGCGTGGAAAAGGCAGCGCAGGATTTCGAAGGGGTATTCCTGTCGCAGATGCTGACGCAGATGTGGACCGATGTGGATACCGACCCGAATTTCGGCGGTGGCGAGGCGGAGAAAACCTGGCGCGGCATGATGACCGAAGAATATGGCAAGCAGATCGCCAAGGCCGGCGGCGTCGGCATTTCCAGCGAGGTCAAGCAGGCCATGCTGCGGATGCAGGAACAGGCCCAGAGCAGCAATCCATTGGCCGGGATGATGACAAAGGGGGAAAAATGAGTGCAAACAGCCGCGCGCAAGCGCTGGTGGAGGCGATGCAGCGTCTGGCGACCTTGTTCGAGGAGGAGAACGCCGCCATCCGCAGCCGCAACCTGCCAGCCCTGACGGACATTGCCAGCCGTAAAACCCTGATGGTCCGCACCTATGAGGATTGTGTCCGGTCGATCAAATACGACCCGGACGAACTGCGTACCCTGGATGAGGCGGTGCGGGAGAGCCTGAAGCAGGAAACGGAACGTTTCATCGACCATACGCTGACCCATGCACGGTTGGCCCGCGCAGCGGCACAGGTGACGCAATCCACCGTCAACACCATGGTCAATGCCATCAACCGCGCCCGGGCGGAGGAAGGGGCCTATACGCGGCGCGGCGGCATGGTGATGCCGGCAGCCTATGCCCGCAAGACGGCCCCCAGCATGACGCTCGACCGGCGGCTTTGATCCCCCCGGGTATCCGGCCCCCGTATTTCACCGCTTCACCAGAAAGGCGCCCCGCCACCGGCCGGGCGCCTTTTCCTTGGGGGCCTGTCCCCCGGCAAGCCTTGCCGGGGGACAGGGCAGTAACTACCGCCCGGCAGAACTGCCGAACGGGACAGACCCGCCGGCATATAGGCTTTCCAAGGCCCGCCGATTGGCACGCTGGCTGCATCCCTGTGAAGCCGACACCAGCGCAGGAAGCCCATCATGGACATCGCCAGCCTCTTCACCACCCCGACCGCACCCACCGGTGCCACGGTCGGCCTTGGCACAGCGGCAGGCGATAAGACGGCTGCAACGGGCAATGAGGCGGTTGAAAGCTTCAACCGCCTGCTGAAAGGCTTCCTGGATAATACCAGCACCACCGGCGGCACCGGCAGCGGTTCCAGCCTGCGCGCTGGTTCTGAAAAACTCGGGCTTGCGCCACCGGCTGATGCAACCGAAACGAATTCCGTGTTTCCGACAAGCCTGGAGGATGCGCCGGCTCTGGTGCCGACGGACACCGCCGCATTGCCATCGCAAATGCCCGCATCAACCGCCGAAATGCGCTGGCAGCAAGCGGGCCTGAACCTGCTGGCCATGGGCGAGGCGAGTGAAGCCGCACCAACGCTCAGCGATGAGGTAACCTCTTTTCTGAACGATCTCAGCGCCTTGATGCGGCAGCAGGGGGCATTCGCCGACAAAGCCGCGGCCAAGACGGGCCAGTCAGCCACCGCCGCCACGACGCTGCAGGACACCGCCGCCACGGGCGCGGGTGCCGCCGGCCCGGTTTTGGAGACCGTCGCCCTCCCCACCAGTACCAGCACGATAATCGGACTGCGTCCCGGTGTGGCCCCCTCCGCCACCGGGCCAAAGCTGGCAGCGGTGAGCCAGCATAGTGCGCCGATCCCTGTTGAGATCACCAGGGAACAGATCACCGTTGAAAGCATTGTGCAACGGGCACGCGCGCTGGTGGCCGGTACATCGGACGTCGAAGACGCCTCTCTCCCGACCGCCCAGCCTGGCAAGGCTGGCGCAGAGGTGAAAGAAGGTGAACTGAAGCCTACGCAGGCGACACCGGCAGCATCCGACAATGGGGTGATGCCCGTCCCCGTCATGGTGACAGCGCCGGCAACGACTATTGTGGAAACACCGGTTGGTGTCTCCAATGACGTGGCCCCAGTGGCGACAGGCAAGGCTGATGCAGCGCCTGTGGCCAGGCCGGCACCTGTGCCGGTGCCGCAGACGGTGGTGCTTGGCCAAGAGAAACCGATCATTCAAGCGGAACAGCCGGTGTCGGCCCCGGTCAAAGAAGCCAGTACAGCGGCAATGTCGGGACAGGAAATCCCCTTGGATCGGCCGGGTACGCCGGCCGCGACAGGGGCGGTTTCCGCACCATCGACCGTCACCCGCGGACAGCAACGGCCCGCCCCCCCGCCCGACGCCACGGGACCAGCACCCGCCATTATTGCCCCCAACACGGCAACGACAACGCAGCAGGGCACCACTGGCACCGCAGATCGTCCCCAGGCGGCCACATCACAGGTTCAGGCCACCGCCATCCCCGGCGAGCAGGAACGGCCAACGGCCCGCCCGGATATGGCGACGGCTACCGCCGCCGCCATGCCCCCCACCTTGCCCGTTGGCCAGCCGGACAATACCGCCCGTCCGCCCGAACCGTCGGCGGCACTGCCCCAGCCTGCACAGCCATTGACAGGGGCATCGGCGCTGAACCCCACCCGCGCTGCGGTGGCGGCGATGGGGCAGGAACGTCCCATCACCCCGTCAGACCAGCGCAGCCTGACCGGCGACGCAGCCGTGCCAGGCATTATGAAGCCCACAGCGGAGAATGAGCCAGCCTTGGTCAAGGCCACGCCGGTGAACAACGCCCCCGGTCAAGCCAGCCCACCGGCCACCGCCATGGCACCCGGCAGCACGGAGACCGCAGCGGCAGCACCGACCGGCCGGATTGTTCTGCCCGCGGGTATGCAGCCGGTTGCCCCCGGTGACCCGATCGCGGCTACAGCCCTGGCCGCGACGAAGCTGGCCCAGCCCGGACCGGCACAGCCCCAGGCAACGTCCCTGGGCACCGCCTTGGGCTCCGCCCCTTCCCCCCTCTCCCTGCAGGGGGATGTCAAAGCGGGTAACGGTTCTGCCATCGCACAGCCGATGACGGCCAGCACGACTGCGCCGACTTCCGGGATGGCATCCAAAACCACCATTGGCACCGACACTTCCCCCCTGCAGGGGGAGGTCAAAACGGGTAACGGTTCTGCCATCGCACAGCCGATAACGGCCGGCACGACTGCGCCGACTTCTGGGATGGCATCCAAAACCACCATTGGCACCGACACTTCCCCCCCGCAGGGGGAGGTCAAAGCGGATAACAATTCTGCCATCCCGCAGCCGATGACGGCTGGCACGACCGTGCCGACTTCCGGGACGGCATCCAGCAAGCTGGACCCGATCATCGGGCCTGCTTCAGCCCCTGCTTCCAATGGCATGACAGATAAGGCAGCACCGGCTGCCATCGCCGGGGTTAAGGCCGCGAGCGTTGCTGACACCCCGATTACAATGCCCCCGGTGACCACCGCTGCCACGACCGCAACACAAAGTGGCCCGACCACTCTGGCCGCACCACCGCAAATGACGGCGCAGCCGGTTGTACCGGAACAGACGGCATCAGCTTCCGCCGTTGCGGCAGCCCCACAACCCGCCGTGACAATCACGGCGCAAAAGACGGAAAGCCGAAAGGGCTCCATCCTTCAGCTTGATACGGCCCAGACACCCCCCGCCAGCCCCGTGAGCGGGCCCGCGCAGCAACCGACAATGAAGGATCAGCAGCCGGCAATTTCTGCCGCCCCGGTTAACAAGGGTGAGATGGAAATGCCGGCCTCCCCCGCCCCTGTCACCGTTGCCCGATCCGACCAGCCGGAAGTGAAAGGGCAGACAACCCCGCAACAGCAACAGCAGCAGCAGCAACCGGTGACCAGCGTCGCGCAACCGACGCCGAAAGCCATCAGCATCGCACCGGCCCCGGAAGTGGCAGCGGGTGACGTAAGCGTACTGGCCACCGCCGCAGCATCAACTGCCACCGCGCCGGATGATGAAACGGCGGCCACAGCAACAACCACAGCCGCCCCGTCAACCGGCCTCAACCGGCCGGTGGGCAACGGCATACGCCAGCAGGCCACCACCCCCGCCAACCGCCAGCAGGCTGAAACGGGGGCCGGACAGGCCGCAAAGGATGTGGCGGTGACGGAGCACGACAGCCCAGCCCCCCACAAGGCGGAGGTCAAGGAAGCCAGCAAGCAGCGCCGGATGCTGGCCCCCCAGCACACCGATCCCGACGCCATGACACGCCCAGCCATGGAGGCCGCCGCAGAGCGGCCGCAACAGGCAGCCCCACGTCCCGCCAGCGCCAGCCCGAGCGCCGTCGGTGCGGCTGATACCCTGCTGGCCCGCGCCGTCGGGGAGGCTGATGCCAGCACGGGGGGCGAGTTGGGGGCAGAACAACAGGGGGCACAGGGCCACGCCAGCACCCTGGCTGTGGAAGAGAGCAGCCTTAGCGTCGCCGCCGATGGCAGCAAGATCGGCACAACGGATTTCAGCCAGCATCTGAAGCAAGCCACGGCCCCCGGCGCCGCCCATCGCCCCGGGAGCAACCCGCCCGTCACCTATCAGGTGGCCGTGCAGTTGCAGCGGGCGGCCCAGGATGGGCATGATAAGATTTCCATCCAGCTCCGCCCCCATGATCTGGGGCGGGTCGATGTTCAGCTGGAATTCAACAATGATGGCAAGCTGCGGGCCAAAGTGACGGCGGACAGCGTCCAGACCCTGGAATTGCTGCAAAAGGACAGCCGTAACCTGGAAAACGCGCTGCGGGAGGCCGGGCTGAGCACCGATCAGAACAGCCTCAGCTTCTCCTTGCGCGATGATGGCGATCAGGCGCAACGCCAGCAGCAGGAAAAACAGCAGGACCAGAAGTCTGGCACGAGGTTTGCTAGTATTGAGGTTGAGGAAGATGGTCCGGCAATCCCTGCCTACCAGCCCATTGTTGGGCCGGGGCGGGTTGATGTCCGGATCTGATGAACCCCTGGTGGGAAAAAAGGTGACCGATGTCCATCTCCAATACAGCCAATGCGCTGAAAAACAGCGCCCCCGCGGCCAACGGCACGAAGAACCCTGCGACCACCAGCGCGGCCAATGCGCTGAAAAGCAGCACCACCGGGACCGGTTCTTCCGCCACCACCAACTCCCTGAAGGATCTTTCGCAAAATTACGAGACCTTCCTGCGGCTGTTGACGGCCCAGCTGCAAAATCAGGATCCCCTGCAGCCGCAGGACACGGCGGCCTTCACCAACCAGCTGGTACAGTTCTCCCAGGTCGAACAGCAGATCGCCTCCAACAAAAAGCTGGATGACGTCGTAAGTGCCATCAATAACGGCCAACCCAACCAGGCGCTGGGCTATCTGGGCAAGACGGTGGAAATCCAGTCAAATGGCTGGTCATTGCAGGATGGCAAGGCCCACCTGACCGTCAGCACCGACGTGCCGACCACCAGCTCCGTGCTGGAGATCAGCGACGGCAAGACCAACAAGCTGGTTCGCACGATTGAACTGGCGAAGAATGCCGGAACCCAGGATGTGGATTGGGATGGCAAGGATGCCAGCGGGAATCAGCTAAAAGACGGTACCTATGTCGCCAAGGTCAAGGCCGCAGGGCAAGACGGCAAGGCCATCGAAGCCCAGGTTCTGACCTTCGGCAAGGTAACGGGTGTCGATCTGACGGGGGGCGAACCCCATCTGATGTTGGGCACGCTGCCGATCAAGATGTCGAACGTCCTGTCCATTAAGTAATGGTAACCAAAGTTATTTTACAGCCTTTCACTGTTTGTTAATGGCGCCGACCTTATCGATGGGGGTACCCCGTTGTTTGAGGTCAACATGACCATTTTAACCCGCAACGGCGCGGACGAAGTTGCCGACGCCAGCCCCCAAGCCTCCAACGTCAGCAGCCTGACGCTGGACGATCTGCCGCCGCCTGACACACGCCGCTGGGTGATGCGCCGCAAGGCGGAAGTGGTGGCCGGCGTGCGTGCCGGCCTGTTGAGCTTCGCCGAAGCCTGTGCCCGCTACAGCTTGTCAGAAGAAGAACTGGCCTCCTGGCAACGTCTGATCGACCGCCATGGCGTGAAGGCCCTGCGCGTCACCCGCTTGCAGGATTATCGCCGCCCGGTGGGCATGGAGTAAGCGGCCGTCACGGCTCCACATTCATACGGATGATACCAATCTCGCTTGACCGTGACCGATCCAGGGAGATTTCGCGTTCCCTTATGCGCCAGGCGCTGCCATCCGGCGGCTTGGTATGAGTTCAGCGTAGATTATCGGCGATGCTGTGCAGACCATGGGCGCGCAGCACCGCCTCACGCTGACGCAGGCGGCGGCGTTCAATGGATTGGCGGGTCGCCTCCCCGCCCAGAATGGTGCCATCCTCGCCTGACAGGGCCATAACCAGCCGTTCCAGCAAGGCGGGATCACGGCTGGGGTCGCGGGTATCCAGCGGCTTATCCGCATTGATCTCCCGCAACAGGCGTTCGGCCAAGGCAGCCTGACTGAGCGGCAGATGCCCTTCCTGAATCAGCCGGGCAATCTGCTTCATGGCCGGGCTGGCCAGCGATTCACCTGCCCCCTTGCGGCACAGGACGATGTCGGCCAGCCGCAGCAACGCGTCACCCAAGGTGGGCTGCGGGGCCAGCAATTCCTGCACAACATCGGCAAAAATCAGCAGGTCGGCAAGAATGGCATCCACCTGGCGGATAAGCCCATTCTCAACATTCTCCCCCGCCAATATAGCCAGTGCCTCCACCTTGCCCAACAGGGAGCGGTAATCGAACAGCCAGATGCTGATCAGTGAATTCAGTACATAATCGTGCAAATCGAGTGAGGTGCGTTCCAGAATATGCTGGCTGAAGCCACCCAGATCCTTGCCCCGGAAATCAGGGTAAGAACTGCGCTCAGCGGCAAAGGCACGCGCCTTCTGCTGGGCCTGGGTGACCAGGCCATCCAGCAGGGTCAGGCGCTGTTTCGGGGTTTGCCCGGCCACGGGGGCCTGCACCCCGGCAACCCGGTGCAGGGCTGCATTCACCAGCCCCTGGGCATCCTGCAACTTGCGTATATGGCTGTAGCAATGCAGCAATTCGCTGGTGCCGATATTGTTGCGCTGAAGATAATCGCGCATCACCTGGCTGATGGTCCGGCGGCCTTCCGCCGTATAGAGATCTTCCAGCTGCTGGCAGAGCGCCACTTCCCCCACCGGTGTACACACCGTCAGGGGCTTCACCGTGCGCGGCGGGCGCGACTGCTCATACACCACCGTCTCAGAACCGACGCCGTTGACCAGCGTGCGCAGGCGGACAACCTTCACATCATGGGTTTTGTCGGTGATCAGCAGATGCCTGGCCTCGGCAATCGCATCTTCTTCCGTATCGCAGAGCATATGCAGCTGCCAGCGGTCCTCCGTTTTCAGGAAGACTTCGAAGGTAAGACGCTTGTTCCAGAAACCAAGACCGAAAAACATGAAAGCCCCCACGAACAGGCTTAGTCTATGGAATATAGATGGAGAGGCAATGCACTGTTGAGCACA
Source organism: Niveispirillum sp. BGYR6 (assembly GCF_027568365.1). NCBI lineage: Bacteria > Pseudomonadati > Pseudomonadota > Alphaproteobacteria > Rhodospirillales > Azospirillaceae > Niveispirillum > Niveispirillum sp. BGYR6. The sequence continues at coordinate 251,735 of NZ_JANLNL010000001.1, read as the reverse complement.
GGATGAGTTCAAAAGAATAGCGGCGCCCCCAGGGAGGGAGCGCCGCGTCGGTAATATTGCTGAAAACCATTCCCGGCTTAATCAAAGGGATTGGAACTGCCCTTGCGCAGCAGCATCCGAATGGGGATGCCCGGCAGATCGAAACTCTCCCGCAGCCCGTTCACCAGATAGCGGGAATAATTTTCCGGCAGGTCGACCGGCTTGCTGACGAACAGGGCGAAGGTGGGCGGCCGGCTCTTCACCTGGGTCATATAGCGAATCTTCAGGCGGCGGCCATCCACCAGCGGCGGCGGATGCGATTCCGTCATCCCCGCCAGCCAGCGATTCAGCTGAGAGGTGGGGATACGCCGGTTCCAGACGCCATAGGTGGTCACCACGCAATCCAGCAATTCCGCCAGCCGTTGGCCCTTCAGGGCGGAAATGGTGACGGTGGGGATACCCTTCACCTGCGGCAGCGAGGTCTGCAGCCGGTCGGTCAGGCGGCGCAGGGCGGCATTCTTATCGACCACCGCATCCCATTTATTGAGCGCGATGACAAGGGCGCGCCCTTCCTCCACCACCAGCCGGGCGATGGTCAGATCCTGCTTGTCCAGAATGCCATCGGCATCCAGCACCAGCACCACCACATGGGCCATGCGGATGACGCGCAACGTATCCTGATTGGCAGCCCGTTCCAGCTTGTCGTCCACGCGGGCCCGCTTGCGCAGGCCGGCCGTGTCGACCAGCCGGACAGCCCGGCCCTTCCAGTTCCATTCCACCGCGATGGCATCGCGGGTCATGCCGGCTTCTGGCCCGGTCAGCACCCGCTCTTCCTGCACCAGCGCGTTCAGCAGGGTGGATTTGCCGACATTGGGGCGCCCGACAATGGCCATCTGCAGGGCCTTGGGCTCCGGCTCATCCGGCACATCGTCAGTCTTCTCCGCAGCGATGGCTTCAACCAGATCATCCTCGGGCAGGTCGTCTTCGACCTCCTCCTCCGGCACCGGTTCTTCCTTCGGCATATGCGGCAGCAGGGCATCGACCAGATCGGCCATGCCCTCGCCATGTTCGGCCGACAGCGGCACCGGCTCACCCAGGCCCAACTCATAAGCCTCGATCAAGCCGGGCTGGCTGGCCGCCCCCTCGCACTTGTTGGCCACCAGAATCGTCGGGGTCTTCACCCGCGCCCGCAGCCAGGCAGCAAAATGCTTGTCCATCGCCGTGACACCGGCGCGGGCATCAATCAGGAACAGGCAGACATCGGCGCGTTCGATGGCACGCTCGGTCTGGACGCGCATCCGCGCCTCCAGGCTGCCATCGAACACATCTTCCAGACCGGCCGTATCGACCACCGTGAATTCCAGCCCACCGACTCGGCCATCGGCCGCACGCCAGTCGCGGGTCACGCCCGGCGTGTCATCAACCAGGGCAATCTTCTTGCCGACCAGCCGGTTGAACAGGGTGGACTTGCCGACATTCGGGCGCCCGACAATGGCGACCGTCAGCCGGTGCGTGGCCTTTATCACTTAAAACACTCCAATTACTGATAGGCGACCACGTCGCCGTCCTCGGTGAGAATATACAGGGTCTCACCAGCAACGACAGGGGCCTGGATCGCAGGGCCGGGCAGCTCTGTACGCCGGATCACCTTGCCATCCGTCACCGACAGTTCCACCATCTGGCCGGTGCTGTTGGTCAGGATCAGGCGGCCACCGGCCACCAGCGGACCGGTCCACAGGATCGGGTCTTCCCGGTCCTCCGGATCTTCATAGCGATCCAGCTCGGCAATCCAGCGGACACGGCCATCCTTGCGGGTCAGCGCCACGACCTGGCTGTCATTGGTGGTGACGAACACCCAGTCGCCCACCACGGCCGGGGTGGTGATGCCGCCAATATCCTGTTCCCAGACGCGCTGGCCGGAGCGGATATCGATGGCGGCCATACGGCCGGAATGGCTGATGGCATAGGCCACGCCATCGGCAATCACCGGCAGGCCGCGAATGTCGGCCAGACCGGTCAGGTTCTCACCCCGGCGCACCGACGCCAGACTGTCCTGCCAGGCCTGTCGGCCATTTTCCACGCGCAGGGCGAAGACCTCGCCAGACGAATAGGGGACAATCGCCGTATCCCCCTCAATCGCGGCGGCAGAACCGCCCAGCAGGGCCGCCGGTTCCAGGAAGCCGGTATGATACCATTCCAGGGCACCGGTCTCCGCATTCAGGGCGATCAGCTGGTTATCCACCGCCGAGACGAAGACGCGGTTATCCACCACCGTGGGGGCGGAACGGATCGGACCGGCGATTCGCCGCCGCCAGACCACATCCCCCTTGTCGACATTCAGGGCCACCGCCTCACCAAAGCCATTGGTGGCGTAGAGGCGGCCATTGGCCACTGTCACGCCACCGCCAAAGGCTTCGCCATCCTGCTTTTCCCGCAGGATATTGCGGCGCCAGACGCGCGCCCCGCTCTTGGCATCAAAGGCGTGCAGGTCATAATCCGTGTCCAGCACGTAAAGCCGGCCATTGGCCACCACCGGGCCGGCCAGCAGACGCGCGCTGGAAGAGGAACCCTGGATGCTGGCCGACCAGACGCGGCGCAGCGGACCATTGCTCAGGGCCACATTACCGGGATAATGCGCCGGGTTGCCGCCGGGCTGCGCCCAGTCGGCATTGGCCTGGGCTTCCGGCAGGGCAACCGCCTGATCCGCCACCTGGGGGTCGACTTCCAACTGCTGCTGAAGCTGCAGCACGGAGATGCGGTTGCCGCCCAGCTTGGGGCCCTTATCCTCGCTGAACCAGTCGCCGATACCGCAGCCGGACAGCAGCAGACAGGCAAGCAAAGGCGCCGCCACCCGGCGGGCCATCACATAACGGGAAGACCGGGCGGAAGACGTGGCGCGCGGGGCGCCGAAACGGGTGCTGCTGACCATGATATCCTGGTTCTCGGGCGTCATTTCGGCGCCGCGAACAGCGCGGCGAGTTCGGTGGCACGGCTGCGCACGCCCTGCGGGGCCTGCGCATCCTCGGCAAGCTGCTTGAACAGCTGTTCGGCGCGGGCATTGTCGCCCGTCTTGGCGGCCAGCAGGCCGGCCAGTTCGGTGGCAGAGGCCCGCCAGGGGTTACCAGCCGTCAACAGCGGGGCAATGCGCTGGCCCAGCTTGGCCGGGTCGCCCGCATCCATCTGCAACTGCACCGACAGCAGGGTGGCCATATCGCGCAGCAGCGCGTCGCTCTCCCCGCTGCCGGCGATCTGGTCATACAGCGCAACCGCCTCGTCCCGCTGCCCGTTGCGGGCGCGCAGGCCCGCCTCATACAGGCGGGCGATAACGGCCTGGCTCTGCCCCAACTGGCTGGCAGCAGCGGCCAGCGCATCGCCAGCGACCTTCACGTCGGGCGCGCCTTCTTCCGGCCGGGCCTTGGCCAACGCCGCGCTCAGCACGGCGGTACGCTTCTCCATCTCATGGGCGCGCCACTCTTTCCAGCCTACATAGCCAGCCGTGGCCACCACGATCAGAACGGCCCCACCCACCACAGTCGCGCCATGGCGCTTCCAGAAGGAGACCAATTGATCGCGACGGAGATCCTCGTCAACTTCGCGAAAGATGTCGGACATGCATCACCCTCGGCCGGTCGCCGAACCGAATAAACAAAGGGGGGCGATACCAGACACCCCGCCCCGGGTCAAGGCGGCTGCCCCTTCCCTTCACCGCCCTTGCACGACCGGAACGGATAATCCCAGCGGCCAAGGCGGTGATAACAATACGATGCTTTCAGGCAATTGCGGGGCAAAAAGCGAATGAATGCCGGAAATCAGCGCTGCGCGGCAGGCTGAAGGCACGGATACAGATTATGGCGATAAGGCTGTTCAGTCGCCCACCGGTTCCGGTGGATTGAGGTTCAGCCAATCGGCCGCCACCATGGCCTGGGTCCGGTTGCGCACCCCAAGAGCCTTGAAAATTGCAGTGATATGGATTTTCACCGTTCCAACGGTCAAATCCAAAGCCTCTGCAATTTCGATATTGGAGCGCCCCTGGCGGATCATCACCAGGATTTCCCGCTGACGCGGCGTCAATTGCTTGCCCGCATCTTCACGGAAAAAGCCGGCTGGAACCGGGCCGGCGACGGTCATCAACGGTTCCCCGCCCGGACGCATCGCCACAACGGGCGGCACAAAGATGCCACCATCGGCCACCACCTGCAGGGCGTTGGCCAGTTCCGCATCCACATCGGTACGCCGGACGTAAGCCCGCGCGCCCTCGCCCAAAGCGGCGCGCATCCGCTCCGGATCATTCCCGCCCACAGCGATCAAAGGCAAAGCAGGACAGACAGCAACGAAATCCCTGATCGCCCCCCGTGACACCATGGTCATGGACAGGACAACAACATGGGCGTCCGGTTGCAACCCGGCCAAGGCACGCGCCTCCGCCAGATCCGCCACCTCATCCACACGGTCAGTGACACCGGCCCGCCGGGCAATCTGCCGTACCCGCTGGCAAAAGCCAGCCTCATGATCGATCAATAGAATACGCATTCGTTCCGACCCCTTGGGCCATCCCGCAACCTGTCATGGGTGGTGTGGGATGGCACAGACCCACTATACACGGGGTTTCGCGCTCCTACAATTTTATGCATCAGCAAAACGCAAAATCTTTGGGTGCAGCTTAAAAGCATCGCGCTCAACCATAACGAGCCGTTAACCGATTTTATCGGGAGACAGTGAGGATAGACAAATCTACGCCTAATGATAGTCCCGCGAATATCAATAAGCGTTAACCAAGATTAGATAGGCTCGAACGGGTTAGGTCATGAAACACGGCCTCCCTCATTTGCCCATCTTGCGGTGCTGGTTCTTAAAACATTCCATAGCCATAGTGTCATAAATATCGGGGATGTCATATGCAACCCGTCAACGGGCAAGCCGCAGCCCAGAAATCATATTATAGTATGAAAAAACAGAGGGAGACTCGATCTCAACAGGTTCGGGAATGCCGGATATGACGTCCCGTGTGGCCATTCTGGTTTCCAGTGAAGCCACCGATTCCGAATTGTCGGAAGGGCTGCGGGATCATGTCCTGGAGCTGTCACATTATCCAAGCGTGGGCGCCCTGCTGCAGGCGGCAGTTCAGCCCGATATCTTATTGATCGACCTACCCCATTTCAGCCTGCTGCGGGAGCGGGAGCCGGTGGCTTGCCTGCGCCTGTCACGGCGGGGACGAATCCTGCTGGTGCTGTCCCTGGCAGAAACGCTGGATGCCGCCCCCTTATTGCCCTTCGCTGATGCCTGGATTTTTACCGACAGTATCCGCGGCCGCGCCCGGCCGCTGGTCACGCTGGGGCGGGAGGCGCATACGGCCTTACCGCCCCAACTGCTCAGCCAGTCGGGAATCGATCAGATGCGGCTCCCCTTGCTGGATCGGCTTTCCCCGGCCGAACATCGGTGTCTGCTGGCGTTGGGGCAGGGATTGAACAACAGAAATATCGGCAAGGCACTGGGCTTGCCGGAAGCGACGGTCAAGTCGCTGGTACGATCAATGCTGAGTCGGCTGCATTTCCGCAACCGCACAGAAGCGGGCGTCTTTGCCGCCCGCAATCAGGGGGCGATTCAGTCGGCCGTGCAGGATCGTATTCTACATTGAGAAGCCCCCCGACACAGCCGGGGGGCGGAAACAGACGGGTCAGCCAGCAGCAGCCAGGGACGGGGTTTCGCCCACGACGCCGTTCAATTCCCCCCCGATCCCATTGTTCAGCGCCCAGATGGCCGCCTGGGTCCGGTTGGACGCATTGATCTTCCGCAGCAGGCTCTTCAAATGCACCTTCACCGTTGCTTCGGTGATGGAGAGCTGGTTGGCAATCATCTTATTGCTGTCACCGCTCAGCAGGCAGCGCAGAATCTGCACCTCACGCTGGGACAGGCCCTTGCGGGAGGTCGGCATTTCCGGGGCGGGTGCTGTGGATACCCGCCCGCTGATCAGCAGGGCCGCCAGATGGGTGGGGAACACCTTTTCCCCCAGCATCACCAGCCGCAGCGACTGGGTAAGAGCATCGGATGAAAGATCCTTCATCAGATAGCCATCAGCCCCCGCCTCCAGCGCGCTGGAAAGACGACGGGTGCAGAGTTCCGACGTCAGTACCACCATGCGCGCCTCCGGCAAGGCATGGCGCAAACGGCGCAGGGCTTCGGCTTCGTCATCAGCACCGGTGGCCAGATCCAGCAGCACAAGTTCCGGCCGGTGCCCCTGCTCGGCAACCAGGAGCCCTTCCCGCACATTGCTGGCCTCCGCCACGATCTGGAACGGCGACTCTTCCAGCAGGCGCTTCAGCCCTTCCCGGAACAGCTTGTTCGCGTCGATGAGAAACGTGCTGACATTGTCCATTGCCATCTCCTGCGCTTTTTGGTTCCCACCATTGGCGGGGTCCAGCCATGGCCTCCTCCATCCGGGAGTCTCTTCCGGTTCGCCGCCGTGAGGCCGATGCGCCCGGAGAGCCCAAATGAACGACCCTCTTTCGGATTGAACCTTACCCCGAAAAGCGCGGAACTGAACATCTCTCGAAGGCAGTAATTGCCGTCCGCTTTAGGCATATACCGTAAAATCAGCCCCATTTTTGTCTCAATCGACCACAATCCACCTGAAAGCAAATATGTAACAAGTACAAATCACCCCTTTAAAGACCGCGCCATAATTTTTCAGCGGCTTTCCCGATCCCGCTGGTTCGTCCTATAACGGCTTTCAACTTAACTAAATTGATTTGTTTTCTTAACCACAATTCAAAAAATGGGAGAAAACATAGCCGAACGCACCTTGATCTACATGATGGGATGGACACCGGCACGCCAGTGGCCCGAAGCCGGCCAAAAGCCGCCTATGACCCGCCATATTTCCGCCCCATCCGGGGGGCCTATACCCCTATACCTCCGGGGTAGACAGCCACCCGCTTGTGACTTTTTCGCGCCGCGATTTCGGGCGGCCCCCCGCCTGCCGGATAGGATTGCACCCCACAGAATGGGGGGAACGACAGAGAAAACGGGACCGCCCGCCCAGGTTCATCCTGCCGTTGCAGCCTGGCCGCGCACCGCCAGACGCTGCAACAGCAATTCCACGGCCGCAACGTCGGGAATATGCAGGGTAGCGGCAGTGGGACGGTCGCGTTCTCCCACCCGGATGCCCAGACCGGACGCCGCCACCGCCCGGAAACCATCCTCATCCGTCACATCATCCCCCAGAAACAGCGGGGGGTGGCCGGCCAGCAGATCGGCCAGCAGCCAGCTGATGGCCGATCCCTTATGCCAGTCCAGCACCGGCCGCAGCTCGTGCATCTCCTTGCCATCCATATGGCGCAGGGTGGGTTCGCCGGCCAGCACCTGCTCTACAATGGCGGCCACACGCGGCTTCTCCGCCGACGCCACCAGCCGCGTATGCACGGTGATGGCATAGCGTTTGGATTGCACAAAGGCGTTGGCGATGGGCGCCAGCCGGTTCTCCAGCTCTGCTGCGGCGCGCTGGATGGCAGCCCGGAAGGGCTCACCGGGCTGATAAAGCCGGTCGGGGGTGGCGATGTCCAACCCATGGCTGCCGACATAGATAATATTGTCGATGGCCACCAGCTGTCGCACGTCCGCCACATCGCGCCCGCTGACAATGGCCAGCGGATAGAGATCGGCCAGACGCTGCAGCAGCGCCCGCATGGCTGGGGCCAGGAAGGCCTGATCCGGACGATCAACGATGGGGGTCAGTGTGCCGTCATAATCCAGTAGAAGCGCCACAGGGCGTTTTGCCCCGCGTTCGAGTTCTGCGACATGCGCAATGGCACCCTCGACAGAACGCATATCTTGAGCGGTGGCAGCTGGCATGGATATCGACCCCCATCCTGGCATAACGGAAAATTCCTACGGTTTCAGAGGGACTTAAACCCCCTAACCGCCTGTCTGTTCCATCAGCCTGCCCCAGACCGGCACAAGATGATACCAGGATGTTAATCATATAAATGGCGACGGCCCCGTGAAGGGGCCGCCAAAACACTTGCCATTCCCAGCACCCGGGGGCATATTGTGCATCGCAGCACACGTGCTGCATGCCCTTTTCGGGCGTTTCCTCCCTAAACTCAGGCCGCTCCCGTAGCGGCCTTTTCTTTTTTCGGCCTTGGGGGAGCTTCCCAACCGGTCCTTGCCTTGCTGTGTGGGTTTGCCACTGGCGAAGCTTGTTACCGTATCGGGCCCTCGTGAGGACTATTTGTTTCAAATCACCCCGGCCGGTCAAGCCGTTTCGATCCAAACAATGCGGTCGGGGCGTCATTTCGCCACCGCGATCATACCGCTTTTTCGGTAAATGCTGCTGACGGGCTAAATAGGCCGCGCATAGGCAGGATTCTGCCGCCACCGGCATCGTACCGATAGCATGTCCCCGTCGCAGCTTTATACAATCCGAGGCAGCCTGTATCGGCACCCGGCATGGCCTCTCCACCCTGCGGACAAAAAAATCCCCGCAACCGACATGCGGTGCGGGGATGTTGAAGTTTAATAAGGGAGGAAACGCAACATGGTTGCGGGTGTCTTTATATCGGCCACAAACTAACAATCCGTTAACAGACCAATATATATCCAATATGTAACCTGCGTTCGGCGGTTGGCAGCCCTGCACCAGATGCGCTATGCAGCCTGCTTCCGGCCTGTCCCCGCTATCGAGACATCATGATCAGCATCGCCGCCCGCATCGCCCAGGAACTCTCCGCCCGCCCACAGCAGGTGGAAGCGGCCATCGCCCTGCTGGACGAGGGCTCGACCGTCCCCTTCATCGCCCGTTACCGCAAGGAAGTGACCGGCGGGCTGGATGATACGCAGCTGCGCACTCTGGATGAGCGGCTGCGTTACCTGCGAGAGTTGGAGGAGCGCCGCGCCACCATTCAGGCCAGCATTACCGAACAGGGCAAGATGACCCCCGATCTGGAAAAGCAGATCGCGGAGGCGGACACCAAGACCCGGCTGGAAGACTTGTACCTGCCCTATCGCCCCAAGCGCCGCACCAAGGCGATGATCGCGCGGGAGGCGGGGCTGGAACCGCTGGCCGATGCGCTGCTGGCCGACCCGACCCTGGCGCCGGAGACGGAGGCCGCTCGCTTTGTCGATGCCGAAAAGGGTGTGGCCGATGTGAAAGCCGCCCTGGACGGGGCGCGTGCCATCCTGGTGGAACGCATGGGCGAGGATGCCACCCTGGTCGGCCGCCTGCGCGAGTTCGCCCAAAATCAAGGCGTGCTGGCCGCCAGTCTGGTGGAGGGCAAGGCCGATGAAGGGGCCAAATTCTCCGACTATTTCGCCTTCAGCGAAGCCTTATCCAAGATCGCCTCTCACCGCGCGCTGGCCCTGTTCCGGGGCCGCGCCGCCGGCGTGCTGGATTTGAAGCTGGCGGTGGGTGAGGATCAGGCCGCCACCGGTGGCCCGCACCCGGCAGAGCAGATGATTGCCGCTGCCTTTAATATAACGGATCGCAGCCGGGCGGCGGATCGCTGGCTGCTGGATACCTGCCGCTGGGCCTGGCGCACCAAGATCGCCCTGCATATCGAACTGGACCTGATGAATGTGCTGCGGGAAAAGGCGGAGGATGAGGCCATCCACGTCTTTGGCCGCAATCTGAAGGATCTGCTGCTGGCCCCGCCCGCCGGCCAGCGTTCCACCCTGGGGCTGGACCCCGGCATCCGCACGGGTGTGAAGGTGGCGGTGGTGGATGCCACCGGCAAGTTGCTGGACACCACCGTGATTTATCCGCACGAGCCCAAGCGCGATTGGGAAGGCTCCCTGGCCGCACTGGGGGCGCTGGTGATACGCCATGATGTGGACCTGATCGCCATCGGCAACGGCACCGCCAGCCGGGAGACGGACAAGCTGGCCGCCGACCTGATCGCCCGCCTGCCGGATGTGAAACTGACCAAGGTGATGGTGTCGGAGGCCGGCGCCTCCGTCTATTCCGCCTCGGAAGTGGCGGCGCTGGAATTCCCCAAGCTGGATGTTTCCCTGCGCGGGGCCGTCTCCATCGCAAGGCGTCTGCAAGACCCGCTGGCCGAACTGGTGAAGATCGACCCGAAATCCATCGGTGTCGGCCAGTATCAGCATGATGTCAGCCCGGCCAAGCTCTCGCGCACCCTGGATGCGGTGGTGGAAGATTGCGTGAATGGCGTCGGCGTGGATTTGAACACCGCATCGGTGCCGCTGCTGGCCCGCGTTTCCGGCCTGTCGGAAAGCGTGGCCAAGAATGTCGTCACCTTCCGCGATGAAAAGGGCGCCTTCCGCTCCCGCCGGCAATTGCTGGATGTACCGCGCCTGGGGCCGAAAGCGTTTGAACAGGCCGCCGGCTTCCTGCGCATCCGCGATGGGGAAAACCCGCTGGATGGTTCGTCGGTCCACCCGGAAGCCTATCCGGTGGTGGAACGCATCCTGAAGAAGACCGGCCGCCCGCTTTCCAAGCTGATCGGTGATGTTGCCTTCTTGCAATCGCTGGACCCGGCGGATTTCACCGATGAGAAATTCGGCATCCCCACCGTCACCGACATTCTGAAAGAGCTGGAGAAGCCCGGCCGCGACCCGCGCCCGGAATTCAAGACCGCCCAGTTCAAGGATGGGGTGGAGGAGCTGAAAGACCTTCAGCCCGGCATGGTGCTGGAAGGGGTGGTCACCAACGTCACCGCCTTTGGTGCCTTTGTCGATGTCGGCGTGCATCAGGATGGGCTGGTTCATATCAGCCAGCTGTCGCACAGCTTCGTGAAAGACCCCCATGCGGTGGTGAAGGCCGGCGATATCGTCAAGGTCAAGGTCATGGAAGTGGACCTGAAGCGCAAGCGCGTGGGCCTGACCATGAAGCTGGATGAGCGCCCCGCCCCCGCCAAGCCCGCCACCGGCCAGCCGCAACGTCCGGAACGGCGTGATGATCGCCGCGACGACCGGCGCGGCCCGCCGCCGTCGCAGGCCCCGCGCAACAATGCCCCGCCGCCGAAGCCGAAAGCCGCCCCTGCCCCGGAAGATAATGCCTTTGCCGCCGCCTTCCTGGCCGCCAAGGCAAAGACCAAGCGCTGACCGCGACGCCCCGCATCCGCCATAATTCAGGGGGCAAAACCCAAGGGGTTTACCACCTGGATTATGGGGATGGGGACGATGCGGGGATGGGGGATGTTGCCGGTTCTGCCGGCGCTGTTGCTGTTGGGCGCCTGCGGGTCGGCACCCCCTGCCCCGCCGCCGGCAAAGGCAGCCCCACAACTGCCCCTGACCGTGGGTGGCGGCAAGGGCAGCCAGCGGGGCAATTACCCCACCTTCGTAACCGGCGACATCCATGACAGCCCGGATGGCCCCTGTGCCGTTTACGCCTGGGACCGGATGTTGCGCGGCGGACAGGTAGTGCGCTACCTCTCCGCCGCCTGCCCCTATCCGGGCCGGCCCGGCTATTTCCGCATGGTGGAACTGGGCCGCGTGCTGCTGCCGCCGGGTGAAAGCCCGCTGACGGCGGAATGATGACCAGGGTTGCAGGCGTGCCCCCAAACCGGGTTTGACAGGGGCCGCCTGATCCAATATACCCCCCGAATTCCTGGGAAGGCGGGTGCCGGCGGTTCGGCGCCCCGTCCCCGTTTTTGTCTTTTCCAACCGGTGAAGGCAAAGGGCGGGGAACTACCGGGACAACAAGCCGCCAATCATGGCGGTGCCGTGGAGTTTGTTATGAGCAAGCGTCAAGAAGCCAAGTACAAGATTGACCGCCGCTTGGGCGTGAACCTGTGGGGCCGTGCCAAGTCCCCGGTCAACAAGCGTGAATATGGCCCCGGCCAGCATGGTCAGCGCCGCAAGAAGCCGTCCGATTACGGCCTGCAGCTGATGGCCAAGCAGAAGCTGAAGGGCTATTACGGCAATATCGGTGAGAAGCAGTTCCGCAAGCTGTACCAGGAAGCCGTTCGTCGTAAGGGCGATTCGGGCGAGAACCTGATCCAGCTGCTGGAACGCCGCCTGGACGCCGTTGTCTACCGCATGAAGTTTGCGCCGACCCCGTTCTCCGCCCGCCAGATCATCAACCATGGTCACATCCTGGTGAATGGCAAGCGCCTGAACATCCCCTCCTACCAGGTCAAGGACAATGACGTGGTGGAAGTGCGGGCCAAGGCCAAGAACTTCGCCCTGATCATGGAATCCATCCAGTCCGGCGAGCGTGACTTCCCGGATTACGTGACCGTCGACACCGGCGCTTTCAAGGGCACCTTCCTGCGCGCCCCGGGCCTGTCGGACGTTCCGTACCCGACCCAGATGGAACCGAACCTGGTCGTGGAATTCTATTCCCGCTAAGGTTCATTCCAGCCGGAATGAGCAAGGCCGCGCCCGAAAGGACGCGGCCTTTTTCTTTTCGATCAAACGGGGCTGTTTAACAGCGCTTCACGCCGCCTTGGCGCCATTCACCTCGTCCATGGCGTGGCGCACCACCTGCACCAGTTCATGGCGCAACGTGGCGATTGAGCCGGACACAGCGCGGCTGGCATCCAGCATGGCCCCGGCGCGGCTGCCGCTTTGTTTGGCTTCCTGCGACACCTCCCCGATGCGGCTGGATACTTCGCGGGCGGCATCGGCAGCCTGCAGCACGTTACGGCTGATCTCTTGCGTGGCGGCACCCTGTTCTTCCACGGCAGCGGAGATGGAATGGGTGATCTGGCTCATCTCCCCGATGGTGCCGCCCATTTCCTGCACGGCGATAACCGCGCTGTCGGTGACAATGCGAATATCAGCCAGCTGCTGGCTGATCTCCTCTGTCGCCCGCGCCGTCTGGTTGGCCAAGGCTTTGACCTCAGCGGCCACCACAGCGAAACCCTTGCCGGCTTCCCCCGCGCGGGCGGCCTCAATGGTGGCATTGAGCGCCAGCAGGTTGGTCTGGCCGGCAATCTGGTTGATCATGTCGGCGACATCGCCGATACGCCCCACAGCTTCGGCCAACCCGCCGATTGCTGTCCGGGCGCGGACCCCGATTTCCTCGGCGCGCCGGCTGACCTGGCCGCCATGGCTGACCTGCTGGGCAATCTCCCGGATCGACATGGACAGTTCTTCCGCTGCCGAGGCAACGGTTTCGGCATTATGCAGCGCCTGGGTAGCGGCAGCCGCCACATTCTGGCTGTTCTGCGCCACCAGGCCGGCGGAGTCGGCCACCGCCCCGGCATGGTTTCCCATGCTGTCGGTCTGGCGTGCCACCTCGCCCACGGCACGGTCGGCCTCGCTCTCCACCTTGGCCGCCATGGCTTCCAGGGCGGCGCGCTTCTGCCGCTCGGCCGCTTCACGTGCCAGTTCCTGCTGCTGGCGCAGGCGCTGCGCGTCGGCGCCATTTTCCTTCAAGACATCCACCGCCCGCGCCATCTCCCCAATCTCGTCAGCGCGCCCGGTGTCGGAAACAGTGACGCTGAAATCCTGCCCGGCCAGCACCCGCAAGGTACCCGTCAACCGGTCCAGCGGGCGCAGCACACGGCGCTGCACCGTTAATACGCCAATGGCAAAGGCCAATAACCCGGCACCCAGCATGGCCTTGCCGATCAGAATGGCTTTCAGCCCATCATTATGGCTGTCCTGATAAACGGTACCGGCGACTGAAACCTGCAGGCTGGTCAGTGCCCCGATATTATTCGTCAGCGGGTCAATCGACTGATAAAGCCGGTCCCGCACAAAGCGGGACAGCGCCTCTCTGTCCCCGCTCTGCAGGATGGCCATCAGTGTAGCCACCGCCGCGTCAGCTGGCCCCATGGTCACCATGGTCTGATCCACCAGCTGCTTTTCTTCCACCGTCAGTTCCGTGGACAGATAGGCGTTCCAGGTCTCATGGATACGCTGTTGAGCGCCGGTGACCGCCGCCAAACCATCCTGCCAGCCCATCCCGCCATTATTCACCTTATGCGTCGCATCCACGATGGAGACAGCATAATCATCGGAAACACGCTTCAACTGCTCCAACGGCACCACACGGTCGACATAGACCGTGCTCAGCCCCTTATCCGCATTCTGAATGGCAGCGATATTGATGAGGTTGGAAAGCAGTAAAGCTCCCCCAAGAACGGCCATAACTGCCAGCAATGTGCGTTTTATGGTTACTTTCATCTCGGCACCCCGAATGATCGAGTACCCGGCCGAACATGATGTGTCAGCCGATGTCATGGACTTATCAATTATTCAATAGGCAACAAAATGTAACATATACGTTAGTATGCAATTATTGATATTTATCAAGAAAAATAGGTTTAAAAGCAGAAACTGTATTTAAATCAGAGACATACTGCCAGCTCACCGCGGCAGAAATGGCAAGGGCAAAAGGATAGTTGCGAAAATCAGGACAATGTTTTCTGATATTGCTGAATTGTTTCACAGCCTGTCTGGCAATAGCTTTCCCCCATCAGCGGACGACGCCGCACACGGCCCCGCTTCCCGGAAAAAGGATCGCCATCATGATCGGCTTCAACAAAATCTCTGACTTCATCCCTGTCATCGGCCGCGTTCTGCTCTCGGCCATTTTCCTGACCAGCGGCTTGGGCAAGCTGCTGGCGTGGGATGCTTCGGTGGGCTATGTCGCCACGGCGGGCCTGCCGCTGCCGTCCGACCTGTTGCTGGCGGCAGCGGCGGTGACGGAGATTGTCGGCGGCACAATGGTGCTGCTGGGCTTCCAGGCGCGGTTGGGCGCCCTGGCGCTGGCCGGTTTCTCCATCCTGACCGCCATGCTGTTCCATAATTACTGGGCGCTGGCCGATGCCCAGGCCGCCTATGTGCAACAGATCATGTTCTGGAAGAACATCGCCATGGCCGGCGGTTTCCTGCAGATCGTGGCCTTCGGCGCCGGCCCCTTTGCGCTGGACAATGCCGAACCGGTCAGCAATCACCAGACCGCTGCCATCTGAACCATTTGAAGAGCCAAGAAGGGGGATGCGGCGTTGACCGCATCCCCCTTCTTGGCGTGTCACGATCCATCCGGGCCAGGATCAGGCGGCGCGCACCGTGGAAATGAAGTTCTCCACCTCATGGCGCAGGACTTCCGCTTCCTTTGAAAGACCATTGGCCGATCCCAGCACCTGGGTGGCGGCCGATCCTGCCTCAGCTGCGGCCTGGCTCACCCCGGTGATGTTGGAATTCACCTCATAGGTGCCATGGGCCGCCTGCTGCACGTTGGAAGAGATTTCCCGCGTTGCCGCCCCCTGCTGCTCAATCGCCGCCGCAATATTGCCGGCAATCTCATTCAGGCGGGCGATGGTTTTCTCCACCCCTTCCACGGCGGATTTGGCGCCGCCCGTGGCCGCCTGAATTTCGTTGACCTTCGCCTGGATATCCTCGGTGGCGCGGGCAGTCTGGGTGGCCAGCGCCTTCACTTCCGACGCCACCACGGCAAAGCCCTTGCCAGCATCACCGGCGCGCGCCGCCTCGATGGTGGCATTCAGAGCCAACAGGTTGGTCTGGCTGGCAATCTCATTGATCAGCTTAACAATGTCGCCAATCTGCTGGGCGGCGAGCACCAGCGCCCCCATCGTATCGGAGGTGCGCTTGGTCTCCGCCACCGCCTGATTGGCGATCTGGGTAGAATTGGCCACCTGCCGCCCGATCTCCTGGATGGAAGAGGAGAGTTCTTCCGTGGCGCTGGCCACCGTCTGAACATTCGCAGAAGCCTGTTCAGAGGCCGACGCCACCACCATGGCCTGCCGGCTGGTTTCTTCCGCCGTGCCCGACATGGCCGAAGCCGTGGCCTGCATCTCTGTCGCGGCAGAGGCCACGGTTTCCACCACGCCCTTCACCCGTGCTTCGAACGCATCGGCAAGCTTCAACATGCCGGCCCGGCGTTCGGCCTCGGCAGTGGCCTTCAGCTTTTCCTGTTCGGCCTGCAGCCGGTCCATCTCAATGGCGTTTTCCTTGAACACCTGCACGGCCAGTGCCATCTTGCCGATCTCATCCCCCCGGTCACGATAAGGCACCTGCACGGTTTTATCGTTGGCGGCCAACGCCCGCATCACATCGGAGATGCCGGTGATGGGCAGGCTGAGACCGCGCGCCAGCAGGAAGCCCAGCAAGGCCGAGAGAAGAGCCGCCGCGATCATGCCCACCCAGGTCGCAGTGCTTGAAGCCGAGATCGCGCCATCCTGTTCCGCCGACCTTGTCTTCAGCAGGTCGCTTTCGACGCTTCGTGTTTCTGCGGCGATGCGGCGCAACGCGTCGAACGAGGCTTTGCCGGCCCCGCTGGCTTCCATCTCACGTGCCGCCTGAACGGTGGCCGCGTCGCCCATCAGAGCAATTTCCCGCTCGGCCACATTATTTTGCCATTGGTCGATGGCGGCTTTCAGATCGTCCAGGCGCCGCTGCTGGGCGGCATTGTCCGCCGTCAGTTCCTTGGCCTGCTGCCAGGCCTCCGCCACCCGCTTGCGCCCACCGTAATAGGGTTCCAGAAATTCCTTCTTGCCTGCCAGCAGATAACCGCGCAGGCCGGTTTCCTGATCCACCATGCCGGCGACAACATCGTCGATGCGTGCCAGAACCTTATAGGTGTGCGTGTTCCATTGGCTGGTCTTCGCCACCACCGCAATCTGCGTGTTGAGGTAAAGCCCCATCAACAGGATGACAACCAGGACGCCTGCAAAGGAAAGGCCGATCCTGGTTTTGACTGACATATTGTTTGCGAATGATAACATTGCGCACCCTTTGGATTTTCTAATCGACGAACGAAGGACAAGCGCAGTCTTAAGGCGGATTATTTTCATCAGAAAAATAACCGCACGACTGGCTTTTGAAAAACCCTACGTCCGTATTCTAAATTCGGTCAACATGACCTTACGCATACAAATATTTTCCCTTCCAATAGCATGGAGGATTTATATTATTTTTACCTTGTTCTTGATCGACAGAAACATGTCAGAATTTTCTGACAAGCCCCTGTTATTGCATCATTTTTTCAAGATTCATTTCCCCCGATACCGGTCATGGCTGTGCCATGGCCGGTATCATAATCCCCCCCCGTAACCTGTCGGATAGATAGGGCTGCTTCCCAGGCTGCGGCACCATCGGCCAGACGCCGAGGCGCAGAAAAAGGCGGTGAGGGACATCAATAATGCCCGTCACCGCCTTGCTTCTTTTCAACCCGCAACTGACCTTCCGCCCCCAGATAGATCGCCAGAATCCTCACCGGCTCCCGCCCCTCATTGCGGCCATTATGCCAGACGGAGATTTCCACGAAGGCCTCACCCGCCTTAAACACCCGCGGTGCCATGCCCTCGGCGGAGACCGTCACCTCGCCGGAAACGATGTAGCCCACCACCGGCATCGGGTGACGGTGCAGACCGGTTTCCCCGCCGGGGGCCAGTTCCACCATCAGGGCGGTCAAATGGGCATCACCGGTGGGATAGCGCAGCGGCACCCCATCCCCCAAGGTCTTCGTGTCCAGCAGCGATGTCGCCGTCAGCCCCGTTGCGTCACCCGCATAGGCCGGGAACGTCACCGCCAGCAAACTGGCGGCGGCGATAATAGAAATCGACTTCATCATTCCCCCCTATTCTTTGCGGGGAGAGAATGAAGCAACGGATACCGATTGCAACCCTTAGTCTTCTTCCGGCAATTCCAGAAAACGCATACGGTTGCCAAACGGATCGGTGACCTGAAGCATCAGCATGTCTTCCAACATATCCAGGTCTGGCTTCATATAGCGATATTCCTTTTCCGCCAGTTCCTGCTGAAAGGCCCGGACGCCGGTCATGTAGACCACCATGTTCCCGCCCGGCGTGGCATCGCCCACATGTTCGGACAGGTGCAGCCGCAGGGGGCCGCGCGATACCTGGCAATAAAGCGGGAAATTGTCGCCGAACCGATGTTCCCAATCCAGCGCAAAGCCCAGAAAATCCAGATAAAACTCCCGTGCCTTGGCCACATCAAAGATGCGGACAATCGGTACGGCCGGTTCAAAAAGGATGGGTTCCGGGCTCTCTGTCATGGCTCCCCCAATGCCTGGAAGAACCGGTCGAAGAACGCAGCCGGATCGGGCACGCGCAGCATGACGCGCACCGACCCGGCCGGGTCCGGCACGCGCAGGCAGGCACCTGCACCGGCCCCGGTTGTCGTCACGGTCACCTGGGATTGCTCCCCTTCGAACAGATCGGGATGCAGCAGATTGGCCAGCACCGTCATGTCATGCTGGAAGGCGCCATCGGCGCCGAATTTCGGCCGGTCCAGATGAGCGGCGGCGTCCAGCATCAGCGCCACCTCTTCCCCATAACGCGGCAGGGCGCGGGCACGGGCCAGCCGGTCGGGCGTGCTGACCAGCTGATGGGTCAGATCCAGTGGCATCAGGGTGATGGGGATGCCGCTGTTCAGCACCTGCTGGGCGGCCAGCGGGTCCATATAGAAATTGAACTCAGCCCATTCGGTGATATTGCCCCGCCGCACATGGTTCGGCGGCAATGGAGCACAGGAACCGCCCATCACCGCCAGATGGCCGATACGGGCAAAGGCATCCGGTGCGCGTTCCAGCAGACGGGCCAGATTGGTCAGCGGGCCGGTGGCACAGATGGTCAGGCTGCGCGGCGGGTGGCTGCGCAGCGTATCGGCCATCCAGCCCACCGCATCATAGGAGGCCGGCTTGCGGGTGGCCGGCGCCAGCACCAGGGCCCCCAAGCCGCTTTCGGCAAAGGCGCCATCGCCGGCCGGCGGCTCCGCCCGGCCCAGCGGCGCCTTTTCCCCGGCATGGACAGGAATGGCAGGGGCATCCAGATGGTCCAGCAAGGCCAGGGCATTTTCCGTGGTGCGGGCCAGCGCCACATTGCCATGCACCGTGCAGATGCCCAACACCTTCACCCGGTCCGGCACGGCCAGCGCCCACATCCAGGTCAACAGGTCATCGGTGCCGGGATCGCCATCAAGGATCAGGGGAAGCAGGTGGGTCATGGTGCCGGGGTCCGGTTGCGGATCAATCGCCGGCACCATAGAACGGGCGGCAATCAGAACTCAATCAGCATGGTTTTGGATTTCAGATTGGCCTCATAGGCCTCCCGCCCCAGATCCTTGCCGATGCCGGATTTCTTGAAGCCGCCCGTGGGCAGGATGAAATCATTGCTGCGGCCATAGCGGTTGACCCAGACCGTCCCCGCCTCCAGCGCCTTCAAGGCCCGCAGCGCGCGGGAAACGTCGCCCGTATGCACGCCCGCCGCCAGCCCGAAGCCGCTGTCATTGGCCATGGCAAACGCCTCCTCCTCCTCCCGGAAGGTCTGCACGGTCAGCACGGGGCCGAAGATCTCCTCCCGCACTGCCTCATGCTCCCGCGTCACCCCGGCCAGGATGGTGGGTTGATAGAAGGCGCCATCCTGCGGGCCCGTTGCCCGGCCGCCGCCGGTCAGCACCTCCGCCCCCGCCGCCTTGGTGCGGCTGACAATGCCATCAATGCGATCAGCCTGGGGGTGGGAGATGATGGGCGACAGGCTGGTGCCCGCCTCCCAGGTGGGGCCGGGGCGCAGCGCCTGGAACCGGTCACGGATGGCCGACACCACCCGGTCGGCCACCTGTTCTTGCACCAGCAGGCGGGAACCGGCGACACAAACCTGACCGGCATTCAGGGTGATGGCGCGGGCGACGATGCCCGCCGTCTTGTCCAGGTCGCTGGCATCAGCGAAGACCAGTTGCGGGCTTTTGCCGCCCAGTTCCAGCGTCACCGGCTTCGGACCCGTCTCGGCACAGGCCTGCATGATGGCGATGCCGGTGCGGGTGGAGCCGGTGAAGGTCACCTTGGCGACCAACGGATGCCGGCACAGCCGGTCACCCACGTTCCGCCCGTCACCCTGCACAATATTGAACAAGCCCGGCGGCAACCCCGCCTCTATCGCCAGTTCAGCCAGCCGCACCACGCTGAAGGGCGTCATCTCGCTGGGCTTCAGCACCACGGCATTGCCGGCCGCCAGCGCCGGGGCAACCTTCCAGCCAGCCATGACCAGAGGCAGGTTCCAAGGTGCCACCGCGGCGATCACGCCATAGGGCTGGGTGATGGTCAGGCCCAGCTTGTCGGCACTGGTGGCGGCAACATCGCCGCCCACCTTGTCGGCAAATTCCGCGAAGAAGCGGATGGTTTCGGCCGTGTACCAGACATCCCAGGCGCGTGTCTCCGCGATGGTGCGGGTGGAGCCGGCGGCCTCCAGCGGGGCCAGCACATCCATGTCGGCCTCTATCAGATCGGCCCAGCGGCGCAGCACCTTCATGCGCTGGCGGGGCTCCACCCGGGCCCAATCGCTGTGCTGGAAGGCATGGGCGGCATCTTCCACCGCCTGATCCACCTGATCGGCGCTGGCCGTATCCAGATCAGCAAAGGGCCGTGCATCAGACGGGCGCAGCACCGTCAGCGCCGGCCCCTGCCCCACCACACGGCGCCCGCCGATGATATTGGAACCGATGGCATGGGCGATCTGATCGGGATTGAAGCTGACCATGGGCAAGGCTCCTGTCGGCGCTGGCGTGAAACTGCTGCCCAGATTATGCGTCTGTGACGGCATTTGTTCGGGATCACGCCAAAGCAGGACATTAGATTCTTCCGAATAAACCGACAGGGCGGCAGCGAATGCCACGCGAGCCGGCTTACTGTCATACCAGTCGTTCAGGGGCGACACGGCAGATGCTGCGGCAGACCATGCCGTCACCGCCCCCTATCAAGGAGTGCATGGCATGGAGAAGGGGACGCCACCCGCCATTCAATTGCGGGCGATGAACCAGGATGATCTGCCCCAGGCGCACGCGCTTTCCCGGGAGTTGAACTGGCCGCACCTGCTGGAAGACTGGAGCTTCTTCCTGGAAATCGGGGAAGGCGTGGTGGCTGAGCGCGATGGCGAGGTGGTGGGGACGGCCATGTGCTGGCCGTTTGGGCCAGAAATGGCCACGCTGGGCATGGTCATCGTCTCTCCCTTCTGCCAGGGGGCTGGACTGGGTCGCAAGCTGATGCAGGCGGTGATGGACAGGTTGGGCGACCGCACCATCATCCTGCACGCCACGACAGAGGGCGCGCCGCTTTATCGCAGCCTGGGCTTCGATGCCGATGGCGTGGTGCTGCAACATCAGGGCACGGCCTTTTCCGTGCCGGTGCCGGACCTGATCACCGATGAACGGGTCCGCCCGATGGGGCAGAGCGACTGGCCCGTGATTACAGCCATGGATGCCCGCGCCACCGGTATGGATCGCAGCCACCTGATCAGCACCCTGGATAAAAGCGCTGTCGGCGTGATGCTGACCCGCGCGCATGAGCCGGCGGGCTTTGCCCTGTTCCGCCGGTTCGGGCGCGGCTATGTCGTCGGCCCCACCGTGGCGCCGGATGAAGGCGGGGCCAAGGCCTTGATCTCCCACTGGCTGGGGGCCAATGCCGGCATGTTCTGCCGTGTCGATATCCCGGAAGATAGCGGCCTGTCGCCCTGGCTGGATGGGCTGGGCCTGCAATGTGTCGGCCGCGTCACCCGCATGGTGCGCGGACCGAAGCCCAAGCGCGACAGCGCGTTGCGCACCTTCTCCCTTGTCACCCAAGCCCTGGGATGATCATGAAGCCGACCCTTGCCGACCCCACCTTGTTCATCCAGGCCAACCTGATCGGTGGCCAGTGGGTGGGTGCTGCCTCTGGCCGCACCCTGGATGTGGATAATCCCGCCACGGGTGCCATCATCGGCACCGTGCCGGACGCGGATGAGGCGGACACAAAGGCCGCCATCGCCGCCGCCAATGCCGCCTGGCCGGCCTGGCGGGCGCTGCCGGCCGCCACCCGGGCCGACCTGCTGGAGCGCTGGCACGCGCTGATGCTGGCCAATGGCGATGATCTGGCCCGCATCATGACCGCCGAGCAGGGCAAGCCCCTGGCCGAAGCGGCGGGCGAAGTGCGCTATGCCGCCAGCTTCATCAAGTGGTTCGCCGGCGAGGCGCGGCGCATCCTGGGCGGCATGGTGCCGGCACCGGAAGCCGACCGCCGCATTCTGGTGATGAAGGAACCGGTGGGCGTTTCGGCCATCATCACGCCCTGGAACTTCCCCGCCGCCATGATCACCCGCAAATGCGGTGCGGCGCTCGCCGCCGGCTGCCCGGTGGTGGTGAAACCGTCAGAAATGACGCCCTTCACCGCGCTCGCCCTGGCCAAGCTGGCGGAACAGGCCGGTATTCCGCCGGGCGTGTTCAATGTCGTCACCGGGCGGCCGCAGGGCATTGGCGCCGCCCTGACCGGCAGCCCGCTGGTGCGCAAGCTTTCCTTCACCGGTTCCACCCGTATCGGCAGCCTGTTGATGGCGCAATGCGCCGACACGGTGAAGCGCCTGTCGCTGGAACTGGGCGGCAATGCGCCGCTGATCGTGTTCGACGATGCCGATCTGGATGTGGCGGTGGCCGCCACCATGGCCAGCAAGTTCCGCAATGCCGGCCAAACCTGCGTCTGCGCCAACCGCATCCTGGTGCAGGATGGCATCCATGATGCCTTTGTGGAAAAGCTGGGCCGCGCCGTGGCGGCGCTGAAGGTGGGGCCGGGCGACCAGCCGGGTGTCACCACCGGTCCGCTGATCAACAAGGCCGCCCTCGACAAGACACAGGCCCATGTGGATGACGCGCTGTCGCGCGGTGCCCGGCTCAGCGCGCAGGCCGAGGGCTATCAGGGTGAGCGGTTTGCCACGCCGGTGCTGCTGACCGGGGCGGACCCGTCCATGCGGCTGGCGTCGGAGGAAACCTTCGGCCCTGTCGCCCCCGTCTTCCGCTTCCAGGCAGAGGAAGAGGCGATCCGCATCGCCAATGACACGCCCTTCGGGCTGGCCAGCTATTTCTACACCGAAAATCTGCACCGCGCCTTCCGGGTGGCGGAGGCGCTGGAAACCGGCATGGTGGCGCTGAATACCGGCTCCATCGCCATGGAAATGTCGCCCTTCGGCGGCATCAAGCAATCCGGTCTGGGCCGCGAAGGCGGGCCGACCGGCATTGACGAATATCTGGAAACCAAGACCTTCCATATTGCTGGTCTGAAGCTGGGGTACGGGGCATGAGCAGCAAGCGCAGCTATAACATTGCCGTCATCGCCGGCGACGGGATCGGCAATGAGGTGATGCCGGAGGGCGTGCGCGTGCTGGAACGCGCCGCCAGCCTCTATGGCTTCACCATCAACCAGCAATGGCATGATTTCGCCAATTGCGATTATTACGCCCGCCATGGCCGGATGATGCCGGAAGATTGGAAGGCGCAGATCGGCAAGCCCGACGCCATTTTCTTCGGCGCCGTCGGCTGGCCCGCCACGGTGCCGGACCATATTTCGCTCTGGGGTTCGCTGCTGCAGTTCCGCCGCGAATATGACCAATATGTCAACCTGCGCCCGGTGCGGCTGATGCCCGGCGTGCCCTGCCCGTTGGCCGGTCGCCAGCCGGGCGACATTGATTTCTGGATCGTGCGGGAGAATACGGAGGGCGAATATTCCTCCGTCGGCGGCCATATGTTCCCCGGCACCGACCGGGAAATCGTCATCCAGGAAACGGTGATGACCCGCCATGGCGTGGACCGGGTGCTGCGTTATGCGTTTGAGCTGGCCAACCGCCGGCCCAACCGGCACCTGACCTCTGCCACCAAATCCAACGGCATCTCCATCTCCATGCCCTTCTGGGATGCGCGGGTGGAGGCGATGGCGGCGCACTATCCGGATGTGCGCTGGGACAAGTACCATATCGACATTCTGACCGCCCAGTTCGTGCTGAACCCGGACCGGTTTGATGTGGTGGTGGGGTCCAACCTGTTCGGCGATATCCTGTCCGATCTGGGGCCAGCCTGCACCGGCACCATCGGCATCGCGCCGTCCGGCAATATCAACCCGGAAGGCACCGGCCCGTCGCTGTTTGAGCCGGTGCATGGTTCCGCCCCCGATATTGCCGGCAAGGGCATCGCCAACCCGATCGGCCAGATCTGGTCGGCCGCCATGATGCTGGAACATCTGGGCGAGGCGGAGGCCGCCGCCGGCATCATGCGCGCGGTGGAAAGCGTACTGGCCGAACCGGCCCTGCGCACCGCCGACCTGAAGGGCAAGGCCAATACCATCACCTGTGGCAAGGCGGTGGAAGCGGCCCTGGGCTGATCCGTGGCGGGCTGGCTCAATACAGTGGGCTGCCCACCACCCCCGGTCATCCCTGCCCTTCCGAGTGGGAGAAGGCCCTTATGTTCTTTGTCTATCCCGCATTGCCTTGATGGAGGTCCCCCGACAGGAAACCTGTCGGGGGTTAGGGTCAGAGCAGATCAACCTTCTGCGATGGCAAAGAAGGCGATGCCATCCGGTTGAAATCCATCCGGCGCGGTCGAAGATGTCTGCACCACGACGTTCCAGAGACCACCCGCCAGAATCTGTTTGAAACGATAGACTGGGATGGAACCAGGCCGCGGATCAGCCCAGGCATAAAAGGCAACCCCATCATTGGTCCAGCCCGAGGACGGAGTCGGGGAGAGAGCGTAGGAGAAACGAACCGGGTTGGCTGCGCTCGGAAAAGTAATGCTGAACTGGTAAACCGGTGCGAAGGTGCCGCCGTGACTGTCCAGATTGGCGTAGAACGCAATCTTGGGGTTCTTGAATCCCTCTGGTGCCTTCTTTCCCAGCAGATCAAAGCTCAGATACTGCCGGTACGGATCAGCGGCAATGAAATTATGCACAGGCAACGAGGTGACGATAAGATTGGGAGATACCTCAGTCATTGTTTTCTCTTTCGTCAGATTTTCGGGAAAGATATGCGATCAAACTCTGCATTTACTGCAGATAAAATCACCTATCTGTTGATAATGTGCGGTGATTTTACGAGCAAAACAAATTACAAATTCTCATAAAATGTTCTAAAATCTGCCCCGCATTCCCTTTTCAAGATTATTGCTGAAGCAATTTTCTATAATCATACGCTGCTTCCCACACCAAGGTGATAAGGCTGCAGTCTGTTTTAGAGGATAATTCTGCACAGGCCATTTGTCTGCCCTATCAGGTAAGGGCCACGGGATCTTTGAAATGCCCCATCAAAAAGGGGTGGGTAGATTCTTTTTTTCCTCATTGAATACAAAGTCGCCGCCGCGATGGCTTCCTTAAAGACACAAACTATATCGGATAAAGATGTTTCGTTTGGGGTACTGCCGGCGAGTTTCCCCGCAAACCCTTGATAAACAGCAAGAGTTGATAGATTTCCTGCAGATAATTGTTTTCATTAAGAAAAACCCGATTATTCAACAGCTTACAGCGATGGTTCGACTGCCCAGGGTTCATGAACCTGTTCCAGCCGCCCCCGCCCACCCAGCTGAACGGGCGGCAGAACCGCAAAAATGGGGCGATCGGGCAGGCGTGTTGCCCCGTTTGGAAACGGAACGGCACATCCCAGCCGGGGTTTAGCACCATAGACGCCCGGCACCGACAGGGCGTCATCACCCCCCAAAATCCAGGAGCTTTTCATGGCCAAGCAGCCCAAGGAACTGACCGATCTGTTCCATGAGACGTTGAAGGACATTTATTACGCCGAAAAGCAGATCCTGCGCGCCCTGCCCCGCATGGCAAAGAATGCGCAGTCCGAAGAACTACGCCAGGCCTTCGAACAGCACCGCAGCGAAACCGAAGGCCAGATCGAACGGCTGGACAAGGTGTTCGATCTGATCGGCAAGGCCCCGCGCGGCAAGACCTGTGATGCCATCGTCGGCATCATTGAGGAATGCAAGGAGGTGATGGAGGATTTCAGCGGCAGCGCGGCGCTGGATGCCGGCATCCTGGCCGCCGCCCAGGCGGTGGAGCATTACGAGATCAGCCGTTACGGCACCCTGCGCACCTGGGCCCAGCAATTGGGCCTGGAGGAGGCCGCCGACCTGCTGAGCCAGACGCTGGAAGAAGAAAAGCGCACCGACGCGCTGTTGAGCAAGCTGGCCACCGGACAGGTCAACGCCAAGGCAGCGTGACCCGGCGCCAAGGCCAACCGCCACGGGCACCGCCGGCCCCCCCCCCCCCGGTGGTGCCGGAACGCCTGTTCATTGCGGCGCTGTGGCTCCACACAGCCCACCGCTGTTTCCCATTAGAAAACCACACCCATGGAGGTGAGAATGAACACCGCCCGCGACCATCTGATCGACTGGCTGCGCGATGCCTATGCCATGGAAATCCAGGCGGAAAAGATGATGCAGAACATGCATGGCCGCCTGCGCCAATATCCGGCCCTGGCCACAAGGCTGGAACAGCATATTGCTGAGACGAAAAGTCAGGCGGAGCAGGTAAAGCAGTGCCTGCACCAGCTGGGGGCCGATACATCCGCCCTGAAAACCGGGCTGGCAGCACTGACCGGCTTTGCCCAGGCCATGTCCGGTGCCATCGCCGAGGATGAGGTGGTGAAGGGCGGCGTCTTCAGCCATGCCTTCGAACAGTTCGAGGTGGCGAACTATACGGTGCTGGTTGCCGCCGCCACCGCCGCCGGGGAACCCGGCATCGCCGCCACCATGGATGCGATCCGGCGGGAGGAAGAGGCGATGGCCGGCTGGCTGCGCGATAATCTGGAAGCCATCGTGCAGCAATATCTGCTGACGGGTGAAAAGCGATGAAAGCGTTCACCGATGTGCTGGAAGCCTATCGCCAGTTCGACCTGCGCCGGCCCGGCTGGGTGCCGGCTGGGTGCCGGCTGGGTGAAGGTGGCATTGCGGCCGTGATGAGCCCCGGCATCAGGGGCTGCAGGCCGGTGCCGCCGGCACGGGGGGTAGGGCGGGCGCCGTTTTGGTCGGCGCCAGCGCCTCCCATTCCTGCACACCGATGGCGGCGGGGGCATCCGGTTTGCCAGCAGCGGTGAAAACGGCCCGCAGGCAGCGGGTCGTGACAGGATTGAACCGAACCTCCTGAAACCGCCCCGATGCCGTACCATAGGGGGCACCCAGCGGTTCCAGCCGCTGCCAGCCCCCCTGCCCCCACACCTCCAGATGCCAAGCAGCGGGCGGCGCCATGCCTGTGGCAGCCCCCGACTGCTGGTCGGCCACAAACCAGATTCGGCTGGCATTCAGGCGCACCGGCGCGAACCAGCGATATTCTATCCAGGTTTGGGCAGGCTTGTCGCCAACCCCGCTGCCCCACATGTCCGGCGGCAGGGGGGCGGGCCGGACAATCCCGTCATTCAACGCCTTGATCCAATAGCGCACGGGGATCGGATCATTGGCGGCCACCGCGGTGGCCGCCCCGGCAATATTGCGGCTGGGCAGCGGTGGGACTTGGCGTGCCCGCGTGGGCTGTACCGGCAGGATGGCGGCGGGCTTGCGCGTATCATCCCATTGCAGCCGGTCCAGCGCCACGGAGCGGCGGAAATGCCCGCCGCCCCTGGCATCTGCCGTGTGATAGGCCAGATACCATTGTCCCTTGAACATCACCGCCCCGGCATGGGAGGTGGTGGAGGAAACCGGGCGGAGCACGACCCCGCGATAGGTCCAGGGCCCCAGCGGTGACGGCGCCGTGCCATAGGCCTGACAGGCATGGTACAAGGTGGGGGTGCAGGGGCTGTCCGGTCCGGCATTGTTGCCGGCATAAAGCAGATAATAGGTACCCTTGCGCTTCATGATCCAGGGCGCCTCGAAAAAGCCGGTCAGCGTGTCGATCACCTGTTGTGGCCCCTTTGGCGTCACCATGTCGGCCGCCAGTTCCATGGCACGCAGCCGCCCGAAGGTGCCCCAATAAATGAAGACGCGACCATCATCATCCACCAGCACCGTCGGATCGATATTCTGGATGCGGTTGGGCACCGGCACCTGCTGGGAGATGATGGGGCCGGCAGGATGGGCGTCCCGCCATGGGCCCAGCGGGCTGTCCGCCACGGCCACCCCGATGGCGAACCGATCATCCGCTCCACCATCGCGCTGCAAAACCGGCGCGTAGAGATAGAAGCGGCCATCCCGCCCCTGCACAATCTGCCCGGCATAGGCGCGGCCCGGTTCCGCCCAGGCGAAAACCGTCTCTGGCCGGGCAATGGCGGGGTAATGGGTCCAGAGGCCTGAGGCCGGGTCACTGGTGCTGAGCAACTGCCATTCATTCATGATGAAATCATTGATATCGGCCGGCGCCTCATCCCGACCGGCCAGGATATAAAGCGTGTCCCCCACCACCAGCGGTGCCGGATCCGTCGAATAATAGCGGCCATCGGACAGGATCGGGTTGCCGGCCGCCTTTACGGCCTGCGTGGCCGCAGGCGCGGGGGTGGAAAATTCCGTCAGCGCCAGCAGCACCAGGCAGGAAACCAGCCACTTCATCGTCCCACACCCCCGATTATCGGGCGATCACGCCCTGTCAGCCTGAAGATTTTATATCGTATAATATTTATTGCGTCACGCCCCCATCAACGGTAGCTTTTTTCCAGGACCAAAAGACCGACGCGCGGGAGGCGGCCCCAGCCCGCCCTTCCCCCCACAATGAGAGGCAGTATGAAGCCCGCACGCCTGTTTGCCGCCGCCCTGCTGGCCGGTACGTTCATCGCCGCCCTTCCCGCCCCCTCCCCTGCACAGGCCAAGCCACAGCAACAGGAAAAGCCGGTCTATCGGCCGGTGGCCACCAGCGATCATGTCATCGGCCATTTCCAGCTTGCCCTGCGGCGGGATACGCAGACGCTGGCCCGCCTGTCACCATTGTCGGAACCGGGGTTCAGCTTCGTGCCCACCGCCCGCCTGCCGGAACGGGCGGGGAATGGCTATAACCATCTGGGCGATTTGAACCTGCGGCTGCGGCAGGCCGGGGGGGAATGGCGGGATTTCGCCTCTGCCCAAACGCGCAAACCCATCCGGGCGCTGGCCGCCGGGGGCGATGTGATCGCGGCGGCCGATATCAGCGCCAGCATGGGCAACGGCATTCCGCTGGCGGTGGAGCGGCGCTGGCTGAATGAAGGCGGCACCCCCGCCCTGGTCTTCCGCCTGACCAACATATCCACGCAGCCGGTGGAGATCGGCGCGCTGGGAATGCCGATGGTGTTCGACAATATCCTCACCGGCCGCTCCCTGGAGGAGGCGCACGCCCAGGCCAGTTTCGTTGATCCCTATATCGGGCGGGATGCCGGCTATCTCCAGGTCACCAGGCTGAATGGCCATGGCCCGGCCTTGCTGGTGCTGCCGCGCCCTGGCACGCCGCTGGAAGCCTATAGCCCCTTGAAAAACCCGAAAGAGGCTGCCGGCTCCCTCTTTACCGATAAAAGCCCGCGCGGCCAGACGTCGGAAGGGTTCTACGACTGGATGGTGCATTCCGCCGGCATGGCGGAACGGGAATGGCGTCAGGCCGGCGAACAATGGAACCGCCCCACCAGCCGCACCCTGGCACCGGGGGAGGTGATGGAAGTCGGGGTCCGGCTGGTCGAAGCCCCTTCCATTCGCGCCATTGAGGAGGTGCTGGCGGCACAGGGGCGGCCGGTGGTGGTGGGCATTCCCGGCTATGTGCTGCCCACCGACCAGCGCGGCACCCTGTTCGTGAAGGCACCCAGCCCGATCAAAGCGATGGAGAGCGAACCGGAAGGCGCCCTGCTGGCCAGCCGCGACGGGGAGGTGAATGGCTGGACCCGCCTGTCCCTGCAGGCTAAGGGCTGGGGTCAGGTCCGCCTGACGCTCACCTATGAAGACGGGCAGAAACAGACCGTCAGCTATTTCCTGACCAAGCCGCTGGCCCAGGTGATGGCCGATCTGGGCCGTTTTTCCACCAGCCAGCAATGGTATGAAGGCAAGGGCGACCCGTTTGGCCGCGCCCCCGCCATCCTCACCTATGACAAGGAAGCCGGGAAGATCGTCGATATCGAACCGCGCGTCTGGATCGCCGGGATGAGCGACGAGGGCGGTGGCGGCAGTTGGGTGGCCGCCACCCTGAAACAGTTGGATAATCCCGATCCGGCCGAGGTGGCCAGGATTGAACAGTTGGTCAATGAGACAGTGCTGGGCGACCTGCAGGTCGCCGACGGGCCACAGGCGGGTGCCGTCAAGAAAAGCCTGTTCTATTACGATCCCGCCCGCTTCCCCGACCTGTACAAGAACCCGGAGCAATGGCGAAGCTGGACCTCCTGGGACAAGAAGGGGGCCGGCGATCTGGGCCGTTCCTATAATTACCCGCATGTGGCGCTGGGCCATTGGGTGCTGTACCGCACCGCGCGCAATCATCCAGGCCTGGTGAAGCAGCATGATGCCGCCTTCTATCTGCGCTGGGCCTGGCGCACCATCGTCGCCATGATGCGCGACGCGCCGCATTATGCCGAGTTTGGCCAGATGGAAGGCGATGCCTTCGTCGATATCCTGCGCGATCTGCGGCGCGAAGGCATGGCCGACGAAGCCGCCACAATGGAACGGCTGATGAAGGGCCGCGCCGATCACTGGAAATCGCTGAAATATCCGTTCGGTTCTGAAATGCCGTGGGATTCCACGGGGCAACCAGAGGTCTATGCTTGGATGCGCTATTTCGGCCATGCCAAACAGGCGGATATCACCCGCGAAGTGATCCTGGGCTATGATCCTACCCTTCCAAGCTGGGGCTATAACGGCAATGCCCGCCGCTACTGGGATTTCCTCTATGGTGGCAAATATGCGCGGGTGGAGCGGCAGATTCACCATTATGGCTCCACCCTGAATGCCGTGCCCCTGTTCGATGCCTATCGCCGTGACCCGGCTGATTTCCATCTGCTGCGGGTTGCCTATGGCGGGTTGCTGGGCGGCATCACCAATATCGATCAAGACGGCTTCTCGTCGGCCGCCTTCCATGCTTGGCCGGACATGATGAAATGGGATCCCTATAGCGGGGATTACGGCATGGGCTTCTTTGGCCATGCCTATGCCACGGCCTCCTATCTGGTCAATCACCCTACCTTTGGCTGGTTGGGCTTTGGTGGCGATGTCAGCCAATCGGGGGAGGAGATCATCATCACGCCCAAGGACAGCGCCCGCAGCCGGCTCTATATCGCACCCGCCGGCCAATGGATCACACTGGAAGCGGGCAAGATCGCCCGCGCTACCTATAATCCTGCCAGCGGTCAGATCACCTTGACCCTGGACCCGGCCACAGCCCATACGCCGGTCGCACGGCTGTATCTGGAGGCGATGACACCAATGGCCAAACGGCTGACCGTGCCGGGGGCGACGCTGGAGCGGGAGGGCTATAGCCTGCCGCTGGGCCAGACGCCGCTGACGCTGCGCCTCACCGCCCCCTGATCATTCCGCTTGGCAAAGCGAGAATTTATATAGTATACGATTATCAATTCAACGGAGGATTTACGATGGCGGAGCTTACGTGGCGTGGTGTTTACCCTGCGGCGACCACGCAGTTTGCGGAAGATTTGTCGATTGACCATGACGCGACAGCCGGTGTCCAGGATGCGCTGATCCGCGATGGTGTGGATGGCTTGATCCTGCTGGGCACTTGCGGCGAGAATAACTCGCTGGAGCCGGACGAGAAGCGCGCCGTGCTGGCCCGCGCACGGGAGAATGTGGCCGGCCGGGTGCCGGTGGTGACCGGCGTATCGGAACTGACCACGGCCCGCGCCGTCGCCTTTGCCCGCGATGCCGAAGCGCTGGGCGTGGATGGGCTGATGCTGCTGCCCGCCATGGTCTATGTGCCGACTGAAGAAGAACTTTACACCCATTTCAAGGCGGTGGCGGCGGCGACCAGCCTGCCAATCATGCTCTATAACAACCCGCCCGCCTACCGCGTCTCCATCTCCGCCCGCGTGCTGGAAAAGCTGGCCGATATCCCCAATATCGTTGCGGTCAAGGAAAGTGCGCCCGATCCGCGCCGCTTCACCGACCTGATCAATATTTTCGGTGATCGCTATGTGCTGATGGCCGGGCTGGATGATGTGGCGCTGGAAGGCATGATCCTGGGCGCCCATGGCTGGGTCTCCGGCCTGACCAGCGCCTTCCCGCAGGAATCGGTGGCCCTGGTCGCCGCCCTGCAACGCGGCGACATTGCAGAGGCCCGCCGTATCTATCGCTGGTTCATGCCTTTGTTGCATCTGGATGCCGAGCATGATCTCGTCCAGTCCATCAAGCTGGCTGAACAGATCATGGGCCGTGGCTCCGAACGCGTCCGCCTGCCCCGCCTGCCGCTCGCCGGTGAACGTCGTAAACAGGTCATCGACATGGTCGAAAAAGCCGCCGCCACACGGCCCATCGGGCCGAAATAACCTAGCCAAGACCGAAGGCCCGGCGTTCCCCCGCCGGGCCTTTTGCGTTTCAGCATCCATCGGGCGGGTGCCGCGCTTACCTGCGACCGATCACGTAAAAGCTAAAAATATCATTATATAACAATATATTATGTGCTTTTACCATCAAGGGGTCCGCCCCTGCCTTGGCTCAATAGTCAGTGTAATTACTTTATATCGTATAAGATATTTGACATGTCGGACCAACTGGGCGAGATTTTCCTCAGACGCGGAACGGGGAGCGTCATAAAGGGGAGATCAATCAATGAAACGGGTATTCCACAAGGTCGGCCTGCTGGCCGGCACGGCCATCGCACTGGCCGGCATTACTGCACCGATGGCCCTGGCGCAGGACCAGGAGCTGGACGAAATCATCGTCACCGGCACGCGCCTGAAAGGGCCGAACCTGCAGACGGCCAGCCCGCTGACTGCCGTGGGTGAGGCGGAAATCAAGTTCCAGGGTGCGGTGCAGGTTGAAAATGTGCTGAACCGCCTGCCGCAATTCACCGCCGATGCCAATGACAATGTCTCCAACGGCTCCGACGGTACCGCGCGGGTGAACCTGCGCAATCTGGGTTACGTGCGCAATCTGGTGCTGATCGATGGCCAGCGGATGCTGCCGCCGGAAACCGCCGACCTGAACTTCATCCCCAGCGCCATGATTGAGCGGGTGGATGTGGTGTCCGGCGGTGCCTCTGCCGTTTATGGCTCCGACGCCATTTCCGGCGTGGTGAATTTCATCCTGCGCAAGAATTTGGACGGCGTTTACGCCGACATGCAATATTCCATCAACCATACGCGCAACGATAACTCCTATGTCCGTTCCCTGCTGAACAAACGGGGATATGAGCTGGCACCCAAGAGCACCTGGGACGGCGCCAAGAAGGACATCAATGTCGCCATGGGCTTCAATTCCGGCGACAAGAAGGGCAATGTCACCTTCTATGCCGGTTATCGGGAGAACAACCCGGTCACTCAGGACAGCCGCGACTATTCATCCTGCGCCCTGGATCCGGCCGGCCCCAATGCGCTGGCCTGCGGCGGGTCCAGCAATAATTCCTATGGTCTGTTCTCGTTCCAAAGCGCGCAGACCGGCAAGAATGTCACCCTGAACAACACCAAGGACGGCCAGAAGACCTGGGTGCCCTATGACAGTTCCTTTGCCTATAATTACGCACCCACCAACTATATCCAGCGTTCCGACAGCCGCGTGACGGCGGGTGCCATCGGCCATTATGAGCTGGCGGCGGAAGCCGAACTCTATGGTTCCTTCATGTTCATGGAGGATCATACCTTCTCGCAAGCCGCCCCGTCCGCCCTGTTCCAGGGTACGGTGTTCAAGATCAATTGCGACAATCCGTTGATGTCGGCCGGCCAAGCCGCACAGCTCTGCGGCACCGCCACCGGGCAGGCGGTGGATAAGGATACGTTCATCGGCTACCGCCTGACCGGCCCTGGCAGCCAGCCGCGCCGCGACGATCTGCGCCACACGGCCTATCGTGTCAGCAGCGGGGTACGCGGCAAGCTGGGCGACAATTGGACCTATGATACCAATTTCCTCTATTCCAGCATCCGCCTGGAGGAGAGCTATAAGAACAATGTCGATAATGCCAAGGCGCAGAAGGCCTTGCAGGTGGTGAATGTCAATGGCACGCCCACCTGTAAATCCAAGATCGACGGCACTGACCCGTCCTGTGCGCCGATTGACGTGTTCAAATATAATGGCATCAGTGCAGCCGGGTACCAGTATCTCTATGCCCCCACCTACACGAACGGGGTGCAGACGGAGCGCGTGTTCAGTGCCGGTGTGACCGGGCAGTTGGGAGATTACGGCCTGCGAAGCCCGTTCGCCGAACAGGGTTTCAGCATTGCGCTGGGTGCCGAACATCGTGATGAAACGCTGGATTTCCAGGCCGATGCCCTGGCCCAGGCCGGCGGCATCAAGCCGAACAATGGCAAGCTGAATGTAGAGGAATTCTACGGCGAATTGCAGGTGCCGCTGGTGCAGGATCGCCCGCTGGTGAAGGAACTGTCGCTGAATGGCGGCTACCGCATGTCGCGCTATTCCAACAATGATGATTGGGTGAAAACCTATAAGACGGAGCTGCAATATGCGCCGACGGGCGATGTACGGCTGCGCGGTTCCTATAACCGCGCGGTGCGTGCCGCCAATATCAGTGAACTCTATGCCCAGCAGAGCCTGGGGAATGTTTCAGCGCAGGATCCCTGTGCTGGCAATAATCCCGGTGCCTCGCTGGCGGCCTGTCAGCGCAGCGGCATGACGACGGCGCAATATGGCAATACGCTGGAATGCCCGGCCGATACCTGTGTGGCCCAGGGCGGCGGCAACCCGTTGCTGAAACCGGAAGAGGCCGATACCTTCACTGGCGGTGTGGTGCTGACGCCGGAATTCGTGCCAAGCCTGTCGCTGACGGTGGATTATTTCCACATCAATATCGACAAATATATCGGTTCGGTTGACGCCCAGACGGTCATCAACCAGTGCATCCAGACCGGCAACCCGTTCTTCTGCAACCTGTTCCATCGTGATCCCAGCAACGGTGTGCTGTTCGGCAATAATGGCTATATCGTTTCCACCAACCAAAATACCGGCTATCTGCGCACGTCGGGCCTGGATGTGCAGGGTGATTACCGGTTCGATCTGGAAGATGTGATCCAGCGCGATCTGGGCGCCATCAATATTGGTCTGGTTGGCACCTACCTGCTGAAGCGGGAGACAGAGCAGTTGCCGGGCCTGGGTTCCTATGAATGCAAGGGCCTGTTCGGCCCCACCTGCGGCCAGCCCAACCCCACCTGGCGCCACCAGTTGCGCACCACCTGGCAGATGCCGTGGATGAATGCCAACCTGTCGATCAACTGGCGCTATTTCGGTTCGGTCAAACTGTCCAGCAATACGGATAACGAGTTCCTGGCCGGGACGAAGAGCAATATCAACGCCAAGATCGGTGCCTATAACTACTTCGATCTCACCGGCTCGGTGGAAGTCTATGAAGGCGCCACCCTGCGCGCCGGTGTCAACAATATCTTCGACAAGGCCCCGCCGGCCATCGCTGCCGGGCTGCTCAGCTCCTTTGGCAATGGCAATACCTATCCGGGTGTCTATGACCCGCTGGGCATGAACCTGTTTGTTGGCCTGACGCTGAAGCTCTGACCGCTTCCCGCCCGAGCGCCCCCGTCCCCCAGCGGGGCGTCCTCACCTTGCCCTGTCCGGTTTCCCGGACAGGGCATTTTTTTGGGAAAACTGCCGAAGCAGTCAGTCGCCCAACTGGTGCTTCAGGTCGTAAAGGGTGGCGCCGATATGGTTGGCGGTCAGGCTTTCCACCAGGGCGCTGTCACCGGCCAGCCAGGCTTCCAGGATCTGCCGGTGTTCACGGCGCGCCCGCTCCTCCCGCCCCTGCGGGGCCAGATGCACGCGGACATAGCGTTCCGACAAGATATGCAGCCGCTTCAGCAGCGTATGGGTCACCGGCCCCGCCGGGCGGATCAATGCCAGATGGAAGACGCGATTGCCGGTGACATGGTCGGTGCCGTCCATATCCTGCTGCTGTTCCAGGGTGGTCAGTGCCTCCTGGGCGGTCTTCCGGTCTTCTGCGGTGGCATTGCGGGCACCATCTGCCGTGGCCCCCGGCTCCAGCTTCAGGCGGAGCGCAAACACCTCCGTTGCCTCCGCCCCGGAAAGCGGGCGGACGACATAGCCCCGGTTGGGGTAGGAGGTCAGCAAACCATCCTGTTCCAGCCGGCCCAGCGCCTCCCGCAGGGGGATCTTGCTGACGCCCAGTTCATTGGCAATCACGTCCTGGCGCACGGGGGTCCCCGGCGCCATGGTCCCCATCAGGATATGGCGGCGCACCACGTCATAGGTCTGATCGGAAAGCGTTCGGACAACAATGCTCATTCTGGTCCACATCAACAGGAAGGGCGCCTGGGCAGCCGCCAAGCGTTGGCCGGCGGTGTCATCAGGCCGCTGCCAGACCGGCTAAGCCACCGGCAGCATGGCGATTGTCCCGGAAATGATCGCTAACTGCAAAGGGATGTTGCGCGCGAGCAATCCATTTCAAGCTGCCCCAGCCATGCGATACCAGCAGCGTCGCATAAGCTGGGATTTGCTGTTGCGATCATCGGAAATTCGTCTAAAGTATACGAAATAATTGCTGACATATAAAAGCGAATGCCGCCAGGGGGCAGATCTGGAAAGGATGGCGCGACGGGAGGGACCATGCAAGCAAGGATGCCCCGCCTGCCATTCACCACCAAGGGCCCTCGTCCCGTCATCGTTTCCCTTGCCAGAACGAAAGACCATGATGCGTCCATCCAGCCAAACCGCCAAAAGCCGTTTCCGGACCCCGCGTGCCCTGTTGCTGGGGACGGGAATCGCCCTGTTCGGCGCCACCACCAGCTTCGCCGGCCCGGCCGATGATCTGGGTTCCGTGCTCAGCGATTATGACAAGCTGCTGGCCGCCGCCGACCCGATCAGCGCCGGCCAGCGCGGCGATCCGGAAGCGGCCAAGCGCTGGCCCGATGACAGCCCGGATGCCGTGGCCGCCCGCCGGCGCAGCATGGGGCAATTGCGCGACCGGCTGGCCGCGATTCCGGCTGCTTCCCTGACCGGGGCGGATGCGCTGAACCACGCGCTGCTGCTGCGCCGGCTGGATCTGGACCTGGAAGGGGCGCGCTTTGACGAAGAGCGCATCCCCTTCAATGCCGATAGCGGCTTCTTCAATGTGCCCGACTATATGGCCGGCGGCACCCGCCTGCGCAATGTGGAGGCGGCGGAAGCCTATCTGGTGCGCATGGCCGGACTGCCCGCTTACTATGCGACCGAAATCGCCAATATGCGCCGGGGTATCAAGACCGGCTTCGTGCAGCCGCGCCTGGTTGTGCAGGCGGCCATTCACATGAGCAAGACGCTGGCCGATGTGCCGGCGGATCAGAATGCCCTGCTGCTGCCGCTGATGGACCTGCCGCCCACCATCCCGGCCCCGCAACGGGAAGCGCTGTTGAAACGCGGGGTGGAGATCGTCAAGACCAAGGTGAAGCCGGCTGAGCTGGGGTTGGTGGAGTTCTTCACCAAAGAATATTTGCCAAAATCCCGCGACACGCTGGGTGCCTATGCCCTGCCCGACGGGCGTGATTACTATGTCTACCGGGTGAAGCGCGAAACCACCACCACCATGACCCCCGATGAGGTCTATGAGCTGGGCCGGTCGGAAATCGCCCGCATCCGCGCGGAAATGGACGCGGTGATCAAGGAAACTGGCTTCAAAGGGAACTTCAAGGAGTTCCTGGCCTTCCTGCGCAGCGACCCGCAATTCTACGCCACCTCGCGTGAACAGTTGCTGGAAAAATCCAGCCGGCTGGCCAAGTTGGTGGATGACAAGCTGCCGCAATATTTCAGCCTGCTGCCCCGGCTGCCCTATGGCGTGCGCCCGGTGCCGGCGGAGATTGAGGAGAATTACACCTCCGGCCGTTATCATCCCGGCAGCCCGGAACAGGGCATTGCCGGTGGCCTGATGATCAATACCTCCCATCTTCCCATGCGGCCGCTTTATGAGCTGCCGGCCCTGGTGGCGCATGAAGGGGTGCCCGGCCACCATCTGCAAATCGCCCTGGCGCAGGAACAGAAAGATGTACCGCAGTTCCGCCGCCAGGATGACGTGACCGCCTATGTCGAAGGCTGGGCGCTCTATAGCGAACAGTTGGTGGCGGAAATGGGCCTGTACCGCACGCCCTATGAAAAGTTCGGCATGTTGTCGATGGAAATGTGGCGCGCCTGCCGGCTGGTGATGGATGTCGGCCTCCATTGGAAAGGCATGGGCCGGGAAGAGGCGGCAAGCTGCCTGCGCGATAACAGCGCGCTGGCAGAAAAGAACATCCAGAGCGAGACCGATCGTTACATCGCCTGGCCCGGTCAGGCCCTGGGCTATAAGATCGGCCAGCTGAAAATCTCCCAGATGCGTCTGAAGGCCGAAAAGGCGTTGGGGCCGAAATTCGATATCCGCCAGTTCCATGCCCTGGTGCTGAATGACGGGCCGATGCCCATGACCATGCTGGAAAGCCGGATCGACGGCTGGATCGCCAGCGGCGGGGCCAAATAAGAAAGCGCCGTCCAACCAGGACAGACCAAGCCGGTCAACGGCATATTCCAGAGAACAGGAGCGGGTGAATGGGTTTCTTCGGACGGCGCAAGCCGCTGGATGCACAGCATAGCGTGCATCATGACCAGCAGCTGCAGCGCACTTTGAGTTGGCCGCATCTGGTGGCTTTGGGCATTGGTGCCATCATCGGCACCGGCATCTATACCCTGACCGGGATCGGGGCGGAACGGGCCGGGCCGGCGGTGGTGCTGGCCTTTGCCGCCTGCGGTATCCTCTGTGTCTTCGCCGCCCTGACCTATACGGAGATGGCCACCCTGGTGCCTGCCGCCGGCAGCGCCTATACCTACACCTATTCGGTATTGGGGGAGGTGCTGGGCTGGCTGGTCGGCTGGAGCCTGGTGCTGGAATATGCCGTCACCTGTGCGGCCGTCGCCGTCGGCTGGTCTGGTTATGCGGTCGGGCTGTTGCAGGCGGCGGGTATCCACCTGCCGGCCTGGATGATTGCCGGCCCCCATGCCGGCGGTATCGTCAACCTGCCGGCCGTGCTGATCACCCTGGCCGTCACGGCCCTGCTGGCCCGTGGCGCACGGGAGAGTGCGACGCTGAATATTGTGCTGGTGGCCATCAAGCTTGTGGCACTCGCCGTGTTTGTCGGGCTGGCCGCCCCGGCGGTGGTGCCGGAGAATTTCACGCCCTTCATGCCCTATGGCTTCACGTCCCACACGGTGGATGGGCATGTGCGTGGCGTGATGGCGGCGGCCGCCATCGTCTTCTTCGCCTTTTTCGGTTTCGATGCCGTTTCCACCTCGGCCGAAGAGGTGAAGAACCCGACGCGTGACCTGACCATCGGCATTATCGGGTCCATGGTCATCTGCACCATCATCTATATGCTGGTCGCCGCCTGTGCGGTGGGGGCCTGGCCCTTTGCTGAATTCGCCGCCAGCGGGGAACCGCTGGCCTTCATTTTGCGCGGGCTGGGCCATCCGGGGGCAGCGTTTGGCATTGGGGCCGCCGCCATCATCGCCCTGCCATCGGTCATCCTGGTGATGATGTTCGGCCAGACCCGCGTGTTTTTTGTGATGGCCCGCGACGGGCTGCTGCCCCGCAGCCTCAGCCGGCTGGATGCACAGCGGCGCGGGCCGCTGAAACTGACCCTGATCGTCGGGGTCTTCGTGTCCATCGTGGCCGGCTTCTTTCGCCTGGACCAGATTGCCGAACTCTCCAACGCCGGCACGCTGACCGCCTTCATCGCGGTTTCCGTCTGCGTGATGGTGCTGCGCCGCACCCGGCCGGACCTGCCGCGCCTGTTCCGCTGCCCGGCCGTCTGGCTGGTGGCCCCGCTGGCTGTCATCGGCTGCCTTTATTTCATGATCAGCCTGCCCACCGGCACGCTGGTCCGCTTCGCCATCTGGAACCTGATCGGCCTTGCCATTTACTTTGCCTATGGCCGCCGGCGCAGCGTGCTGGCCCAAGCTGAGGGGAATTAAGCCCATGTCCCATCATCATCTTTCGCGCCGCCTGCTGCTGGGGGCGGCACCGGCCGCCCTGCTGCTGGGCAGCAAGCCCGCGCTGGCCGCCCCCTTTGCCGGCGTGTTGAAACCCAAGCTGGTGCCGCTGCCGCTGGAATCCGTGCGCCTGCTGCCCTCGCCCTATCTGACGGCGGTGGAGGCGAACCGCGCCTATCTGCATAAGCTGGAGCCGGACCGGCTGCTGCATAATTTCCGCACCCAGGCCGGGCTGGAGCCCAAGGGCCAAGTTTACGGCGGTTGGGAAAGCGACACCATCGCCGGCCATACGTTGGGCCATTACATGACGGCCCTGGCGCTGATGTATGCCCAGACCGGTGATGGGGAGTGCCAGCGCCGCCTTTCCTATATCCTGGATGAGCTGGCCTTGTGTCAGGCCCAGGATGCCGATGGTTTCGTCGCCGGCTTCACCCGCAAGAAGGGTGACAAGATCGAACATGGCAAGCGGGTGTTTGACGAGGTGCGCCGGGGCGAGATTCAGTCCCGTGGTTTTGATCTCAATGGCTGCTGGGTGCCGCTTTATACCTGGCACAAGATGTTCGCCGGTATCCTGGATGCCGACCGCTATTGCGGCCTGCATAAGGGCATTCCCATTGCCGAAAAGCTGGCCGCCTATATTGAGGGGGTCTTTGCCGGGCTGGATGACGCGCAAATCCAGAAGGTGCTGGATTGCGAACATGGCGGCATCAATGAGAGTTTCGCTGAACTCTATGTGCGCACCGGCAACCGCCGCTGGCTGGCCTTGGCGGAGAAAATCTATCACCGCAAGGTGCTGGAACCGCTGAGCCAGGGCATCGACTGCCTGCCCAATATCCATGCCAACACGCAAATTCCCAAGCTGATCGGGCTGGCCCGGCTGCATGAAATCACCGGGGCGGAGCGGCATGGCAAGGCCGCCAGCTTCTTCTGGGAGACGGTGACGCGGGATTATTCTTATGTCATCGGCGGCAATGCCGACCGGGAATATTTCCAGGCCCCGCGTTCCATTTCCAAGCACATCACTGAACAGACCTGTGAATCCTGCAACAGCTACAACATGCTGAAACTGACCCGGCATCTTTATGCCGGGATGCCGGAGGCACGTTACTTCGACTATTACGAACGCGCCCACCTGAACCACATCATGGCGCACCAGAACCCGAAGACGGGGATGTTCGCCTATATGGTGCCGTTGATGTCCGGCACGCACCGCGAATTCTCCACCCCCTTCGATGATTTCTGGTGCTGTGTCGGCAGCGGCATGGAAAGCCATGCCAAGCATGGCGAATCCATCTATTGGCATGGCAGCGGGGATGTCACCGTCAATCTCTATATCCCCAGCACGCTGGCGGCCGGGCGGGAGACGCCGGGCCTGCGGTTGGAAACCCAATATCCGTTCGGGGATGAGGTGGTATTGACCGTCACCAAGGCAGTGGGCAAGGGCGCGCTGTCGCTGCGCGTGCCCGGCTGGTGCCAGGGGGCGACGGTCAGCCTGAATGGCCAGCCCGCCGATGCCACGGTGCGCGATGGCTATATCCGCATTGCCGGCCCGCGCCAGACCGGCGACGTGATCCGCCTGACCCTGCCGCGTCAGTTGCGCATCGAAGCCACGGTAGATGATCCCAACACGGTGGCCCTGCTTTACGGGCCGATGGTGCTGGCGGGCGATCTGGGGCCGGCGAGCGAGAAATGGAAGGGCCTGGCCCCGGTGCTGGTGGGCAGTGACCTGCTGGCCCGCCTGCGCCCGACGGGGGAACCGGCCGTGTTCAGGACCGATGGCATCGTGCGGCCGGGTGACCTGACCCTGCGCCCCTTCACCTTCCAGCATGAACGCAATACGGCCGTCTATTTCAAGCGCTTCACCGATGCCGAATGGCAGGTGGAACAGCAGCGCTTCCAGGCCGAACAGGCCCGCCTGCAGGACTTGCAGGACCGTTCGGCCGACCTGATGCATCTGGGGGAGATGCAGGCTGAACGTGATCATGATCTGGACGCCAAAATCTCCTATCCCGTGGTTTATCGCGGTCGCAACGGGCGCGATGCCCGCTCCGGCGGCTATTTCGAATTCAGCTTGAAGACGCGGCCGGGGCCGTTATTCCTGCAATCCACCTATTGGGGGGAGGAGCGCGGCCGCAAATTCTCCATCCTGATCGACGGCACCCCCATCGTGAAGGAGGAGCTGAAGGCCGAAAAGCCGGGCGAATTCTTCGACCGCGACTATCCGATCCCCGAAGAACTGACGCGCGGCAAGCCGAAAATCCGCGTGCGCTTCGAACCCGAAACCGGCAGCTCCGCCGGCCCCTCCTTCGGGGTGCGCCTGTTCACGGCCAAGGCCGGATAAGAAAAAGCCCGGTCGGGGGCGATCCCCGGCCGGGCTTTTCTTGAGGAGGGGGTGGGGGCTTCGTGTCTGTTCGAAAAATTTTATGCCGTTTCAATATCTTACACAATTTGACTGTCTGTATCTCCGTCACCCCGGCGAAGGCCGGGGTGACGGAGAGGATCCAGTAAGACATTGATAATGAATAAAATCTTCCAGACACACACTCACACGACGGTGAAGCCCTTCCAGAACGTGTCCTCCAGATCAATCCAGATGGTGTTGTGACCGGTTGAAACCGCACTGCCCTGGATG
Organism: Niveispirillum sp. BGYR6; assembly: GCF_027568365.1. Taxonomy (NCBI): domain Bacteria; kingdom Pseudomonadati; phylum Pseudomonadota; class Alphaproteobacteria; order Rhodospirillales; family Azospirillaceae; genus Niveispirillum; species Niveispirillum sp. BGYR6. The sequence continues at coordinate 209,377 of NZ_JANLNL010000001.1, read as the reverse complement.
GAGGGGATGATTGCCGGCTGGCCGCCCAGCTCGGTCAAGGCTTCCACTTTGCCAATGAACCGGCTGCCAATATAGCTTTCATGCACGAATTGGTCGCCCACCCGCAGCCGGCCCTGATGCACCAGATGCGCCAGCCGCGCTGATGTGCCAGTGCCGCAGGGGCTGCGGTCAATGGCGCGTTCGCCGTAGAACACGGCATTGCGCCCATCGGCCCCGTCACCACGCGGCTTGTCAGCCCACAACACATGGGTGACGCCGCGGATACGCTCATCCAGCGGATGCACCGGCTCCACCTTCTGGCGCATCAGGGTGCGGATGCTGCGCGACAGCTCGACAATGCGACTGGCCCCTAGATCATCCAGCCCCGTATAGGGCCCCTGCGGCTCCACAATGGCGTAGAAATTGCCACCATAGGAGACGTCGACCCGCAAAGGGCCAAAGCCCGGCACCTCAATCTCGATCCCGGTGGCCGCGACATAGGCGGCGACGTTGCGGATGCGCACCCAGCGCACCCGGTCGCCTTCCTGGCCATACTCGATATCGATGATGCCGGCCGGCACCTCCACCTTCAGGCGTCCCGGCACGCGCGGCAGGATCAGGCCATTTTCCAGGCCAAAGGTGATCATGCCGATGGTGCCATGCCCGCACATGGGCAGGCAGCCGCTGGTTTCAATGAACAGGATGCCGACATCCGTATCCGCCTGGGTGGGCGGATAGAGGAAGCCGCCGGACATCATGTCATGGCCGCGCGGTTCAAAGCAGAGCCCGGTACGGATCCAGTCAAACCGCTCCAGGAAATCCTGCCGCCGTTCCGCCATGGAGTTGCCGCGCAGCAGCGGCGCCCCGCCCGCCACCAGCCGGACCGGGTTACCCGCCGTATGACCATCAATACAGAAAAACGTGTGACGCATGATGGCACTCCAGCTTTATTTTACTTCTTCGCCCCGATGGGCCGTGTGGCAGCGGCTTTTTCGACCATGTCGATGACCTGTTTACGACGTTCACCGGCCAGCGGCAGACGGGGCAGGCGGACACGTTCGGAGCCACGGCCCATGATCTGTTCAGCCAGCTTGATGGACTGGACGAGATCATGCTCGGCATCCAGATGCAACAAAGGCATGAACCAGCGATAGATGCGGCGGGCCTCTGCAATGTCGCCGCGTTGCAAGGCGGCGACCAGGGCCACCGATTCCTGCGGGAAGGCGCTGGTCAGGCCGGAAACCCAGCCATGGGCACCCAGGATCATGCCTTCCAGCGCCACATCATCCAGCCCGGCCATCAGCACATAACGATCGCCGAAGATATTGATCAGGTCGGTGAAGCGGCGCGGATCGGGCGCACTTTCCTTGACCGCGACGATGTTGGGGATATCGGCCAGCTTTTCCAGCACGCGGGCGGAGATGGAGACGCGATAGGCGGGCGGGTTGTTATAGAGCATGATTGGCAGGCTGGTCGCCGCCGCCACCGCCTTGAAATGGGTGTAAAGTTCTTCTTCAGTCGGCACATAGACCATGGCGGGCAGCAGCATCAGCCCATCCACGCCCAGCGCTTCGGCATCCCGCGCAAAGGCGACGGCGCGGGATGTCGTCAGTTCCGATACGCCGGTCACCACCGGCACCCGGCCGGCCACATTCTCCCGCGCGCGGGCCAGCACCGCGCGCTTCTCGTCGGGCTCCAGCGAGTTATTCTCGCCGCAAGTGCCCAGCAGGATCAGCCCATCCACGCCATCACGGATCAGCGCATCCTGGACACCGGCTGTCGCATCATGGTCAATCGACAAATCTTCCGCAAACTGCGTGGTCGCCGCAGGGTAAACACCACGCCACGTAAGCTCCGCCATCGTAAATCCTCCGTTGAATTGATAATCGTATACAGTATATAATGCTATTTGAAAAGGAGTTTGTTGCTATGCCGCAATTTCTCGTTATTGGTGCAGGCATTCTGGGTTTGTCAACAGCGCTCGCCTTGCAGGATAAAGGCCTGTCGGTGACGCTGCTGGACGACGCGCCGAAGCGACCGCCCGCCTCCTGGGGCAATGCAGGACATATTGCGGTGGAGCAGGTGGAGCCGCTGGCCAGCCCGGCCACGCTGCGCGGCGTGCCGGGGCGCCTGTTGGCCAGCGACGACGCGCTGTCCCTGCCCTTGCGCGACCTGCGGCATTGGCTGCCCTTTGGCATCCGGCTGGCGCTGGCGGCGCGGCCTGCCGCTTATCGGGCCGGAACAAAGGCCCTGAAGGGGCTGGTCACCCAGGCAATGCCGGCCTGGCAGCGGCTGGTGGGCGGGCTGGGCGAGCCCGGCCTGCTGCGGCAGGATGGGCATTATGTGCTGTGGGATACGCCACAAAGTGCCGCCGCCGGGCTGGCCCGCTGGCAGGCCAGCGATACCGGCACCACCGATTTCCGCCCCATCGACCGGGAAGAGACGGCACAATTGCGTGCCCTGCTGGGGCGTGACCCGGCCGGCGGCATCCGTTTCCGGGGCAGCGGCCAGATTGCTAGCCATGACCGGCTGTTCCAGGCCATGCGGGAGAGGCTGCTGGGCCGCGGCGGGCAGATCATCACCGGCAAAGCCACCGCCCTGCCGGTGATGGATGGAAGGGCGGCGGTAAAGCTGGCCGATGGCACGCTGTTGGCGGGTGATGGCATTGTCGTCACCGCCGGGGTGGCCAGCCGCCCGCTGATGGAAAGCCTGGGCCATCGGGTGCCGATGATCGCCGAACGTGGATACCATCTGCACGCACCGCCGGGGGAATGGCCGGCCGACCTGCCGCCCTTGGTGTTTGAGGATCGGTCGCTGATCGTCACCCGCTTTGCCGATTATCTGCGTTGTTCCAGCTTTGTGGAATTCAGCCACCCAGACAGCCCCGCCGACCCGCAGAAATGGGAACGGTTGCGTAATCGTGTACGAGAATTGGGCCTGCCCTTCCCCCTGCCGGCGGGCGAATGGCTGGGCAGCCGCCCCACCCTGCCCGATTATCTGCCCGCCATCGGTCGCAGTGACCGGGCGGGCAATCTGTTCTATGCCTTCGGGCATCAGCATCTGGGCCTGACGCTGGGGCCATTGACGGGGGAATTGATCGCCGCGCAGGCAACGGGCCAGCGCCCTGCCCTGGATCTTTCGCCCTTCAATCTTGATCGTTTCGGATAAGGAATAATCATCATGACAAGTGGTATCGGTGGTTCCACTATCGAAATGGAGCTTTCTGGCCTTGGCCCCTGGGCCGATATTGCCCCCGCCATCACCCCGGCGGAGCGGGAGGCGCGGCTGGAAAAGGCCCGCCAGCTGATGGTGGCCATAGGGGCCGACGCATTGCTGGTGGGGGCCGGGGCCAGCCTGCATTATTTCGCCGGCGTGCCCTGGGGCGCCTCGGAACGGCTGGTGGCCATGCTGCTGACCCGGTCGGGCGACCCACTGCTGTTCGCCCCCACCTTCGAGCTGGGGTCGCTGGCGGCCGATACGGCCATTTCCGCCAGCGTGCGCGATTGGCAGGAACATGAAAGCCCCTATGCGCTGGTGGCCGGTGCGCTGGCGGAACGCGGGGTCGCCACCCTGGCCGTCGACCCCGCGATGGCCTTCACCATGGTGGACAGGCTGCGCAAGGCCGCACCGGGCGTCAACCTGCTGGATGCCACACCGGTGATCGATGGCTGCCGCATGGTGAAATCCGCTGCCGAGTTGGCGGCCCTGCGTCAGGCCAAACAGATGACGCTGGAGGTGCAGCGCCGGGCCGCCCGCATCCTGCACCCCGGCATCACCGCCACGGAGGTGAAGCGTTTCATCGAGCAGGCGCATCGGGCACTTGGTGCCGCCGGCAACAGTTTCTGCATCGTCCAGTTCGGCCGTTCCACCGCCTTCCCGCACGGGTTGCCGGGGGAAAGCGTGCTGGCGGAAGGTGATGTGGTGCTGATCGATACCGGCTGTCTGGTTCAGGGCTATCATTCCGACATCACCCGCACCTATGTATTCGGTGAACCGTCACCCGACCATCGGCGCATCTGGGCGATTGAGCGGGAGGCCCAGCAGGCCGCCTTCGATGCCGTGCGTCCCGGTGTTCTGTGCGAGGCGGTGGACGCCGCCGCCCGCCGCGTGCTGGAGGCGCACGGTCTGGGCCCCGATTACCGGCTGCCCGGCCTGCCCCACCGCACCGGCCACGGAATCGGCCTGTCGATCCACGAGGCCGCCTATCTGGTGCGTGGCGACAAGACACCGCTGGTCCCCGGCATGTGCTTTTCCAACGAACCGATGATCGTGGTGCCCGACCAGTTCGGCATCCGGCTGGAAGACCATTTCCATGTCACTGAAACCGGTGCCGAATGGTTCACCCAGCCGTCACCGTCGATTGATCGTCCATTTGGCTGAACAAAGGCAACCCGCCCGTGCAGGCGCCGGGCGGGTGACCTTCAGAACCAGTTCCTTGAAAGGGTGTCGATCCACGCCACGTAAAAAAAATTCACACAGCACCCGTTAAGAGGGTAATTTACCAATCAGCGCTCACCGTATAATATAAGAGATGTAGCCCATATGGGCTAACCAGAATGGCGGCCGCCGATCCGGGGCCTGCTGAAATTGCAACGCCCATCGCCTTGGGCATAGGGAGAGGTGCTGTATGTTTGGCTGTCCGGGTTATCCGCAAACCATTTCCTATCCCCAGACAATTTCATATCCGCAGGCGATCTCCTGCATCCCCGCCAGCTGCTATTACCCACAGACGATAAGCTTTGCCCAGCCGGGTACGATCAGCTTCGCTCAGCCCGGCACCATCAGCCTCGCTCAGCCGGGTACCATCAGCTTCGCTCAGCCCGGCACCATCAGCTTCGCTCAGCCCGGTACCATCAGCTTCGCTCAGCCCGGTACCATCAGCTTCGCTCAGCCCGGTACCATCAGCTTCGCTCAGCCCGGTACCATCAGCTTCGCTCAGCCCGGTACCATCAGCTTCGCCCAGCCCGGTACCATCAGCTTCGCCCAGCCCGGTACCATCAGCCTCGCCCAGCCCGGTACCATCAGCCTCGCTCAGCCCGGTACCATTAGCTTCGCTCAGCCCGGCACCATCAGCCTCGCTCAGCCCGGTACCATCAGCTTCGCCCAGCCCGGTACCATCAGCCTCGCTCAGCCCGGTACCATCAGCCTCGCCCAGCCCGGTACCATCAGCCTCGCTCAGCCCGGTACCATTAGCTTCGCTCAGCCCGGCACCATCAGCCTCGCTCAGCCCGGTACCATCAGCTTCGCCCAGCCCGGTACCATCAGCCTCGCTCAGCCGGGTACCATCAGCTTCGCCCAGCCCGGCACCATCAGCTTCGCCCAGCCGGGGACGATCAGCCTCGCTCAGCCCGGCACCATCAGCCTCGCTCAGCCGGGAACGATCAGCCTCGCTCAGCCCGGCACCATCAGCTTTGCTCAGCCGGGGACGATCAGCTTCGCCCAGCCGGGTACCATCAGCTTTGCTCAGCCGGGTGGCGCGCCTGCCGGGGTGCCGCAGGGTCCGGTCGCCCCGCCGCAAACCACGGCCATGGGCAACCCCTGGGTGACGCAGACCACTTACTGCCCGCCGGCCGCTTAAGATCGGCCCCGATGGTCTGGACGGGGGCAATCCCCGTCCAGACCCTTTACAGCCTATCGGCAAAGGCCTTTTCATGTTCCTGCTGGCCGGTGATGTTGCGCCCTTCCTGCTGTCGCGCGCCCTGCTGACGGCGGGGGATATTGCTGGCGACACGCTCCGGATTCGGGAGGTGCGGCGACGCAACCGCAGTTTCCGCATCTCTGGCATTGATGGGCCGGGCCTGTTCATCAAGCAGGTGGCTGCCGCTGCTCCCGATCTCGCCGGTTCCATCGGACGGGAGGCCGCCCTGCATCGCATGGCGGCAACGCTGCCTGCCCTTTCGGTTCTTCGGGGGGTGACCGTGGCACTGCGCCGTTTTGAGGAACGCCGCAGCGCGCTGGTCTTCGATCTGTTCGGGGATGCCGAAACGCTGGATGCCCATTATCGCCGCACCCGCCAGACAGAACCGGCGGCGCTGGCCCTGTTGGGTGCTTGTCTGGCGGGCATTCATGCACAGGCGGAACCGCTGGCCGCCACGGTCGCCGAACAGATCGCCGCACCACGCCAGCCGCCCTGGATATTGACCCTGGGCCAGCGCGACATGCCGCTTCTCGGTCAGGGGGGCGCGCATCTGGTGGCCTCCATCCGGGCCACGCCCACCATCCTGCAGGGCCTGCAGACAGCCCTGGCAAGCTGGCAGCCGTGCACCCTGGTGCATGGCGATCTGAAATGGGACAATATTCTGCTTCGACCGGGGGCGAACGACACGCCCGACCTGCGCATCGTGGATTGGGAACTGGCCGATCTGGGCGATCCGCTCTGGGACCGGGCAGGGGTACTGGCCGGATTTTTCAGCAGCTGGTTGGTGGAGGATGGGGGCCTGCCCTGGATGGCCGGCCCCAACGTGCCACCGCGTGCGCCCGCACCGGTCCCCATGCCGCCCCTGCAGGCCATGTGGGCAGCGATGGCCGCCTTCTGGCAGGCGGCAACGGGGGGAAGCTGGTCGGATGCGGCAAGCCTGCGACCGATGCTGCCCTATCTGGGCGCACGCCTGTTGCAAAGCGCCCTGGAATCCACCTTCACCTCCCCCACGGTGCCACCGCTGGCGGCGGAGCTGGTCAATCTCGCCGGGCTGGCCTTTGCCAATCCTGACCGTTTCATGACGGAATTCCTGGGCCTGGGCCGGGTCAGCGGCACTGGTCCGGTCATCCGGCCGGTGGAAGCGGCCTCCAGCCCCCTGCCGCCACCGCCCGCCACCGACTGGGCCGATCCGTCCCTGGTGGCCGCCGCAGAGGCGGTGCGCATCCTGCCGCCGCAATCGGTGCAACTGGCACCGCTGCCGCCGCAATCGGTTTCCGCCCCGCCGGGCCAGGATGTCCGGCCTGCCATGGTGGAGGCCCTGTGGCCCCTGCTCTATCAACATGCCTATACACGCCGCTGGGACGGCAACCCCGCCCCGGCCAAGCCCTTGGATCTGGCCCCCGACGCCACCCTTGTGGCGGCCCTTTCCGCCGCCAATGCCGGGCAGACGCTGCTGGATCGTGGCTGGCAAATCTATCAGCTGGCACCGGATGGGCGGCTGCATGTGGAAAAGGGTGGCTGCTACCGCGTGGTCAGCGCCGGGCAGGCCGGTCTTCCCCCCGGTTACCAGCCCCAGCCCGGTGCCGTGATCGACCTGCAGATGCCGCATCAATCCATCACGGGGCAGGCCGGCTATTACCATGCCTTTGGTGCGACCCCGGCCAGTGCAGCGGAAGAAGGCGATCTGGCCCGACTTTACTTCAATGTCGGGGCGGAACAGGTGCCAACCCTGCTGCATCTGCTGACGCTGGGGCTGAACCGCTATTTCATTCCGTTCAGCCTGAAATGCCCTGTCGCTCCCGCGCTTTATGACCGGGTGGATACGCTGGTGCTGTATCCGCCCCGGCGTTATCTGCCCCTGGTGCTGGAAGTGCTGGATGAAGCGGTAGCAATGATCGCCCCCCTGCTGCGGCCGGGGGAGCCGCTTTTCACCCGCCGCCTGCTGCCGGGGCTGGGCGGGGCAGATGATCCCGGAACAGGGGAGAGCTTTGGCCAGTCACGTTGCCGGCTGCTGGCCGCCGGCATCATTGACGCCTGGTCGGGCAGCGGCACGCTGCTGGATTGCATGACGGCGCGCCTGATCGGGGCCGGGCTGCGGCCGGAGGCGCTGCATCTGTCACCGGGTCTGGCCGATCTCTACCGGCCTTTGCGGGGGGCGGCATGAACCAGATGCTGGCGACAGCCCCGCTTGTGGAAGGGCGGGACCATTTCCTGCGCTGCGCAGATGAAATCGGCCGCCGGCTTTGCCGCGAGGCGCTGCGCGAAGGGGACAGCATCAACTGGCTGCGGACAGAGCCGGAACAGCGGGAAAACCTGCCGCAACTGCTGGTGCGACCGGTCGGGGCCGATCTGTACCAGGGGGCAGCCGGCATCGCGCTGTTCCTGGCCATGCTGCACCAGCGCACGGGCGACCGGCTGGTCGCCCGCACGGTTGATCAGGCGCTGACATTGGCAGCAGCGGGCAGCGGTAAGACTGGTTTTTACACAGGCGATGCCGGGATCGGCGCCCTGTTCATCAGCATCGGCCTGCTGCTGGGACGTGACGGGCTGGTGGAGCAAGGGCTGGAAAAGGTGGCGCAAGCCGCCGCCATGCCGGATGCGGCCACACTCGACATGCTGGGCGGGGCCGCCGGGCTGGTGCCGCTGCTGCTGACCCTGGCGCGCCAGCATGACAGGCCGGATTTCCATGAACGGGCGCTGGTGCTGGGCGACACCATCCTGGCGGCAGCGCAGGCCACGCCGGAGGGGCTGTGTTGGCCCCGCCAGCCGGAAATGCCGGCGGCAAGCGGCTTTGCCCATGGGGACAGTGGTTTCCTGCCCGCCTTGGCCAGCCTGCATCTGGCCCATGGAGAGGCCCGCTGGGCCGAGGCCCTGACCGCCGCATTGCGCTATCAAAGGGGCCATTTTGACCGGCAGGCCCGCAACTGGCCGGATTACCGCGATGGCGCCGGCAATCCCTCTTCCCGGCCCAGTTTTGGTGCATCCTGGTGCCATGGCGCGGCAGGGATCGGCCGGTCGCGGCTCTGGCTGCTGGCAGCCGGCGCGCAGGATCCGCTTCTGGGGGAGGAGTTGGAGGCGGCCCTGCATTCTGTTGCCGCCGCCCTGTCGCAACCCGCCAGCCCCCTTCCCACCGATTTCAGCTATTGCCACGGTATCGCGGGTATGGCCGACCTGTTGCTGGATGCCGGGCTCTGGCTCGGCCGGCCGGAATTGACAGCCTTGGCCGCCGCTGCCGGCTATCGCGGCATTGAACGCCATGCAATTCCCCGCGTGCCTTGGCCCTGCGCCCTGCGGGGTATTGGGGAACAGCCAGGTCTGATGACCGGGCTGGCCGGTATCGGCCATTTCTATCTGCGCCTGCATGATCCGCTGGCCGCTGGCAGCCTGTTGCTGCCAGACCCGTATCTGGGAACACGCAATATCCCGATGGGAGGAACAACAAGATGAACGCGCCGAAGGCCACTGCCCGCTTTCCAGGTTCCCCCTCACCGGAGCCGGGCACCCGTTTTGTGGTATCCCATCGCACCGCCCCCTTTCAGGATGATGATCAGCGCAAACTGGCACGGGAGCGGTTTGACGGCTTTGTGGATCAGGTGCTGGCGCCCAACGCCACGCTGAAGCGGCAGCAGGAAGCGCCGGAGGACCATGGCCGCCGCATCCTGGTGCTGGAGATGGATGGGGATGAATTACGCGAAAAGCTGAAGGACGGGCCCGATCACCTGCTGGTGGAACGGGAATTGCCCCGGCAGATCCCCCGCCCCCTGCCCCCGCCACTGCGCGACCTGCATCGCCGGGCACGACCGGAACCGGCAGCCCGCACGGCGGCGCAGAAAAAAGCCCAGCTTGCCCTGACGCTGACCGTGCTGGCCGATGGTGTGCCCGCAGAGGGCGCCCAGGTCGGCATCTGGTTTGAAACAGGCGGAAGCAACACCACACTGGTGCAGACGGTCACCGATGCCCAGGGGCAGGCGGTCCTGGCCTACACGCCCGGCTGGACAGCATCCAAGGGGCTGATTCTACCCTATGGCCGGGCCTGGAGCATGATGGTGGAGGCCCCGCAGGACGGGCAGACCATCAATCTGCCACCCCTGCCGATGGGCCAGGGCCCCATCGGCTGGTGGCACGCGCTGACCGGTGCCCCCTCTTATGACCCCAACCGGGGGGCGGGCATCCGGATCGGTGTGGTGGATACCGGCGCCGGACCAACGCCGCTGCTGAACCATGTGCACGGCCTGGGGGCCTTTCTGTTTGGGGAGTTTCTGCCCGGCCCGCAGGCGGCGGAAGATGTTCAGGATCATGGCACAGCCGTCACCGGGCTGCTGGGCGCACGGCCATTGCCGGGTTCGACCGATTTCTGCGGGCTGGTGCCGGGCGCCGATATCGGGGTTGTCCGGGTCTATGGCGAAACGGGGGGCGCCAGCCAGGTGGATATCGCCTCGGCCATTGATCTGCTCTCCATCAGCCATAAGGCAGACCTGATCAATCTCAGCCTGGGCGGCGCTGCCTCGGCGATTGAACATGATGCCATTACTGCCGCGCGGCTGCGCGGCACGCTCTGCCTTGCCTCTGCCGGCAACGCAGAGGGGGGGGCGGTAACCTATCCGGCCGCCTATCCGGAATGTGTGGCTGTATCGGCCCTGGGCCTGCTGGGGACGACACCGGCCGGCAGTTTTGCCGCCAGCTGGACCCCGGAACAGTGGGACCGCTACAGTGTCGGCGGTGTCTTCGTGCCGGATTTCATCAGTGTCGGCTGGCAGATTGATGCCATTGCCCCGGGGACGGGCCTGATTTCCACCATCCCCAGCCGCTATGGCCTGGAACGGCCATATGCGGATATGAGCGGGACGTCGCTGGCCGCCCCCCTGACCACGGGCGTGCTGGCTGCACTGCTGAGCCGGGATCCCCTTTATCATAACCTGCCGCGCACCGCCTTGCGGGCGGATTATGCAAGGCAGGTTCTGGCACAGCACCTGATCAATCTCGGCGTGGCACCGTGGTATCAGGGCTGCGGCGCTGCCTATGCGTTCCCGGTGATATGAGGGGCGTTTCCCGTCTGCACGGCTGGCGGCTGCTGCTCGCCATGCTGCCATTGCTGCTGGCCCTGGCCCCCACCGCCGGGGCACAGGATGCGCAAACCCAACGCTTGCTGCAGGAAAAGCGGCTGGTCATAGCGGCAGACAATCTTTACCCCCGCACCCATGGCAGCCTGATCATCACCCAGCCACAGGCCACCCTGTTCAGGCTGACCCAGGGGGTGATCGGGCGGATGCATGGGGAGTTGATTGCCTGTTCGCTCTGCACCCAGCTGCCCAACAGCCTGGACGGTACCCTGGTGACCCAGGCGGACGAGGATGGGCGCACCGTTACCCGGGCGACTTTCGACCTGCTGCCCAACCTGCGCTGGGGCGATGGGACACCGCTGGATATTGGCGATATCGAATTTGGCCTGACTGTGGCCCGGCGTTATCCGCCACAGGTGCTGGACCCGACGGGGATCACCGCCCGCATCCGGTCACTGCGGATGGTCAGTCCCCGCCGGCTGGAGGTGCTCTATGAAGGCACCTTATGCAAGGAACAGCTTTTCGTGCCGCCGCCGCTGCCGCGGCGGTTGGAGGAGCCGATCTTCCGTGCCGATCCGCAGCATTATCTGGATCGTACCCTTTACTTCACCGACCGTACCCGCCCTGGTCTTTACCTGGGGCCCTATATGATCGACCAGGAAAAGCCGCCCCACAGCATCCAGTTGCGGCGCAACCCCTATTATGCCGGCCCCACCCCCTATTTCGAGCGGGTGGACCTGTTGTTCAGGGATGCCACAGCAGCAGAACAGGGGTTGCTGGACGGCAATATTGATGTGCTGCTGCCAAAGGCGGTGCGGGAGGAAGCCTTGGTCCGCTTCACCCGTGAACGGCGCGACCGGTTCAAGATCCTCTGGTCCCCCTCCACCACCCTGACCTGGCTGACCCCGAATTTCAGCCGGCCAGCCCTGGCTGACCGGCAGGTGCGGGAAGCGCTTTATCTGGCGCTGGACCGGGATGCAATGGTGCGTGACCTGACGCTGGGCACATCCCTGGTGGCACCGGGATATCTGCATCCGGGGCTGCCGGCCTATACGGCGGGCTTTCCCCGCTATGGCTATAATCCGGATCGCGCCGCCAGTTTGCTGGAGAGCGCCGGCTGGCGGCGCGACAAGACAGGCCAGCGCCGCAATGCCGAAGGGCACCCCCTGGCATTGACCCTGTCCTACCGCGCCGGTGATCATGGGGTCGCGCAATCCCTGGCAGAGGCCTGGCGGACCATGGGCCTGTCTGTTTCCCTGAAGGAAGAGACGGACATCGTTGGTGCCTTCCGGGGGCGGGGCTTCGATATGGTACTGAGCAGTATTACCTATTCCGCCATCTCTCCCAGTATGCCGCAATTCTTTCTGTCCAGTGCCGTGCCGACACCGGAAAACGGTATGCGCGGCTTGAATTTCACCGGCCATGCCGATGCCGCGCTGGACCGGGCGATGGATGGGATCGATCTGGCTGGTTGCACACGCGACGATCAACGGCAGGCCTGGGTCACCTTTCAGCAGCATCTGATGACGGAATTGCCGCGCCTGCCGCTCTGGTTCAACAGTCTGGGCACTGTATTCACCAACCGGCTGGAGGGGGTGGGCAACCCGCCCTTCGGCGACCCGGTGCTGACCATTCAGCGCTGGCGGCCAAGGGGGGCACCGCCACCATGAGCAGCGCGACCTATCCTCTTTTACATACACATACGATTGAATATCTTTGCAGCTTGGGCGATCTTGCCGTCTGGTACTTTACGCCCTGATGGAAGGTCCGGCCATGCAAAACAACCGCCTTTCAGGCCGGATGAAACAATGCCCAACGCGCAACCCGATGTGATGGCGGTGATGGCCGATAGCCGATCGGGAAACAGTGCATCGGGATGGGGGCGACGCCGACTGCTGCCCTCCCTGCGCGCGCTGGTTCCCACCCTGGTGGCTATCATCCTGATGGCCGGGCTCTACAGTCGGGGCGGTCAGACGGTACTGGACCTTTCAAACGACAATGCCCAGATCCTGCATAATATGGAGGCCAGCGTAAGGCTGGCCGATATTGGCAACCGGATGCAGGGGCTGAGCGCCCGTTTCAACTGGATCATGGTGCTGAAGGCGGCAGAGCGCGAAGGCATTGATGTCCGGATGGAACTGGACAAGGCCATTGCCGCCCTGGATGCCGTCATCGCCGATATGGAGGCCTATCGCCGGGCTGGCGCCACGACGGAGCAGATTCCCGCGATTAACGACATGCTGAACGAGCTGTCGGATTATCGCAGTGCCGTCACCTGGGTCGGCTCCATGGTGGATCTGGATTATCCCAGCGCTGTTGCCTATCTGGAAAGCTTTGGTCAGGTCTTTGACCGGGTGCAGGGGCAGCTGGGACAGATGGTCAGCGCGCATGGCGATCAGGCACGCCAATTGGCCGCGGCGGCCGCCCGCCGCGCCGATCTCAGCATCCAGACCTTTCTGTATTTTGCCATCGCCATGTCGGCGGGGGTCGCCCTGCTGTCCTGGCTGACAGGTCGATACCAGCAACGTTTACGCGTGGATACAGAGCTGTTGCAGGAACAGGTGGAGCTGCGGACAGCCGATTTGCAGCGGGCCAATGCGGAGCTGGCGGCATCTGCGACCACGTTGAGCCGGCTGGGCCATGTCGGCCGGGAACTGACGGCGACCCTGGATTTGGGCCAAGTCTATGCGGCATTGGCCCAGAGCGCCAGCGACCTGCTGCCCACTGAAACCTTCGGTATCGCCCTGTTGAACGAGGCCGGTGATCATATCGCCTATGAGATGTTCAACCTGGATGGAAAACCCTATCCGGACCTGCCGATCTATCCGCTGGATCATCCCACCTCGCTGACAGTGCGGGCGCTGAGTTTTGGTGGGGATCTGATGGTGCTGGATCAGGCCGCGGCGGCATCCGCCCCCTCCATGCAGGAAAGCGGGGATTCCCGCATGGCCTCGCTGATTTTCTGCCCCCTGGCGATTTCTGACCATATTTTGGGCGTGCTGACGGTGCAGACGCGCCAGCCCAATGCCTATGGCCCCCGCGAACAGGATATTCTGCGCACCCTGGCCGCCAATGCGGCCATCGCCATTGCCAATGCCCAGGCCTATCGCCAGCTGGGCACGACGCTGACGGAACTGCGCGCTGCCCATACACGATTGGTTCAGCAGGAAAAGCTGGCCTCACTGGGCGGGCTGGTGGCCGGGGTGGCGCATGAGATCAATACGCCGCTGGGCGTGGCGCTGACCGGGGCCAGCTTTATCGAAGGCCAGTGCCAGGAACTTAAGGTGCGGTTGGATAAGCGGGAGCTGAAACGCTCTGATCTGGATGAGTTCATCAAGATCGCCGATGAAGGGATGCATGTGGTTCTGACCAACCTGACGCGCGCCGCCGATCTGGTGCAGAGCTTCAAGCTGGTGGCCGCCGATCAGCATAGCGAAGAAGCGCAGCTGATCGATCTCGGCCGCTATCTGCGGGATATGGTGCGCAGTCTGGAACCCTTGCTGCGCCGCAGCCGTGTGGCCATGAAGCTTGATCTGGCCGATGGGGTGATGCTGCGGGTGGCGCCGGGTCCGGTGGCGCAGCTGGCCACCAATCTGGTGCAGAATGCGGTGATCCATGCTTTCGCGGGCGTGGCGGAGCCGACCATCAGCATCCATCTGCCTGCCCCTTCTGACGCGAACCTGCCAGTGCGCTTCATGATCAGTGATAACGGGGTCGGCATGGTACCGGAAGTGGCGGCAAAAGCCTTCGACCCCTTCTTCACCACCCGTCGCGGCAGCGGCGGCACCGGCCTGGGGCTGCATATCGTGCATAATCTGGCCCAGGCCGCCCTGGGCGGCGATGTGGAGTTGAAAACCGCACCCGGCGAAGGCTGCCTTTTCACCATCACCCTGCCCCGCCAACCGCCGCAGCGCATGGCGGCAGCCGGGTAGGATTTGTGAGCCTCGATACCCGGCAGGGCAACATCCCGGCAGGCAGGTTCCCTTGCCTGCCGGGATAGCCCATTTGATCGATCAGGCGGCCTTGGTGGTGGCCAGATCGTAAGAAGCGATGATCGGCGACTGCGGGTTGTGCTGGCTGTCGTAGGGGATGTACTTCATCTCCACCTTGGTGAAGTTCAAGGTGATCTGCTCTTCCGGACGGTCGTTGGTGGCAACGATGTTGTAGGAGGAAATCAGGGTATTGGTCAGGGTGAATTCAATATAGGTGTCACCCGGATTGCCGCTGGAGACGATGTGGATCTTGGTCGTCACCCCGTTGCGACCGGAGCATGACTGGGAGAACAGCTTCACCGAAGAGCTGTCGGACGTCTTGGTCAGCGTCACCTCACCCACCGACGGTTCAGAACCTTCGCGGTTGGAGGTCGCACCGGCCAGGGTGTTCATGTGGCGGCTGACACCCCATTGCAGGGTTTTGATGTCGGTCCATTGCACATGGTTCTGGTGGGTTGCATCGCCGGCAATGCCTTCGATCTGCATGTAAATCGGCATCATTCTCTCCTTGGATTGGTTGATCGGAACAGCACTTCAGGGAAAAATGGCACCATCACGCCGCCGAACTGGCGGGTTGTGACTTCCAGCCGGGCTGGGGCACCGGGTCCAGGTCGATGCGGAAGTCGCCGGCGGCGTCATCCCAATCGACTTTGGCGGCGGCAATGCTTTGCCGCGCCGCCAGACTTTCCAGCAGACGCCGGGACAAGGCCGGCATCAGGGAACGGGACAGCACATGGTCAATGGCGCGGGCACCCATGTCGCCCTCGCCACAGCGCGCCACCAGCCGTTCCACCAGGGACGGTGTGACGGTCAGGCTGGCACCATAGGTCTGGCGCACGCGGGCGCGCAGCCGTTCCAACTGGATATCGACAATGGCGCGCAACTGCTCCCCGCCCAGCGGCAGATAGGGCACCACGCTGACACGCCCCAGGAACGCTGCCTTATAATGTTTCAGCAGTTCCGGGTGCAGCGTGGCGGCCAGCCCTTCCAGGTCGGGCAGCGTATCGGGGTCGGCCCCCAGCGCCATCAACAGGTCGGCCCCAGCATTGGAGGCCATCAGGATGGTGGTGTTGCGAAAATCAATGTCGCGCCCTTCGCCATCGCGCAGCACGCCCTTGTCGAACACCTGATAGAACACGTCCTGCACGCCGGGATGGGCCTTCTCCATCTCATCCAGCAGCAGCACGCCATAGGGACGGCGGCGCACCGCCTCCGTCAATACCCCGCCCTCGCCATAGCCGACATAGCCGGGGGGCGAACCCATCAGCAGGGAGACCTTATGTTCTTCCTTGAATTCCGACATGTTGATGACGGTCAGGCTCTGCTCCCCGCCATAGAGCATGTCGGCCAGGGCCAGGGCCGTTTCGGTCTTGCCGACACCGCTGGGGCCGGCCAGCAGGAACACGGCCGGCGGCTTGCGCGGGTCGTGGATGCCGGCGCGTGCGGTGTGCAGCACATCGGCAATCAGGCGCAGTGCGCCATCCTGGCCGACCACGCGCTGGCGCAGCCGGCTTTCCAGGCCCAGCACATTTTCCACTTCCGACGACAGCATCCGGCCGACGGGAATGCCGGTCCAGCGGGCCACCACGCTGGCCACGGCGGCGGCGGTCACATCATCATGCAGCAGCGGCGTTTCCCCCTGCAGGGCCGCCAGATCGCGGCGCAAGCGGGCATGGCGCTCACGCAAAGCCAGCGCTTCCGCCTCTGCCAAGGGTGTGGCTGCCGGCCCTTCCAGCCTGGCAGTGATGTCGGCAATCTGGCTGATCAGGGCCTGTTCAGCCTCCCAGCGGCCGGCCAGTTCAGCCTTGCGCGCCTTGATATCGGCCAGACGTTCCGCCAGGGCCGACAGGGTGGCGGCATGGTCGGCGCCCAGCCGTTCCTCCCGCGTCAGCACCGCCTGTTCGGCCTCGATGGTTTCCACCTCCCGCGTCAGCGCCTCCAGCGCTTCCGGGGTGCCGGCCCGGCTCATCGCCACCATGGCGCAGGCGGTATCCAGCAGGCTGACGCATTTATCAGGGAGTTGCCGGCCGCTGATATAACGGTGGGAGAGATGGACAGCGGCGCGCACCGCCTCATCCAGGATCCGCACACCGTGATGGCGTTCCAGCGTGGGGACCAGCCCGCGCATCATGGCAATCGCCATTGCCTCGTCCGGTTCCTCCACCTTTACCGGTTGGAAACGGCGGGTCAGCGCGGCATCGCGCTCCACATAGCGCTTATATTCGCTCCAGGTGGTGGCGGCGATCATGCGCAGGGCACCGCGCGCCAAATCGGGCTTCAGCAGGTTGGCGGCGTCGCCCTGCCCCGCCTGCCCGCCGGCCCCGATCAGCGTATGGGCCTCATCCACAAACAGGATGACGGGCTTGGCGGAACCCTTCACCTCCTCGATCACGCCTTTCAGGCGGTTCTCGAATTCGCCCTTCACCCCGGCCCCGGCCTGCAACAGGCCCAAATCCAGGGTGCGGATGGAAACGTCACGCAGGGCCGCCGGCACCTCTCCGGCGGCGATGCGCAGGGCCAGGCTTTCCACCACCGCCGTCTTGCCGACGCCGGCCTCACCCACCAGAATGGGATTGTTCTGGCGGCGGCGGGTCAGGATATCGATCACCTGCCGCACCTCCGCATCGCGCCCGATGATCGGGTCGATGCGGCCATCGCGGGCTTCCGCCGTCAGGTCGATGGTGTAGGCATCCAGGTTGGGCGTGCGGCCCCCATTGCGCGGCGTGGCCGCCGCTGCCCCCGTCACCGGTTGGGCGGTGGGGTCGGCGGCGGCAATCGCCTCCAGCCCCGCGCGATCCAGATCGGCCAGCAACGGCCCCAGATCGCCCAGCGCCACCGCGCCCTTTTCATCATGGCACAGCGCCAGCAGCAGGTGCAGCGGGCTGACCGCAGCAGCCTTGAAGCGCAGCGACGCCACCAGCCACGCCTCCCGCATCAGTGTCACCACGCGGGGGGAGAAGGCGGGCGGGCGGCTGCTGCCGGTGCGGCAGCGTTCCAGCGCACGCTCCAGCACCCGGCGCATGGCATCTTCGGTGATGCCGACACGCGGCAGCACCGGCGCCAGCACCGTGTCGGGCCGGTCCAGCAGGGCCAGCAGCCAATGTTCGGCCTCAATCTCATAATGGCTACGCGCCATGGCGATGCCGGCCGCCGCCTCCAGCGCGCGGCGGGAATGGTCGTCCAGTCCTGCCACCAAAGTCCTTAAATCAACTGCATCCATGATAACCGCCACGATTGGAAGGGCTGCGCCGATGGGTTTTGGCCGGTTGGCACTGTCACGCTGGTGAAATAAATATGTACGGAAAATGGAAATGAACGCTATTTCCGCTATAGATACCGCAAAATCGCAGAGAATAAACTTCGTAGTGGTGTTACCACCAACGGGATTTCCTGAAATATCCTGTGATTTTTCAAAACGGACTCAGTTATAATAATCCATATTACTTACGTCTATTATCGCATCATCCGGGTCATGTACCATGGGGAAGGCGCTGAGCCAGCCGTCGTACCCCAAACGCACACCGTCGCCCCCCTGCAACACACAGTCGGGCACTTCGTTCCGCCGCAAGATCAGCTGCACATCAAAATCCAGCCCGGCCCCGGCATAAAGCCGCGCCAGTTCAACAATGCGGCGCAGGCCGGGGCTGCCGGGCAGATGATCCCGGAACTGCCGCCTGGTCAGTGGCCCCAGAATCAGCCGGAAACGGCCCTGCACATCCCACATGCGGGCACCGGCCACCGTATCCACGCCCAGCCGGTTATAACTGCCCAGACGGGAGAAGCCGCCCTGCAGAGAGGTCTGTTCGCTTTGGGGGATGGCGATCCAGCGCCCGCTGAATTGCTGTACCTTCACCGGGATACCGCAGGCATCGGCCAGCATCCGTTCCAGGGAGATGGCGGCGCGTGGCTGCTGGCTGAACAGGCCGGCGAAATAGACCATCACCTCATCTTGCAAGGACAAGCGCCCGCGCACATGCGGCGTGCCGAAACCGGCGATGGATAGCAGCGCCGTGCTGGCGGCATCCCCGCCGGCCAGCCCATGCCGTTCGTAAAGGGCGGGCAAGCGATAGCGTCGCCACGCCTGGAAGAACAGGGCGCCGATCCGGTCATTGAACAGGTCCAGAAAGGCGGCAAAACCGGGGGACCGGTCTTTCAGGCTGCGGATCACCGTCTCAGTATAGACCTGGGGCAAGGCCGATAGCGGCCCTGTCATGGTCATCAGGTTGACGGTCATTTCCGCCCGCGGCACCCCCTCCCCATCACCATCCACCGGGGCCGGCAAGGACAGGTGCTGGATTTCATGCGCCGGAAAGGACAGTGACGGGTTGGCGGTGAAGCGCACCGGCGGCCCGTCTGCCGTATCCTCATTCGCCGCTGACAATTGGCGTTCCAGCAACTGGATGGCGCGGAACAGGTCGAACCGGTGCGGCTGGTCGCGCAGCAGGTCGATCAGCGGCGGGATTTTCGGGGCAACGCTCATGCCACAATCCCTTCGCCGATGCGTGCCGGCCAGCGCGCCATGATCTCCGTCCGGCCCTTGGCCCGCAGGCTCAACCGGGTGAAGGAATTGATGCTGGCATAGAGGGAGAAGAAACGTTCCAGCACGGCGGCGGGCAGAAAGATGCCGGTGCTGCCGCCGCGTTCCGGGTCAAGCACCAGTTCAATATCCAGCCCCCGGCACAGGGTGGCCACATCGGTATGCGGTGCCCGCGCCGTGGTGCGGCGGCTGGTGACGGAGACAACGGCATCCACCAGGGCGCGGGTTTCCGGCGTATCCTTCAGATCGTACAGCCGCAGGATGGCGCGCAGCGCATCCGCCCCACCCGGCCCATCCACCAATGACAGATGGTTCAGCGACAGATGCGATATCAGCCGCCAGCGCGCCCCATTGCCCGTGGCCGGGCGGATCACCGGGGTGGGTGGCGTCAGGCAGGCAATGGGCAGCAAGGGCCCGCCATCGGACAGGGTGAAATGCGGATGCCCGCCGCCAAACGGCAATTGCGCCGGCAGGTCGCGGTTGAAGCACAAGGTCTCCACACTCACCGTCCAGTCGGCGGGGATGGAGGGGTTCAGGCCCAGATCGACCAGCGACAGGAACATGTCGGTGCTGGCATCGCGGCTGCCGCGCGGGCGGCGCATCGCGTGCCAGAAATGTTGCTGCTTGTCCGGGTCCGGCGACTGGTGCCCGCCATAAAGCGGGGCGATGGAAAGTTTCTCGCCACGGGGAGACGATGCGGTGACGCGCTCAATGGCGTAAATCTCCCGCGCTTCCGGGCGGCGGGCATCGGGCTGCACCAGATATTCATTCACCTCATGCCCCAGAATGATCGGTTCCGCCGCCTGGCGGAACAGGTTCACCACCGGCACACAGCCCAGCGCGAACAGCGACGGGCGCACCAGCTTTTCGCCTTCCTGCCAGGCGCGGTCGAGATAGAGGTAAATCTCCATCTCCTTGCCCACGCCGCGCAGGATGCGGGCCGACAGGCCGCGCAGATCGACGAACAGGAATTTTTCCGGGAAGGCAAACAGCTCTGTCAGCAACCGATAACCGATGAAGGATTGCGCGCCATAGGGCACCATGCCGTCCTCCGGCTCAAACCCCACCGCCGACAGGCAATCCGGCCCCAGCGTCACCGGCACCGGGTCATTGATATCCGACACCAATGCCATGCCGATGACATTGTTCAACAGCAATTCATGCAGGCGGTACACCGCCTCCGGCGGGCCGTTCAGGAAAAAACGCAGCCGGTCCGGCCCCAGTTCCGTCAGATTCATCCCCTGGGCCGTGGTGCTGATCTTCAGGCGCAGCACCGACTTGGCCACCCGTGCCGCCGGCACCAGCGGGGCCGCCGCTGGCATGGCGGCCAGACTGGCCACCGTCACCTCAATGGGCCAAACCTCTGCCGGCATGGTGGTGCGGAAACGGCAGGGCTCCCCGCGTACTGGCTCGGTTTCCAGGGCGGCCCCGCGCGGGACGGCGTGGCTGCTGGTCAGTTCCGGGGCCGCCTTCATCTGCACCACGGCCATGGAGGGCATGGGCGTGACGTAATGGGGATAGAGCATCCCCAGCAGCGCGTCGGTCAGTTCCGGGAAATCATCATCCAGTTTCTGCCGTACACGCGCGGTGAGATAGGCGAAGCTCTCAATCAGCCGGGCGACATGCGGATCATCCACCGCATTGGGGCTGATGCGCAGATTGCCCGCCACCTTGGGATGATCAGCAGCAAATTGCGCCGCTGCGCGGCGGATGGCGGCCAGTTCCTGGGAATAGAAGGAAAGAAACGTATCAGGCATGGCTGCCGCCCTTGATGGAAAAGGTCTGGCTGACCGGATCGAAGACGGATTCAAAGACAATCGGTTCCGGTGAAGGTTCCACCCGGATCACCGCTTCCACCCGGAAACGCAGGGTGCGGTCCAGCACATGGTCGCTGGTCAGCACCGACACGGCGACGCCGGCCAAGCGGGGTTCGAAATTGCGGATGGCGGTTTCCAGGGCGCGGCCGAAAATCGCGTGTCGTTCCGCCGTCGCCATATTGATGGCGGTGAAATCGGGAATGCCGAAGCGCAGCGGGCTGCGCGCCAACTCCCCGATCTCCCCGCCCGGCACGCCGGGGCGGCGGCGGGTATTCAACAGGGCTTCCAGATCGCGGCGGATGGCCTGTTTCAGTTGCGCCAGGGCGGCATTCCAGCCCACCTGACGCACGCTTGGCCCTTCCACCGGCTGCAACAGCCGGTCGAACACGGACGGGATGATGGTGACGGGCGGGGCGGCCATCGGCTTACCCCACACTGGCCGTGAAATGCAGGCTGGTCAGGTCCAGCATCGGTTTCGCCTGATCGCCGAGCAGGAAACAGCGCTGGCCCTTGCCCAGCACCAGCCCAGCCTGTTCCTGCCAGTCGGTGGCGCGGCCCAGGCGGAAGGCAGGCGTATCCGGGGCAATAGCGGCATAGATCGCCGGCATGTAAAGCGTACCGGTGGTGCCATCATCCAGGGTCAGCCGCACTTCCCGCCAGATCAGGTCCAGCAACTGGCGGGCCGGCACGAAATCCAGCCCCGCCACATTGGCCAGATCCACCCAGAGATAGCGGCCATCCATGGTCAGCAGTTCCAGCAGGCCGCCGGTGGCATCATCCAGATCGCGGAAATCATCGAAACCCTTGCCCACTTTGGGCTCACGGGCGGTTTCCGCCTGGGCGTAGAGCGCGGCAGCGCCCGTTTTGTCGCCTTCGCGCCATTTGACGCCGGCTTCCAGATGCAGGCGGATGGCATCGGAGGGTTCGCGCAGCAGGTCGGGCGGGCGGCCGGCACGGTACCAGTCCTGCCGCGCCGCTTCCGCCCGGATCAGGTGGCGGGTCAGGCTGATGCGGCGCTGCAGCTCCGGGGCCTGATTCAGCAGGATGGAAAGCTGGGCGTCGGCGCGCTCCAATTCCCCATTGGCGCAGAACAGTTCGGCCAGCCGATAGCGGGCCGCCTTGTCCGTCGGCCCCCGCCGCACCGCCTCCGTCGCCGCGGCAATGGCACCCGGCAGGTCATCGGCGTCGATATGGTGTTGCAGGGCGGTGGTCATGGGATGGTCCTGTTGTTAAGTGAAATGTCCAACGCTCTGTTTCCGTCACCCCGGCGAAGGCCGGGGTCCAGGGGCCACAAGCGCGTCGCTCTACGATGCTGGACCCCGGCCTTCGCCGGGGTGACGGTAGAGAGAGCGGACAGGTTGATCACCCCTGCGGCCCTACCAGTTCCGTCACCAGCCGGAAACTGGTCTGGATATCGTCCAACTGGAAATGTGGTTTCAGGTGGATGACGCAGCCAAAGGCACCAGGGCGACCGGCAATGTCGCGGACCTGCACCTCTGCTTCGCGCAGCGGGTAACGGGCCTTGAAGGAAAGGGCGGCATCGTCGTTGCCCAGGCAATAACCGCGCAGCCAGCTACGCAAATGGTCTTCAAACTCCGCCGCCGTGGCGAAGGAGCCGATTTTGTCCCGCCCGATCAGCTTGATGTAATGGGCAAAGCGCGAGGCGCAGAGCACATATTGCAGCATCGCCGACAGGCGCGCATTGGACGTGGCCGTGGCCCGGTCATAGGCTTTGGGATTATGCAGCGACTGGGTGCTGTAAAAGACGCAGGCATCCAGATAGCCAACGCGCGACAGGGGCACCATGCCCATCTCGCTCAATTGCTTTTCCTGCCCGTCGGAGAAATAGACCTCCAGCGGCGGGGCCGCCGGGCCGCTGCGCCCGAAGGAGGGGAAGGCATGGCCGGGAAACTCCGTCAGCACGCCGCCGGCCTCCATATCCTCTGGCGCGCCACGAATATCGGCGAACCAGCCATAATGGTGATATGCGCGCATCACCACGGTGGCGAAGGCAAAGGCGGCATTGCCCCACAGGTAATCCGCCGCCCCCGGCCGCCCGGCATATTCGGTGAAGCGGAAACCATCCACCCGATGCGGATCATGGCCATAGGGTTGGCGCATCAGGATGCGCGGCAGGGCCAGCCCCAGGAAGCGCGCATCATCGGCGTCCCGCAGCCCCCGCCAGCGCAGATGATCCGGCCCGTCGAAGGAGCGGGACAGGTCCACCGTGCCGCCCATGTCGCTGAAACTGTCCAGCCCCAGCAATGCGGGCGAACAGCTTGTGACAAAGGGGCAGAAGGCCGCCGCTGCCACGGCGGCGATGGATTTCAGCGTACCGACATCGTCGGTCGGGTGATCGGCGCTGCGGTTATGGCGCACATAATAATCACCGATCAGCAGGCCGAATGGCTCCCCGCCCGGCGTGCCGAACTCCTCGCTATAGACCTTGGCGAAAAGCTGGCTCTGGTCAAATTCGATGGCGCGTTCAAAATCGCGCGCCAGTTCCCGCCATGCCACATCCAACATGCGGATTTTCACCGCGCGGGCGGATGAAGCCGTTTCCACCAGTTGCAACAGCCCCCGCCAGGTTGCTTCCAGCCGCTGCATCCTTGGGTGATGCAGGATGGCATTCACCTGTGCCGTCAACAGCCGGTCGATGGCGGCGATCAACTGGTCGATGATCAGTCTTTTATCGGGATGGCGGCGCAACTGCGCCCGCCAGTCGGCACCCATATCCGCCTGCGTGGGCCGGCGGGGATCGCTCCCCGCCGGCACCGCCTGCGGCCTGGGCGTCAACACCAGGGGCTGATGCATTATTGCTTGCTCGGGATACGCGCCACCATGCGCAGGGACGTGGTCAGTTCTTCCATCTGCAGCCAGGGCCGCATCCAGGCGATGGCGTTATAGGAACCGGGCTTGCCGGGGATTTCCTTCACCGTCACCTTGGCCTCGCGCAGCGGATAGGCTGCCTTCATCTCCTGGCCGGCCCCTTCATTGGCGTTGACGTAATTGTTGATCCAGCGGTTCAACCACGCCTCGCAATCCTCCACTTCCAGGAAGGAACCGATCTTGTCGCGCGCCATCACCTTCAGGTAATGGGCAAAGCGCGAGGTGGCCATCATATAGGGCAGCCGGGCGGAGATGGCGGCATTGGCTGTGGCATCGGGCCGGTCATATTTCTTGGGCTTCTGCACCGTCTGGGCACCGAAGAACACGGCATAATCGGTATTCTTGTAATGGCAGAGCGGCAGGAAGCCCAGCTTGCCCAGTTCCGCATCCCGGCGGTCCGTGATGCCGATTTCCGTCGGGCATTTCTGGTCGGGGTCGCCATCATCGCTGGTGAAGATATAGGTGGGCAGATTATCCACCTTGCCGCCGCCTTCAGCCCCACGGATGGCGGTGCACCAGCCATATTTGGCAAAGGCATTCGTCATCCGCGCGCCCATCACATAGGCGGCGTTCATCCAGCAGAAATTCTCATGCTCCTGCGCCTGATTGCGGCCATCGGTACCGGGCGGCGTTTCCTCGTAATTGAACTCATCGATGGTCAGCGTGTTGGACCCATAGGGCAACCGGGCCAGCACGCGCGGCAGGGTCAGCGTAACGAAACGGCTATCCTCGCTGTCGCGGAAGCTGCGCCATTGGGTATATTCCACCGTGTCGAAAATCTTCTCCAGGTCGCGCGGCTTGGCCAGATCGCGGTAATCCTGGAAACCGAAAAGCTGCGGGCTGGCGGCGGAGACGAACGGTGCAAAGGCCGCAGCGGAGATGGAGGAGATGCTGGTCAGCATCTGCACATCTTCGGGGTGATTGGTGAATTCATAATCACCGATCAACATGCCATAGGGCTCACCGCCCGGCGTGCCGAACTCATTCTCGTACAGCTTCTTGAACAGTTCGCTCTGGTCGAACTCCACCGCCTTGGAGAGATCCTTCATCAATTCGCGCTTGCGCACATTCAGCACGCGAATTTTCAGGTTGGCGCTGGTTTCCGTGCTCATCACCAGATGGTGCAAACCGCGCCAACTGCCTTCCAGTTTCAGGAAGTCGGGATGGTGCATGATGGCGGCCAACTGCTTGGACAGTTTGGCATCCAACGCGTTGACCGCCTCGTTGATGGTCAGGGTCAGGTTGCGGCGATAGGTGACGGTGCCGTTCAGCGCCTCCTGCGTCAGGGTGCGCAGCAGGCTTTCCACGCGCGACGGCTCCGTCTGCCGGGTGGCGCTGATCGCCTGATCCAGCAGCGACGGCGCGCCGTCCAGCGTTTCGGTCTTGGTGGCAGAGGTGGCAAGCGTTTGCGTCGACATCACTTCACCTCCTCAGGGGTGGCGGCCAATTGTTCGGACAGTTTGCGCAACTGGGCATCGTCCTGCAGGATCTGCTCCAGCAGATCTTCCAACTGGGTGGACCGGTCGGCCTTGGTCAGCAGGTCGCGCAACTGGTTGCGGGTTTCCAGCAACTGGCGTAGCGCCGGCACCTGCTGCACAATCTGCCCCGGCTCCATATCCTCCAGGGAGGCGAATTTCAGCTCCACCGCCATTTCGCTGCCGTCGCCGGCCAGTTCATTGGCCACCCGCAGGCGAAGCTGTGGCTTCATGCGGGCCAGGATTTCGTTGAAATTATCCCGGTCGATCTGGATGAATTTGCGGTCCTTCAGCGGCTTCACATCGTCAGAGGGATCGCCGGAAAAGTCGCCCAACACGCCGACGACGAAGGGAAGCTCCTTCTCCACCATCGCGCCATCGGTTTCGACCTCGTACTTGATATGGACGCGGGGCTTGCGCACCCGCTCCAGCTTGTCATGCACACTGGCCATGTCATTTCTCCTGAAACTTTAAAGGTTTGCTGTTCGCGGTCAGGTGGAAAAAGGGTCAGGAAGGCGGGGGCACGCGGATGCCCGCCGCCGTCAGCATGGAATTGCGCACCGCCGGATCGGCCACCAGTTCGGCCAGCAATTCCGGCAGGGTCATCTGGCCGCGCCGCACCAAGTCTTCGATCGTGTAGGAGATCGGGGAATGCGGTTCGGTGCGGCGGAAGAAACGGCCAATATCGGCCAGCAGGCGCAACGCCTCCTCCCGGCTGGCGATGCCTTCGGGGCCGACAGCCGGGCCGGGCCGGTTGGGGGTCACCTGGATGGGCGCACCACTGACGCTGGTTTCCAGGATCGGATCATCCGCTGCCACCGGGTCGGGCATCGGCTCCTCCTCGTTCAGGTCCGTCAGGAACAGGGTGGCGTCCTCAATTTCCTCCAGCAGGTTGGCGATGGCCGATGTTGGCGGCGCCTCCGTCCCGCAGCGTTCGGTCAATACCCGGTCGAGAGTGGCGAAGGTGGTGCGGCAGGCGCGGATATCGGAAAGCAACCGGCGCTTATCCGCCACCGGCACCGCGGCCATGCGCTGGCGGAGGGTATCGGGCGTGGGCGGCGGCTTGCGGTTGGGGCGGTTGCGGGTGTCGGGTGTCTGCACCGCGCGCTGGGCCAACTGGAAATGCCAGAAGGCAAAACCGTCATCATTGCGCAGCAGCATCACCTTGCGGATGGGCTGGATCAGCGTGCCTTCCGCCCCAATGCCGTTCAACCCGGCCACGGCGGTGATGCGCGCGCCCACCCCATCCTCGTCGGGCAGCGGATGCACATCATCCCAGAACCGTTCCACCAGACCGGTCAGCAGGCGGAACCCATCGGCCAGCCCGGCAAACCCATCCAGCCGCACGGCGGCTTCCACCAGCCAGACGGCCACTTCCAGATCCTTGGAGCGGTCGGTCAGCAGGGCCGTGCCGCTCTCCAGAATCTGCTGCCATTCTTTCAGCGGGGCCTGCGCCTCGTCATCGGAATCCGCCCGGCGTTCGGTGGCCCGCGCGCCGGCACGCAAATCCTTCAGGTGATAATAACCACCCTCCCCGCCTGCCTGCCCGCGCAGATCGGGGCCGCAGGGGCTTGGCCCTTCCAGCGGGGTCAGCAGAATATCGAGATCAAACAAAGCCATGGGCTCACCCCCTGCCTTTGCCGAACAGGGAACCGATGCGGGACAGCAGCCCACCACCCTTGGTCGCCCCCGGCGCATCCAGCCCGCGCAGCAGGGCCGACAGGTCGGTCGGCCGCTGTTTGGGATCGGGCTGCAACATGGCGCGGATGATGGGGCGCAGCCGGTCGGGCACGGCATCCAGCGGCGGCACGCTGCGGCGGGCGTCGGCCGCCTGATCGGGTGTCTGGCCCATGGGCAGTTTCTCGCCCCGCGCGGCAGCCGCAATCACCAGCCCCAGGCTATAGATATCGGAGGCGATACCGATGGTCCCACCATGCAGGCCCAGTTGCTCCGGTGAGGCGAAGGAGAATTTGCCGGCGAAATCCAGCCCATCGCGCGGCGTCACCCCGCCGCGCAGTTCCGCCGCCACGCCGAAATCAATGATCTTGGCCGCCGCCGGATTATCATCGGGCAGCAGGATATTGTCCGGCGAGACGTCCCGATGCACCAGACCGGCGGCATGGATGGCCGACAGCCCCGCCGCCAGCCGGCGCAGCAGCGCCTCCAACGCTGACAGGCGCAGGGGGCCGCGCCGGATCAGTTGCGAGAGCGACGGCCCGTCAACATATTCCAGCAACAGCATGGAACGGCCGTCATTGTCGCGGAACAGCCCGGCGCATTCCACCACCGCCTCATGCCGCACCCGGCGCAGCAACCTTCCCTCCGCATGGAACATGCCGACAATGCGGGGATCGTCACGATAGGCCGGGATGATCACCTTGATGGCATGGTCGGTTTTCAGGTCACGGTGGCGGACCCGGTAAATCTCCCCCATGCCGCCGCGCGCCAGCAGGGTGCGGACCTTGAAGCTGTTCAGCATCACCGCCCCCGGCGCCAGCGACCAGCCGGAACTGTCCGGCGGCGGTGTCGGGGCGGGGTCATCATCGCGCCCGTCGGTGGCCTTGGCGATATAGCGTTCCAGCACACCGCGCGCCGTGCGCAACAGGTCCAGCGTTTCGATTTCCGCCAGACCGGTGCGCTTGGCCTCTGCCCGGATGGCCCCGATCAGGCCGGCAAGCTGGTTTTCCACCACCTCCCGCGTCGCGGCCTTGGCCAGCGGGCCGGGGGCGGCGCGGATGGCGGTGAACTCCACCGGCTCCACCGGTTGGGCCGTCTCACCCTGCACGAAACGGGTCAGTTCCTCCGGCGCTTCCGGCTCCGCGGCCAGCAGCAGGGAGGTTTCCTCATCCGGTTCCACCGGGGCGGACATCAGCAGCGATGTCACCTCGTCCGGTGCTTCCGGTATGGGGTCGGCGGGGGGCCGGGCGGCCAGCATGGCGTGGTTCATGCTGTTGCCTCCCCCGCCTTTTCCGCCGGCGGCACCGGCCGTGCCGGCGCCAGATCGGCGGGGATATCCACGATGATGGCGGTCAGATTATCCGGCGCACCAGAGACCAGCACATTCTCCACCAGCGCATCCACCGCGTCGCGGGGGGCCAACCCCTGGATCATCTGGGCGATTTCCGCATCGCGCAGCACCTTGGTCACACCGTCGCTGCAGAGCAGGAAACGGTCACCTGGCAGGGCTGTGTCATGCATCATCTCCACCTCCAGCGCATCGGCGGCACCCACCGCGCGCGTCACCAACATCGTGCTGCGCTGGTTGTTCCCCAGCCCGGCGGCGACATGATCGCTGGTCAGTTGCTGGAAAGTACCGTCGCGCAGCCGATAGATCCGGCTATCCCCCGCCCACAGGCAGGAGATGCGGTTGGCATAAACCACCAGCACCACGGCGGTGGAGGCGACGACCGCCTGTTCATCCAGCGTGCGCGCCCGGTCGCGCAACATGCCGTTAGCCTCATGCAGGGCATCGCGCACATCATCGACAAACCCGGCGTAGGAGAGCGGCGGCAGCACATTATCCAGCGTCGCCACCACGGTGGCGCTGGCCACCTCCCCGTCAGAATGGCCGCCCAGCCCGTCGGCCACGCACCACAGCCCGATATCCTCCCGCATCAGCAGGGCATCCTGGTTGGCACCCCGGCGGGTGCCCGGATGGGTGCGGCCATGGCAGGGCATCGGCACCACAGGGCGCAGCAGCAGGATGGGCAGTTCGGCATCATCCAGATGCAGCACACTGTCCGCCGGCCGCTCCCAGCCCCATTCCTCCCAATGGCCATCCATGAAGGCGGCGAAATTCTGCGGCGCCGGCAGGCCGGGGGCGATCAGCAGGGAAGAGGCGACGCGATCGGACCCGCTGGTCCACCACAGGCTGAACCGGTTGTTGAAACCGATCAGCACCTGATCCAGCAGCCTTCCATAGGTGTCGGCCAACTGGCCATTCTGCACCTTGCCGTCCCCCTCCAGCCCAACCCGCAGGCCGTTGGCGCCATTGGCGGCTGGCCTTGTTGTGTCATAGGGCGGGGCACCCAGCGTGCGCAGCGCCTGGTCGAACCGATCGAAGACGAAGCCATCCTCCAGCGAGGACAGGGCCAGCGCCTCCACCTTGTCGAACCAGCCGCGCGCCGTTTCGATCAGCCTTATGGGGGCGACGCAGCCCGGCAGCGGGGCCGCCAGCACCAGGGGGAAGTAACGCCCCACCCGGTCCACAGACGGCATCAGCACGCCGGCCAACGGCACCTCCCCGCAGACACCCGGCCCCAGCACGAAACGCCAGATCGGCGTTTCCAGGTAGGAGGGCAACCAGCCCTCCCCCATCTGGCGGCGGGATGTGGCGATGGATGCCTGCAGCCATTCGTCCAGGGGCTGCACCAGCCCCGGCCCCAGGCGGCGGGACACA
This sequence comes from Niveispirillum sp. BGYR6, assembly GCF_027568365.1. NCBI lineage: Bacteria > Pseudomonadati > Pseudomonadota > Alphaproteobacteria > Rhodospirillales > Azospirillaceae > Niveispirillum > Niveispirillum sp. BGYR6. The sequence continues at coordinate 179,591 of NZ_JANLNL010000001.1, read as the reverse complement.
AAGTCCCCCCGCGCCGGGATCTTGCCGAAAAAGCCGGGCTCGTGCGCCGAGGCGCCGCTATTTAGAACGAGGTTGGACAACGGAAATTCCTCAATTCCTTGAGCACCAGGGGGTTGAGCGACGTGCTGGAGCGCACTTCGAACACGGCTGTGTGATTGTCAGCGGTGAAGGAGATGCGGGCCGTATCGCTGCCCACGGCGGACATGGCCCCCTTGTCGACCAGCCGGAACAAAGACCAGGGGCCGGTCTGGGTCATGCCCTGCGGGTTGGCATTGCTGCCCGATACCTCAAACACCACGCGGCTGACGGCATTGGCCTCCCCCGCCGGCCATTGCAGGGCGGTCGGCCATTGCGGACCATGGCGATATTCCACCTGCTGGCCGCCGCTGGTCAGCAACACGCCGGTCGCCTTGGGGTCTAGCGTAGAAGGTGTCACCTGCAGGGTGACATTTGGGGTCTGCCCACCATCGGGGAAGAAGGCATCGCGGATCTGCGCCGCATTCTGGAAGGAGACCAGAACCGAATTGGGAATACCCAGGCCGGTGCCGCCCACGCTGTTCCAGCGCCAGCGGGCACCCGACGTATCCACCAGCGTGCGCAGATGGGTGTTGAAGAACTTGTCCATCAGGCCGTTGGGCGCGAACAGGCGGGTGAAATCGCCGATGGAGATTTCGCTCTCCGCCCCCGTTTCGAACGGGTAGCGGCCGCGCACCGCCCGCCGGCAGAAGCCGCCCACTTCCCCGCCCCACAGGTTGGAAAGCTGGGCCCGTGCCCCGCCGACCGATTGCTGGCTGATACCTTCGGTGAAGGCACCCACCCAGGCCGCCACGGGCTGCGGCAGTTGCGGCACCTGGGCGGCCAGACGCTGGGTCGGCCCGGCCCCGCCCCGCGACGCGCGGGCGTACATGTCCACCTGACCATTGGCCGGGCCGCTGGCAAGCGCGCTCATCTCCTCATAGGCATTGCCCAGCAGGCGGATCAAATCCTCCACCCGCGCCGGGGCCCCATCCGCCGGGGTGATGAAATCGGCGATGGGCTGGAAATGCTGGGTCACACCACGCGCACCCGCCGGGGCATTGGCCATGGCGGCCGACACAGCGGCGGCATCACCCGGATTGACGCCAGGCGGCAAAGCCAGCCTTGTTTCATCGGCCACCGCGCGCAGCAGCTTCAGCATCGGCATATCCGGGCCGGAGACCATGTTCAGCACGGTCACGGTCTGCTGTAAATCAGCCATCGGCACGATGCGCAGATCGTTCAGCATCTCATCCCAGACGCGGGTGTAGTCGGCAAAGTACAGTTCCAGCACGCGGGCGCGGATGGCCTCCATCTGCTCCGGTGCCGGGGTCTGCTTCTCCCCCATCACCCAGCTTTGGGCCTGAACTTCCTTCAGCACCCCATCCAGGGCCGGTTGGAAGGATTTATAGAAACCCTCGCGGGTATAGACACCGGGGATACCTTCGTTCAGCGGCTTGCCGGACAGGCGGGTGAACACACGTTCCCCGCTGCCGCCGGCATGGTTGACGGGCAGCCATTGCTTCTGCTGCGCCACGTCACCGCGCTGGCGAACCAGGGCATAGACGCGTTCTGCCGGGGTCAGCTTTTCCAGGCTGCGGCGGGATTGTTCGATCAGGTTGGCATCCAGGGCGATGGGCGACAGCCCGCCGGCGATCAGGCTGTCCAGATGGCGGGCCAGCGCCTCCCGCAGCGGCTGGTTATTGGGGCCGGGCCAGGATGTCGCCCAGTCATTGGCCATCCAGGCTTTCACGGCCCCGGCATCCATCGGCCCATGGCTGCCCAGCATCAGATAGATGCGCAGGGCGGCGGCGGTGAAATCATCATCGCCCTGGCGGTCACGGATCTGGTTCTGCAAGCGCACCAGCAGGCGGGGCAGCAGCAGCCCGTTCAACGCCTTCTGATAGGCATTGCCATGCACCGCCGTCAGCTTGTCACCCTGATACAGGCCGAAGGTCAGCCAGCTTCCGGCATCCGCCCCTTCCGGCGTCAGGCCGGTGGGCAGGGCGCGCAGGATATCCAGCGGCTTGACCACACGGGGCAGGTCGCCATCGGCGACATTCTGCACCGGGATGCCCTGCACCGCCTTTTCATAATCGGCCAATTGTTCATTGATCTGCGCCACCTGGCGTTCATTGGTGCGATAGCCCGTGGTCCAGGCATAGGCCATCACCGCCAGCAGCACGAAGGCCAGCGCATAGGTGGCGATGCGTATCCGCCGCCGCCGTTCCTCCACCTTGGGGTTCAGGCTGACCACGGCGGCTTCGGCAAACACCACTTCGCGGAACAGACGGGTCAGGAAATAGCTGCGGCCCTGGCGGTTATTGGCCGGCAGGCGCACCGGGTCCAGCCCGAAGGTGCTGGTAATGGTGGCCATGGTGCGGTCAATCGGCATCCCCACCTGCAGGCTGCTGGTGAAATAGACACCGCGCAGCAGGGGCCGGCTGTCATAGGCGCTGGAACGGAAAATCTCCGTCAGCACCTCCAGCATGGCGTCGCCCAGGCTGGCCACCTGATTGGGGAAGTTGAAGACCAGACCGCGCCGGTCAATGTCGCTTTCCTGCTGCACCCGTTCCAGCAGCCGTTCATTCAGCCGGGCGACCAGCGCCTCCAGCTCCTGCGGGAAGCGGGTGACGACGCCGGCATTTTCCGCCGAGCCATCATCCAGCGGGAAGGTCATGCCCCAGACCTGTTCGCGCTCCGTCTTGCCCAAGCCGTCGAAGAATTCCACGAAGCCCGGCACCAGATCGACCTTGGTGAAGGCGACATAGACCGGCACCTGGATGCCGAAACTGTCATAGAGCTCATTCAGGCGCTGGCGGATGGCGCGGGCATGGTTCAGCCGTTCCGTGGGGTCTGGCGCCATCAGGTCGGCCAGGCTCAGCACCACCACGGCCCCATTGACCGGCTGGCGGGCGCGATAGCTTTTCAGCAAATCCAAGAAGCCCAGCCAGGCTTTCTGGTCCAGTTGCGGGTCGCTGTCCTGCGTGGTGTAGCGACCGGCCGTATCCAACAGGATGGCCTGATCGGTAAACCACCAGTCGCAATTGCGCGTGCCGCCAATCCCCTTCAACGGGTCGCGGCCCAAGGAGCCGGAAAGCGGAAAGTTCAAGCCAGAGGTCAGCAGGGCTGAGCTTTTGCCCGATCCGGGCGGGCCGATCAGCATGTACCAGGGCAATTGGTACAGATACGACCGGTTCATGCCGCTGCCGCCGGCCTTCTTGCGCAGGGTGCCCAGCGCTTCCAGCAGCCGTTCGCGCAACTGGCGCAACTCATCAGCCGAGGCATCGCCGCGCTTGTCGGCCTCCCCCGCCTGGGTCAGGTCGCGCATCATCCGGTCGTCGGTCTTGCGCGACTTGAAATTGACCTGCAGGTTGAAGGCTGCCCAGACCACGAAGACCGCCACACAGGCGATCATCCGCGCCATGTCGGATTCCAGCGGGCGGTAACTGCCCACGGCGATCAGCGCGCCGACATACCAGATCATCAGCGCGAAACCGATGGCCCAGATCAGCGACCAGACCCAGCGGGCGCGCAAAGGCTGCACCAGGGTGGAGAAAAAGGGCTGTATCGTGGCGGGAAGAAATTGCGTGATCATTGCGGCGTTCCTTGGCTCACCGGCGGCGGGGCCGCCGGGGCGGGCGTCGTCTGTGCGGGCGCTGCCGGGATGGTCACCATCGGCGCGCTGCGCAGGATGACGTCGATGCGGCGGTTGGCTTCGCGGCCGGCCTCGGCATCGTTGGAGGCGACGGGCTGGGTATCGGCCATGCCCTGGGCCTTGATGCGGGTCGGGTCTTGCACATGGTCAGCGATAATGGCCGCCACGGCATCGGCGCGCGCCTGCGACAGGTGCCAGTTGGAGGGGAAGCGGATGGTGCGGATCGGCACATTGTCCGTATGGCCGGTGATGGTCACCTGCCCTGGCCGCGTGTTCAGCGCCTGCCCGATCCGCACCAGCAGACCATCATAGGAGCCATCCACCTGGGCCGAGCCGGACGGGAACATGCCGGCATTACGGATGCGCACCACGGTGTCGGTGCCCTGCGCCACCACCGTTACCAGCCCGGCCTTGATCTCCGGCGCCAGAAAGGTGGTGAAATGGTCGACATCGCGGGCCGGCGCCTGCACCGGCGGGGCCGGATCGGCGATCTTGATGGAGGGTTGGCCGGCGGGCGGCAAGGCCGCCATCTTTTCCAGCGTGGCATCGGACTGGCCATTCAGCGCAAAGCTGAAACCAACCGCCATCAGGGTGATGACGATCAGCGTCACCGCCATCACGGTCCAGAATTCGATGCTGGGCATCAGTGGGCGATAGGGGGCCTCCACCCCGCGCCAGTGGGGCGACAGCTCCCGCTCCCCCTCCCCGCGCAACTGCATCAGCGTGCGGTAGAGATTATCGCGGATGCGGGCATGTTCCAGCGCTCCCTGGGCCAGGATGCGCAACCGCCCCTCAAACCCCAGCGAGAGGCAGAGATACATCAGCTCCAGCACATGCAGGTTGGCGGCCGCATCCTTCAGCAGATGGTTCAGCAGGTCATAGAAACGCTCACCCCCCGTCACATCGACATGGAAACTGACAACCATGCTGGTGCGGGTCCAGGTGCTGCTGGCCCCCCAGGGGGTGTTCAGCACCACATCATCCACCGTGGCGCAGAGCGCGTAATGCGCGGCGCGGGCGGCCTCCGGCGAAAGGCCGGAACCCTGGATGCGCTTTTCAAAATTCTTGATCTCGCCGGCCACCCGTTCGCGCAGATCGGCGATATTGGGTTGGGTGGCGGTGACGCGCAGCCGGCGGATCAGGTTCAGGATCGGCCCGGCGGCGGCCAGCAGCGGGTTCAGGCCGCCCAGTGTCAGGTCGATCGTGTCATTGGCGACAAAGTCGCTGGGCGGTGCCACCACGGCACTGGCCGGGGCCGCCGGTCGGCGGCCGCCCGGCGTCGGCTTGATGATGGTTTCCTCGTGGCCTGACTGGCCATAGCTGGCAAAGCTGGACATCAGGCGACCCCTTTGATGGCCCACAGCTCCATATCCACCTGGGCGAATTCACCGGCCAGATGCAGGGCGATGCCGCCCGACTGCTGAAGCTGCTTGAAATGCGGAGAACTGCGATCCAGTTCGAAAAACACCTGACCGGAGCGATAGGGAAGCTGGCGCGGGGCCATCGGCATCGGGCTGACGCGGATGCCCGGCAGGGCCACATTCACCAACTGGGCGATCTGTTCCACCGGGCCAATCTTGACCTGATTGGGGAACAGCCGGCGCAGATGTTCGACCGGCATATCGCCATTGACCGCCAGCACGAAGCTGGCATTGAACAGCAGCGAGCGGTCGGCAATGACACCAACCTTGATGCCATGGCGGCGCGGTTGCAGCGGGATGGGCACCGCCGTCTGTTCCAGCACAGCGGACAGCGATGCGCGCAGATCGGCCAGCACCGGGCGGAACGTCGCCTGCAAATCCTCATGCCGGTAATCCGGGAACACGGTGGCGCGCTTGCCCTCCGCCGTGAAGGTCGCCAACTCCCCGGCAATTTCCACGCACAGGCGGTAAAACCGCTCCGGGTGCAGCATGGGGGCGGTGGCGGCGTAATGGCGCAACAAGGGCTCGTACCGGTTCACCGTTTGCAACAGCAGGAAATCGGCGATCTCCGCCGCCCCCTTGGCCTGGGACGGGCCGGCCACGCGGGCGGCCAGCGCTTCGGCGCGATGCTGGATCAGCGCCTGGATCTCGGTCAGGAAACCATGCAGCGGCGATTGCGCCGCGACTGAGGTAGTGGGGGCGATAAACTGGTCATCCAGAATGATGGCGCGGTCGGACCGCACCTCCACCACCCGCGCCACGGCGATCTTCTCATATCCGGCCAGCGGCTGGGTTTCCGGGGCCAGCCGCAGGCGCAGGCGCGCCACATCCATCGGTGCGGATTGGCCGCTGCCCAGATTGGCGTCTTCTGCCTCAAACCGGGCGGGGACATAGCGGGTGATGGCATCTTCAGAATTGGGGTTGCCAACCTCCGCCGCCCCCGGCTGGCGCACCGGCAGGGTCAGATAGATCAGGCAGTTCTTGATATTATCGAACAGTTCCAGCGGCGGCGGATGATCGGCATCATCGGGAATGGAAAAGGGGGTGCCGTCCGGCAGGATGCCCCGCGCCGCCGCGATGGCGAACTTGCCGATCCCCAGCAGTTCCCGGTTGATCACCAGCTCGCTGATCCCCCAGGAAAAGGGGGTCAGCGGCTGGGTGCGGGCCGCCACCAGCCGCTCGACATGGCGGTCGGCCTGCTGGAAATGCTGCACCCGCAGGAACATGCCCTCGGACCAGACCACGCGGTTGGCGGACATCATCATCCAGCATCCCTCACTTTTTCTGTTCCGGCTGCGGGCGCTGCTGCACCGTCACGCCCGTGGCCCCGACGGTGACATCCAGAATGACGCTGCCGGTGGCGGGCACGGCCACCACCTCCCGCCATTTCACCTTGTCGATGGCGCGATAGGCGGCGACCACACCGACATAATTCACCTTGTCATTGGCCGGCTGGGTGATCAGCTTCTGGTCAGACGGCGCCAGCACCAGTTCCTGGCGGTCCAGTTGATCGGCCCCCAGCGTCTTGGCATCCTGCTGGATCAACTGGATGGGGGCGGCCAGATTGAAACTGTCCTTGTTGGCCAGACCATAGACGCGCACCACCACCGGGGCGGCCCGCCCCTGCGCATCGGCATTCACCTCCCGCGTTGTGGTGACATAGATAGGAATGGCCCCACGCGGGGGCGCCGGCGGCGGCTTGCTGGAACAGGCGGACAGCAGCAGCGTGCCGGCAAGGCCAAGGGAAGCGAGAATGGATAGGCGGCTTATTGTCATCTCTATTCAGCCTGTTTCTGGTCAGCCTGATCAAAGGCTGCGAAATTGTTTGGTGTAGGCGGCAGAGAACTTGCCGCCGAGCGGTGGACCGGAGGATTGTTCCCCCATGATCCGCTGATGGGTCTGTTCGTATTTTTCCCAGCACCGCGCCTTATGGACCTGCGGCAACAGGGACGAACTGACATCGGTGCTGACGCTTTCCGGCGACAGCTGTTCCAGCACATCGGCCACCACCGTCTTCATACCGGCGATCAGGGCCACCTCATGGGCCTTGATGTCGCGCAGGCTTTCGCGGATGGCGTCCGGCGCATCCAGGAAACCCGTCACCCGCTTGCCGATCAGCACGGCCAGCGTGCCATCCAGATTGGCGGAGAATTTCAGCGGGTTGTTTTCCTTGGCGCGCAGCAACGTATGTTCGATGCGGAATTCCGATTTCAGGAAGGCCCGCAGTTCCAGCAATTCCCGCATCCCGGACACGGCCTCGCGGAAGGCCAGCCCCATCTTGTGCATCAGGGCAGCCTGATCGGCATTGTCGATGGCCTCCATCGGCAGGCCGACACCGGCCATGAAGGCAGCCACGGGGTCGGTGCCACGCAGGTCGGTTGCGGCCTCCGCCGGCTCCCGGGCCACGGGTGGCGGCGGCGAGGGCGCAGGCACGGCTTCCGCCACCGGCGGACGCGGTGTGGGGCGGGGAAAATCGGGGGCAGGTTCCGGTTCGGCCAGGGCTTCAGGCTCCGCCGGCAGCGTCGCCTCATCGGAATGCCAATCCGGCGGGATCACCGGGCGCTGCACCTCGGGGGCGGCGAAATGATTGGCCAGTTGCGGATGCCCCCCAAAGGCCGCCATGTCGGATTCCGGCATCTCCAGCGTGGCCAGGTCGCCATCACGCTCGATGGGGCTGGCATCGTTGCGCCGCCGCCCGCCCAGAATATCGCTTACCGAGGCCGGATTGGCACCATAGGCGGCGGGCGCGGTCTCCATGGCGAAATCAAGCCCGCCCCCGCCGGCCAGCGAATGATCACCGAACAGGGCGGGGGCAGCGGTCACCGTCTCCCGAAACTCCGCCTTCAGCACACAGGGGCCGAGATTGATCACCTCCCCATCGCGCAGCGCCTGGGCATTGCCCTTGCCCAACGGCACCGGCGCATCGCCAACGAAAACACCATTGGTGCTGGTATCGATGATGAAATAGGCGTTGCCGCGTTTTTCAAACCGGCAATGCTGTTTGGACAGATGGCGGTGCGGATCATTGACCACCCAGTCATTCTCCTGCCCGCGCCCGATGCTGATGCTGGCGCCGTCAAAGCTGCGGCTTTCCCCCTCGCTCAGGGAGCTGTCACCCGCTTTCATCACTTTCAGGACAAGCGCCATCTTTTCCTCGTTCACGTGGGAGCGGGACGTAACCGGGCTGCGAAAACGACCGGCATATCACCTGATGATCGTATAAGGATCGAAGACTGGGTTTTGTTTCAGAAAAATTATCGATCGTTGCGGAACAATCGTGGAAACAAAATAATACCATCAACAAGGGCCGCGAGATAACCACGGCCCTTCACAAAAAATAGGTATCACAAGCAATCGGCACCACCGACGTGCTATTTGGTGTTATCCATACATGTTCTATTTATACACACGCACTATTCCATATAGCTGATGATCCACCGATTTGGTGTCACCCCTTCCGGATGATGTACCTTCGACCACTTACCTTTGTCGCAATCCGCGTTCAAAGAGCCTTTATCGCGCCCGTTCGATAGGCCGAAGGGCCGATAAATCAGGTTCTCGGCCATGAAACGATACCCCCTGGGGGTGCCGCCCTATTCCAATCGTTGCTTATAACGGTCCTCTGCATCGACCCGTTCGGCATACCCCGAATTCGGCGATCCACTTGCCTTCTGTTTCGTTGAAGCCAAAGCGACTTTCTATAATAAGGGGCAGACCCCCTCAATATTCCGGGGTTTTGCTTCTGTAGAATTCACCCTGCTCTCAGCAGGTCAGGGATTTGCGTTTTTTGTGACGCCTGATGGCGCTTTCAATACCCCGTTTCCTTGGGGTGTTTTCTTTCCAAGGCATTTGCCGTTGGCTGCAAGGGCCATTGCTCGGGAATCTGGAATGGACGGTTTCACGCAGGTCAATCGCATCCTGGCGATCGATACACCGCTTGGCCCCGATCAGCTGCTGCTGGAAGCGCTGGAGGGGACGGAGGCGGTGTCGGCGCTGTTCAATTTCCGCGCCACGGTGCGGGCGCAGACCGATATGCTGGATCCGGCCAGCCTGGTGGCCCAGCCGGTGGATTTCCACCTGCGGCTTCAGGACGGCGTCTATCGCAGTTTCAACGGCATCGTCGCCGGGCTGACGGCCGGGCACGCCGCCGGGCGCGGTCAGCGTCATTATGAGTTGGAGATTGTGCCCTGGCTCTGGCTGCTGACCCGCACCAGCGATTGCCGCATCTTCCAGAACAAGAGCAGCCTGGAAATCCTGGCCACCATCTTTGATGAGATGGGCCATAGCCAGTATGATTTCTCCATGGCCGGCTCCCCCCCGCCCCGCCCCTATTGCGTGCAGTATCGGGAGACCGATTTCGCCTTTGTCTGCCGCCTGCTGGAGGAGGATGGGCTTTACTATTTCTTCCGCCATGAACCCGGCAAGCACACGCTGGTGGTGGCAACGCAGACCGCCGCCTATCAGTCGGGGGCCGAGCCCAGCATCCCGTTCAGCGCCACCTCGGCCCTGTCCAACCATATCAAGGACTGGCGGCGGCGCCATTCCTATCAGGCCAGCGCCTGGACGGTGGCCGATTATAATTTCGAAACCAGCAAGCTGCGCCTGAACCAGACGGTTCCCACCCTGTCCAATTTCCAGCAACAGCCCCAGCACGAACATTTTGAGTTTCCGGGCCTTCATGCCGATCCTGGCCTGGGCGAACGCCGCGCCAAGCTGAACATGCAGGCCGAGGAGGTGGAGCGCGAGACCATCCAGGGCGTCAGCAATTGCCGCACCCTGGCCCCCATCGGCCGCTTCCTGATGACCGGCCATCCGGTGATGGCGGAAAACAGTTCCTATGTCGTGCTGTCGGTCAGCCACAAGGCGGCCGACCAGTCCTATGAAACCAACGGCGGCAGCAATACGCAGTACGAGAACAGCTTTACCTGTATCCCAGCATCCACCCCCTTTGTCCCCCGCCGCACCACCCCCCGCCCCACCATCCCCGGCCTGCAAACGGCCGTGGTGGTGGGGCCCAAGGGGGAGGATATCCATACCGACGCCTATGGACGGGTGAAGGTGCAATTCTATTGGGACCGGCGCGGCACGGCGGACGACCGTTCTTCCTGCTGGATCCGGGCAACGCAAAGCTGGGCCGGGCGCGGCTTTGGCGCGCAGACCATCCCGCGTGTGGGCATGGAGGTGGTGGTCGGTTTCATGGAGGGCAACCCGGATCGCCCGGTGATCCTGGGTCTGGTGCCCAATTCCGAAACCGCCGCGCCCGTTTCGCTGCCGGCGCAGAAGACGCAGACCGCGTTCCGCACCCTGTCCAGCCCCGGCGGCAATGGCTTCAACCTGTTCTCCATGGAGGATAAGGCGGGTGGCGAGGAACTGGCCTTCCATAGCCAGAAGGATCTCTCCACCGTCGTCCAGAACAACCAGTTCATCCAGATCGGCAATGGCGCCATCCAGCGCGCCAAGAACCTGATGGTCTTCCAGGTCGGTGAAAGCGCCATCCAACTGACGCCCGACAAGATCATCCTGGTCTCCAACGGTTCCACCATCATCATGGATAAGACCGGGATCAGCCTGGATGGGGACTATATCTGGCTGAACACCAAGGAGAAGGTACCCCCACCGGAAGCAGAAGAGGTGCAGGTCTCCGGCGGTGGCAGTGGTGGCGGGGCGGCTGCCGGCAACGGTGCCGCCAGTGGCAGCAGCGCCACGTCGGCGATCAAGGGGCAGAACCCGGCCGGCGAGAGAACCGCCACCGCCAAGGGTGACGCCTGGGCCGCCAACAAGCAGACCGGCCCGGTCAATGCGAAGGTCATGGGGGCAGAGGGTGAAGTCACCGGCACCCTGACCGGCGACAAGGCCACCGTTGACGCCAAGGGCGAGGCGGCATTGGCCCGCATCTCCGCCAAAGGTCAGAACAGTTGGGGCGAGGCCGGGGCCGGGCTGGATGTTTTCGCCGCGGAAGCCAACGGCCATGCCGGCATCACCAAGGATGGTCTGGGGGCCGCCGGCGAGGCCAAGGCGGCCATGCAAAGGGTTAATGTGGAAGGGGCGCTTGGCCATCTGGATACCGGCGGCGTCGGCCTGAAGGGGACAGGCGAACTGTTCTCCGCCGATGCCAAGGGCCAGGCCCTGCTGGGCGATGATGGGCGCTATATCGGTGCCGCCCTGGGCGGCAAGGCCGGCGCCCGTGTCGCCCAGGCGCAGGCGGAAACCAATGTCACCATTCCCATCGGCTGGCTGCCCGGCGTTCCGGACGATTGGACCATCTCTGGCAAGGCCACCGGCGGCGTCTCGGCGGGCACAGCCGAAATTGGCGGCGGTGGATTTGGTTACTATGACCGTCAGACATCGCGCTACCATGGGGGTGGGTTCGCCGCCATCGGCGCCCTGTTCGGCGTCGATATCGAGGGCGAGGCCAGCATCGGGCCCGCGCCGAAGAAATGATGCATTATCGATTGGAAGCGGCAGCCATTTTCGCCGCGCGCCACATAATCCGAGGGAAAGTGCGATGACCGAGATGCGGACAACCATCCAGGCAACGCCGGCCGATCTGGCCCGCGATTACCTGCAGCAGCCCTTTCCCAGCCCCTATCCCGCCTTCGCCTTCACGCTGCGCATCCCCAAGGATTGGCTGTGGTTCGAGAAGGAGGGCAACCCGACGGAGCCGAACGGGCAGTTGCAGAAGCTGGCCGCCTATGGTGACCGGACCGATCAGAGCCTGATCGAAGTGCTGGCGCTGCGGCTGGAGCGGGAGATTGCGCCGGAGGATTGGCTGGAACAATGGGTGATGATCAACCAATATCAGGTGCTGGGCCATCGCTCCATTCCCTCTACGGCCGGCCGCAACGCGGATGTTCTGGCGAAGAAGATGATTGCGGGCCGCCCGGTCCTGTTCCGGCTGCGCACCTTCAAGAATGGCAAGTTCCTCTATCTGCTGCATTGTTTCAGCGATGAGGCGCATTATCCCCAGGTGGAGGAAGCCTTCCTTGTCGCCGCGGCCAGCTTCCAGTTGACCCAGGTGCAGGCACAGCAGCCCTATGCGGAACCCATGCAGGAACTGCCCCTGAACAAGGTGTTCCAGTTGGGTTTCAAAGCACCGACCTCCTGGATCGCACAGCCCGACAACAGCGCCGGCCCCGACAGCCAATCCTGGAATCTGGCCAATGGGGATGGCACGCCGGTGGGCTTCCTCAACGTGCTGACCAGCACAGGGGCCAGCACGGCGGAGATGGCGGCGGCTCCGGTGATCGCCAATCTGCGCAATATCGGCGCCGATCTGCGGGAAGTGCCCCTGAAACCGGTGGATGCCGGGCTGCCCGGCATTCACCTGTCGGTCGCCGAACGCGAAACCAGCCTGAACGGCACGCCGGCCCACCTGCGCCAGACGGTGATCCGGACGGCAAAGGGCTGGGCCGTCTTCACCCTGCTGTCGCCGGCCCCCACCCCCGACCCCTACCTGATTGGGCCGATCAACCGGCGAGCCTTTGACATCGCTTATGGCAGTTTCCTGGCCGGTCTGGTGCCGCATTGAGTGCCACTCCCCCTGCAAGGTTAAGCCCGATGGGGCGCTTGGTGATGGCCTTGCCGGCGGGCCGGCAACTGGCCCTGACCGTCGCCATCCTCGCCGGATGTCTGGGCGTGATCATTGGCATCGGCTTCCTGCTGGAAGGCCGGGGCCGGGAAATGAGCGGTACGGTGCTGAGCGTTTATCGCATCGCTCTGGGGCTGCCGGCCTGGTTGCTCTTCTGCCTTTTCATCCGCTGGTATCTCTCCTTCGTTTTGAAGAAGGTGGCCCGGTTTGAGCCGTTTCCCGACGCGGTGCCGGCCATATACCGGCTCTGGCTGGCCCCCTACAGCCGGGCGGATATCGCCCATATCCATGCCGTAGGACGGGGTGCCGACCTGTTCGCCACCAGCATGTTGATGCTGGCCAGTTTCGGCCTGCTTTACGCCATCCTGGCCACATAACCCGAAATTCGGGCCACGGGATCAATCCTGAACGGCCTTTGAGACGAGGGCACCTATGAGATCCCCCCTTACCCATCTTCTTGCCTGTGGTTTTCTCTGCCTTGTGATGCTGATCCCAACCGGGGCAGCCTTGGCAACGGACAACGCATCCGCCTTGCAGACCCGTGTCACGGCCAGCAAGGAAGAGATCATGCGGTCCTATATTTTGCAGGACTTTCCCAGCCCCCACCCGCCTTTCGCCTTCAATATCCTGATGCCCAAGGACTGGCTCTGGTTTGAAAAGGAAGGGCGGCCAACCGCCCCCAACGGCAAGCCGCAGTTGCTGATTGCCTATGGTGACAGGGGCGACACAAGCTTGGTGGAGATTTTGGCGCTCAAGACCGAACGGCCGGTCGTACCCGCCGACTGGCTGCATGAATGGTTGAAGGCCAATGATTATGAGATTCTGGCCAACCGCATCATCCCGGCCGCCACGGAGCGCAATGCCGATGTAAAGGCGCGCAAGATGGTGAAGGGCCGCCCTGTTCTGTTCCGCATCCGCACATTCCAGAAGGATGATTACATCTACATTCTTCATTGCTTCAGCGATGCGGAAACCTATCCCCAGGTCGAACAGCATTTCCTGGTCGCAGCGGAAACCTTTGAACTGACAGGGAACACCAAAGGCACGCCCTGATACTTGGCGGGGGCCGGGCAAATCATGAACGTCGCCAAAGCTGTTCAGTCCGCAGCGTGGCTTTACCAATCAGAGATACCCCCCTTTCGCCCGCAGGCTCACCGTTAGAACGGTCAGCACCCGACCGCGTTTAAGGTAGAGAGAAAGGCAGCAATGATCGCCTGTCGCGGGAAGTCAGGGTCATCAGCCAGCGTGACCCGCGCCTGAAATCACGTCTCGCAGGCTGTCCCGTCTTGCAGAAGAGGTTCAGCAGATGTCGGTCTTCGCCACCCTGTTCCAGCCAGGCGCCATCGGCTCCAGCCTGGGTATTCCACCTTTCACCCCGTTTAACCTGCAAACACCGGGGGCGCTGGCGGAGATGGCCAAAATGGCGGCCCAGGCGCTGCCGGGGCCGGCCGGACAATTGCTGAACCCGGCACTGCAAATGGCCCAGTCACTGGCCGCCGGCGGGCCGCAGGCCGGGGCTGCCAGTGCCCTGAATGCCGGCATGGCACAGGCAGCATCCGCCTTGGGCAACGCCGTGCCAGGAATGCAGGCAGCCAGTGGCCTGATGCAGGGCGGCATGGCGCAAGCCGCGTCTGCTCTGGGGGCCAACCTGCCCGGCATGGCGGGGGCCGACGGGGCTGCGGCACTGCCCGGCAGTCTGCCCCGATCCGCCGATCTGGACGCCGTGGCGGGCAGCTTTGCCCCGACCGGCCAGAATGCCTTGTCCAGCCTGCAGGGACTGATGCCCGGCAGGGCCGCCGGCGGCCCTGCCGGAGGGGGCGCTTCATCGCTGGCGGCCAAGGCCATGGCGGGGGAGATGCCCAAGGCCGACGATCTGCTGGCCGCCGCCCCCAGCACCGGGAACCAGAAGATTGATCAAGCCGTTTCCGTGGCCCGTGCCCTGCGCCAGCCTGGCTGATCCCCCACCATTTTTGCTTCAGGACATTCCATGTCGCAGACCTGCCGCACCCGCGATTTCAGCTTCCAACTGCCGGATGACTGGACCGACCGGTCGATGATCGCCTGGGCGGGCCCCTCGGACAATAGCGGCCCGGTCGCCCCCAATATCATGGTGGCCTATGACCGGCCGCGTCCGGGGGAGGCGTTGGGGGCCTATGTCAACCGGCAGATGGCCGACCTGTCCGCCCGCGCCCAGGGTTTCCAACTGGAATTGCGGCGGGACGTGATGCTGTCGGGTCGGCAGGCGGTGGAGGTGCTGTTCCAATGGAATTCCGGGGCGGGCATGGTGAAACAGCGCCAGCTTTATGCGCAATTGCCGGATGGCCGCCTGATCTCCATCGTCAATACCGCCCCGGCAGAACGCTTTGCCGCCTGCGATCAGCAGTTCCTGGCCATGCTGAACAGCTTCACCTGGCCGGCACCGGGCGCGGCGACCTGAACCATGGATGGGGAGTTCAACGCCGCCCGCGAAGGCGACCCGATCGAGCATAGCAGTGCTATGGCCGGCTTCCTGGTCGGTGCGGCCATCGGTCTGGCGGCGGCGGTCGCTGTGGTTGCCGTGGTGGGTACCGGTGGTGCGGCCCTGGCCGTTGTCGGTGCCGTAGGTGGGATCATGGCCTCCACCGGAACAGGAGCATTGGTCGGGCAAGCGTTGGGCAGCACCTTCACCCATGCGGCCGGCGAAATCGCCCCCACCTGCTCGGACAATGTAATCATCAATGGCAAGCGGGCAGCCCGCGCCATCGAGGACAAGGGCAAATGTTCCGACCATGGCCCGACACCGCAACGCATTGCCCAGGGCAGCCGCACCGTCATCATTAATGGCCAGCCCGCCGCCCGCATCAAGGACAAGCTGGAATGCGATGGGGTGATTGCCGCCGGCTCCCCCGATGTATTCATCGGGCGGGAGCCGGGCAATTACCTGCCGATCGACAGCGAAGTGCCCGAATGGATGGTGGATACCGCCAATTTCCTGGTCATTGCCGGCTCGCTGATGGGACTGGGGGCGGGGGCCGGTGCCGCTTTTCTGGCGCGCGGCCTCTGCGGGTTGGCCCGATTTGGCGCCACCGCTGTGGGCGGGATGGTGCTTGGTACGGGCGGCACCATAGCTGGCGGTGCGGTTGGTCAGGCGATTGGCGGCGAGCGCGGGCGCATCGTCGGTGAGGTTCTGGGTGGTGCCATCGGTGGTTTCGTGGGCGGTGGCCTGGGCAACCGCATGACCGCCGGCCACCCCGTCGACGTGGCCAGCGGGGAACTGTTCACCGAAGCCCTGGATTTTGAGGTGGCGGGCCCCATCCCGCTGGTCTGGGGGCGGGTCTGGATGTCCAGTTCCACCCATCAGGGGGAATTGGGGTCCGGCTGGCATCACCCGTTTGACATGGCGCTGTATCGCTGGGTGGCGGGTGGTGGCTGGGCAGCACGGCTGGGCGATGGGCGGCTCGCCTTCTTCCATGATCCCGCCCCCGGTCGCCCGGCGCTGAACAGCGTTGAAAAGCTGCTTTTACAGACGGATGGCCGGGATTATTGGCTGACCGACTATCAGGGCACGCGTATGGCATTCGGCCCGGCGGATGCCGCCGGCCTGCGCCGGCTGGTGGGCGTGGCGGATGCCAATGGCAACGCCATCCGCCTGTCACGCGGCGATCAGGGCCGCCTGCTGGGCATCATCGACAGTGCCGGGCGCGAATACGCGGTCGAAACCGACGATGCAAGCCGCATCACCGCCATCGACGCGCCCCATCCGGACGGGCCGGATGCGGATGGTCAGCCAAGGCGGCTGCGGCTGGTCAGCTTCCGCTATGACGAAGCGGGCGACATGGTGGCCGCCGCCGATGCGCGCGGCCATGAATGGCATTATCGCTACGAAAACCACCTGCTGGTGGAAGAGGTTCGGCGCGGTGGCCTTGCCTTCCATTTCGTCTGGGATGATGTGGCGCGGGGCCGTGCCGCCCGTTGTGTGGAAACCTGGGGCACCAACGGGCTCTACCACGCCAAGCTGAATTATGACCTCAGCGCCCACACCACCGAAGTGGTCACCGGGCGCGGGGCGAAAAGCCTGTATCGCTGGAACCCGCTGCACCTGATTGATGAAGAGACCGACCCGCTGGGCCAAGTGACCAAGCGGGAGTTCGATCAGGCGGGACGGCTGGTATCCATCACCGGGCCAGATGGCGCCACCCTGCGCCTTGCCTATGATGAATTGGGCCGGCTGGTGGAGCGTGTCACCCCCGACGGGGCGGCGCTGAAACTCGGCTACGGCGTGCCCGTCACTGGCGATCTGACCCGGCCCGATCTGGGCCGCCCGGCACAGGTGGTGGAACCCGATGGGGCCAGCCATCGCTTCACCTATGATCCTCGCGGCAATCTGGCCCAGCATGTCTCCCCATCCGGCCAGCCGACCTCCTATCTGCGCGATGGGCGCGGCCTGCCGCTGGCCCTGCGCGATGCGTTGGGTACCATCCAGCGCTTCACCTGGTCTGCCGGTGGCGACCTGCTGGCCGAAGCGACGGAGAAAGGCCCCTATCGGCAATATGATCATGATGCGCTGGGCCGGGTCATCTCCGTCCAGCGCGGCACCGACGCGCCGCTGCGCCTCAGCCGGGATGAAAATGGCAACCCCATCACCATCCACCGCCCCGATGGCGGCAAGGTGGTGTTGGACTATGACGCCGAAGACCATGTAACACGCCATAAAGACCCGCTGGGGCGGGTGACGCGTTGGCGTTACGACGGCTTGCCCTATCCGCTGGAACGCATCGCCGCTGATGGTTCGCGCTTCCAGTATCACTACGATAGCGAACTGAACCTGATCGGCCTGACCAACGCCAAGGGCGAACGCTATCGGCTGGATTATGATCCCGCCGGGCGGTTGGTGGCGGAAACCGGGTTTGACGGGCGGCTGATCCAGTACCGGCGCGATGCCGCCGGCTTTGTGGTGGAAAGCACCGACCAGGGCCGCGCCACCCTGTTCAGCCGCGATGTGCTGGGCCGGCTGGTGGCAGCACAGTTCGCCGATGGCCGCGCCCACCATTACCGGTATGATGTGGTGGGGCGTCTGCTAGCGGCGGAAACGCCGGACCATGCCAACCTGTTCGCCTATGATACCGATGGGCGGCTTTCGGTGGAACGCCAGGGCAGCCTGGAAATCCGCCATCTGCATGATGCGCGCGGCCGCCGCACGGCCACGCTGCTGCCCGATGGGCGGCGGGTGGAACTGGCCTGGGGCGAGGATGGCCTCCCATCTGCCGTGGGCTGTGACGGGCGGGAGATTGCCCGTTTCCAGCGCGACGCGGCGGGGCGGGAGATCGGTCGTCAAGCCGGCAGCATTTTCCAGCGCCAGGATTTTGATCCGCAAGGCCGCTTGATCCGCCAGGAAGGGGTCCGTCGCGGCGGTGCCGTCAGCTTCAGCCGGGCCTATGGCTATGATGGTGCCGACGCGCTGGTGGCGATTGAGGATGCCAAGCGCGGGGTGCGGCGCTATCGCTATGATGCCTGCGACCGGCTGCTGGCCGTGGAAGGCACCAACCCGGAAAGTTTCGTTCCCGATCCCGCCGGCAATATCCTGGCCTCGGGTGCTGATGCCGGTTTCTGGGGTGGGGAGGCCAAGGGTGACCGGCTGCTGGTGCATGGCGATGCCAAGTTCCAGTATGATGCCTGGGGCAACCGGGTGCGGGAATGGCGGGCCGCCGGCGGGGCGGTATCGCTGACCTATCGCTATGATGCCAGCAACCGCTTGGTGGCGGTGGAGCGGCAGGACCGACGGGGCCGCACCCTGGCCCGCTATGGCTATGATGCGTTCGGGCGGCGGCTGTGGAAACAGACCGCCCATCTGCCCCCCGCCAGCGCCAATGATGACGCCCCCTCCCCTGGCGGCGATGCGTCGGGTCTGGTCTGGCAGCGCACGGATTTCCTCTGGGATGGCGACGTGCTGCTGGGCGAAAGCGCCGCCCACGCGCCCGATGCCCCCAGCCCCGATCCGCTGGCCATCGTCTATCTGCACGAACCCGGCAGCTTCCGCCCCCTGGCGCAACTGCGCCGCAATGACGGGGCGGATCAGCGGCCACAGGTCTATCACTACCACCTGGACCATCTGGGCACACCGCAGGAACTGACCAACGATAATGGCGAGCTGGTCTGGCAGGCGGAATACCGCGCCTGGGGGGCACTGGCGAAGCTGCATGTGGCGGAAGTGGAAAACCCGCTGCGCTTCCAGGGCCAGTATCACGACGCTGAAACTGGCTTGCACTATAACCGCCACCGCTACTACGCCCCCAACGAAGGCTGCTTCACCACCCAAGACCCGATCCGGCTGGCCGGTGGCAGCAACCTTGCAGCCTATGCACCGAATCCGGTAGAATGGGTCGATCCGCTGGGGTTGAGTTGTGGGGTTGATGGTGGATCTTCTAAAAGAGTAGATTACAGCAGAGGTTTTGAGGATGATTTAGTCAACTTCAATCCAGGATATTCTCTGAAATCAGGAAAACTTACCGAAGATTTAACTTTAGTTTCATATCATCAAGACACTCCTTTTGGAGAAGGAAGATCCGCAAAATGGTGGACAACAACAGATCAAGCAAATTCTTTCTCTACCGTTGATGATGTTCATCAGGGGCTGGCACTTCCTCCGGAGTGGGGTAAGCGCGAAGTAACAAGCGTTGCAAAAATCCCAAAGGGTACTGATATAACTGCTTACATCGGCACAGCGAAAGAACAACAGAGCAATATAAGTGGTGTTTTTAAAGGAGGTGCAACACAGTTACGGTTTAAGGATTTTGATCCATCTTGGATTGTAGAGTCAAGGAGAATACCATGAGCGAAGAAAATATAATAGAAAAAGAAAAGAAGGAAATGTATGCAGAAATGAAAAAGATGATTGATGCAGCAAATAGAAAAATAAAATTAGAAAAAAGAGAGTGGGCAAAAAATGAATACAAAAAATTAATAAACATTATGGAAAAATATATTGAATTTGGAATAGAAAAAAAAGCTCCTCTTAGAGCCATGATTGGGATAAATAAACATGTAGGAGAGTGGTGTAATGACGACGAAATACTAAACATAGGGTATGAAATTGAAAGAAAATCAATTTATATCGTTGATTTGGAAAAAATATAAATAAATTGTAAAACAAATACTAAATATTATACCGCGGCGGTGCCGTCAGCTTCAGCCGGGCCTATGGCTATGATGGTGCCGACGCGCTGGTGGCGATTGAGGATGCCAAGCGCGGGGTGCGGCGCTATCGCTATGATGCCTGCGACCGGCTGCTGGCGGTGGAAGGCACCAACCCGGAAAGTTTCGTTCCCGATCCCGCCGGCAATATCCTGGCCTCGGGTGCTGATGCCGGTTTCTGGGGTGGGGAGGCCAAGGGTGACCGGCTGCTGGTGCATGGCGATGCCAAGTTCCAGTATGATGCCTGGGGCAACCGGGTGCGGGAATGGCGGGCCGCCGGCGGGGCGGTATCGCTGACCTATCGCTATGATGCCAGCAACCGCTTGGTGGCGGTGGAGCGGCAGGACCGGCGGGGCCGCACCCTGGCCCGCTATGGCTATGATGCGTTCGGGCGGCGGCTGTGGAAACAGACCGCCCATCTGCCCCCCGCCAGCGCCAATGATGACGCCCCCTCCCCCGGCAGTGATGGCGCAGGTCTGGTCTGGCAGCGCACGGATTTCCTCTGGGATGGCGATGTGTTGCTGGGCGAAAGCGCCGCCCACGCGCCCGATGCCCCCAGCCCCGATCCGCTGGCCATCGTCTATCTGCACGAACCCGGCAGCTTCCGCCCCCTGGCGCAACTGCGCCGCAATGGCGGGGCGGATCAGCGGCCACAGGTCTATCACTACCACCTGGACCATCTGGGCACACCGCAGGAACTGACCAACGATAATGGCGAGCTGGTCTGGCAGGCGGAATACCGCGCCTGGGGGGCCTTGGCGAAGCTGCATGTGGCGGAGGTGGAAAACCCGCTGCGCTTCCAGGGCCAGTATCACGACGCTGAAACTGGCTTGCACTATAACCGCCACCGCTACTACGCCCCCAACGAAGGCTGCTTCACCACCCAAGACCCGATCCGGCTGGCCGGTGGCAGCAACCTTGCAGCCTATGCGCCAAACCCGGTAGAATGGGTTGATCCGCTGGGGTTGAGTTGCATCTCATTCGACCAAAATGCGATGCGCTTTCGTGCCAAGAATGGGCAATTTGTTGCTGCTCGTGACGTGTTTTCTTCACCTAAAGACGAAGCCTATTTTTGGTCCGGTCTTGGTCATGGGGGGGATGCCATTGCGGCAAAAGTAGCCACTTCTAAAGGCGGCACAACCTTGGAAATGTTGGCTGCATCAAAAGGTGTGGATATGCCTAAATGGGACGGCTCTCCAGGTGCTACCAAAGCATGGCAAAATGCCTCTGCAGCCTATGCAGAAGGAGCTAGCGGTAAGGTCCGAGCTGTGTTGGGTGATAATCTCCGACCAGGGAATATATGGGAAACCTTCGAGCTTCCAGCCCTCAAAAACAATCCGACTGTCACACAAATCAGTAGGGTACACCCCAATACGGAAATTGAAACCATCATATGGAGTCGTTAATATGAATACTAAAGCCATCAATGAGGTGATTCCAATATATGTTGGATATGATGATTTTCCATATCCGCAATTAAACATAGACCGCGCTTTATCATTAATTGCTCCAGAGGATCGAAATGAAGCTATAATGGAAATTGAAAGAATATTTAAGTACGCCGATTCCGTAGATCCGGAATGGGAAAAAAATGATTTATTCGAAGGGAGTAGGCTTATAGCAGAGAAAACTTGCCAACAGTTTCCCTACCTAGATTATAAAGCAAAAAAATCCATACAATGGGCTTACAGTTTTTGGAATAAATAAAAATCAGAGCGCATATATCCGTTTAAATTGATTTTTGAGTTTCATTCTGATGAACTCAAGAATCGCTCTAGAAGGAAATCAGTATTTCCGGGGCGGTGGCAACCATCTTCCTGGTGGGAGCCCCGGAGGTGGTTGTTGACTCAGTTCCAACAAAAGATAACGGATACTTATCAACAATTCTGAACGTGAGCGTAGTTCCATGACCTACCCAGATGACAAAAGCGTCGTACTTGTTATTGCGGGAACCAGGGCTATCATTCATCCAAATAATGATGATGTGGACAGAATAAAGGGAAAGGGATTTATTTCCACAACAGGAAATTTATACGAATGCAAAATACACAACTATAAACAAAGGACTGAATTAATTGAATATTTTATATCAAATAATTTCATTTTTTCATCCGGGAGAGAATGGTCGCCAGAATAATATCTAAAATATATCAAAGAAAAAGGAGTAAATTTATCTGGGTTTTATTGCATATACTGGAAATCATCTGATAATTATGAAATAAAATTTTGCCCTTGAGGCAGACAGATATAGCGCCGAGATGCACAAAAACAGCAATGCCATGACAGTGGCCCGCAGGCCGGCAGCCTCTTCCAGCGCCAGGATTTTGATCCGCAAGGCCGCCTGATCCGCCAGGAAGGGGTGCGTCGCGGCGGTGCCGTCAGCTTCAGCCGGGCCTATGGCTATGATGGTGCCGACGCGCTGGTAGCGATTGAGGATGCCAAGCGCGGGGTGCGGCGCTATCGCTATGACGCCTGCGACCGGCTGTTGGCCGTGGAAGGCACCAACCCGGAAAGTTTCGTTCCCGATCCGGCCGGCAATATCCTGGCCTCGGGTGCCGATGCCGGTTTCTGCGGTGGAGAGGCCAAGGGTGACCGGCTGCTGGTGCATGGCGATGCCAAGTTCCAGTATGATGCCTGGGGCAACCGGGTGCGGGAATGGCGGGCCGCCGGCGGGGCGGTATCACTGACTTACCGGTATGATGCCAGCAACCGCTTGGTGGCGGTGGAGCGGCAGGATCGGCGGGGCCGAACCCTGGCCCGCTATGGCTATAATGCGTTCGGGCGGCGGCTGTGGAAACAGACCGCCCATCTGCCCCCCGCCAGCGCCAATGATGACGCCCCCTCCCCTGGCGGCGATGCGTCGGGTCTGGTCTGGCAGCGCACGGATTTCCTCTGGGATGGCGACGTGCTGCTGGGCGAAAGCGCCGCCCACGCGCCCGATGCCCCCAGCCCCGATCCGCTGGCCATCGTCTATCTGCACGAACCCGGCAGCTTCCGCCCCCTGGCGCAACTGCGCCGCAATGGCGGGGCGGATCAGCGGCCACAGGTCTATCACTACCACCTGGACCATCTGGGCACACCGCAGGAACTGACCAACGATAATGGCGAGCTGGTCTGGCAGGCGGAATACCGCGCCTGGGGGGCCTTGGCGAAGCTGCATGTGGCGGAGGTGGAAAACCCCCTGCGCTTCCAGGGCCAGTACCATGACGCTGAGACTGGCCTGCACTATAACCGCCACCGCTACTACGCCCCCAACGAAGGCTGCTTCACCACCCAAGACCCGATCCGGCTGGCCGGTGGCAGCAACCTTGCAGCCTATGCGCCAAACCCGGTAGAATGGGTCGATCCGCTGGGGTTGAGTTGTGGGGTTGGCAAGACAGGGAAGGCTGATTTTTATGTAAACAGCAAAGGCGAAACATTGCCATCGACTGGTTACCGATACATGCGATATCAAAACGACGATGGAACAGTAAATAAATATGTTCAGGGCACCATAGATACGAAATCTGCACCAGGTGGATATTTCGGTTTTGGCGATTACAAGAACGGTTCTGCTGCCCGTGATGCCTTCCAGATTAAAGGACCAGAGCATGGTGAATCATGGAGTGATGCTCGACTTAAGGGAACCTTCGACACATTGCAATTGTTTGATAAAAATACTGGCAGTGTAAATGCCAGAGTACCTTTTGATATGGGCAATCACGGGCTCAACCCAGAACCGTTCACATCTTACTACCCAGAGTACGGCAAAGGAGGCGCTGAGCAACTAATAACTGAAAACAGGCTTCTTTTTGATAAGGTGGAAATTATCCCGGAGTAGAAAAATGAACCGTTCAGAATGTTTTAAAATCCTCACCGAACTTGTAAATGAGTACATTTCGAATGAACACCTAGCAAAAGAAACAAATGACAGAATAAAATACAAAATAGAAAATGATGATTTTCCGCCAGTAAGGGGGGTTGTTGAAATTATATACAGAAACAAAAACAAAGAAATAGACAAAATAGACAAAGAAAAAATTGACGATATGATGTATTATTATGGATAGTGGTTGAATTAATATTGAATGGAATAAACATTTTCTTTAAGCAGCATACGCGCATTCTCATTGAATGGTATTTTTTAATATGCATCCTATGCGGCACCATGCATTGGGCCAATGGTTCACCAGAGAGCCACCAACATCTGTGGTGCAGGTGAGAATTGACACCGCTGTTAAGCCACAATGGGTTAACCCGAAAACAGGTGTACTGGAAGGGACATCTCCAATAAATACTGTTCATGCAGTAAAACTGCCCGCAGGAACTACGATATATGAAGGGCCAGTTGGATATCAGGGAGGACCATATTTGGGAGGTCAAGATATAAAACAAATTTTTGTATCAAAGCCATGGTCAATTGATGGCGTAGAAGTAATCAGCAGCGAACCACTGAGGTGAGAAATGGGAAAAAGACAAGAGGCAATTAACGCCACATCTGAGATTATCTCAATAATGAAAAAATACAATCAAAAACAATTGATAAATCCATTTAATGAAATTCTAAATATACTTTGTGATAATTCAATAATTGATGAACGCGCATTGCCGGATTGTCTTCAGATTTTTGAATATATAAATGGTGGATATGGAAGCTATTCTGATTTTTACATAAATACAAACAATAAATTAGAATTAAAGTCCGCAAATAAAGAACTTGAAAAATATAATTCTATGCTATGGCTTGCGCTAAAGTAGTCATCATTGCTCCGATAAATTTTATCTGAATATTAAAGTTTATACCTGCCACATCAGCTTCAGGCCCGCTAAGGCTATGACGCCTTCGGGAGGTGACTGTAGAAACTGACGGCCAGCACCTATACGGCCCCCCTGCGGCGAGGCAATGCCAATAGTGCCCGCATTGCCCCGCCGGGCGCAAAGATGCGCCTTCACATCATGGCGATCCAGGGCCAGGCTGATCATCGGGGACGACCGGGCGAGGCCGGGTCAACGGCGCTAAAAGCTGTAGGAGACGCCCAAACCGCCGAAGAACTGATCCGCACTGCCGTCACGATCCACCAGCGGACTGTCGGCAGCATCGCCCAGCAGGCGGCTGTAACCGGCCACGCCGGTCAATGACCAGTTCTGCGTCAGCTTGTACGTACCAAACCCCACCAGCCCGGCATCCTTGAACCCCGCCTCGGCGCGATAAACGGCGCGGCCGGAGCGGGCGGCCTGCGCCGCATTGATGCCGAAATAGCTTTGCATGTAATTGTCGCTGGCCCAGGTGACCGACGGCCCAATGATGATCATCATCTGCTTGGTCGGCCGCAACACGTAGGAAAAGCCAAGATCGGCCGTGGTGCCATCATGCCCGTCGCCCAGCAGGTCGGTATTGACATCGGCGGTCACAATCCAGCGCCCGATCTGGTAATTGGCAAAGGCGCCAGCCACCGCCGTATCGCCGACATTGCCCAGCCCGCGCAGGGCGCGGTTACGCCTTTCCTTGCGCCCGCCATCATAGCCCAATGTCACCCCCGCCGTCAGCGGGCCGGACTGGATCAGGCTGGCCCCCAGCCCCCGCCGATCCAGGAAGAATCGGTCGTCATAGGTAATTTCGATATCGGGAAAGGGGCGGAATCGATAGTCGTCCGATCCTTCATAATCCGGCATTGCCGCCCCCAGCATCCCCAGCCGGACCTGCCAGCCCTGTTTCTTCGGTGCCTGCTGCGCCTGGGCACTGCCCAGGGCCAGCACGCACAGCGCCACCCCGGCTATCAGGGGAAATAACAGTTTCGTGGACATTTTCCGTTTTTCTCCAACTGCCGGATGGGCCGGTTTGCGCCCACGGACGTTTCTTGACGGAGAATATACGCGCTGCACTATGATACGGATCACCGTCGGGAACGTTTGCCCCTTCCCCATTGGAGAGCTTCGCCCTAATCTGTCCGACAGATGGCCGCGCCATACCCACGTAAACGGGGTGGTGCTGCGTCAGGAGCAAGGGACCATGCCGATCATCAACCGTATCGCCGATTTCCATGCCGACATGACCGAGTGGCGTCGGCATATTCATGAGAACCCCGAAATTGGGTTCGAGGAATTCAAGACCTCCGCCTTTGTGGTGGAGAAACTGAAGGAATTCGGGGTGGAGGTGCATACCGGCATCGCCGGCACCGGTGTCATCGGCGTACTGCACGGCCAGGACGGCCCCAATGGCAAATCCATCGGCCTGCGCGCCGACATGGATGCGCTGCCCATGCAGGAAGCGAACGAATTTGCCCATGCCAGCAAGGTGCCGGGCAAGATGCATGGCTGCGGCCATGACGGCCACACCACCATGCTGCTGGGGGCTGCCCGCTATCTGGCGGAAACCCGCAATTTCAGCGGCACGGTGAATTTCATCTTCCAGCCGGCCGAGGAAGGCCATGGCGGCGGCCGCCGCATGGTGGAAGAAGGGCTGTTCCAGCGCTTCCCCTGCGATATGGTGTTCGGGATGCATAACTGGCCCGACCTGCCGCCGGGTGAAATGGTGGTGAAATCAGGCCCGATCATGGCCGGCTCCGACGAATTTGAAATCCGGGTGGCTGGCAAGGGCGGTCATGCCGCCCTACCCCACCACACGATCGACCCGATTGTCATCGCCGCCCACATCGTGACAGCGGTGCAGAGCATCGTCAGCCGCAATGTCAGCCCGATTGAAAGCGGCGTCATTTCCATCACCCAGATCCATGCCGGCAGCGCCTATAATGTGATCCCGGAGGAAGTGGTGATGCGCGGCACCGTGCGTGCGCTCAGCCATGAGGTGCGGGACATGCTGGAAGCGCGCCTGCGCCATATCGTAGAAACCGTGCCGGTCACCTTTGGCAGCAGTGCCACCATGACCTATCGCCGGGGCTATCCGCCCACGGTCAACCATGCCGGTGCCCCCACCGATCTGGCTGCCGCTGTGGCGAAGCAGCTGGTGGGCGAAGACAAGGTGTTCAGCGATGTCGGCCCCAGCATGGGGGCGGAGGATTTCGCCTTCATGCTGCTGGAACGGCCGGGCTGTTATGTCTGGGTCGGCCAGGGCGGGTCGGCGCTGGGCTGCCAGCTGCATAATCCGCGCTATGATTTCAATGACGATATCCTGCCGCTGGGCACCAGCTATTGGGCGACGCTGGTGGAAACGGCGCTGCCAAAGGCGGCTTGAGGTGATGATGCCGACATGCTGGCGGGGTAAGGGCGATTGGGGCCGGGTTCTGGCCCTGTCCGCCTTGGTCGCCCCCTTACTGACCGGTTGTGCCACCGACACCAGCAGCTGGCTGGCGGGTGAAACGCTGGCACCCAGCATGTCGGATATTAGTGGCAAGGCCGCCCCCCTGGTGGGGCGGGCGCTATGGTCGGGGGAAACAAGCCGCGCCCAGGGCCAGGCCTTTCTGGTGGCCCGCAATCAGGCGGAATGGGCGGCGCTGTGGGATCTGGTGGGCCGCCCGCCGCCGGGCCGCCTGCCGAATGAATTGATGGCGCTGGGTATTTTCCTGGGCACGCGCACCACCACCGGCTATTCGGTGGATATTCTGCGCGTGCGCTCGGAACGCCAAGTGGCGCAGCGCGACCGGCTGGTGGTGGAGTTCAGGGAAAAATCCCCCCCGGAAGGCCAGATGACCACGCAGGTACTGACCAGCCCCTACGCGGTGATCATGGTGGACCGCAGCGAAGCCGGCGTGCGGTATAACAAGCTGCCCTGACTGGTCAGGGCCACGCCCAGGTCAGTTGAACAACCAACCCAGCAGGCCCTTGGATTTCTTCGGGGCCGCCTTGGCCTGCGGCTTGGGCTGTGGCAGGGCGGGTTTGCCCTGCACATATTCATGGCAGAACCGTTCAAAATCCTCCTTCCGGCCGAATTTGAACAGCACCAGCAGCACCTGACTGCGCATACCGGTATCCACGCTCATCTGCTCTTGCATACCGATGAACTCAAGCGCCCACAGGCCCTTCACATTGGCCTGTATCCAATCCTCCGCCTTATCCATGTCGCCACGGTTCTTGAACTTCACCGTGGTTTCGAAATTGTAATTGGCCATGGGACGGGCGCCTTAACCCAGCAGATGGAACAGGATGACGAACCCGACGATGGCAATCACCAACGCCATCACAGGGTTGTACCGCAGCCACGCCGCCAAATCACTGCTGCTGAAATTCAATTCCGCCTTCAGAACGCGGACATTATCCGATTCTGGCTTGGTTTCCGCCGTCGCCAGCTTGGCTTCCAGTTCGGCGATGCGGGCTTCCAGGCGGTCCAGCCGCTCAGAATCGATGGCCGGCGGCGGGGTCGGCAGGGCGTCGATCTCGCTCATGATGTCATGTACCTGATCTTGTGGAATGCCAAAGGTTGGGTGGCAGGATAGCCCCCCATGCGGCGCTGCGAAAGAAGATTGAACAGGCCACATGGCTTGACCCCGACGGCTGCCGCCCTGTTTGATGCCCGCCAGCCCTGAACCGACAGGAAAAACACACCACGATGGCCCGATCGATGTTCCGCCTATGTTATCTTGCCGGTTGGCTGCTGGCGGCCCCCCTTGGCCTGACCGGCTGTGCCACCGGCGACACCCGGCCCCATGGCGTGCCCGTGCAACTGGTGGAGACCGAACCGGCCGCTATCCAGCCAGAGCGGGTTGGTGAACTGGTTTTCAAGGGGGCCGTGGCCTTGCAGGAGGGGCGCAAGACCGTGGGTGGGCTCTCTTCCCTGCGCGTCAGCCCCGACGGACGGCAGTTCATCGCCATTTCCGACCGGGGTGACAAGGTGGCGGGCCGGCTGTCCTACCGCCCGGATGGGACGCTGACCGGGATGGACGATCTGATCAAGGCCCCCTTGCTGGAAAGTGACGGCAGCGCCCTGCAGGGCGGGAAGAATGATACCGAATCGCTGGCCATGATCGGTCCCTGGCCGGGCGATGGCTGGGTTGTCGGGTTTGAACGCGAACACCGGCTGCTACGCTATGGCCCGGCCCTGGCGGGGGTGAAGCCGGTGCCGCTGGACGGTCCGGCAGGGCTGAAGGAACTGGATTTCAATGCCGGGCTGGAGACGGCGTTGATGCTGGCCGACAACCGGCTGCTGCTGATCGCGGAGGGGGAGGCAGCCGGCGCGCCCGGGCTTCACCGCGCCTGGGTGGGCCGGTCAGGCAATTGGGTGGAGTTCCGCTACCAGGGCCACCCGCCCTTCCTGCCAGTGGATGCGGCAAACCTGCCCGATGGCGGCATTCTGGTGCTGGAACGGCGCGTCGGCATGTTGGGCGGCTGGGGCAGCCGCATCGTGCATATTGATGCCAAGGCCCTGGCGGTGGGCACCATGGCCGGCGCCACCCTGGCAGGGCGGGAGATCGCCCGCCTGGACCCGCCCCTGCTGACGGAGAATTTTGAGGGAATCGATGTGCGCCCGGCCAAGGATGGCCGCGTCTTCATCCACATTATTTCCGACGATAATTTCTTTGTGCTGCAAAGAACGGTGATGATGATGTTCGAATGGAAGCCCTGACCGGGCTTCACAACCGGTGTCCCTGGACGGCAGCCCCCTGCTGCCCCTATAAGGGCGGTGCACTCTTTGTGCCCCCTTCACGGCTTCAACTGGCGCTGTCATGCACGACCTTCGTTCCATCCGCGACAATCCCGATGCTTTCGACCGTGGCCTGGCCCGGCGCGGACTGTCCGCCCAGTCGTCCGACATTCTGGCACTGGACCAGCGCCGCCGCGCCCTGCAGACCGAATTCCAGGAATTGCAGGCGCGCCGCAACGAAGCCTCCAAGCTGATCGGCACCTATAAGAAGGAAGGGCGCGATGCCCAGCCTTTGCTGGATGAGGTGGCGGCGCTGAAGGAAAAGCTGCCCGCCCTGGAACAGCAGGAAAAGGAGTTGGGGACCGAACTGGATGGCATCCTGGCCAGCCTGCCCAACATCCCGGCCGATGATGTGCCGGCGGGCAAGGATGAGCATGACAATGTGGAAATCCGCCGCATTGGCACGCCTGTAGAGATCGCCAATGCCAAGCAGCATTTCGAGCTGGGCGAAGCGCTGGGCCTGATGAGCTTTGATCTGGCCGCCAAGCTGTCGGGCGCGCGCTTCACCGTGCTGCGTGGCAAGCTGGCCCGGCTGGAACGCGCGCTGGGCGATTTCATGCTGGATATCCACACCAACGAGTACGGGTTCGAGGAAGTGTCCCCGCCCCTGCTGGTGAAGGATGATGCCGCCTTTGGCACCGCGCAGTTGCCCAAATTCACCGAAGACCTGTTCCAGACCACCAATGGTTTCTGGCTGATCCCCACAGCAGAGGTGCCGCTGACCAATCTGGTCAATGACGCCATTCTAGATGCAGACGAACTGCCGCTGCGCCTGACCGCCCGCACCCCCTGTTTCCGGTCCGAAGCCGGGTCGGCCGGGCGCGATACGCGCGGCATGATCCGCCAGCACCAGTTCTACAAGGTGGAAATGGTCTCCATCACCCGGCCCGACCAGTCGGCGGCCGAGCATGAACGGATGACGGATGCCGCCGAAACCGTGCTGAAGCGGCTGGGCCTGCCCTTCCGCACCGTCACGCTCTGCACCGGCGATATGGGCTTTTCCGCCCAGAAGACCTACGATATCGAGGTCTGGCTGCCCGGCCAGGGCATGTACCGCGAAATCTCCAGTTGCTCCAATTGCGGGGATTTCCAGGCCCGCCGCATGAAGGCCCGCTTCCGCGCCAAGGGGGAGAAGAACACCCAGTTCCTGCACACGCTGAACGGGTCGGGCGTGGCCGTGGGCCGCTGCCTGATCGCAGTGCTGGAAAATTACCAGCAGGCCGATGGCTCCATCCTGGTGCCGGAAGCGTTGCGCCCCTATATGGGCGGGCTGGAACGGATCACCGCATAATGAGCAAACCTAGTTTCGATTTTACCGGTGCCCGCATCCTGATCAGCAATGATGACGGCATCCATGCCGCAGGGCTGGGCGTGCTGGAAAAGATCGCCCGGTCGCTGAGCGATGATGTCTGGGTGGTGGCGCCGGAGACGGAGCAATCCGGCGCCAGCCACAGCCTGACCATGCATCGGCCCCTGCGCCTGCGGGAGGTGGGGCCGAAGCGCTATACGGTGGACGGCACGCCCACCGACTGCGTGTTGCTGGCCATCAACCACCTGATGCAGGATCGCAAACCGACCCTGGTGCTGTCCGGCATCAACCATGGCAGCAATCTGGGGGAGGATGTCACCTACTCCGGCACGATTGCCTGTGCGATGGAGGCGACGCTGCTGGGCGTGCGTGCCATCGCCATGAGCCAGCGGACCCGCCCGGACAGCCCGCCCGACTGGTCGGTGGCCGAACGCCATGGCGCCGATATCGTCCGCCGAATCATGGCGGTGGACTGGCCGCGCCATGTGCTGATGAATGTGAATTACCCCGCCGTGCCGCCGGATGAGGTGACCGGCGTACATGTGGTGCGCCACGGCAACCGCAAGATCGGGGATGAGCTGGACGAGCGGATCGACCCGCGCGGCCGGCGTTATTTCTGGATCGGCATGGCGCGCGGGGAAACAGAGGTACCGGCGGACACCGATGTGCATGTCGTTTCCCATGGCGGCATCTCGGTGACGCCGATCTATCTGGACCTGACCCATTACGCCTGTCTGGAGGCGTTGAAGGGGGCCTTGGCGTGAACCGGGCGGCCAGCAAGATCAGGCTGCTGATGTTGCTGCGCCGTCAGGGCATCACCGATGTCAATGTGCTGCGGGCGGTGGAGCTGGTGCCGCGCGAACTGTTCGTGCCGACACCGTTCCGCGATCAGGCCTATGAGGATACGGCCCTGCCCATCGGCCATGGCCAGACCATCAGCCAACCACAGGTGGTAGGCCTGATGACCCAGGCGCTGGCGGCAGGACCGAACGATAAGGTGCTGGAAATCGGCACCGGAAGCGGCTATCAGGCCGCCATTCTGGCCAAGATCGCCCGGCACGTGTATACGGTCGAGCGGCACCGGCCCCTGTTGCAGGAGGCAGAGGCCCGGTTCGCTGCCTTGCGACTGCCCAATGTCACGGCCCGGCTGGCCGATGGCCGGCGCGGCTGGCCAGAGGCGGCCCCGTTCGAGCGGATATTGGTAACAGCCGGCTGTATCGGCTATCCACCGCCCGATCTGGTGGAACAACTGGCGCCCGGTGGTATCATGGTCATACCGCTTGGCCCCGATCACCGTGCGCTGAAGGTTGTCCGTTTGCGGCGGCCCTTGGTGGATGGTGATGGCGAATGTGGATTGCAGCGAGAGGAATTGTGGCCCGTTCGATTCGTCCCCCTGTTGCCGGACCTCGCCCCTTATCCACCGCAATGCGGGGTGGGTTGAGGATGCGTCTGGCCACCACCATCGCCGTTCCCCTGCTGGCCCTGGGCCTGCTTTCCGGCTGTTCTACCGGTGGGGATGCGCCGCACGCGGCACCGCCGCCCCCGCCGGCCAATGCCATCTTCGTTTCGCGCGGCGACACGGTGCAGACCATCGCCGCGCAGTACCATGTTTCCGCGCAGGATCTGATCAGCCTGAACGGGCTGGCCCCGCCCTATACGCTGCATCCCGGCCAGCGGCTGAACCTGCCGACACCCCGCACCTATCAGGTGAAAGCCGGTGATACAGTCTATGGTATCGCCCGACAGATGAATGTCGACATGGCGGAAATCATCCGCCTGAACGGCCTGCAGCCGCCCTATATGGTGCGGGTCGGCCAGCAATTGCAGATGCCGGGCGGCGGGGGCGGTGCCCCGGCCCAGGTCGCCAGCAGCGTCAACCCGGCCCCCGCCCCTGCGCGCAAGCCGGATATGCCGCCGGCCACCAGCTCCGCCCCGCCGGCCCGCGCGCCCCGCCCCAGTGTGGAGGCGGTGCCGCTGGACCCGCCGGCCCCGGCGGCAGCCAAACCGGTAACCCCAGCACCGGTCCGCCCGACCGTGACGGCACCGGTGGCCACCAGCACGGCACCAGCGGCCGGTAAGCGCGGGGTGGAGGCGGAAACCCTGGCCCCGCCACCGGCTGCCCCCGTCCCCCATGCCAGCAATGGCAACGGGACCGCCAGCAATGCGACCGCGCCGGTGCTGCCGGCCAACCGGCAGCCGGTGCCGGTGACCCCGGCCCCCGTGGTGCCGGCCACCCCGGCACCTGTGCCCAGTCAGGCCCCCACGCCCGCCCCCCAGGTGGCCACCGCCACCCCGCTGGCCAAGCCGGACGAAGCACCACCGCCGCGCACCGCTGCCCGCTTCATGTGGCCGCTGCGGGGGGAGATCATTTCCACCTATGGCGCCAAGCCGGGTGGCCTGCGCAATGACGGTATCAATATTGCCGCCTCCCAGGGCACGGCCGTGGCGGCGGCCGAGGCCGGCATCGTCGCCTATGCCGGCAATCAGCTGAAATCCTTCGGCAATCTGGTGCTGATCCGCCATGATGGCGGCTGGGTCACCGTCTATGCCCATCTGGCCGATATCGGCGTGCAGCAGGGCCAGCGGGTGACGCGCGGCCAGTCCATCGGCACGGTGGGCCAGACCGGCAATGTCCGCTTCCCGCAACTGCATTTCGCCGTGCGCAAGGGCGATCAGGTGGTCGACCCGATGGGGCAGCTGGAGAAGTAAAAGCTACAGCGCCCAGCCGATTTCCACCCCCACCAGGGTGGTGGTGTCATCATGGCCGGTGCGGCGCAGATAGCCGCCGGGCTGGAAGGCGGAAAGGGAGGCGGTGACCGAAAGCCCCTCCCCCTTCCAGCCCAGCACCAGTTCGCCTTGATGGCCAATATAGCGGCCAGCATCGGGATCGGCGGGGCGCAGCAGCTGGCCGGGCACGCTATATACCCCGTCATGGCGGTTTTCCCGCCAATAGAACAGGCTGACCAGCGACAGGTCAAAGCCGTGGCCCAAATCCAGTTCCAGGCCCGGATGCAGGTTCATGATGTTGCGCGGGCCGATGGGCGTCAGTTCCCCGAAATATTTGGCGCGCGGGTAGAGCGGGTTGAAGGTGCCCAGCCGGCCATCCTTGGGATCGCCATCCCCGCTGGCAATATTGGCCCGCAGCAGCAGGCGGGGGGTGAGGGGCAGATCGGTGAATTGATAGCCGGTTTCGCTGGCCAGCGACCAGGCCCGAATGCTGCTGTCCGCCAGATGCCCCCATTGGGCCATCGCTTCCCAATTCCAGGACCAGGGGCCCTGTTTGCCGGCCAGACGGAGACCCGCTGTGCGTCGCCGTTCCCGGCCCCGCCCCTGGGCATAGCGGGCGGTGCCCTGGCCGGTGGCCAGCAGATAGGCATCCATCACGCCCTGTTGCCCCTGCAGCGTGGTGTAGAGACCGCGCAGAAAACGGCCCTGGCCCGGCTTGTCGTCAAAATCATCCGGCCCGGTAATGACAGGCCGTTCCCACAGGGCCTGGGCCTTCCAGCCCTGGCCGGACAGGATCAGCCGTCCACCATCAAACGGCTGGGGCACATTGGCGCCGAACCGCCGCCCCACCAGCCGTTCAGAGCCCAGCCCCAGCAATTCCCGGCCACCACTGACCGACATTGCGACCGGTCCCGCCTGTACCAGATCGACCGCCAGGGAGGCCTGTAACAGGTCCACCCCGCTGCGGTCGGGCGGGCCGGGATCGGCCCGCATTCCGGTAACCCCGGCCCCGATCAGTTGGGTGAACAGGCGAAACCCGTCCCCCTTCACCGAAAGCGAGGGCATGACCCGTTCATAGAGATAATGGTCGCCCCCCTGGCCCCATTGGTCATGGGCCAGATCCTCCCAGCGCAGGCGCAGATCCAGCCCCGGCGTGACCGTGGGGCTTTCGGCACCGGCCGGTGCGCTCAACGCCAGAGCCAGCGCCAGACCGGCAAGACACCGTTTCATGATGGGGCGATCAGGTGGCGGACGATGGGGGCATCCGGCCCCAGATGAAAGGCACGCACCGCCTCCTGGTTTTCCCGGTCGGCATGGGTGACGCGTTCATGCTGGCGCAGATGTTCAAGCCAGCTTTCCAGCACAAAGCTCTCCACCATGCGGCCCGGCTCGGCCGCATCCTCATACAGGCCCCAACTGATGGCACCGTCGCGGTGGCGGATGCGGCGTAGCACCTGCATGGCGGCGCTGAAATCCGCCACCCTGGCCGGATCGACCCGGTATTCAACGGTAATCATCACCGGCCCCCGGTCCGCCGGCATGTCGGCCACCGCCAGCGGAACCGGCCAATGGGAGGATGGGGTCAGATTGCCTGCCCCTTCCCCGCTGATCCGCCAGCGCAGCGCCAGAACCAGGGCCAGGATCTGGCCCGTTGCCGCCACCATCAGGGTCATGGGGATGCCCAGATGCCCGGCCAGCGTCCCCCACAGCGTGCTGCCCGCCGCCATGGAGCCCTGGAAGACCAGCAGATTGACGGCCAGCGCCCTGGCCTTCACCCAGGCCGGCACTGCCATCTGGGCGGCGACGTTAAAGCTGGAAAGCATGGCGATCCAGCCCATGCCGGCCAGCGCCATGGCGCCTGCCGCCTCCCCAAAGTTCCGCGCATGGGCCAGCCCGACGGCGACCAGGGCGAACAGGATGGTGGCTCCGATGGTCAGCCCATTGGCACCCGTCCGCGCCCGCACATGCGGCAGCAGCACGGCCCCCAGCACGGCCCCCGCCCCCATGCAGCCCAGCAACCCGCCATAGGCGGCAGGCCCCAACCCCAGTTCCCGCCGGGCAATGATGGGCACAAAGGCCCAGAGCGCGCTGGCAAACAGGAAGAAACCGATGGAGCGGATCAGCACCGTCTGCAAGGCCGGTGAATGCCGGGCATAGCGCGCCCCGGCCCGCAAGGCGCCGAAGAAACGCTCTGCCGGCAAGGTGGGGGCGGCCACCTGCCGCCGCCACGCCACCAGCACCACCATCACCCCCAGCACCGACATTGCGTTCAGGGCGAAGACGGCGGGCGTGCCGGCCGCCGCGATGATGAAACCGCCCAGCGCCGGGCCGATGGCGCGGGAAATATTGATGCCCAGGCTGTTCAGCGCCACCGCATCGGGCAAGGCCGGGCGCGGCACCAGTTCCGGCACGATGGCCTGAAAGGCGGGGGCCGACAGTGCCGCCCCGGTGGCAATGGCAAAGGTCAGCGCCAGCAGCACCAGCGGCCCGGTCAGCCCCATGAAGGTCAGCACGGCCAGCAACCCGGCACAGGCCAGTGCCCAGAGCTGGGCCCCGATCAACAGCCGGCGGCGATCCACAATATCGGCCAGCGCCCCGCCCGGCAGGGCGAACAGGAACATGGGCAGGGTGGTGGCTGCCTGCACCAGCGCCACCATGATCGGCGCCTCGGACAGGCTGGTCATCAACCAGCCGGCCCCGGCATCATGCATCCAGGTACCGACATTGGACACGATGGTGGCGATCCATAGCGCCCGGAACAGTGGCAGGTGCAGGGGGCCGGGGGTGGCGGAAGGGGACGGCGGCGGGGGGACGGATGGCGATGGGGCAATGGCCATATCACACCCCTCGCCGCCGGCATGACAGGATGGCGGCAAGCACCAGCCCACCGATCAACCCGCCATGTTCCAGGAAAGTATTGCGTTCGTGAAAGCGGGCCATCGGCTCGGCGATGGTCCAGAATGGATGGGCAATCAGGGTGGCGAGCGCGGTGAACACCCCCAAAGCCCCCGCCCCCAGCCAGGCAAACCGCCCCCAGATCACCAGCACCGACCCGCCGATCTGCACCAGCACCGTGGCGATGACGGTCGCCCAGGCCGGTTCCAGCCCGAAATGCGCCGCTTCGGCCAGGGCGCCCTGGATGTCGAACAGCTTGGCGATGCCGCTGGTCCAGAAAGGCAGTGTCAACAGCACACGCGCCGCCAGATCAAACCAGGGTGCGGTGAGCAGGGAGGCCAGAGGGGCCGGCGTGTCGCGCATGGGTGGGGGCTTTCGGTTGGGGGCTGTTCGTTGGCAGCCATCACAGGGCGCTCAGCGAACGGGGCTTCCCGCTCGACATCTCACCGTCACCCCGGCGAAGGCCGGGGTCCAGCTTGTAGAGCAATGCGCCCTTTGATTCTGGACCCCGGCCTTCGCCGGGGTGACGGTTGATGAGGGAGCCTGGGAATGGCGTGACGTTGGAAACGATGTGGCAGAAAGACGCCTCACACCGCCCAGCACCCGCACCCGAACGCCCCCCAGAACCCGCCGGCATCCGCCGCCGGCACGTTGGCCCCCAGGGCCGCCGCATGGTCATGCCCATGCACCCCGCAGGCAGATGCACAGCCGCACAGCGAGCCCATTTTCAGCAGTTTGCCATCCTTGTCCCGCGCCGGCTGGTAATAGCCGCCGAAGGTGGCGACCGGTGACCAGTCGGGCATCGGCTTGGGCAAGGCCGGGGCCAGCGGGCCGTAATCACCAGCCCCATGCACCACCTT
This sequence comes from Niveispirillum sp. BGYR6, assembly GCF_027568365.1. NCBI lineage: Bacteria > Pseudomonadati > Pseudomonadota > Alphaproteobacteria > Rhodospirillales > Azospirillaceae > Niveispirillum > Niveispirillum sp. BGYR6. The sequence goes on along the minus strand of NZ_JANLNL010000001.1, from coordinate 142,374 downwards.
GCCGCCCAGCAGGGTCAGGACAGAGGTGATGTGCAGGATCTCGCTTTCCGGCACGCTGAAATAATCGTCTGACAGCACCACCAGATCGGCCAGCTGGCCCGCCTTCAGCTGCCCCTTCTTGCCCTGTTCGTTGGAGAACCAGGTATTGGCCTCCGTCCACAGGCGGAGCGCCGTTTCCCGGTCCAGCCGGTTGGTATTGGGATAGAGTGACAGGCCGCCGACCGTCCGCCCCGTCACCAGCCAGGACAGCGAGACCCAGGGGTTATAGCTGGCAACCCGGGTGGCATCCGTCCCCGCCCCCACCGGCACGCCGGCCGCCATCATCTTGGCAATGGGCGGGGTCGTCTCGGCCGCCTTCGCGCCATAGCGTTCGACGAAATATTCGCCCTGATAGGCCATCCGGTGCTGCACGGCGATACCGCCGCCCAGGGCCGCGATACGGTCGATATTGCGCTGATCAATGGTTTCGGCATGGTCGAAGAACCAATGCAGCCCGTCAAAGGGCACATCCCGGTTCACCTTTTCGAACACATCCAGCGCGCGGGTAATGGTTTCGTTGTAGGTGGCGTGCAAACGCCAGGGCCAGCGATTTTCCACCAGCAGGCGGACCACCGGTTCCAGGTCGCTTTCCATATTGGGCGGCATCTCCGGCCGCTCCACCCGGAAATCCTCAAAATCGGCAGCGGAATAGACCAGCATTTCACCGGCACCATTATGGCGATAGGTATCGTCGCCCTGCCCCGGCTTCACCTGTTTCGACCAGCCGGCGAAATCTGCCAGTTCCTGTTTCGGCTTCTGCGTGAACAGGTTGTAGGAGATGCGCAGCGTCAACTCCCCATCACCATGCAGCTTCTCAATGATCTGGTAATCGTCGGGATAATTCTGGAAGCCGCCACCAGCATCAATCACTCCGGTCACACCCAGCCGGTTCATCTCCCGCATGAAATGGCGGGTGGAGTTGATCTGATATTCCGGGGCCAGCTTCGGCCCTTTGGCCAGTGTGGAATAAAGGATGGTGGCGTTGGGCTTGGCCAGCAGCAGGCCGGTCGGCTCCCCATTGCCATCGCGGATGATCTCACCCCCCGGCGGGTTGGGCGTGTCGCGCGTATAGCCGACCACGCGCAGGGCGGCCCGGTTCAGCAGCGCCCGGTCATAGAGATGCAGGATGAAGACCGGGGTTTCCGGGGCCGCCTGGTTGATCTCCTCCAACGTCGGCAGGCGCTTTTCGGCGAACTGATGTTCGGTGAAGCCGCCGACAACCCGCACCCATTGCGGCGGCGGCGTCACCTCAGCCTGTTTCTTCAGCATGGCCATGGCGTCGGCCAGGGTTGGCACCCCGTCCCAGCGCAATTCCATATTGTAATTCAGCCCACCCCGGATGATGTGCATATGGCTGTCGATCAGGCCGGGGATGACGCGCCGTCCCTTGGCATCGATGATCTTCGCATCCGGCGATGCCGCCGCGCGTACCTCTGCTTCCGACCCGACGGCCAGGAAGCGCCCGTCGCGGATGGCGACCGCCTGGGCCTGCGGGTTGGCACGGTCCAGCGTGGTGATCTTGGCGTTGGTGAGGATCAGATCGGTGCCGGGCATGGCGGCTCTCCCAGGGTCGGCAAGGAACGGGGTGATGAAAAGGGATGCGGCACCCGCCAGGGTGCCGCGACGCGTCGGCCCGGTCATGTCGGGCGGCTTTCATTATCCTGCGCGTCCGGCAGCCGGCCCATCACATGGTTGGCACAGCCGGTGCGCAGGTAGGAGACAACGGACTCACCGCCCCACAGCCGCTTGGCCACGGGAACCACCTGTTCACCCAGCAGGATGCCCAGCAGCCCGATCAGCGCGATGGTGGGCGGCGCGGGGGAGCGCACATTCAACAGGCTGTAGATCACACCGACCAGCAGCCCGGCGGCAAGCGAAAGGAGATAGGGCTTCATGGGCGGCGGGCTCCTGGGTGGGGGAGTACGTAACTTCCCGGCGGGGTTGAAACATGGCTGTCCGCAACCGTCCCCTTTTTCCACCGTCACCCCGGCGAAGGCCGGGGTGACGGTAGGGGGCGGAAACGGCCCGCTAAAACAATCACTCACAAAAGCAGGCCGGGCCGGAGAAGCAGTGCCCCCACCGGCCAAGCCCCCGACATCCCTCAATGCGCGCCTTCGGACGCGCCAAACATGGTCTTGGCGTAGATGATGCCCAGCCCATAGGCGCCGCCGAACTTCTTGGCGATACCGGTGGTCATGTCATAGGTCTCGGTACGTGCCCAATCGCGCTGCAGCTCCAGCATGTACTGAAGCGAAGTCATCGGGCGGACGCCGGCCTGCACCATGCGGTCCATGGCGCGATCATGCGCTTCGGTGGAAACGTCGCCGCAGGCATCGGCGATCACATAGACCTCATAGCCCTGGGCCAGCGCCGACAGGGTGGGGCCGACGATGCAGACAGACGTCCACAGGCCGCAGAACACCAGGCGACCCTTGCCGATCTTGTTCACTTCCTCGATCACCGGGGCATCTTCCCAGGTGTTCATGGAGGTGCGATCCAGCAGCTTCTGACCGGGGAAAGCCTCGGTGATCTCAGCGAACATCGGGCCGGAGAAGCTCTTCTCCGCCACGGTGGTCAGGATGGTGGAAACACCGAAGCCCTTGGCGGCATGGGCCACCAGGGCGGCATTGTTGCGCAGCTCCACCGCATCGATCGACTTGGTCGCAAAGGCCATCTGCGACTGGAAATCGATCATGATCAGCGTGTGGTCCTGCGGGGACAGCAGCAGCGGGCCGGGCGTCGGGGTGGCTTTGATGGACATGGGATCGGTTCCTTCAAGGGTTGCAGGCATGGGTGGGCCTTGCCAGAAGCGCTATGGCCCTGATCTGTGCGGGATCGTGTTTGAAATGCTGAACAATGCTGATCGATTATGTTCGCCGCTGATCTTAACCAGATTGGCCGCCGATGCTTGTCCGGATTGCCGGGCTTTAGAACTTTTAACAGCGAACCATTCCGCACCCGGACCATCGGCATATACCCGTGGTATGGGGTGGCGCAGATGCAAAAAGGGCCTGCGGCACGCGTGGTGTCGCAGGCCCTCTGGCGGGATGGAATTCAGCCGGTAACGGGGTCAAACCACCCGGCAGATGGCCTCGATCAGGGAGGCCGGCACCAGCAGCGACAAGGGGGCCAGCAGAATCAACAGCGCCCCCATGGCCCGGCGCAGGGCCGGGCGGCGGGCCCAGGCGACAATGCGGCCATAGCCGATGGCGGCCAGCGTGACGGCAGGCAGCGTGCCCAGCCCGAAACCGGCCATCACCAGCATCCCCTGCGGGGCGCTGCCGGCCAGCATGGCATAGAACAGGGCGGCATAGACCATGCCGCAGGGCAGAAAACCCCAGAGGATACCGGCCAGCGGCCCGGCAATCCGGCCGTGGCGGCGCAGCATCTCCAGCCCCTTGCCGATGGGGGCCAGCAGCCGGTCGAAAATGGACAGCGGCGGGGCCAGACCGGTCAGCGAAAAGCCGATCCAGCCCAGCGTGACGGCGGCAGCCCATTGCATGACGCGATAGGCCTCCCGCTGGTCAAACATGCCGTAGAAGGTGGAACCCAGCGCCCCGACAATGGCCCCGGCCAGCATATAGGCCAGCACCCTTCCGGCCTGCAGCCCCAGCAGGGGCAGCAAGGGGCGGGATGTCTCCCGCCCCGGTGTCAATGCCATCAGCAGGCTGCCGGCGATGCCGCCGCACATGGCGGCACAGTGCAAGGCACTGGCCAGACCCAACAGAAACCCGCCGATGAAATTGACTTCTTCCATAGGAACCTAAAACAAGTGAATGGGACCGCAGGGGTCAGTGATGGTCCCCTGCCCCCTGCGCCTCCGGGTCTTCGCCACCCTTCAGCGCCAGCAGGGCCAGCGCCAGGATCAGCAGCGGCACGGCGATCAGCGCGGCATAGAAGGCCACATCGATCCCGATCACCACCACACCACCGATCAGCAGCAGGATGACATTGCCCAACGTCCAGGGCAGCAGCTGGTCGCTGAACAGGCTGGCCCCGAAACGATACAGCCGGCCGGGCACCGTTGCCAGCACGCTGAGCGCGGCCAAGGGGCGCAGCACCGGCTGGGCGAGGCTGAGCGCAACACCGATACCCATGACGACAGCCGCACCGACCAGCCCCAGCGGAATGGCCAGCGCCTTGCCCAGCAGGCCCAGGCCTTCGCCGGCCAGCTTGGCCGCGGCGCTGTCACCGGGATTCTTGGGCAGGCTGCGGATGGCCAGCCAGACGCCATAGGCCAGGGCCAGCAGGGCCACCGCCACCGCCGTGCCGATCAGCCCGCCCATCAGATATCCGGCCAGTGCGGCCATGACCAGATTGATCGCCCCGCGCAGCAACTCATTCATCTTTCAACCCCTCCAACCTTATCGTCCGGTTCATTCAGAATGCGCTGGGCAGCGCCATCCAGGTCATCATACTGGCCATTATCCAGGCTCCAGAAAAAGCCCACCAGGCCCAATCCGCCCAGCCCCAGGGCCAGCGGTATCAGAAAAAGGATCACGTCCATCGGCCCCACCCCGCGCGCAGCGCGTTCAAGGTCACGGTCAGGGAACTGACCGACATGGCAATGGCGGCCGCAAGCGGCGTGACATGCCCCGTCATCGCCACCGGTACCAGGGCGGCATTATAGATGGCAGCGATGATCATGTTCTGCCGCATCAGGCCCAGGGCCCGGCGGGAAATCCGCATCGCTTCCGGCAGCAGGGTCAGACGGCCCGCCGGCAGCACGATATCCGCCGCGCATTGGCTGACCGGGGCGCCATGGGTGAAGCTGGCGGAAACATGCGCGCCCGCGAGCGCCGGCGCATCATTCACCCCGTCGCCCACCATCAGCACATGGGCGCCCTGGGCGCGCAACGCCTCCAGCGCTGCCAGCTTGGCGGCCGGGTCAGCGGCGGCCACGGCCGGCACCGCCAGCCGCTTGGCCAGGTCCATCACCGGCCCCTGCGCGTCGCCGGACAGGATGGAGGGGGCAAGGCCGGCGCGTTTCAGGGTGGTCACCAGTTCCGCCGCCTCTGCCCGCACGGTATCGGCAAAGCGGAAACAGACGGGCGGCCGACCGGGGCGGGCCAGCCAGACGGTGGAGGCCGCCTCCATCTCGGCTGCGCCAAAACCCGGCGGCACCCCGCAGAAACCGGCCGAGCCCAGGCGTACCGCACCCTGTGGCCCCTGCCATTCCAGGCCGGCGCCCGGCACCTCCTGCACATCGCCCGTCAGTTCCACCGCCGATCCGGCGGGAACCGCCGCCGCCAGGGCGCGGGCCAACGGATGCAGGCTGTGCGCCGCCAGCCCTGCCGCCAGGGCCAGCACCGCCGGATCGCGCGAGGGGTCGCGCAGCAGGCGCGGGCGGCCTTCTGTCAGGGTCCCGGTCTTGTCCAGCACCACCCGGTCCACGGCGGCCAGCCGTTCCAGCACATCGCCGCCGCGCAGCAGAATGCCCCGCCGCAGCAGCGCCCCCCGGCTGACCACCTGCACCGCCGGCACAGCCAGCCCGATGGCGCAGGGGCAGGCGATGATCAGCACCGCCACGGCATAGAGCAGCGCGGTGGCAAAGCCGGCCCCGCCCAGGAACAGCCAGTAAAGGAAGGTGCCGGCAGCACAGGCATGGATGATCGGCGTCCAGATGGCGGACACCTTGTCGGCCAGCGCCACCAGATGGCCGCGCCTTGTTTCCGCAACTTCCACCAGCCGCGCCATTTCCGCCAGATGGCTGTCGGCCATGGCGCGGTCGGCGCGGCAATGCAGCGCCCCGCCGCCATTGATCATGCCGGCCACCAGCGCGTCACCGGGTGCCACGGAAAGCGGCACCGGTTCGCCCGTCACGGCGGCGCGGTCCATCTCGCTATGGCCGGACAGAATGGTGCCATCCACCGGCACCTGTTCGCCGGGACGCACCAGCAGCACCATGCCGGGTAGGATATCGGCAGCGCGCAGCTGCGCCAGCGCGCCATCCGCCATCACCCGCGTCGCCCCGCGCGACTGCATCAGCAGGAACTGTTCCAGCGTCTGCCGCGCCCGTGCCCGCACACGGAATTCCAGCACGCGGCCCAGCAGCAGCACGAACAGCAGCGACGCCGCACTGTCGAAATAAACATGCGGGCCACCGCGCAGCAGCTCCACCACAGAGATGCCCAGCGTCAGCAGCAGGCCCAGCGTGATGGGCACATCAATATTGGTCCGCGCCGTGCGCAGCGCATTCCAGGCGGAGCGATAGAACAACCGCCCGCCATAAAGCACCGCCGGTACCGCCACCAGCCCGCTGATCGCCTGCAGCAACAGGCGCGTACCCTCTTCCATATCGGTGGCGAAACCAACCCAGACCGGGATGGACAGCATCATGGCATTGCTGCCGGCAAAGCCGGCCACGGCCAAGGCGCGCAACAGGCTGCGCCAGGTCTGCTGATCACTGCTTTCCAGGAATTCCGGGTCGAAGGGCACCACCTTGTAGCCCGCCGCCTCAATCCGCGCGGCCAGCCGGTCGGCCTCGGCGGCATCGCCCTGCCAGCGCAGGCTGAGGCGGCGCAGGGTCAGGTTCAACCGGGCCTCGGTCACCCCCGGTTCGGCCGCCACCGCCCCTTCCACCGCCTGGATGCAGGCGGCGCAATGCGCCCCCTCCACCAGCAGATTCAGCCGGCATTCCGCCCCGTCGCGGTCAACGAAGCCCAGCACGGAACCCTGTTCCGGCAGGGTCCGCTGATCGGACGGGAAGGTGCCGGCCAGCGCTGTCACGGCCAGACCTCAATTTCAACAATGCGGGCCACATGGTCAGCGCCCCGGTTCACCGTCAGCCGCACGAACCAGCGGCCGGCCAGCGGCAGCTTCACCGGCAGCACCGCTTCACCACGGGACGTGGTTTCCGTCGCCAGTTCCACGATCTGCGGGAACTTGGTCATCCGTTCCGCCTGCGCAACGATATGCGCTTCCACGGGCTGACCGTTGGCATCGATCACCTGCAGCGTCAACCGCCCGGCCAGCGGGCCGGTCGGTTCAAAGCGGGTCTGCACCTGCCAGCCCAGGGCGGCCTCCGCCGCCTGCTCCTTCAGCACCGCATTATAGCCCACACCGGTGGCATAGGGCTTGTCCGTCACCAGACCGGGGAAGGTCTTCACCGCGATGGAGACGAAGACGCCCTGCACCGAGAACAGCAGCAGGAAAAAGCCAACAAAAGCAAAGGGAATCCAACGGTCACGCTTCATGATTCCGGCCCCCAGAACTGGGTTTCCACCGTGCCCAGCAACCGCCCGTCGCGGGCATCCTGCACCAGCAGATGCAGCGGCGACCGGCCCTTGGCATCCGCCCCGGCCGAGCGGGTGATCAGCAGACGTTCGCGCAACTCGCGCTGATCCAGCGTCACATCAACCGTTTCGGCGCCGATATGATCCCCACTGCTGGCCAGTCGCAGCAAACCCGCCTCCCCTTCCGCCAGACGCAGGCGCAGGGTGGACAGGCCGGGTTGCCGGGCCTGGATATGCAGCAGGAAATCATTGCGGATGCCGCCATCGGACAGGCGCACGAACAGCGGGTTGCGCTGCGGGTCCAGATCGGCGCGCAGCGGGCTCAAGGTCAGCATGGCGAACAGCGAGGCACCCAATGCAAGCAGCGCCACCGACAAAAACAGCATCGGCTTGGCCGCGAAGGGACGCGGCAGCGTCTTGGTCCAGCTTTTGGCGTTGGCGTTTGTTTCGCTGTCAAAACGGATCAGGCCCTTGGGGCGGCCGATCTTCTCCATCACCGTGTCGCAGGCATCAACACAGAGGCCACAGCCGATGCAGCCCATCTGCAGCCCGTCGCGGATATCGATCAGGGTGGGGCAGACAGCGACGCAGCGGGTGCAGTCGATACAGTCGCCGCGCGTGCCGCCCGGCTCCCCGCCCAGATCCTCCCGCAAGGGGATGCGCTTGCGGCCCCGGCTTTCACCGCGCCAGGCCTGATAGGTCACCACCTGGCTGTCACGGTCCAGCAAGGCCGCCTGAAAACGCGGCCAGGGGCACATATGCAGGCAGACGCGCTGCTTGGCATAAACACCCAGCAGCCAGGTCAGGCCGCCAATGATCAGGACCGCGCCATAGGAACCGGGGGCGGCCGACCCGCCCAGCAGCCGGCCGGCCAGCGTCGGCGCATCGGTGAACCAGCAGGCAAAGCCGAACCCGGTCAGCAGGGCGATGGCGATCTTCACCAGCACCGGCGGGATGCGGCGATGTTCACAGAAGCGGTCCACCGCGAAGAACAGATCGGTCCACACCGTCTGCGGGCAGGCAAAGCCGCACCAGACGCGGCCCGCCAGGGCCGTGGCATAAAATAACAGAGAGGCGGCCCCCACCAGCAGACCCACGGCAATCGGCAGATCCTGCGGCCAGAATTCCCAGCCGAACAGGAACAGCCGCCGGCCCGGCAGATCGAACAGGATGGCCTGACCCGGCAGGTCAGGCCCCCGGTCCCAGCGCAGGAACGGCACCAAGAAGAACCAGCCGAGCAGCAGACAAGCCAGCCCCGTCTTGATGCGACGATAGCGGCCGCTGGCTGTGGCGGGGACGCCCTTCATCACTCGCCCCCGCCCAGGCCATGGACGTAGAGCGCCAGCATCCGCAGCGATTCCTCATTGAGGCGGCTGGCGAAGCTGGGCATGGAGCCCATGCGCGGGCTGGTGATCTGGTGGATGATGGCGTCGCGGCTGCCACCATAGAGCCAGATGGCATCATTCAGGCGCGGCGCGCCGAAATCACGCCCGCCCTCGCCATTCTCACCATGGCAGCCGGCGCAATTATCCTTGAACAGGGTGGCACCCGGCAGGGCGGCGCGGCTGTCGGCCTTGGACTTGTCAGCCAGCGTCAGCACATAATCCGCCACATTGGCGATCTGTTCCTTGGACAGGCTGTCGCCGAACACCGGCATGGCCGATTGGCGGCTTTCCTCATCCGTGTTGCGGATGCCGTGGCGCACGGTCTGGATGATATCGGCGGGCTTGCCACCCCACAGCCAGTCATCGTCCAGCAGCGCCGGGAACTGGCCCTGCTGGCCACCGCCCCCCACACCATGGCAAGGTGCGCAATTTTCATTGAACAGGGCGCGGCCGCCGGCCTGCACGAAGCGGCGCAGCTCCTCGTCCTTGCTCACTTCTTCCAGCGGCACGGCCATCAGGCGCTGGCGCCAGGGGGCCTGGGCGGCGGCGGCGATGGCCTGTTCCTCCCGCAGCTCCCCGCGCGAGGACCAGCCGAGCAGGCCCGGCTCCAGGCTCTTCGTCGTGGCGAAGGAGGGCATCAGCCACAGATAGATCAGCGCCACCATGATGGAGATCAGGAAGGTCGTGATCCACCAGGTGGGAATCGGCGTGGAGAGTTCCTTGATACCGTCCCACTCGTGACCCGTGGTCAGACGGCCGGTCAATGCATCGCGCTCACGCTGCGCCATGATCATCATCCTTGATCTGGAAAGGAATAAGCGCGTGATCGCGCATGGTCTTGCCGTTGCTGGTCCGCAGGGTCCGCCACAGCAGGGCGAAGAAGACCACCACGGCCATCACCAGCCAGGCCTGACGCAGCAGCGACAGGATTGCCTCTTCCGTCATTATTTGGCCCCCGGATCCAGGCGGGCATCGCGGAAATCAACCAGCGTGCCCAGCACCTGCAGATAGGCGATCAGCGCATCCATTTCGGTGACGCGGTTCGGCTGGCCATCGAAATCACCCAGGCGGGCCTTGGGATAGCGGGCCAGCAGCCCATCGGTATCCACGCCGCTGGCCTGAGCCTTGGCGTCATCGATGGCGGTCTTGATCTGCGTATCGGTATAGGGCACGCCCACCTTGCGCAGGGCCGTCAGATGGTCCGGAATGCTGGTCAGGTCCAGGTCGCGGTTCTTCAGTTCGGCATAGGCCGGCATGATCGACACCGGCACCACGCTGCGCGGGTCTTCCAGGTGGGCCAGATGCCAGGCGTTGGAATATTTCAGGCCAACGCGGGCCAGATCGGGACCGGTGCGCTTGGACCCCCAGAGGAACGGGTGGTCATACATGCTCTCCGCCGCGATGGAGTAATGGCCGTACCGGTCAACCTCATCGCGGAAGGGGCGGATCTGCTGGCTATGGCAGAGATAGCAGCCCTCGCGGGTGTAGATATTGCGGCCCATCTGTTCCAGCGGGCTGTAGGGCCGCATCCCGGCCACCTTTTCCACCGTCGTTTCAATGCGGAACAGCGGCACGATCTCCACCAGACCGCCGATGGAAATCACCAGCAGCGCCAGCATGGAGAGCAGCGAGAGGCTGCGTTCGATAGTCGCGTGATTGGGCATTCTCTATTCCCTCCCGCCGATCAGGCCGTCACGGCCGGGGACACAGCCGCTTTATCTTCGCGGCTGGCCGGCTGGCGGATGGTCATGACGAAGTTGATGGTCATCAGGATGCCGCCGGTCAGGTACAGAACCCCGCCCAGCGCACGGATGACGTAATAGGGGTGCAGCATCGCCACGCTGTCGGCGAACGAGTATTGCAGGAAGCCCATGGCATCATAGGCGCGCCACATCAGGCCCTGGGTGATGCCGCTGACCCACATGGCGGTGATGTAGAGCACGATGGCGATGGAGGCGATCCAGAAGTGCCATTCGACCAGACGGATGGACCAGAGCGGCCGGCGCCACAGGCGCGGCACCATGTAATAGAGCGCGCCGAAGGCAACGAAGGCCACCCAGCCCAGCGCACCGGAATGCACATGGCCAACGGTCCAGTCGGTGTAATGCGACAGGGCATTGACCGACTTCAGCGCCATCAGCGGGCCTTCAAACGTGGCCATGCCATAGAAGGCGACGGCCACCACCAGGAAGCGCAGGATCGGGTCGGTGCGCAGCTTACCCCAGGCGCCCGACAGGGTCATGATGCCGTTGATCATGCCACCCCAGGACGGCATCCACAGCATGATGGAGAAGGCCATGCCCAGCGTCTGCGTCCAGTCCGGCAGGGAGGTGAAGTGCAGATGGTGCGGACCGGCCCAGATATAGAGGAAGATCAGCGCCCAGAAGTGCACGATGGACAGCCGGTAGGAATAGATGGGCCGTTCCGCCTGCTTGGGCACGAAATAATACATGATGCCGATGAAGCCGGCGGTCAGGAAGAAGCCGACCATGTTATGGCCGTACCACCACTGGATCAGCGCATCCTGCACGCCAGAGAAGGCGGAATAGCTCTTGGTGCCCGTGATCGCCACCGGCATCGCCAGGTTATTGACGATATGCAGCACGGCCACCGTGATGATGAAGGCCAGATAGAACCAGTTGGCCACATAGATATGCGGTTCCCGCCGGCGGGCGATGGTGCCGGCGAAGATGGCGAAATAAATCACCCAGACGACCAGCAGCAGCAGGTCGGCATACCATTCCGGCTCCGCATATTCCTTGCTCTGGGTAATACCCATCACATAGCCGGAAATGGCGATGACCAGGAACGCCTGATAGCCCCAGAAAAACAGGTTGGCCAGACGCTTGCCGCCCCACAGCCCGACCATGCAGGTGCGCTGCACGACATAGAACGAGGTGGCGATCAGCGCATTGCCGCCGAAACCCAGAATCACGCCGGTGGTGTGAACCGGGCGCAGGCGGCCAAAGCTGCCTTCCAGCCCCATATTCAGGTGCGGAAAGGCCAGCAGGGTCGCCACCCAGGTGCCGGCGGCAAAGCCGAACAGCGCCCAGATAACGGTGGCAAGCGTGAAGCGGCGGACAATCGCCTCATTCAGGCCGGGAATGGACCCGGCCGGGGCCAGGCTGGTGGAAGGGGTGCTCATGCTTCTGGTCCCGTTTTCAGGGGCTGGAACAAACTCGCCGGACAAACTGTTCTACCCGCCCGCCCCGGCAAGACCCCGACAGGGCCCTGCGACAAAGGCGACAGCCCACCGCCCGCCCTTAAAAAAGGCGGATGGCAGGCACGCGGGCGCGGTTGGCGTGATTCACACGGCTGAATGTTTGGCAGAGCCATGCATCCGGCCAGCTTGTGAGACACGCAACCATTCATGGGGTGACGCTTCTGCCATGGCGGGCGGCGCTTTGTCGACGGCGCAAGTGTCGCAGCATCGCATTGCAGCATGGCGGGAATGCAAGGGTGCCGGAATCCCAAGGGCCGCACCGCGCAAGGGGTGACGATCAAATAGGTTGCTTCGATATGTCACTGCGACAGCTTGTCCATGCTGCGCCGCAACAAAATGCAGCCAGGAGGAGCCACAGCATATTCTGCCGTCCCGCCGGGGCGAATCCCTGTCCCCGTCCGCTTTGCGGGGACCAGATCGGCGACACGCCCCGGCGGGGCGGGCCTATGCTTTCGCCTGGTTCATCCACCCCCAAGGCAGACCCCGATGCTGAAGCGCAACCGTTCCCTTCTGGATATCGACCGCGACCATCTGATCCACCCGGTCACCTCCTTCCGCGGGCACGAGGCGCGGGGCGCCACCCTGCTGCAAAGCGGCAAGGGCATGTTCCTGACGGACGTGGATGGCAAGGAACTGATCGATGCCTTTGCCGGCCTGTGGTGCGTGAATGTCGGCTATGGCCAGGACAGCATTGTGGAGGTGGCGGCCGAACAGATGCGCCGCCTGCCCTATGCCACCGGCTATTTCCATTTCGGCAGCGAGCCGGCGGTGAAGCTGGCGGAAAAGCTGGTGGAGCTAAGCCCGGCCAACCTGACCCGGGTTTATTTCACCCTGGGCGGGTCGGACGCGGTGGATTCTGCCGTGCGCTACATCATCCATTATTTCAACGCCATCGGCAAACCGGCCAAGAAGCATTTCATCGCGCTGGAGCGGGGCTATCACGGCTCCTCCACCGTTGGGTCGGGCCTGACGGCGCTGGGCAATTTCCATCGCTTCTTCGACGTGCCGCGCCCCTGGCAGCACCATATCCCCTCCCCCTACCCCTATCGCAGCCCGGTGGGCGGCGATGCCCAGGCGGTGATCGACCTGTCGGTCGCCCAGTTGCGAGCCAAGGTGGCCGAACTGGGGGCGGATAATGTCGCCGCCTTCTTCTGTGAGCCGATCCAGGGTTCCGGCGGGGTGGTGGTGCCGCCCAAGGGCTGGCTGAAGGCCATGCGGGAGGCCTGCCGGGAACTGGATATCCTGTTCATCGCCGATGAGGTGATCACCGGTTTCGGCCGTACCGGCCCGATGTTCGCCTGTGACCATGAAGGGGTACAGCCGGACCTGATGACGGTGGCCAAGGGGCTGACCGCCGGCTATGCCCCGATGGGGGCGGTGCTGATGTCCGAACAGATATTCAAGGGCATCGCCGATGGGGCGTCCCCCGACCTGCCCATCGGCCATGGCTTCACCTATTCCGGCCATCCGGTCAGCGCTGCCGTGGGGCTGGAGGTGATGCGGCTTTATACCGAAGGCGGCATCCTGGCCAATGGGCAGAAGGTGGGGGCCGATTTCGCCGCCGGGCTGGCCAGTCTGGCCGACCATCCGCTGGTCGGCGAAACGCGCGGCCAGGGCCTGCTGGGCGCCATCGAACTGGTCGCCGACAAGCAGAGCAAGGCCCGCTTTGACAATGGTTTGAAGCTGCCCGACCGGCTGTTCGCCAAGGCCTATGCGAATGGCGTGATCTTCCGCGCCTTTGCTGATGGTATCATCGGACTGGCCCCGGCGCTGTGCTGCAATGCTGATGAAATGTCGTTGATTTTCAACCGCATCCGGCAGACGCTGGATCAGTTGCTGGAAGAACCGGACATCCGGGCCGCCCTGCGCTGAAACCAGAACCGCCCACCCCGCCTTCCCCTGCGCCCCTGGCATATTCGAGATAGGTGTTCGGCAGATGTTACCGGGACCGAAGCTAGACCGGATCGACCTGAAGATCCTGGCGCAACTCCAGCAAGCCGGCCGCATCACCAATGTGGAGCTGGCCGACGCCGTGGGTCTTTCGCCCAGCCCGTGCCTGACGCGGGTGAAGCGGCTGGAAAAGGCGGGCTACATCACCGGCTATGGCGCCCATATCAACCTGAACAAGCTGGGTGAATTCCTCACCGTCTTCACCCAGGTGACCCTGACCGAACATCGCAGCGGCGATTTTTCCCGCTTCGAGACGAAGATCCGCAAGATCGATGAGATCGTGGAATGCCATCTGGTCAGCGGCGGCTATGATTATCTGCTGAAATTCGTCACCCATGGCGTGGCGCATTATCAGACGATCATCGAAGGGATGCTGGAAGGCGATTTCGGCATCGAGAAATATTTCAGCTATGTCGTGATCAAATCCCCCTTCATCAAACACCATTACCCGATCCAGACGCTGTTCGGCGATCGGCATGAGTGAGGGGGATTTGAAAATGGCCTATTCAACCTCCTGAAATTTAAATCACAACCGTCACCCCGGCCTTCGGCCATAGGCGCGAAGCTGGTCCCATTGCCCCCTTCCTGCCTCCCCCGCGAAAGCGGGGGTCCAGGGGCCACCAGGAACTACACCTCGGTGCCCTTGGCCCCTGGATCCCCGCTTACGCGGGGAAGGCACCTTATTCCAAGGGACTAGCTTAGCGCCTCTGGGCGCAGCATGGGTGACGGTTGTGAAAACGTGCTGCCCTCCCCCCCCCCAACCGGACCCGCTCCCATGCCTGACAGCATTGCCGACCTGCTGCCGTCCCTGGTGGATTTCCGCCGTGACCTTCATGCGCACCCGGAACTGGGCTTCAAGGAACATCGCACCGCCGCCCGCATCGCCGCCGCCCTGCGCGAGGCGGGGCTGGAGGTGCATGACGGCATCGGCGGGACCGGCATTGTCGGCGTGCTGAAGGCCGGATCGTCGGATCGGGCCATCGCGCTGCGGGCCGATATGGATGCGCTGCCCATCCAGGAACAAACGGGCCTGCCCCATGCCAGTTGCCATGCCGGCGTGTTCCATGGCTGCGGCCATGACGGGCATTCCACCATGCTGCTGGGCGCCGCCCGGCATCTGGCGCGGACCCGGCAGTTCGACGGCACCATCCATTTCATCTTCCAGCCGGCCGAGGAAGGCCTGGGCGGGGCACGGGCCATGGTGCAGGATGGGCTGTTCCAGCGCTTCCCCAGCCAGCGGGTTTTCGCCCTGCATAATTGGCCGGACCTGCCCGCCGGCACCGTGGCCACCCGGCCCGGCCCGATCATGGCCGCCGCCGACAAGTTTGAAATCACCCTGACGGGCAAGGGCGGTCACGCCGCCATGCCGCATGTCACCCCCGACGCGGTGCTGGCGGCCAGCGATCTGGTGGGCCAGTTGAACAGCATCATTTCCCGCCGCATCCCGCCCACATCGTCGGCCGTGCTGTCGGTGACACGCATCCAGGGTGGGCACGCCCATAATGTGCTGCCAGCCGCCGTGACGCTGGGCGGCACGGTGCGCAGCTTCGATCCCGCCGTGCAGGATACGATCGAGGCAGCCTTGCGCCAGATTGTCGCCGGCGTAGCCCTGGCCAGCGGGACAGAGGCGGCGATCACCTATGACCGCTATTACCCGGCCACCATCAATGATGAAGACGCGGCGGAAGAGGCGCTGCGCATTGCCGCCAGCGTCTGCACGGCCGTGCGCGCGCCGGAGCCGGCCTTCACGTCAGAAGATTTCGCCTTCATGCTGCAGGCCTGCAAGGGGGCCTATCTCTGGCTGGGTCAGGGCGGGGCGTCGGCCCCGCTGCACCATCCCCACTATGATTTCAACGATGACATCATCCCGACGGGCATATCCTTGCTCTGCGCGCTGGCGCAATCGCGGTCATAATCTGTGCGGGACTGGAAAATACGGTCGGCATTGCTGAAGGCCCATTTGCTCAGCGCCTCCACCGGTTCGCGCAGGGAATGGCCCAGATCGGTCAGTTGATATTCCACCCGCGGCGGGATGGTGGGATAGATGGTGCGGCTGACCAGCCCGTCACGTTCCAGCCCCCGCAGCGTCAGGGTCAGCATCCGCTGGGAAATCCCGCCGATGCGCCGCTTCAATTCGTTGAAGCGGCACGGGCCGTCTGCGAGCAGCACGACAATCAGCACGCTCCACTTGTCGCCGATGCGCGTCAGCACGCTGTTGACCATGGCGCAGCGGCCATGAAAATCATCGCTGTCGTGCGATGCCCCAGATTGTTCAGTCACATTGCTGTTACTGGGTTCCATCCATGTGCCTCCTTGCGCGGACATTGGCAGTTACCTTATGTGTCCCGGTATTCATTTTATACCATGCAAGAAGGTCCAGACCATGAAGCTTTTGCACCTCGATTCCAGCGTTCTCGGCCCCTATTCCGTCAGCCGTGACCTGAGCGCCGACATCACCAAGAAGCTGAGCGCCGCCGCCGGCGTGGAAGTCAGCTACCGCGACCTGGCCGCCACCCCGGTGCCGCACCTGTCGGGGCTGACCCTGGCCGCCGGCATGGGCAATTATGACGCCAGCAATGATGCGGCCACCCAGGCCGATCTGGCGCTGAGCGGCAGCATCCTGGAAGAATTCCTGGCCGCCGATGTGCTGGTGATCGGCGCCGGCCTTTATAATTTCACCATCCCCAGCCAATTGAAGGCCTGGATCGACCGCATCTGCGTGGCCGGCAAGACCTTCCGCTATGGTGCCAATGGGCCGGAAGGTCTGTGCGGGGGCAAGCGGGTGATCGTCGCCCTGGCCCGTGGCGGCATCTATTCCAGCGGCCCGGCCGCCGGCTTTGAACATGGTGAGACCTATCTGAAGGCCGTGTTCGGTTTCCTGGGCATCACCGATGTCGAATTCGTCATCGCCGAGGGTGTTGCCCTGGGGGATGAAGCCAAGGCTGCGGCTGTCAGCGGCGCCAAGACCAAGATCGAAAGCCTGAAGGCCGCCTGATCCGCGCCATGACCAAGCAGCAGGGACGGTTGAGAATCGCTCAACCGTCCCTGTTACTTCATAGGGCCATATGTCCCGCCCTTCCCAGCATCGGCAATCCCCCTTAAACTGTCTGTCAAAAAGGGGGAGCATATGAAGGCCCGGTGGGGGGAATGGTTGGCACATGGCCAATGACGAATCCCGGCTGATTACGCTGGCGGCACGCTATCTGCGCGACCGGCCGCCCGAGCATGGGCTGTTGCTGGACCTGTCACGCGTGCTGCATATTGAGGAGCCGGTATTCAAACGCTCCCTGGTGCGCTGGCTGGCCGGTGAGGGCGGGCCGCTGGGAAAGCCCCAGCCTGGCAGTGGACCCGCCATCCAGCTTTTCCAGCTTCCCCACGACCGTATCGTGCTGATCATCCCCGATGCGCAATTGGCCGACCGGCGTACCCGGCTGGGCCGGGTGGCGCAGGTGCTGGGCGAAAAACATGCCGGCAGCATCGGTGCGCGCTGGTTCAACCTGTCCCGCGAGGCGGAAGCCTTTCAGGTTGCCGTGCAGACCCTGGCGGCAGAGGCAGGGCGCAGCCTGTTCCCCCATGCCCCGCCGGACGGGGAGCAGCTTGACCAGTTCATGATGCTGGAGCGGGCGCTGCACGCGGTGGATATCTCCTCCCTGCTGCGGGAGCAGTTCGTTTACCGGATGGAACCGAATGGCCGCCTTGTACCGATCTTGGCTGAACGCACCGTGGCGCTGGAGGTGCTGGACCGGCTGTTTTCCACCAGCCTGCGCCAGAACCCCTGGCTGTTCGACAAGGTGACGGATGTGCTGGACGGGCGGATGCTTTACCACCTGCTGCGCGACCAGCAGGCGCATAGCCTGCCCATCGCCGTGAAGCTGCACGCCGCCACGGTGACCAGCGAGGAGTTCCGGGGCATCGTCGCCCGCTTTCCGGCCCGGCTGCACGGGCAATTGGTGGTGGAACTGCCCTTCCTGGAATGGGAGGCGGCGCGGCGCGCCTTCAACGAGGCGATGCAAACCGCCAAGCGGGAGGATATCGCCATCGCCCTGGACCATGTGCCGGCCGACCCGCCGGAGGACCGCGCCCTGCCGCCGGTCGACTGGTACCGTATCCCCTGGCACGATGGGCAGGGCCATTTCATCAATGTGGTGGATGCCATGGGCTGGCTGACCGGCATTGATCCCACCCGCTGCATCCTGACCCGCTGTACCCGGACGGATGCCGTATCGGCCGGCCGGCAAGCCGGCATCAGCCATTTCCAGGGGGCGGCCGTGCAACGCATGGCCCGCCAGCAGGAAGATGCCCGCCGCCGCGCCCGCCACCGGCGGGAAGCGGCCGAGACATGAAAAAGGCCACCGGCGTGGGCGCCGGTGGCCTTTTTTGGGGGGGACTTCCCCGCTTACACCACAGTGCTGCTGGTATCCTCTTCATGGCCGATCAGCCAGAAATTCACCCCCACACCGAACAGGGTGAACAACATGCCGCCGACAAACATGCCGGTATCATGGGCATTCGCGGCCAGGATCATGCCCAGCAGGGCCAGCAGCACCGCGAAAATACCGAAAATCCACTTGCCCATGTCACTTCTCCTTGGATGGGGCGGTTTGATCAGGGACGACTGGCAAGGGTTTGCCGTCGTCGTAAAGGACGCGGACGGCGGCACCGTCCAGATCGTCGTACTGGCCACTGCGCACCGACCACATGAAGCCGGCCAATCCGGCCAGACCCAGCAGCAGTGCGATGGGGATGAGGAATAACAGGGCCGTCATGGCAGGCTCCGTTTGACGCGGGAAAGGCGCAGCGCATTGACCAGCACCACCAGCGAGGAAGAGGACATGGCCAAGGCCGCGATCAGCGGTGTTGCATGGCCCAGCATGGCAATAGGCACCGCGCAGAGATTATAGAGCAGAGAGAAGGCCAGATTCTGCGTCACCAGCCGTTCCGACCGTTTGGCGACCCACAGCAATTCGGCCACCGGGGCCAGATGATCCCCCTGGAAAATGCTGTCCGCCGCCGTCTGCGCCACATCCACCGCCGTGCTGGGGGAAACGGACACATTGGCCGAGGCCAGGGCGGCGGCATCGTTCAGGCCATCCCCCACCATCAACACCCGCCGCCCCTCTGCCCGCATGGCGGCCAGGGCGGCGGCTTTGCCGGCCGGGTCCACCCCGGCGCGCCAGTCACTGATCCCCAACTGGTCGGCGAGGGCCGCCACGGCCCCTTCCCGGTCGCCGGACAATAGCGCCACGCCATAGCCGCGCTGGCGCAGGGTGGCGACCGTGGCCGCCGCATCCGGGCGCGGTGCATCGATGAAGCTGAAACGCAGCGGCGCGCGGCCCGGCTGGGCCAGCCACAGTTCCGGTCCGGCGGCATTTTCCACCAAGGGGGCCGGCACCGGGCCAACAAAGCCGCGACGGCCCAGCCGAACCGTGCCGTTCGGCCCATCCCATTCCAGCCCGGCCCCCGGCACTTCGCGCACATCATGCGCCACCGGCCCCGGCCCGGCAGCCCGCGCAATGGCGCGCGACAGCGGGTGCCGGCTGAACCGGGCCAGACCGGCCGCCAGTTCCAGATCGGCAGCGCTGCGCGCCGGATCGGCCTGCAATTCCGGGCGACCCAGGGTCAGTGTGCCGGTCTTGTCGAACACCACCAGATCGACCTTGGCCAGCCGTTCCAGCGCAGTGGGGGATTTCAACAGCACGCCCTGGCGCATCAACCGGCCCGTGGCCACCACCTGCACCGCCGGCACGGCCAGCGCCAGCGCGCAGGGGCAGGTGATGATCAGCACGGACACGGCGATGAACAAAGCCGGCTGCCAGGCCAGGCCCACACCCAACGTCCAGGCCAGGAAGGTGGCGATAGCAGCGGTATGCACCACGGGCGTGTAATTGCGGGCCACCCGGTCGGCCAGGGCGACGAAACGGGCCCGCCCCTGTTCGGCCGATTCCATCAATCGGACAATTTCCGCCAGCAGCGTATCTTCCCCGCGCGCCGTCACGGTGACGCGCAGCGGGGCCGACAGGTTCACCATGCCGGCAAAGACCTTATCCCCCACACCGGCTGCCTGCGGATTGCTTTCGCCAGTAACGACAGAGGTGTCGATGTCCGATGTACCGGCGGCGATGGCGCCATCCACGCCAATGCGTTCGCCCACCGCCACCAGCACCGTTGCCCCCACCGGCACCTGGGCCGGCGGCGTCGGCACGGCGCTGCCATCCGGCCCCAGCATCATCACCGGGGCGCGGCCCAGCGCCAGCAGATGTTCAGCCGCCGAGCGGGCACGGCCACGGGCGCGCGCATCCAGAAAGCGGCCGATCAGCAGGAAGAACAGCAGCATGACCGCGCCATCGAAATAGGCGTGCTGGCCATGGCGCAGCGTTTCCCACAGCGATGTCAGGGTGGCCAGGGTGACACCGATGGAAATCGGCACATCCATATTGGACCGCCGCGCCCGCAGCGCCCCAATGGCGGAGCGGAAGAAGGGCCGCCCGGCATAGGCCACCGTGGGGATGGCGATCAAGGCGGAGAGCCAATGCATCATGGTGCGCGTCGCCTCCCCCATGCCGCCGGCATGGCCGGACCAGATGGAGACAGACAACAGCATGATATTCATGGCGGAAAAGCCCGCCAGCGCCATGGCGCGCACCAGTTCCCGCTCACTGCGCTTTTGCGGATCATCCGCCCCGTCGGTCCCCGGCACGGCGGGGCGATAGCCCAGCCGGCGCAGGATATCGACAAAACGGGCGGCCAGAGCGGCATCGCCATGCCAGCGCAGGGCCAGCCGGCTGCTGGTCAGGTTGACGCGGGCGGACACCACCTCCGGTTCCCGCCGCAGCACGCTTTCGATCAGCCAGACACAGGCGCCACAGGTCAGCCCGTCCAGCACCAGCCGCATCTGGCAATCGCCCCCCGGCAGGGTGTCTGTAGCCGAGGCCAGATCCAGCGGCGCTTCCTCTGAAAGGTCGCCCACCGGCTTGGCCGCCACATCGCGCCGTGCGTAATAGGCATCCAGACCCAGATCATGGATCAGGCCATGCGCGCCCTCGCAGCCGGGGGAGCAAAAGTGGCTGCCCGGCAAGGCCGGCTGGCCACAATGGGCACAGAGCACCGTTTCACCCGGCATCCGGGGCTGGAGGGCGGCTTGGTCGGTCACGGAACGAACACCCTTTCAACCAGCAGATAGCGTTCGCCGCCATTCAGCAGCGTGGCATTCACGTCCCACTGCCCATGCTGCGGCACCGCATCCAGGCGGGCGACATAGCGGCCATTGCCGACACCGGTGAAGGACAGCGCCACCGGCGCCAACCCGCCCAGCGGGCGTTCCAGATCGCCCGTCACCGTGGCCCGGTCCATCGGCAGACCGTCGCGGCCGGTCAGATGGATTTCCAGCATCCGGCCCTGGACCTTGGTTTCCACCTTCCAGCCCAGCGCATTCTGGTGCGCCTGCACGGCCAGCACCTGATTATATTGCACCCCCCGTTCATAGGGCTTTTCCACCGCCAAACCGGAGAAGGATTTCAGCGCATAGGTCACCAGCACGCCATTGACGGCGATGACGACCAGCATGGCGCCAACGAAAACCCAGGGAATCCACAAGCTTTTACGGGGTGTCTCGATCATGGTCATGGCATCACCGGCGGACAGGGTGGGGACCGACGAAGACGGCGTGATATTCATCGCCTTCGCCACGAACGGGATTTTGCAGCAGGAATTCGAACTCGGTCTTCTCATCGCGCTTGCGATCAGGCGGCAGGGTGACGAAGACACGGAAGGTGGCCACCTTGTCACCCTTGGTGGGCAACACCACCGGCTGGCCATCGCGCGCCTCGCCCACATCCTGCACGGTCAGCAGGGCACCCGGCGGCACATCTTCCAGCGACAGGCGGAAATCCACCGCTTCACGACGCTTGTTGAGGATTTTCAGCGTATAGCCATTACGCACGCCGCCATCGGACAGGGTGACAAACAGCGGCGCCCGGTCGCGCAGCACACTGACCTGAACCGTGGTACGGGTCAGCAGGGCCACCAGCATGATGGCGCTGACGATCAGCAGCAACGCGGCATAGATCAGCACACGCGGCCGGATGATCTGCCACTTGGCGCGGCCGCCCTGGGCGCGGGCGCGCTGGCGGGCTTCGGTATCGAAGGTGATCAGTTCCTGCGGGCGGCCGACCTTGGCCATGATCTCGTTGCAACTATCGATGCACAGGCCGCAACCGATACATTCAAGCTGGATACCGTCGCGGATATCGATGCCCGTGGGGCAGACGGCGACGCACTGGCCGCAATCGATGCAGTCGCCGCGACCTTCCCAACTGGTGCCGGCCTTGTGCGGCCCGCGCTTTTCACCGCGCCAGGATTCATAAGTCACCACCATGGACTGGTCGTCCAGCATGGCAGCCTGGAAACGCGGCCAGGGGCACATATAGGTGCAAACCTGTTCACGCGCCCAGCCGGCCAGCACATAGGTGGTGGCCGTGAACAGGCCGACGAAGAAATATTGCATGGAACTGGCGGTGCCGGTGAAGAACTCCACCACAAAGGTCGGCGCATCGTTGAAATAAAGCGCCCAGGCACCGCCGGTGGCCAATGCAATGGCGAACCAGACACTGTGCTTGGCCAGTTTGCGCCAGACCTTGCCAAACGACCAGGGCGCCTTGTCCAACCGCATCCGGGCGCCGCGATCACCCTCGATCCAGCGTTCCACCAACATGAACAGGTCGGTCCAGACCGTCTGCGGGCAGGCATAGCCACACCAAAGCCGACCGAACAGCGAGGTGACCAGGAACAGGCCCAAGGCCCCCAGCACCAGCAGGCCGGTGATGAAATAGACCTCCTGCGGCCAGATCTCGATATTGAACAGATAGGCGCGCGGCGCCCCGATATCGATCAGCAGCGCCTGGTTCGGCGCTTCCGGTCCGCGATCCCAGCGCAGCCAGGGCGCCAGATAATAGAAAGCCAGACAGAAGATCAGCACCGCCCATTTGATGGTGCGGTACTTGCCCTTCACCCCCTTGGGATAGACCTTCACATGCTCGGCATAAAGCGAGTTGGACGGGCCGGGATCGCCCTTCGGACGCGGCTTGCGGCCGCCAGGGGCCGGCTTGTCCTTGCGGCCATTCTCGAAAGAAGCCTGGGCCGCATCGGCGGCGGCGGCCTTTTCCAGCAATGTGTTCGGCCCGGTCATGGGGGGGTCTCTCGGGGGTTGGGGCACCAAAATAGTTCGGGCGGCAAGCCACCCGTGAGCGCACCCTATGCCCCCCGCCCCGCCCCCGCTTTGCGATAGATCAAATCCCGGTCTGCCAATCATATGGCGACCAACATGTCGCAAGCCGCTGGGGCAATCCCGACAAACGGATGAAAAGCAAAAGGCCGCCGTCCATGGGGAACGGCGGCCTGTAAGGCCTATGCAATGCCCCCGGCAGCGGGAACAAGGATCAGGTCAACGGCCCTTCTTGGACTTCTGGTTACTGTTCTTAATGCCGTACCAGGTTTCCCAATCAACAAAGGCGCTAAAGCTGACACCGCCAGACGCCAGATCCAGCAGTTCGTCGGACAGTTCATTTTCATCCAGGGCGGCGGGCAGCACGATGGTCACTTCACCCGGCTGCTCTTCCACCACAGTGATCTTGTAACCAGGGATCGGATCGACCCCCAGCAGGCTCTTCACCGCCTCATGCGGGTTGGACAGCAGCAGGGCGCGGAAGGCCGGATCAGCCTCGGCACGCTCGATAAGGCCGGCGGTCACATGGGCACGGGCCTTGCTCAGGGGGGAGATTTCAGCGGTCATCCTGGCACCTCTGATAAAGGGTGTAACAAACAGGCCGCATTATTATCGGTAACCACTGAAAGAAGGGTGCCACAATCTCTATGAAAAATGTTTGAAAGGCTCTGCAAAACGGAAATCCCAAATATAATCAAACATTAATATAAATAGTTTCGACACCATGTCATGCGAATGAAAAAGAAATGGCCGCCGGTACTGTCACCGACGGCCACGAATGCCTCTGCCCCAACAGATTGGGCAGATGGAATGACGTAAAACAGATCAGCGATTCTTCGGCTTCCTGTCCGGGTACGGCGGGCCATAGAGGATGAAGGCGCTGAAGGAGGTGCCACCGGAGGCCAGATCCAGCAGCTCGTCCGACAATTCGCTTTCTTCCAGGGCGGCCGGCAGCACGATGGTCACTTCGCCCGGCTTTTCTTCAACCACATTGATCTTGAAACCGGGAATCGGGTCGATGCCGAGTGTCCGCTTCACCCCTTCATGTGGATTGGCCAGCAGCAGCGCGCGAAATTCCGGGTCGGCTTCGGCCCGTTCAATGATGGATGCCACGGCGTGATCGCGCGCCTTGCGCATCGGGAAGGGTTCGGCACTCATCGTGGTTTTCCTCCGGTGGGTGGGTGACGGTGTGCCGCAAACCTACCGCGAGCGGAAGCAATGTGCGCGGTCGCCCTTCTATGCGTTGAGCACTAAAGGGTCTGCCGGCGGGAACCAGCGGGCCGCCCGGATCGTTATTCATTTGGAAACAAGAAGGAGGTTGCGATGCGTGGCATTCTGCTCTGGGCCGTGGGTATACCCATCCCCATCATCATCCTGCTTTACCTGTTCGGCGTGTTTTAATGATCTTGCCGGGAAACCTTTGACCGAGATCAAGGAAACCGTCGCCGCCCACAGGCATGATGCCCACCAGTTGACACATGATCGATCAAGGGCACACACGCCATGGAACCCAAGGATATCGTCGTCTTTCTGGAAGAGACGGAAGGCAGCGACGGACGGTTGAACTACGCCGCCGCACTGGCCAAACGCTGGCAGGCGCATCTGATCGCCACCTATGTCATTAATCCGCTGCACCTGGATCGCCACGCCGGTTTTGCCATCGGCGTCGGCCTGACGGAGATGTTGAACCAGCATCGCCTGCGCACCCAGGCGGCGATGCTGGATAACCGCGCCCGATTTGAAACCCTGTGCCAGCGCCGCAGCTTCACCGCCGAATGGCGGGTGGCAGAGGATGAAACGGGCGAGGGGTTGATGCTGCACGCCCGTCACGCCGGGCTGGCCATCGTCGGCCCGCCGCTGAAGCCCGATATCGCCAATCCCAGCCTGCTGGGGCTGGCCAATGACATCATCTTTGCTTCCGGCCGGCCCACGCTCTGCCTGCCGGCCCATTGGTCGGCCGCCCGTATCGGCGGCCCCATCGTGGTGGGCTGGAATGCCAGCCGGGAGGCGACGCGCGCCATTGCCGCCGCCATGCCCTTCCTGATCGCCGCAGAGGAGGTACATGTGGTGGTGGCCCCCGATGCCCGCCTGCGCCGGCTATATGGGCAGGAACCGGGTGCTGACATCACCGCCCATCTGGCCCGCCATGGCGTGCGCGCCGTGCTGGACCAGCGGCCGGGCGATGATGCCGGGGCCATTTTGCTGGAACGCTGCCGCGAACTTCACGCCGACATGCTGGTGATGGGGGCCGTGGGCCGTTCCCGGATCAGCGAATTCGTCTTCGGCGGGGCCACGCGCAAACTGCTGGACAAGGCGGAATTGCCGTTGCTGCTGTCGCAGTGATCCCAACTCAGGCCGCCACCGGCATCCCCGCCCCGCCGGCCAGGCTTTCGGTCAGAAAGCCGACCAGCGGGCGGACCAGATCGCCGGCGCGGTCTTCCCCCACCACGGTGATTTCCGTCTGGGGCAGGGCCGGCCAGTCCGGCCCTTCGGGCAATATCCGCAACCCGTCGCGCAGGAAACAGCGGCCCAGCACCGTCACCCCCAACCCGCCTGCGACTGCCGCCTGCACGCCCATCAGGCTGCTGGCGGTGCAGGCGGCCACCCAGTTGCGGCCATTGCGCCCCAGCGCGGACACCATCAATTCCCGATAGGTGCAGGGGGCCGGCAGCATCACCAGCCGCAAGGGGCCGGACAGGTCCAGCGGCTGGTCCGCCGCCGCCATCCAGACCAGTTGTTCACGCCAGATCACCCGACCCCGCTGGGCGGTGCCGTCCTTCTTGGCGATCACCGCATCCAGCCGCCCCTCATCATAGGCCGCCAGCAAGGCACAGGACAGGCCGGTCATCAGTTCCAGATGCACCGCGGGGTAGAGCCGGCTGAATCGGGCCAGCAGGCGGGGCAATTGCTGGGGGATGAAATCTTCCGATATGCCCAGCCGCAAGGTGCCCGACGCCAGGGGGGAACGCAGGTCGGCCACCAGCCGATCATTGAATTCCAGCATCTGCCGGGCCGATACCAGCAGCCTTTCCCCCTGGGCGGTCAGGCGCAGGCTGCGGCTGGTGCGGTCGAACAGACGAAGCTGCAGGATTTCCTCCAGCCGCAGCACCTTTTGGCTGACCGCCGATTGCGACCGCCCCACCAGATCGGCGGCGGCGGTGAAGCTGCCCGCATCCACCACCGCCACGAAGGCCCGCAACAGGTCGATTTCCAGATCAGGGTGACGCATCGGGGGGCTCCGGTGGTGGGTACGTTTCAAACCTGCACCCACCGTCACCCCGGCGCAGGCCGGGGTCCTGAGGCCACAGGCGCTTTGCTCTACGATGCTGGACCCCGGCTTTCGCCGGGGTGACGGTGGAGAAGGCCGAAACTGTTTCGCCCCCTCAGAACCCGGCCAGCACCTTCTTGCCGAAGGAGCGGCCGCTTTCCAGCAACTGATGCAACCGGGTCAGGTTGGCGGCATTGATGGTGCCCTCCACCCCGGTCAGCGTGGTTTGCAGCAGGCCGGCATCCACCAGGGCAGAGACCTCGCTCAACAGCCGGTGCTGTTCAATGATGTCCGCCGTGGCGAACATCGACCGGGTGAACATGAACTCCCAGGAAATCGTCACGCTGCGCCGCTTGAAGGGCAGCACATCAAACGTCGCCGGATCGTCGATCACCGACAGGTGGCCCTGCGGGGCAATCATCTCCACGATCGAGGGCATATGCTGATCAGTGTTGGAGAGGGCCGCGACATAATCCACCGCCTTGATGCCGATGGCGCGCAAGCCCTCCGCCAGCGGCTGGCGATGGTCGATCACGTGGTGGGCGCCCATCTTCTGCACCCATGCCACCGTCTCCGGGCGGGATGCGGTGGCAATCACCGTCAAGCCGGTCAGCCGGCGGGCCAACTGGATCAGGATGGACCCCACCCCGCCGGCGCCGGCGATCACCAGCAGCGTGCCCGTCTGGTTCTTCACGCCATAGGGAACGCGCATGCGGTGAAACAGCATTTCCCAGGCGGTGATGGCGGTCAGCGGCAGGGCGGCAGCGGCGGGGAAATCCAGGCTGGCCGGCTTGGGCCCGACGATGCGTTCATCCACCAGATGATATTCGGCATTGGTGCCGGGCCGCGTCAGATCGCCGGCATAGAACACCGCATCACCCGGCTTGAACAGCGTCACCGCTGACCCGACGGCGGTAACGGTACCGGCGGCATCAAAGCCCAGCACCTTATGCTGGCCTTCTGCCGGGGCGGCGTTGCGGCGCACCTTGGTATCGACCGGGTTGACGGAGACGGCCGCCACCTGCACCAGCAGATCATGCGGGCCAGGGGTGGGCACCGGCAATTCGATATCGGCAAGCGCGCCAGCGCCATCCACGGGGCCGGCCTTCTGGTAACCAACGGCTTTCATGACAGGCGAACCTTTCAATCGGGCGGCAGCCGCCGCCAGTGAGGGGGATGACGGCAAAGGTGGGCCGGAACCGACAATAAGAAAAGCGCATAATTCAAATCGAATCCATCAGTTTATCAACTGCATATCCCCTCCCAGGGGATAGGACTCGCCGACTGTCCCAGCCGGTGCTAGGCTCCATCCCATGAGCCATGCACAAGACCCCGAGATCATGAACCGCCTGCGCCGTGCCCATGGGCATTTGGGCGCCACCTTGCGAATGCTGGAGGAAGGGCGCGACGCGCTGACCATCGCCCAGCAGCTTCAGGCCGTGCTGAAGGCGCTGGACAAGGCCAAGACCGAACTGGTGCTGCACCATATTGAGCATCATCTGGAGGAGGTGACCGGCCCCCTGCCCAAGGAGGCGCGGGAGCGCATGGCCAGCATTGCCGAAATCACCAAATATCTCTGAAGGTTATGCATCATGACGCCCTTTGCCGATCTGTTGCGCGAAGGCACGGCCCATGCCTGGCTGTTCGCGCCCACGGCCATCCTGCTGGGGGCGCTGCATGGGCTGGAACCGGGCCATTCCAAAACCATGATGGCGGCCTTCATCGTCGCCGTGCGCGGCACGGTCACCCAGGCGGTGCTGCTGGGCCTGTCGGCCACCCTGTCGCACACGCTGGTGGTGTGGGGCGTGGCCCTGATCGGCCTGCATTTCGGCCAGAATATGGATGTGGAGGCCAATGAGGGCTGGTTCCAACTGGCGTCGGGCGTGATCATCCTGCTGGTGGCGCTATGGATGCTGTGGCGCACCTGGCGCGACCTGCACCCGCATGGGCATCATCATCATCACCATGACCACGATCATCCCCACCATCATGACCACGATCATGATGACGAACCCCAGGGGGCCCATGAACGGCAGCACGCGAGGGAGATTGAGCAGCGCTTTGCCGGGCGCCCGGTGACCACACCGCAGATCATCCTGTTCGGCCTGACCGGCGGGCTGATCCCCTGCCCGGCCGCCATCACCGTGCTGCTGCTCTGCCTGCAACTGAAGGAATTCTCGCTGGGCGTGGCGCTGGTGCTGTGTTTCAGCATCGGGCTGGCGCTGACCCTGGTGCTGGTGGGCGTGGCGGCGGCTTTGTCGGTGCGCCATGCCGCCAGCCGTTGGCCCGGCTTCAATACACTGGCCCGCCGCGCCCCCTATTTCTCCGCCGGGTTGATCCTGCTGGTCGGGCTTTATGTCTGCTGGAGCGGGTGGCACAGCCTGCCGACGCTTTAGGGACAGCCCGGGAACCAGCAGCATCCGGTGGCGTTGCATGGCGGCACGCACGGCCAGGAAAGCAACGCCCGCCATGACATTGCCCCCCCATCAGGCCCGCCATCACGATATGCCCTTTGGGGCGACGCTGTTGCCGGATGGCGGTGTGCGCTTTCGCCTGTGGGCGCCGGGGCACGCAGAAATCCTGCTGGCCCTGGATGGGGCAGAACCGATGCCCCTGCAGGCGCTGCCCGGCGGCTGGCATGAGCTGACCGTGGAAGATGCCGGGCCGGGGGATCGCTACCGGTTTCTGCTCCCGGACGGCCAAGCCGTGCCGGACCCGGCCTCCCGCCACCAGCCGGATGGGGTGCATGGGGCCAGCGAAGTGATGGACCCCGCTGCCTATCGCTGGCAGGAAACCGGCTGGCCGGGCCGGCCATGGCATGAGGCGGTGATCTATGAACTGCATATTGGCAGTTTCACAGCCGCCGGCACCTTCCGGGCCGCCATCGACCGGCTGGACCATCTGGTCCGGCTGGGGGTCACGGCGCTGGAAATCATGCCAGTGGCGGCCTTTCCCGGCACACGCGGCTGGGGCTATGACGGGGTGCTGCCCTATTCGCCCGCCGCCTGCTACGGCCAGCCGGATGATTTCAAGGCCCTGATCGATGCCGCCCATGCGCGCGGGCTGATGGTGCTGCTGGACGTGGTCTATAACCATTTCGGGCCGGAGGGGAATTACCTGCCGCTCTATGCCCCCGGCTTCTTCACCGATGCGCATAAGACGCCCTGGGGCGATGCCATCAATGTTGATGGGCCGGATGCCGGGCCGGTGCGGGAGTTCTTCATCCATAACGCCCTGTACTGGATCGACGAATTCAATCTGGATGGGTTGCGCCTGGATGCCGTCCACGCCATCCGCGATGAAAGCCCCCGCCATCTGCTGGATGAGCTGGCGGGCCGCCTGCGCGCCGCCGCCGGCCCCCGCCCGGTGCATCTGATCCTGGAGAATGAGGAAAACGAGGCGCGCCGCCTGGGGCATGTTTTCACCGCACAATGGAATGATGATCTGCATCACGGCTTGCACGTGGCGGTAACGGGGGAGGATGCCGGCTATTACGCCGATTATCAGGGCGATATCGCCAAACTGGCCCGCGCCCTGGCGGAAGGTTTTGCCTTTCAGGGGGAGGTGATGGCCTATCGCGGCTCCCCGCGGGGGGAGCCCAGTGCACACCTGCCCCCCAGCCGTTTTGTCAGTTTCCTGCAAAACCATGATCAGGTGGGCAACCGCGCCTTTGGCGACCGTATCCACGCCCTGGCCCCGGAACAGGCTGTCCGTGCTACCGCCTGTCTCTATCTGCTGTGCCCCCAAATCCCGCTCCTGTTCATGGGGGAGGAATGGGGGGCGACCAGTCCCTTCCCCTTTTTCTGCGATTTGGGCCCGGATCTGAAGGATGCCGTGCGGGAAGGACGGCGGCAGGAATTTGCCCGTTTCCTCGCCTTTCAGGATGCAGCCGCCCGCGCCCGCATTCCCGACCCGACGGCAGAGGCAACCTTTCTGTCCGCCAAGCTGGATTGGGCGGCAGCGGAACAGGGGCCGTGGCTGGGCTGGTACAGCGCCCTGCTGGCCCTGCGGCGCCAGGAAATCATCCCCCTGCTGCCCGGCATCCCAGGTGGGGCCGGGCAATACCGCACCCTGGGCGATCATGGCTTGATGGTGGAATGGCGGCTGGGCGACGGCGGGGTGCTGGCGCTGGCCGCCAATCTGGGGCCGGAGACAAGGGCCGGATTCGCCCTGCCGCCAGGGCGGGAAATCTGGGTGGAGGGCGCGGTGTCCGACACCGGCACGCTGGGCCCCTGGAGCGTGCGCTGGGCCATCATCCCCCCGGCCCCGGCGGAAGGAGAACCCAACCATGGCTGATATCCGCAACCCGGTGCCGCTGGCGACATATCGCCTGCAATTCCGCCGGGAGTTCGGCTTCGATGATGCCGCCGCCCTGGCCCCCTATCTGGCGCGGCTGGGGGTCAGCCATCTTTATGCCTCGCCCTATCTGCAGGCACGGCCGGGCAGCACGCATGGCTATGACATTGTTGATCATCACCGGCTGAACCCGGAACTGGGCGATGTCGCCGCGTTTGAACGCATGGTAGCCGCCCTGCGCGCCAATGGCCTGAACCAGATACTGGATTTCGTGCCCAACCATATGGGGGTGGGCGGGTCGGATAATCCCTGGTGGCTGGATGTGCTGGAATGGGGGCCGGATAGCCCCTTTGCCGGCTGGTTCGATATCGATTGGGATCCCGACAAACGCTATCTGCAGGGCAAGCTGCTGCTGCCCTTCCTGGGCGATCAATATGGGGCGGTGCTGGCCGCCGGCGATATTGAATTGCGCTTTGAGGCGGAGGAGGGGCGTTTTTCCGTCTGGGCCTATGGCACCCACCGGCTGCCCATCTGTGCCTGCGATTATGCCGCCGTGCTGGGCAACCGCCATCCGGGACTGGAACGGATCGGCGATGCCTTCGCCAACCTGTCCGCCCACCACCCGCATGAGGTGCGGCGCGCGCGGGAGCTGCAGGCCGAACTGGCGGCCCTGGTGGCCAGCGATACAGAGGCAGCGCAGACGGTGGCCGATGCGGTGGCGGAATTCACCGGCCTGACCGGCGATCTGGAAAGCTGGATGGGGCTGGATGGGCTGATCCAGCGGCAATATTGGCGGCTGGCGCATTTCCGCGTCGCGGCGGATGACATTAATTACCGCCGTTTCTTCAATATCAATGAACTGGCGGGCCTACGCATCGAATTGCCGGAACTGTTCGACCATGCCCATGGGCTGGTGTTCCGGCTGCTGCGGGAAGGCGTGGTGGAGGGCTTGCGCATCGATCATATTGATGGCCTGTCCGACCCCGGCCTTTATTGCCGCTGGCTGCGGGAAAAGGCGCCGATGCCCTTTTATCTGGTGCTGGAGAAAATCCTGGCCCGGCATGAAAGCCTGCGGGCGGATTGGCCGGTGGAGGGCACCACCGGCTATGAATTCACCAACCTGATCCTGGGCCTGCTGGTGGATGGCGGTGGCGAACTGGCCCTGACCGGCACCTATCACAGCTTCACCGGCCAGACACAGCCTTTCCCCGCCATCGTGCGCGAGGCCAAGCTGCGCATTATGGAGAACGAGCTGGCGGGGGAATTGAATGTGCTGGCGCGCGATGCCGCCCGGCTGGCCCGCCAGAACCCGCGCACCACCGATTTCACCCGCAATATCCTGCAGCGCGGGTTGAAGGAGATCATCGCCGCCTTCCCCGTCTATCGCACCTATGTCGATGGCGGGGAGGCAACGGCGGAAGACCGGCGCGATATTGACTGGGCGGTGGCCCATGCCCGCCGCCATGCCCCGGAACTGGACAGTTCCGTCTTTGATTTCCTGCACCGGCTGTTGACCAGTGATCTGGTGGCCCGCCCCGGCAGCGGTTACAGCCGGTCCCAGGCGGTGCGGCTGGCCATGCGGTTCCAGCAGGTCAGCGGGCCGGTGATGGCCAAGGGGCTGGAGGATACGGCCTTTTACCGCTTCAACCGGCTGATCGCCCTGAACGAGGTCGGCGGCCATCCCGACCATATGGGCGTGCCCCTGCCCGCCTTTCACAAGGCCAATGCCGAACGGGCGAAATACTGGCCGCACACCATGCTGGGCACCAGCACGCATGACACCAAGCGGGGGGAGGATGTGCGCGCGCGGCTGGCCCTGCTGGCGGAGGTGCCGGATGAATGGGGCCGGCAGGTGGAAACCTGGAGCCGCATCCTGCGCGCCCGCCGGGGCGATCTGCATGGTTCGGCCCCGCCTGACCGCAATGACGAATATTTCTTCTATCAGCTTCTGCTGGGTGTCTGGCCGGCGGAGCTGACCGGCATCGGCATTCCCGAGGCGGATGCCTTGACCAGCCTGCGGGAGCGGCTGGAAGGTGCCTTGGTGAAAAGCCTGCGGGAGGCCAAGCGCCACACCAGTTGGGTCGCCCCTGATCCCGTCTATGAAGAGGCAATGCTGTCTTTTGCCCGCGATGCGCTGGACCCCACCCGCCCTGCCTTTCTGGAGGCCTTCCTGCCTTTCCAGGCCCGTATCGCCGAAGCGGGGGTGGTGAACAGCCTGACCCAGACCCTGGTGAAGCTGACCGCCCCCGGCGTGCCCGATCTCTATCAGGGGGCCGACCTGTGGGATTTGACCCTGGTGGACCCGGATAACCGCCGCCCGGTGGATTACAAGACCCGCGCCGGGCTGCTGGATGATATCGAACAGGGCTTGCAGGCCGACCCGGCGGGGCTGATGTGCCGCCTGCTGGCCGATTGGCAAGACGGGGCGGTGAAGCTGGCTGTCACCCGCCAAGCCCTGCATCTGCGCCGCCGCCTGCCGGACCTGTTCCGCGATGGCGGTTATGAGGGGATGCAGGCGGACGGCGTGGCCGCCAACCATCTGGTCGCCTTCGCCCGTGAAAGGGACCGGCAGACGGTGATCACCGCCGCGACCCGGCTGCCCCTGGCCCTGGCCGCCAATGGTGGCTGGCGGGATACCAGCCTGCCCCTGCCGCCCGGCCGCTGGCGCTGCACCCTGACCGGGCGGCAGATGCCGGGCGGGCCGGTGCGGGCGGCGGATCTCTTCAGCGTGTTGCCGGTGGCCCTGCTGGTGCGGGGGGAGGGGGGCGAATGGAACTGATCCCCATCATCGGCACGCTGGCCGCCCTTTGCTCCACCCTCAGCTTCGCGCCCCAGGCCTGGAAAATCATCCGCCAGCGTGACACCAGCGCCATCTCCGCCCGCATGTATATGCTGACGGTCGGCGGCTTTTGCTGCTGGTTCCTTTATGGGTTGCTGCAGGGCGACTGGCCGCTGATCGTCACCAATTTCATCTGTCTGCTGCTGTCAGCCTTCATCTTGACGATGAAGCTGCTGCCCTGGCGGCAGCGTGACGCGGTGGCCGAGAAGATCGCCCCGGCAGAAGGGGAATAGGCAGGCCCGGCCCCCTTCACACCCCGCCGCCAACCTCTGCCAGATATTGCTTGGCCATGCTGGCATAGTGCGGGGCAATGCCCATCTGGACCCGCACATCCTCTTCCGTCAGCGGGCGCAGGAACTTGGCGGGGCTGCCGCCCCACAATTCCCCCGCCTTCACCCGCTTGCCGGGGGTGACCAGCGCGCCGGCCGCCACCATGGCGCCGGCTTCCACCACGGCCCCATCCATCACACAGGCCTTCATGCCGATGAAGGCCCCATCTTCCACCACGCAGCCATGCAGCAGGGCCAGATGGCCCACCGTCACATTGTCGCCAATGGTCGTGCTGAAGCGCTCCCGCGTGCAATGCACGACGCTGCCATCCTGGATGTTCGTGCCACGGCCGATGCGGATGGCGTTGACGTCACCACGGATGGTGACGCCAAACCAGATATTGCTCTCCGCCCCGATCTCCACATCACCAATGACCACGGCATTGGACAGAAAGACAGTGGGGTCGATGACCGGCAGCTTGCCCTTGAAGGGCAGGATAGTGGGCTGCAGCGGGCTGGTCATGGGAACACCGGCACCAGGTCCAGGCCCAGCGTCTCTTCAAAGCCATACATGATGTTGAAATTCTGGATGGCCTGACCTGAAGCCCCCTTCACCAGATTGTCGATGGCCGAGATGATGATGGCGCGGCCCGGCAGCCGATCAGCAAAGACATTGATCAGGCAGAGGTTCGAGGCGCGGACATGGCGCGTCTGCGGGGCCACGCCATCGGCCAGCACCTTCACGAACGGCTCATCCTTATAGGTGTTGCGCAGCATGTCGCGCAAATCATCCGCCGTGGCGCTGCCCTTCAGCTTCACATAGGTGGTGGCCAGGATGCCGCGCGCCATCGGCATCAGATGCGGGGTGAAGGCAACCACAATATCCTTGCCGGCGGCCTGCGTCAGGCCCTGTTCAATCTCCGGCGCGTGGCGGTGGCTGGCGATGCCATAGGGGTGGATGCCCTCGGTCACTTCCGTGAACAGGCTGCCCTGCTTGGCATCGCGCCCGGCACCGGACACGCCGGACTTGGCATCGATGATAATATCATCAATCTCGATCAGCCCGGCCTGCAGCAGCGGGATCAGCGGCAATTGCGATGCGGTGGGGTAGCAACCGGGGTTGGCCACCAGCCGCGCCTTGGCCACCGCCTCGCGGGTGATTTCCGACAGGCCATAGACGGCATTTTCCTGAAGCGCCGGGGCCTTGTGGGCGTGGCCATACCATTGGGCATAGGTTTCCACGTCGAACAGGCGGAAATCCGCCGACAGGTCGCAGATGCGCACATGTTCGGGCAGGCCGGCGATCACTTCCTGCGTGGTACCGTGTGGCAGGCCGCAGAAGACGAAATCCACGCCCGACCAATCGACATCGGCAATCTTGGTCAGGGCCGGCAGATCATAGGGGGCCAGATGCGGAAACACCTCAGCCACCGGCTTGCCGGCGGCGCGTTCGCCCGTCAGGGCGACGATGCGGGCGCGCGGGTGGCGGAGCAGGAATCGGATCAGTTCCGCCCCGGTATAGCCGGAAGCGCCCAGAATGGCGACGCGGACGGGGGCGGACGGATCGATAGTGCTCATGATGTTCCGTTTCTCTCGGCTGCTCTGGTGAAAATCAGGACGGGCGGTGGGGCCGTTATCCCACCGCTTCATTACAAATACAGCTTCATGCCGACATGCGAAGCCTGAAAGCCTAAGCGCTGGTAGAACCTGTGCGCATCGGTCCGCTGGGCGTTGGTGGTCAGCTGCACCAGGGCACAGCCGCGCGCGCGGGCCAGATCCAGGCAATTTTCGATCAGCACTTCGCCCAGACCCTGGTTACGAAAGGCGCTGGCAATGCGCACATTTTCAATCATGCAGCGCCGCATCCCGCCGCGCGCCAGATGGCGCATATAGTTCAGCTGGGCCACGCCGACCACCCGCCCATCCACATCCAGCACCAGCATTTCGGCGTTGGGATCCAGCATGATCTCGTCCCACGCCTCGTAATAGGGCGTCAGGTCGGTGGCATTCACGTCGGTGGCATTGGGGTCCAGGCTGTCTTCCCGCAGCAGGGCCAGCATGTCGGGCACATCGCGCCGCTGCGCCACCCGCACCACCACATCATCCTTCAGTGCCATCATGGTTCCCCTGACATCCTGTCCTGCCCCAGACGATATTCTGCCTTGCAGGATGCACCCTTATCGCCCGGATCGGGGCTGGCGCATAGTTCCAACCTGTCGCCCGTTACCCGATCCGGTGCCATGTCTGCCCCCTCCCCGCTTGAAAAGCCGCAAAGCCCGTTCGCCTATTCCGGCTATCGGCTTTACTGGTTCGCCCGCATCTGCGCCATCCTGGCCCTGCAAATCCAGATCGTCGCCACCGGCTGGCGAATCTACGATGTTTCCGGCAGCGCGCTCGCGCTGGGATTCGTCGGTCTGGCCGAATTCCTGCCATCGATCCTGCTGGTGCTGATCACCGGTCATGTCGCCGACCGGTTCGACCGGCGGCGCATCATCAATGTCTGCCAGACGCTGGACATCATCGCCATGATGCTGCTCTGGATGGCCTTGTGGAATGACAATGCCCCGATCTGGCCCGCCTTCATCGCCGTGTTCATCCTGGGCGTGGGCCGGGCGTTTGAGATGCCGGCGGCGGCATCGCTGGTGCCCAATCTGGTCCCGCGGGAGATTTTCCCCCGCGCCGTGGCATTGAATTCATCAGCCTGGCAGGGGGCCAGCATCATCGGCCCGGCGCTGGGCGGCGTGCTCTATGGCGTGATCGGTCACACGGTTTTCGCCGTCAGCGCCGCCCTGTTCGCCACGGCTTTCGTGCTGGTCTGGCTGATCAAGCTGGAACCGCGCACGCCCAAGGAAGCCGCCAAGAAGGTTTCCATGCAGGTGCTGCTGGCCGGCTTTTCCTTCATCAAGGCCAAACCCATCGTGCTGGGCGCCATTTCGCTGGACCTGTTCGCCGTGCTGCTGGGCGGGGCCACGGCCTTGCTGCCGATTCTGGCCAAGGATCAGTTTGGTGCCGGCCCCATGTTGGTCGGCATCATGCGCGCCGCGCCGTCGGTCGGCGCGTTGGCCACCGGCCTGGCCCTATCCATCTGGCCGGTGCGGCGGCAGGTGGGGCGGACCCTGTTCATCTGCGTGGCGGCGTTCGGCGTTGGTACGGTGATTTTCGGCCTGACCAGTTCCGCCATCATTGCCGGCATCGCGCTGGTGGTGATGGGGGCAGCCGATATGGTCAGCGTCTTCATCCGCCAGTCGCTGGTGCAGTTGGAAACCCCGGACGAGATGCGGGGCCGAGTCAGCGCCGTCAGCAGCCTGTTCATCGGCGCATCGAACCAGTTGGGGGAGTTCGAATCCGGCGTGATGGCTGCCTGGCTGGGGGCTGGGCCCGCCGTGGTGGTGGGCGGTATCGGCACGCTGGCCGTGGTGCTGATCTGGGCCGTGCTGTTCCCAGCCCTGCGCACCGTGGACCGGTTCCCCGGCGCGGTGGAGCAGCGGGGATAGGGGGCTGCCCCCTATCCCCGTGAATTACCCACGTTAAAGCCCGTTTCCGCTGTGCGGAAACGGGCTTTAACCTTTCGTTCTTCTCAATCGCCGGGCCTGTTTCCGGTCAACCGAAAGCAGCTCTACCGCAGCGGCAGCCCGACATAGTTTTCCGCCACGGTGCGGCGGGCGGTTTCGGAGCCCTTGATATAATCCAGCTCCGCCATCTGCATCCGCCGGCCAAAGGCATCGGTATCCGGGAAACGGTGCATCAGGCTGGTGAACCACCAGGAGAAACGTTCCGCCTTCCAGATGCGCGACAGGGCACGGGCGGAATAAAGCTCCAGCCCGGTGGCGCTGCCCTTGTAATGGTCGATCAACCCTTCCGCCAGGAAGGCCACATCGGAGGCCGCCAGATTCAAGCCCTTGGCCCCCGT
The DNA here is from genome assembly GCF_027568365.1 of Niveispirillum sp. BGYR6. Taxonomy (NCBI): domain Bacteria; kingdom Pseudomonadati; phylum Pseudomonadota; class Alphaproteobacteria; order Rhodospirillales; family Azospirillaceae; genus Niveispirillum; species Niveispirillum sp. BGYR6. The sequence goes on along the minus strand of NZ_JANLNL010000001.1, from coordinate 104,740 downwards.
CGGCGGCACGATATGGGCGGCGTCACCGGCCAGGAACAGGTTACCATAGCGCATCGGCTCCGCCACAAAGCTGCGCAGCGGCGCGATGGATTTTTCCAGCGACGGCCCGCGCGTGATGCGCGGGGCCACATCCGGCCCCAGGCGGACGGTCAGTTCATCCCAGAACCGGTCATCCGACCATTCCTCCACCTTCTCCGTCAGCGGCACCTGCACATAATAGCGTGAGCGGGTGTGGGAGCGCATGGAGGCGAGCGCAAAACCCCGCTCATGGCTGGCATAGATCAGTTCATGGTCGCACGGCGGCACATCGGCCAGCAGGCCCAGCCAGCCGAACGGGTACACCCGTTCAAACAAGGACAGCTTGTCGGCGGGGATGGAGGCGCGTGCCACGCCGTGGAACCCGTCACAGCCGGCGATGAAATCCGCCTCCAGCTTCTCCTCTTTCCCGTTGCGGGTCCAGGTGACGATGGGCTTAGCCCCCGTCACCTCATGCACGGCGACATTCTCCGCCTCGAACAGCAGGGGGATGTTGCGCTCAATGGCGGCGTCGATCAGGTCGCGCGTCACCTCTGTCTGGCCATAGACCATGACGTTCTTGCCGGTCAGCGCCGCCATATCGATGCGGATCGTCTCCTCACCCGTGGCCATGGCGAAGCCGTCATGCGGTAGACCTTCGCGGTCCATCCGCTCATTCACGCCGACCTGGCGCAGCAGATCGACGGTGATCTGTTCCAGGATGCCAGCGCGGATGCGGCTTTCCACATAGGCGCGGTCGCGCCGTTCCAGGATCACGCAATCAATCCCGGCCTTGTACAAAAGATGGGACAGCAGCAAACCTGCCGGACCCGCCCCGATAATCGCCACCTGGGTACGCATCGCCGTTTCCTCTCCATTGATTTAGCGTTGTTGGTGCGATGCTACAAAAGGTTCACCCAACAAACAGGACACGCAGCGATCAAAAAATTGGACTTTTCATCGATCCTTCGTAATGCTGCATAACAGCATAAATTGAGGATTCGCCGATGCGCCCCACCCGCCCGCTGGTGCCGCGTTTCTTTCTCTATGGTGAAGCGCCGGCCAAGGCGGATGAACGGTTCATCCATGCCGAAACGCTGGAACGGCGCTCCCGCCCCAGCGGCTGGAAAATCGCCCCCCATGCCCACCCGGACCTGAACCATGTGCTGGTGATGGGCAAAGGCAGCGGGGCGATGCTGGCCGGCGGGCGGGCACACGGCTTCACCGCCCCTGCCCTGCTGCTGGTCCCAGCGGGGGAGGTGCATGGCTTTGATTTCGGGCCAGAAAGCCAGGGTTTTGTCATCACCTTCGTGGACCCGCTGCTGCACGCGCTGGCCCGGCGGGAGGCTGGGTTGGAAAACCTGTTCTCCGCCGCCCGCACCGTGCCCCTGCCCGCCAATGATACGCTGTGTCTGCCACTCGCCACCGCTCTGGAAGCGGAGATGGAGGAACAAAGGCCGGGCCGGGAATTGATGGTGGAAGGGTTGCTGACCACGCTGCTGCTGGCCAGTTTACGCGCCGCAAGGCTGGTGGAAGGGGCAGCCGGGGCAGCAGCACGGGGGCCACGGGTGACGCTGGTGGCCCGCTACCGCGAATTGCTGGCCACCCATTTCCGCGACGGCTGGTCGGTGGCGGATTATGCGGCAGCCCTGGGCGCCACACCGGGCCGGCTGCGTGCGGCCTGCATGGAGGTGACAGGCCGCGCGCCCATCGACCTGCTGCATGAAAGGCTGCTGGCGGAGGCGAAACACAGCCTGCTGTACGGCGATCTGCCGGTGGCGGAGGTGGCGTTTGAGTTGGGCTTCACTGACCCCGCCTATTTCAACCGCTTCTTCACCAGCCGCATCGGCTGTTCCCCCGGCCGTTTTCGTCGGGGGGCGGGGGGGTGATCGCAGCCCCCCTGCCGAGGATAGCATCAATAAAAGCCAGATCAGTTCGACGAACTGCCTTGAAGGCTGGCTTTGATATCTTTCAGCAGAGCGATCTGCTGATCCATTGCATTATGGTGACGCCTTAAATGACTGATAGCCCATACCCAGAACATGATACTGAAGCCCAAGCTTGCCATCCCCGCTCCCACTGGGGGAAAAGCGGTAGACACAAGCACACCCAAAACAACAAGCACAATGCTGATAATTGCCCAAATTTTCATCAAAACCCCCTTCTCCAGTTTAGATAATTAGGCAAAGTTAGCTCTCATATTAAGACTAATTTTGCAAAGATTATTTCCAAAATGGAGATTAAACTATCCACTACTGCACCCCCTGCCGCAGCAGTTCCATCAACGCCGCCTGCACCCGCGTCGGCTGCCAGCCTTTGCGCACCGTCAGGCCGATGGGGCGTTCGGTGCCGGGCAAGGGCTGCGGCAGCACGGCCAGATACCCGGCCTCCACCTCCTGCCGCACCTGGCTGGCGGACAGCAAGGCGGCCCGGTCACTCTGCATCAACAGCCCGCGTGACGCGATCAGGGAACTGCATTCAATGATGTGACGCGGCGGCTTCACCTGGGCAGCGTCGAAGAAGCTGGCGAAATGGGCGCGGGCGGGTGTGCCGTCGCGTGGCGCGATCCAGTCCAGCGCCGCCAGGGCTGCCGCCGACGGCTGCCCTTCAGCCAGGATCGGGTGATCGGCCCGCACCACGATGGAGAGCGGCTCCACGAACAGCACCTCCTGTTCGATATCCGGCGTGGGCGGCGGCAGGCGCAGCGCGCCGACAATCAGGTCCAGCCCGCCATGCCGCAATTCATGCAACTGTTCGGCATAAGGGCCATCGATGATCCGCACCTGCGCCTCCGGGTAACGGGCCAGCAGCCCCGTTATCGCCTCGGGCAACAGGTGCGACCGGGCCAGCGGCAGGCAGCCGACGGAGACCCGCCCCGTCATCTGGCCCCGCCATTCGCGCAATTCTTCCAGCCCCTGGCGGATTTCCGCCAGGGCCAGGGCCGCCAGCCGGGCCAGCCCGCGCGCCTCCCGCGTGGGTTCCAGCCCCTGGGGGGTACGGGCCAGCAGGGGGCGACCACACAGGCTTTCCAGATCGCGCATGGCCCGGTTGACGCTGGGCTGTGACACGCCCAGCTTTGCGGCGGCCAGGGTGAAGCTGCCCGCCTCCACCGCCGCCACCAGGGTGCGCAGTTGCACGCTGGTCACCCGGCCCCCCAGCCCCGGCACCCCCAGTTCGCGTTCCGCCAGATGCAACTGATCAAACGCGCGCCCAATGCGCTGGGCAAAGCGGCGGCCGGGTTCGGTCGGCTCCATCCCCGTGCCGGTACGGGTGAACAGCACCTCCCCCACCGCCGCTTCCAGCTTGGCCACCGTCTGCGTCACCGCCGGCTGGGAGATGTGGGCGGCGTCGGCCGCCGCCACCGTGCTGCGGGTGCGAACAACCTCCGCAATAACCTGTAATGCCCGCAGTTTCGGGATTTCCTGCACCGCAGCAATCCTTATGATCCAGAACGTTCTAACAAAATATTATAGCATGATCGGCGTTTTGAAGTGGAGCTTCTTGGCAAGCCAGGTCCATAGTCCGACCCAAGATCAAGCGCGGAGGACCAATCCGCGCACCCGTTTTGGAGGATGTTTGGCCATGCCCGTGGTCGTCACCAATATCAAGCGCCCCGATTCCGCCCTGGTGGATGAATTTGCCCGCTATGGCGTCGCCACCGTGCATGAGGCGCAGGGCCGCAAGGGTTTGCTGGCCAGCTATATGCGCCCGATCTACCGCCCGGCGCACATTGCCGGCACCGCCGTCACCTGCACCGTGGCGCCGGGCGATAACTGGACCATCCATGTGGCCGTCGAACAGTGCCAGCCGGGCGATATCCTGGTGGTGAAGCCGACCAGCCCCTGCGAGGATGGTTACTTCGGCGATCTGCTGGCCGAATCCCTGATGTCGCGCGGCGTGCGCGGCCTGATCATTGAAGCCGGCGTGCGCGATATCGCCACGCTGACCGAAATGGGTTTCCCCGTCTGGTCCAAGGCGGTCTTCGCCCAGGGCACGGTGAAGGAGACGCTGGGCGATGTGAACCTGCCCGTCACCTGTGCCGGGGCCGCCATCAATCCCGGCGATATCATCGTTGCCGATGATGATGGTGTCGTCGTCGTCGCCCGTAAGGAAGCGGCCTCCGTGCTGGAAAGTGCCAAGGCGCGTGAGATCAAGGAAGAAAAGAACCGCGCCCAGTTCAAGCAGGGCGTGCTGGGCCTGGACCTCTACAAGATGCGCGACCGGCTGCGCGAAAAGGGCCTGACCTATATCGAGGCCGCTGACCAGGAGTAAGCCGCCATGCTGAAACCCATCCCCTGCACGGTGATGCGCGGCGGCACCTCCAAGGGTCTGTATTTCCAGGCCCATGATCTGCCCGCCGACCGCGCGGCGCGCGATGCCGTGCTGCTGGCCGCCATGGGCTCGCCCGATGCCCGCCAGATCGACGGCATGGGCGGCGCGCATCCGCTGACCAGCAAGGTGGCGGTGATCGGCCCGCCCAGCCGCGATGATGCCGATGTCGATTACCTGTTCTTGCAGGTGGTGGTGGACAAGGCAGAGGTGAGCGACAGCCAGAATTGCGGGAATATTCTGGCGGGCGTGGGGCCGTTTGCCATTGAAAATGGCCTGGTGCCGGTGGCCGGCCCCGTCACCTCTGTGCGCATCCATATGGTGAATACCGGGGCGCTGGCCGTGGCCCATGTGCCCACGCCCGGCGGGCTGGTGGAATATGAAGGGGATGCCCGCATCGACGGCGTGCCCGGCACCGCCGCCGCCATCCCCATCGATTTCCTGGATGTGGCGGGCTCAAGTTGCGGTGCCCTGCTGCCCACCGGCAATGTGGTGGATGAAGTGGCGGGCGTGCGCGTCACCTGCATTGATAACGGGATGCCCGTCGTCATCCTGAATGCCGCCGATTTCGGCGTGAAGGGCGATGAAGCGCCGGAAGCGCTGGAAGCCGACGCCAGCCTGAAAGCCAGGGTGGAGGCGATCCGCCTGGAACTGGGCCCCCGGATGAACCTGGGCGATGTGGCGAAGAAGACCGTGCCGAAAATGACGCTGGTGTCCCCGCCCGCCCATGGCGGGGCGGTCGGCACCCGCAGCTTCATCCCCCACCGGGTGCATGAGGCGATTGGCGTGCTGGGGGCCGTCAGTGTTGCCACCGCCTGCGTGCTGCCCGGTTCGGTGGCAGCGCAGGTGGCGGGGCTGGATGGCGCCACCGGGCCGCAGCGGCTGGAGGTGGAACACCCGACCGGGTTTTTCACCGTGGATATGGATGTCGCCGCCGATGGCGCCGGCATCAAGGTCAACCGTTCCGCCCTGCTGCGCACGGCGCGCAAGCTGATGCGGGGTGAGGTTTATGTTCCCGGCCATCTGTTGGGGTGAGGTCACAGCATGTCCTTCAAATCAATCGCCCTGATCGGGTTGGGGGAAGTCGGCACCATCCTGGCCGACGATCTGTCCCAACGCGGCTTCACCCTGTCGGCCTGGGATGTGCGCTTTGCTGACCCAGCCTCGCCGCCCTCCCTGGCGGCGGCTTCCCGGCCCTTCCTGCGCCGGGGCAGCGATGCGGCGGATGCGGTGGCCGGGGCCGATCTGGTGATCAGCGCCGTCACCGCCGCCCGCACCATTGATGCGGCCAAGGCGGCTGCGGCCGGCATGGCGGCCGGGGCCGTGTTCGTGGATTTCAATTCCGCCTCCCCCGGTGCCAAGGGCGAAGCGGCGGCGGCGATGAACGGGGCCGGTGCCCGCTATGTCGAAGCCGCCGTGATGTCGCCGGTACCGCCCAAGCGGCTGGGCACCCCCATCCTGCTGGGCGGCCCCCATGCCGATGCGGTGCTGGCCGCATTGCGGGATATCGGCCTGTCCAACCTCTCCGTCTTCTCTGCCGAATACGGCAAGGCTTCGGCGGCCAAGATGTGCCGGTCGGTGATGGTGAAGGGGATTGAGGCGCTGTTGAGCGAAAGCCTGCTGGCCGCCCGGCATTACGGCGTCGATGACACGGTGCTGACCTCCCTGAACGATCTGTTTCCGGGGCCGGACTGGCACAAGCTGTCGCGCTACATGATTTCCCGCACCATGGAACATGGCAAGCGCCGGGCCGAAGAAATGCGCGAGGTCGCTCGCACCGTGGAAGAGGCAGGCCTGTCCCCCTGGATGAGCCTCGCCACGGTGGAGCGCCAGGAATGGGCCCCGCCGCTCTCCAGCGCGCTGGACCAGGAAGAAATCACCGCCATGCTGGACGCGATGCGCGTTCAATTTGTACCGGGAAGCCGATGAATCGGCTTCCCGTATCGCGTTCAAACGCCACGCAGGCTTTCACGCGCCACGCGGCGCGCCGCCGCAGTCGCTGCGGTCCATTGATCCTTCCAACAAGCCTGTCGGAAGGATCAATGGATAACCAGAACAGGGAAAAGCAATAATGCTGATCATCGATTGCCACGGCCATTACACCACGGCACCCGCCAAGCATCAGACTTTCCGCGACGCGCAGATCGCCCGCATCAAGAACCCCGCCCTGCCGGAACCGACGCGGCCCGACATCAGCGATGATGAAATCCGGGAGACGATTGAGACCAACCAGTTGAAATTGCTGCGCGAACGCGGCGCAGACATGACCATCTTCTCCCCCCGCGCCTCCACCATGGCGCACCATGTCGGGGATGAAGCGGTCAGCCGCGCCTGGACGGAAGCCTGCAACGATCTGATCAAGCGGGTGGTCGATCTCTACCCGGAAAACTTCATCGGCGTCTGCCAGTTGCCGCAATCGCCGGGCGTGCCCATCGCCAATTCGGTGGCGGAGCTGGAGCGCTGCGTCACCCAACTGGGCTTTGTCGGCTGCAACCTGAACCCGGACCCGTCCGGCGGTCACTGGACCGCCCCGCCACTGACCGACAAGCACTGGTACCCGTTCTATGAGAAAATGGTGGAACTGGATGTTCCGGCCATGATCCATGTGTCGGGGTCGTGCAATGCCTGCTTCCATGCCACGGGCGCGCATTACATCAATGCCGACACCACCGCCTTCATGCAGTTCATCGAAGGCGACCTGTTCCGTGACTTCCCCGACCTGCGCTTCATCATCCCGCATGGCGGCGGGGCCGTGCCCTATCATTGGGGCCGGTATCGCGGGCTGGCCGACATGCTGAAGCGGCCGCCGCTGCCCGAGCATGTGATGAAGAATGTCTATTTCGACACTTGCGTCTATCACCAGCCGGGCATCGACCTGCTGTTCAAGGTGATCGACATCAAGAACATCCTGTTCGGGTCGGAAATGGTGGGGGCCGTGCGCGGCATCGACCCGGAAACCGGGCATTATTTCGACGATACCAAGCGCTATCTGGATAGCCTGCCCTTGTCGGATGATGACCGTTACCGCGTGTTTGAGGGCAATGCCCGCCGCGTCTATCCCCGTCTGGATGCCTCCTTGAAGGCGCGCGGCAATGCTGGAAGGGATCTGTAAGATGGCTGATAAACCCGCCTTCCAGATGGATGCCGACTGGCTGCCCTTCCATCCCAACCCGTCCAAGCCCGCCTATGTGCCCCCGCCGGGGGCCGTGGATGCGCATTGCCATGTGTTCGGGCCGGGGGATGTGTTCCCCTATGCGCCGGAACGCAAATACACCCCCTGCGACGCACCCAAGGAAAAGCTGTGGGCGCTGCGCGATTATCTGGGCTTCAGCCGCAATGTCATCGTGCAGGCCACCTGCCACGGCGCGGATAACCGCGCCGTGGTGGATGCGTTGCAGGCATCGGGCGGCCGGGCGCGCGGTGTGGCCACCGTGCGCCGCAGCGTGACGGATGAAGAGCTGCAGGCGCTGGACGCCGCCGGCGTGCGCGGCGTGCGTTTCAACTTTGTCAAGCGGCTGGTCGATGCCCTGCCGCGGGATGAGCTTTTGGAAATCGCCCAGCGGATCAAGCCGCTGGGCTGGCACATCGTGATCTATTTCGAGGCGCAGGAACTGCCCGAACTCTATGATTTCTTCACCAGCCTGCCGACGGTGGTGGTGGTGGATCATATGGGCCGCCCGGATGTGACCAAACCGGTGGACGGGCCGGAATTCGCCCTGTTCACCAAGCTGATGCGCGAGCACACCAATTTCTGGTCCAAGGTAAGCTGCCCCGAACGCCTGTCGAAACTCGGGCCCCCCGCCTATGGCGATGTGGTGCCGTTCGCCCGGCATATTGTGGAAAGCTTCCCCGACCGGGTGCTGTGGGGCACGGATTGGCCGCACCCCAACATGAAGACCCACATGCCCGATGACGGGCATCTGGTCGATGTGATCCCGCAGATCGCACCGACGGCAGCACTGCAACAAAAGCTGCTGGTGGATAACCCCCTGCGTCTCTATTGGCCGGAAGAGGTGCGCTGATGTCCGAAGATACGTCTTACCGAAACATTCCAGGCACCATCATCTTCGATGCGGAGATGTCGCGCCGGGGTTATCACCTGAACCAGTTCTGCATGTCGCTGATGAAGGCGGAGAACCGTGACCGGTTCCGCGCCGATGAGCGTGCCTATCTGGACGAATGGAAAATGACGGAGGACCAGAAGCTGGGCGTTCTGGCACGCGATTATAATCGCCTGCTGTCGCTGGGCGGCAACGTCTATTTCCTGGCGAAGATTTTCGCCACCGATGGCAAGAGCTTCCAGTCCGCCGCCGCCACGATGACCGGCATGAGCCAGGAAGAATATGCCGCCATGATGCTGTCGGGCGGTCGCCGCCCGGATGGCAGCAACGGCAACAAGGTCGTCTGATAAAACGGGGAGGAAACGGAAATGGCAAGGATAACGGCAGGTGTCAGCACCTCCCACGTGCCCGCCATCGGCGCAGCACTGGACCTGGGGAAATCTGCTGAGCCCTATTGGGCACCGGTGTTCAAAGGGTTCGACTTCTCCAAGCGCTGGATCGCTGAGGAAAAGCCCGATGTGGTTTTCCTGGTCTATAATGACCATGCATCCGCCTTCAGCCTGGATCTGATCCCCACCTTCGCCATTGGCTGCGGGGAGGAATTCAAGCCCGCCGATGAAGGGTTCGGCGCGCGCCCGGTGCCGGTGGTACATGGCCATCCGGAACTGGCCTGGCACATCACCCAGTCGGTCATTCAGGATGATTTCGACCTCACCATCGTCAACAAGATGGATGTGGATCACGGGCTGACCGTGCCGCTGTCGCTGATGTTCGGGCAGCCGGAGGCTTGGCCCTGCAAGGTGATTCCGTTCGCGGTCAATGTGGTGCAGTACCCGCCGCCGTCGGGTGCCCGCTGCTATGCGCTGGGCAAGGCCATCGGCAAGGCCATCCGCAGCTTCGACCAGGATCTGAATGTGCAGATCTGGGGCACGGGCGGGATGAGCCACCAGTTGCAGGGCCCCCGTGCCGGGCTGATCAACAAGGAATTTGACAATAAATTCCTGGACCTGCTGATCAACGATCCGGAAGCGGCCGCCCGCATCCCGCATATCGATTACGTGCGTGAAGCCGGGTCGGAGGGGATTGAACTGGTGATGTGGCTGATCATGCGCGGCGCGCTGGAAGCCAATGTCGACCTGCTGCACCGCTTCTACCACGTGCCGGCCTCCAACACGGCGGTCGGGCATTTGATTTTGAAGAATGGGGGGTGAGCTCTTGCTGCTCCCGTAAAGGTCTAAAGCCACTGATTTGAGAGGTATGTGGACCCAGTGCCGTTTCTCCACCGTCACCCCGGCGAAGGCCGGGGTCCAGAGGCCACAAGCGCTTTGCCCTACGAACTGGACCCCGGCCTTCGCCGGGGTGACGGTGGGGAGAGTGTGAAACGCACAACATGATCCTGCAATCGGTCCGCATGTGCCTTCACGGAAGCGATGACAGCTTCGGGCTTCCCCCCCCAAACACCATTCCCATCCATCAGAGAGTACAAGCCATGAAGATCATCCTCGCCGGCGCTGGCGCCTTTGGTCAGAAGCATCTGGACGCCCTGAAGCTGATCGACGGGGTGGAGGTCGTCTCCCTGGTCGGTCGTCGCCTGGACCAGACGCAGGAGACCGCCGATAAGTACGGCGTGCCCCATGTCACCACCGAACTGGCCGAAGCGCTGGCCCAGCCCGGCGTGGATGCCGCCATCCTCTGTACCCCCACCCAGTTGCACGCGTCCCAGGCCATCGAATGCATGAAGGCCGGCAAGCATGTGCAGGTGGAAATCCCGCTGGCCGACAGCCTGGCCGATGCCCAGGCGGTGGCTGCCGTGCAGAAGGAAACCGGCAAGGTGTGTATGGTTGGCCATACCCGCCGCTTCAACCCGTCGCACCAGTTTGTGCGCAAGCGCATCCTGGCCGGTGAATCCAAGGTTCTGCAGATGGATGTGCAGACCTATTTCTTCCGCCGCACCAATATGAACGCGCTGGGCCAGCCGCGTTCCTGGACCGACCATCTGCTGTGGCACCACGCCGCCCACACGGTGGACCTGTTCCAGTACCAGACGGGCGAAAAGGTGGTGAAGGCCAATGCCGTGCAGGGGCCGATTCACCCGGAACTGGGCATCGCCATGGATATGTCGATCCAGTTGAAGACCGAAGGCGGGGCCATCTGCACCCTGTCGCTGTCCTTCAACAATGAAGGGCCACTGGGCACCTTCTTCCGCTATATCTGCGATAATGGCACCTACATTGCCCGCTATGACGATCTGATCACCGGCAAGGAAGAGAAGATCGACGTGTCCAAGGTGGACGTTTCCATGAACGGGATCGAGCTGCAGGACCGCGAATTCGTCGCCGCCATCCGCGAGGGCCGCGAACCCAATGCCAGCGTGCATCAGGTTCTACCCTGCTATGAGGTACTGCATAGGCTGGAACAGTCGCTGAACGGCTGATTTCTGCGCTCTTTTGACTGAAAAGGGGTGGCGCTGAGGCCACCCCTTTTGCGTTGGGGCCGATTGAATAAGCACTGCGTCACGCCAAATAAGGTTATCCATGCTGCGATGGGTTGAACCTTTGTCGATTTCCGGCTAGGTCAGATGCTGTACAGGTCTTCAAACCAGGAGCGTGCCTTGCTCGTTAACCCGATCCGTCTCGACGAAGAAGAAAAGCCGGAGACCGCGTCCAAGGAGCAGGCCAAGGCCCCGCCCAGCGTGGCCCAGAACCTGTTCAAGGCCCGCACGGTCCTGCTGTTCGGCGAAATCAACCAGAAGGTGGCGCAGGAAGTTGTCGCCCAGCTTCTGGCGCTGGCGGCTGAAAGCGATGATCCGATCAAGCTGGTGATCAACTCCCCCGGCGGCCATGTCGAGTCGGGCGACACGATCCATGACATCATCCGCTTCATCAAGCCGAAGGTGAAAATCCTCGGCACCGGCTGGGTGGCGTCGGCTGGCGCGCATATCTTCCTGGGCGCTGCCAAGGAAGATCGTTACTGCCTGCCCAACACCCGCTTCATGATCCACCAGCCCGCCGGCGGCGTGGGTGGCCCCGCCACCGACATCGCCATTGAGGCGAAGGAGATCATCAAGATGCGTCACCGCATCAATACGGTGATCGCACGCGAAACCGGCCAGCCGATTGAGCGGGTGGCGGCAGATACCGACCGTAATTTCTGGATGTCGGCCGAAGAAGCCAAGGAATATGGCGTTGTCAGCCACATCATCGACAATGCCGCTGCCTTGGACGCGTAAGCGCCCAAGCCTGCGGGATTGAAAAAGGCCGGTACCTGTCAAAGGGTGCCGGCCTTTTTGTTGGTTTCGCTTTCTTTCGTGCCCTCTCCCCTGGGATCGAAAGCCGGATTGGGACGTTTTCGTCCCTGAACTGTCCGGTTTTGGTTGATGGGGGGGCCTCAGCCCTTATATTGGCCTGGACCTTCCATCCGAAACGAGAGAGGCCGGCCGCCCCGATGCTGACAGCGATAGGGATCATCTTCCTGGCAGCGGCGCTGGCGCCGACGCTCAACCGCCTGTTCCCCTCCTTTGCCCATTGGCTGCTGGCGCTGGCGCCAGCGGGGGGATTTGTCTGGTTTGCTGGGCAGTTCGCTACAGTGGTGGGCGGGCAGCCGGTGGCCGAATCCTGGAAATGGGTGCCGGCACTGGGGGTGGAACTGGCGTTTCGGCTGGATGGGCTGTCGCTGTTGTTCGCCCTGCTGATCACCGGCATCGGTACGCTGATCGTGCTGTATTCTGGCGGCTATCTGCGCGGGCACCGGCATGAGGGGCGTTTTCTGTTCTTCATCATGGCCTTCATGGGGGCCATGCTGGGGTTGGTGCTGGCCGATGATATCATCAGCCTGTTTGTGTTCTGGGAACTGACCTCGGTTACCTCCTTCCTGCTGATCGGCTTCAACCATGCCGATGCCCGTTCCCGCCGTTCCGCCATACAGGCGTTACTGGTCACGGGTGGCGGCGGTATGGCCCTGCTGGCCGGGCTGATCCTGCTGGGCACGGCGGGTGGGGCCGGCAGCCTGTCGGAAATTGCCGCCAAGGGCATGGACCTGACGACCCATGGGCTGTATCTGCCCATCCTGGCCCTGCTGCTGCTGGCCGCCTTCACCAAGTCCGCCCAGGTGCCGTTCCATTTCTGGCTGCCCAATGCCATGGATGCGCCCACGCCGGTCAGCGCCTATCTGCATTCTGCCACCATGGTGAAGGCCGGCATCTATCTGCTGGCCCGCCTGTCGCCGCTGCTGGGCGGCACCGACATCTGGTTCTGGACCCTGACAGGCTTCGGCGCGCTGACCGCCTTCTGGGGCGGGGCCATGGCGTTGCGCGCCACCGATCTGAAGAAGATCCTGGCCTATACCACCCTGATGGCATTGGGTACGCTGACCATGCTGGTGGGGCTGGGCACGGATTATGCCATCCGGGGCTTCGCCGCTTTCCTGCTGGCGCACAGCCTGTACAAAGGCGCCCTGTTCATGGGGGCCGGGTCGGTGGACCATGGCAGCGGTACGCGGCAGGTGGGGGAACTGTCCGGCCTGTTCCGCGCCATGCCGGTGACGGGGGTTTTCATCGCGCTCGCCGCCCTGTCCATGTCCGGCCTGCCGCCCTTTCTGGGCTTTATCGGCAAGGAACTGATCTATGAAGGGCTGTTGACCGCTGACCGGCCGGTCTGGCCGGTGCTGGTGGCGTCTGTGCTGGCCAATGCCACCATGCTGGGTGCCGCGGGGCTGGTCTTCGTCAAGCCCTTCCTGGGCACACCGTCCAAGGCCGCCGCCCATGCGCATGAAGGCGGGGTGACGCTGTGGCTGGGGCCGGCGCTGCTGGCCAGCCTGGGGCTGCTGCTGGGGCTGTATCCCGCCGTTCTGGATGGGCTGCTGGGGCAGGTGGCGGCGTCCGTGCGCGGTGCGCCGCTGGCGGTGGAACTGCATCTCTGGCACGGGCTGACCCCGGCGCTGGGCCTGTCGGCTATCACCGTGGCGTTGGGGATTGGCTTTTATCTGGCGCTGCGGCCCCTTACCGCCGGGTTGGCCGGGTTGCAGCGCGCCACCCGCTTTGATGCTGACAAGGGCTGGGACCATATCCTGAACGGGCTGGATGCGCTGGCCCGCGCCGTGACCGGCCAGCTTCAGGGCGGGGTGATGACCCGCTATATGACCATCATCTTTACCGCCATGCTGCTGCTGCTGGGCGGCACGCTGTGGTTCCGCCAGGCGCTGGTGCTGCCCGCCACCGATCTGGGCGGGCAATGGGTGGGGCTGCTGCTGGGGATCATGATGCTGGTGGGCACGGCGGGGGCCTTGCGGGCCCGGTCACGCCTGGGGGCGATCACCGCCCTGTCGATCAATGGCTTGTCGGTGGCGATGTTCTTCATCGCCTATGGCGCGCCGGATGTCGGCATCACCCAGTTGATGGTGGAGACGCTGACCGCCATCATTCTGGTGCTGGTGCTGGCCCGCCTGCCGGCCCTGCCCAAGGGGCCGGACCGCAAGCCGCAGGCGGCCTTTCTGCATGGCATTCTGGCCCTGGGCCTGGGCGGGGTGGTGACGGCCATCCTGCTGGCCATCATCGCCCTGCCGCTGCCGATGACCCTGTCGCAATTCTTCGGCGATACCTCGTATCTGGAAGCCTATGGCCGCAATGTGGTGAATGTCATTCTGGTGGATTTCCGTGGCTTTGACACGCTGGGTGAAATCACCGTGGTGGCCAGCGCCGGGTTGGGCGTGCTGGCGCTGTTGAAGGCGCGCTATGCCAAGCCGAAAGCTAAACCGCAGCCAGGGCCGCAGACGGGGGAGGCCGCGTGATGGACAGCCTGATCCTGCGCACGGCCACGCGCCTGTTGCTGGCCCTGATGATCCTGTTTTCCATCTTCATCCTCTGGCGCGGCCATAATGAGCCGGGGGGCGGCTTTGTTGGCGGGCTGATCTGTGCCGTGGCCTTTGCCCTGCACGCACTGGCCTTTGGCGTGAAGGAGATGAAGCGCCTGCTGGTGGTGGACCCGCGCAGCCTGCTGGGCGGCGGGCTGCTGCTGGGTATCCTGTCCGGCTTTTTTGCCGGCCCCGGCGGCGACCCGTTCATGACGGCGCGCTGGATCATCTTCAAGGATGCCACGGGCGCCAAGGGTTTGGCGCTGGGCACGCCCGTGCTGTTTGATATTGGTGTCTATCTGGTGGTGGTCGGCGCCCTGCTGGCCATGGTCCAGGCCCTGATGGAAGAGGATTGAACCCATGGAAACCATCATGGCCTTCGCCGTCGGCGGCATGGTTGCCGGTGCCGTCTATCTGTTCCTGTCGCGCCAGTTGCTGCGGGTGCTGTTCGGGGTGATCCTGCTGTCCAACGCCGTCAATGTCGCCATCCTGCTGGTGGGCCGGCTGACGCCCGGTCAGGCCCCCCTGATCGGCCAGGGGCAGGAGGTGCTGGGCCAGGGTCTGGCCAACCCGCTGCCCCAGGCGCTGATCCTGACCGCCATCGTCATTGGTTTTGGCCTGCTTTCCTTCGTGCTGGCCCTGGTCTATCGCGGCTATCAGGAACTGGGCACGCTGGACAGCAGCCAGATGCGCACGGCTGAGCCGGAGGATGCGGTATGATCGCCTGGCTGGTTGCCTCCCCCATTCTGGTACCGCTGACCACGGCGGCCCTGTGCGCCGTGTTCTGGCACCGCCCGGCCCTGCAACGCGTGCTGTCGCTGGGGGGCAGCACGCTGCTGCTGATCCTGGCCGGCTTCTTGCTGGCGCGGGTGATGGAAGGCGGCGTACAGGTGGCCCAGATGGGCAGTTGGGCCGCCCCCTTCGGCATCACCCTGGTGGCCGACACGCTGTCGGCGCTGATGATCCTGATCGCGTCGGTGATGGCGCTGGCGGTGGCCGTCTATGCGCTGGGCGATGTGGATGCGGTGCGTGAACGCGGCGGATACCACATCATCTTTCAGGTGCTGATGGTCGGCGTCTGCGGCAGCTTCATCACTGGCGATCTGTTCAACCTCTATGTCTGGTTTGAGGTGATGCTGATCTCCTCCTTCGTGCTGCTGTCGCTGGGCGGTACGAAGGAACAGATCGACGGCGCCATCAAATATGCCGCCATCAACCTGATCGCCACCGCCTGTTTCCTGCTGGCCGTTGCCCTGCTCTATGGCGTGACCGGTACGCTGAACATGGCCGATCTGGCCGTGCGGGTGCCGCATGTCGCCAATAAGGGGCTGGTCAGCACCATTGCCGTGCTGTTCATCATCGCCTTTGGCATGAAGGCGGCGGTTTTCCCCTTCTTCTTCTGGCTGCCTGCCGCCTATCACACGCCCGCCGTGGCGGTGCAGGCGATTTTCGCCGGCCTGCTGACCAAGGTGGGCGTCTATGCGCTGCTGCGCTGTTTCACCTTGATCTTCACCGGCGATATGGGCTGGACCCATGGCATCCTGCTGTGGATTGCCGGGGCCACCATGCTGACGGGGGCCTTGGGATCGCTGGCGGTGCGCGACCTGCGCCGGGCGCTGTCCTGGCAGGTGGTGGCGCATATCGGCTACATGATCATGGGGCTGGCCATCGCCACCCCGCTGGCCATTGCCGGCACCGTTTTCTATCTGGTGCATGACATTGTGGTGAAGACCAACCTGTTTCTGGGGGCCGGCGTGGTGCGCCGGTTGTCGGGCGGGGATACGTCTTACACCCGGCTGGGCGGGCTGTTCACCGCTGCCCCGATCCTCTGTGTGGTGCTGTTCGTGCCGCTGGCCTCGCTGGCCGGTTTCCCGCCTTTCTCCGGCTTCTGGTCCAAGCTGCTGCTGGTGCGTGCTGGCTTGGCCGTGGAGAACTGGGCCATCGTCGCCGTGGCCCTGGTCACGGGCCTGCTGACCTTCTGGTTGGTCGGGCGGCTGTGGGCGGAGATGGTGTGGAAGGCCAACCCGGCGGGTGAGGCACTGGGCACCGCCAGCCTGGGCGGGGCGGCGCGCGTGGCGCTGGTGGCACCGCTGGTGCTGCTGTCTGCCATCACCGTCACCATCGGTTTTTATGCTGAACCCTTGATGCGGGTCAGCGCCATGGCCGCCGATGGGCTGGTTGATCCGCAAGCCTATATCGATGCGGTGCTGGGGGCGGTGCCGACCACCCCCACCCTGGTCGGGGCCGCCGAACCGGCCGCGATGGAGGTGCAGCCATGAACCTGCTGGTGCTGAACCTGCTGCTGGCCCTGGCCTGGATGGGCTTCAATGCCGATTTCAGCCTGGGTGGCTTCACGGCCGGCTTTGTGCTGGGCCATGGCGTGCTGTGGCTGGGCCGGCCGCTTTACCCCAACCAGCGTTATTTCCGCCTGCTCTGGGGTTCGCTGGGCTATTTCCTCTGGCTGCTGAAGGAGATTGTCCTCTCCTCCCTGAAGGTGACGGCCAGCGTGCTGGGCTTTGGGGAGAAGGTGCAGCCGGCCGTCATCGCCATCCCGCTGGATGCGCGGACGGATCTGGAAATTACCCTGCTGGCCTGTTCCATCACCCTGACGCCCGGCACGCTGACGCTGGATGTCGCTCCCGACCGCAAGCATCTCTACATCCATGCCATGTTCGGGGGCGATGCGGCGGCTTTGTGCGCGGAAACCAAGGATAGTATGGAACGCCGTATCCTGCAGGTGCTGCGATGACGCCCCCCCTCACCCCTTTCCTGTCCTGGTGCCTGACCATCGCCATGGTGATGCTGTTCGCCGCCTTTGCGCTGACCATCGTGCGGGTGCTGCGCGGGCCGACCACGGCGGACCGCATCATTGCCATCGACCTGTTCGGTGTGCTGGCCGTGGCCTTCATCGCGCTCTACACGCTGTATGTGCGCCAAGTGGTATTTCTGGATGCCGCCATCGCCCTGGCCCTGGTCGCCTTTTTCGGCACCGTCGCCTATGCCCGTTTCCTGGAACGGCGCGTGGTGGAGAGGCCAGAGGAGCGGGAGGCCGCGCAGCAGGAGAAGGAGAAGCCCCATGCTTGACCAGATCGCGCAGGCCATCGTCGGCATCCTGGCGGTGGCCGGGTCGTTTTTCTGTCTGGTGGCGGCCTTGGGCGTGGTGCGCCTGCCCGATGCGCTGACCCGGATGCACGCCAGTTCCAAGGCCGGCACGCTGGGCTGCGGGCTGGTGCTGCTGGCCGTGGCCCTGTTCTTTCCCGGCCTGGATGTGGTGGCCCGCGTGGTGGCGGCCATCCTGTTTTTGCTGCTGACCACACCGGTTGCCGCCCACATGATTGGCCGGGCCGCCTATGCCAGCGGAGAATCGCCCGCCGCCGGTACCGTGCGGGATGATCTGGCCAAGGGCCCGGACAACCCCCGCCGCCGCCTGTTGGATAAGGCGGGGAGACGGTAACCGCTGGCCATTCGCCCTGTCGGGGTGGGGCTTGCAAAAAAAACGCTTGGGTGACGTAACGGAAGGCCGAAGAAACGCTTGAGGTTCCATTTCCCCTCCCGATATAGGAGATTCAAAGGCGTCGCGCTGGAAGGCGCCGGCAGTCCATACCGGGAGGAATAAAATGGCCGAAGCGGTCGCATCCGTGCAGCAGCAGCAACAGGGTCGCCGGCCCTTTGTGTGGGAAGGCTCCTACCCGCCCGGTGTGAAGTGGGATAGCCCCATCCCGGAACGCACCCTGCCGCAATTGCTGGATCAGGCGACCCAGCGCTTCCGCGACCGCCCTTGCGTCGATTTCCTGGACAAGAAATATACCTATGGCGCGATCACCGATCTGGTGGATCGCTTCGCCAAGGGTTTGCAGGACATGGGCTTGCAGAAGGGCCAGAAGGTCGGCCTGTTCCTGCCCAACACCCCTTATTCGGTGATCTGCTATTTCGGCATCCTGAAGGCTGGCGGCGTGGTGGTGAATTTCAACCCGCTCTACGCGGAACGTGAAATCTGCCACATGATCAATGATTCCGAGGCTGACTGGATGATCAGCCTGGATCTGAAGGTCACATATGACAAGCTGGCCAAGATGTTCGGGCAGAGCCGGCTGAAAAAGATCATCGTGGTGCCGATGGCCGGCATCCTGCCCTTCCCGAAGAACCTGCTGTTCCCCTTCGTGAAGAAGAAGGAAATCGCCGCCATCCCGCGCGATGATCGGCATGTCTGGTTCAAACAACTGGTGGCCAATGATGGCAGGCCGCGCCCGGTGGCGCTGGATGCCGTCAATGATGTGGCGGTGCTGCAATATACCGGCGGCACCACGGGCGTGCCCAAGGGGGCGATGCTGACGCATCAGAATATCACCGCCAATACCGCCCAGGCCGCCTATTGGTTCAGCGCGATGGCAGAACCGGGGAATGAGCGGATGCTGGGCGTGCTGCCGCTGTTCCACGTCTTCGCCATGACCTGCGTGATGAACCTGACCATCCAGAATGGTGGGGAAATGATCCTGCTGCCCCGGTTCGAGCTGGAGCAGGTGCTGGAGACGATCCACAAGAAAAAGCCCACCCAGTTTCCGGCGGTGCCCACCATCTATACCGCCATCAATAATTACAAGGATGTGGGGAAATACGACCTTTCCTCCATCAAGGTCTGTAATTCCGGTGGTGCGCCCTTGCCGGTGGAGGTGAAGGCGCAGTTCGAGAAGCTGACCGGCTGCGCCCTGGTGGAAGGCTATGGCCTGTCGGAATCCGCCCCCATCGCCACCATCAACCCGACCCATGCCAGCCGCGCCGGCTCCATCGGGCTGCCGGTGCCCGGTACGGATATCCGCATCGTCAGCCTGGAAGATCGCCGTACGGAGGTGCCGCGCGGCGAACGGGGCGAAATCTGCATCATCGGCCCGCAGGTGATGAAGGGCTATTGGAAGAAGGACAAGGAAACGGCTGAGACGCTGGATGGCGGGATGCTGCATACCGGCGATGTCGGCTATCTGGATGAAGACGGCTATATCTTCATCGTTGACCGCATCAAGGACATGATCCTGGCCGGCGGCTACAACGTTTATCCGCGCAATGTGGAAGAGGCGATCTACCAGCATCCGCAGGTGGCGGAATGCATTGTGCTGGGCGTGCCCGACCCCTATCGCGGCCAGACGGTGAAGGCCTATATCAAGACCCGCGATGGCGCGGTGTTGAGCAAGGACGATATCAAGTCCTTCCTGGAAGATAAGCTGTCCCCCATCGAACAGCCCAAGCTGTATGAATTCCGCGATGAGCTGCCCAAGACCATGATCGGCAAATTGTCGCGCAAGGCCCTGCTGGATGAGTTGGAGGCGGAGAAGAAGAAGGCGGGTTAAGCCCCTTCCCCAACAGCGGGGAACCGGGTAGGAACGCCGCCGTCAACCCGCTATCCAGAGGCAAAGGGACCAACATGGCCAAGCTGATCGTTCTCGGCAGCACCAATATCGACATCCTGGCCACCATGCAGGCGGCACCGCGCGCCGGCGAAACGGTGAATGGGGAGACGGTGCAGCTGATGCCAGGCGGCAAGGGGCTGAACCAGGCCGTGGCGGCAGTGCAGCAGGGCGTGGCGGTCAGCTTTGTCGGCCGGGTGGGCCGCGATGCCTTCGGCGATCAGGTCGCGGCCTTCTTCGCCGAAAAAGGCATTGAGGCATCCGGCCTGAAGCGCAGCGAGACGCTGGGCACCGGCAATGCCCTGATCCTGGTGGATGCGACGGCGGAAAACCGCATCGTCGTCATCCCCGCCGCCAATAAGGAGATCGTGCCCGCCGATGCTGAGGGGGTGGCCATTGCCGCTGGCGATATCGTGGTCAGCCAGTTTGAGGTGCCGCGCAGCACCATTGCCAGCATCTTCGCCCAGGCGCGCGCCACGGGTGCCCGCACCGTGCTGAATGCGGCGCCAGCCCTGGATGATGCACCCGCTGAGCTTTGGGCTGATACCGACATCCTGGTAGTGAACGAGACGGAGCTGGGCCATTTCGCCGGCGTGGAACTGTCCGGTGACGCGCCGGTGGAAGCGGTGGCCGAAGCCGCCCGCCGCCTGTTCCGCCGCGACGATCAGGTGGTGATCGCCACACTCGGCGTGCGCGGCGCGCTGGCCGTCACATCGATGGGCCATGAACTGGTGCCGGGCCGCAAGGTGAAGGCGGTGGATACCACCGGGGCCGGGGATTGCTTTGTCGGCAGCCTGTCCGCCCGGCTGGCGGCGGGGGACGCGCTGGCCGATGCCATGCGCTATGCCAATGTCGCCGCCTCCATCGCCTGCACCCGCATCGGCACCGGCACCGCCATGCCGCAGGCCGAGGAGGTGTTTGCGGCTCTGCGGGCGGGGTGAGAGGGTAGTGGATATCGCTCCGGGCGATAAAAGGACGTTTATCGATGAACGCTTTGCATATCCGCCCCATTGCGGAGACGCCGGACAGCGTGACGTTGAGCCGTGCTGATTTTGAAGCCATCCAGGAACTGCTGGAAGATGCCGCCGACCTCGCGGATATCGAGGCTGTGGCCCGTAAACTGGATGGCGGTGAAGCCGGGACACTCCCCGACAATGTGGTCAATCGGCTGTTGGATGGGGAAAATCCCGTGTTGGTTCTGCGTCAGCATCGGGGCCTTTCCGCCCTCGCCCTGGCCCAGGCAGCCGGCCTCTCGCAATCCTTCATCTCCGAAATCGAAGCAGGTCGCAAACGCGGGGGGATTGATACGCTGAACCGGATTGCGGCGGCGTTGTCGGTGCCGCTGGATATGCTTGTCGGTCGATAAACACACCAGGATGCCGGGTCACCACGGCACATCACATTTTTATTTGGGCAAGCGGGGCCGGCTTCGGTAGTCTTGGGCACAAATCTCCCGAAGGAGTGGGCCATGAGCGATACCTATGTCACGCTCAAAATTCGTGAGGCATTGAAGGCGGCGCAGGGCAACCGCGCCCAGGCTCAGCGCGTGCTGATCACCTGGGCGCTGGATGATGAGCAGTTGCTGCGCGGTCTGGCCAAGCCCTTCCTGAAGGCCATTGTCGGCAGTGCGGTGGATCGGGTGGCGCGCGGCGGTGGCATCACCACCGCATCGCCGGCCCCCGGCCAGGGTATCCAGCGCGCCGCCAAGCCGCAGCCGGGGCCGAAAAAGCTGTCGCCGCAGATGCTGGATGCCATCATCTCCCGCATGGGCACGGGCAGCGGCGATCTGCCGGAACCCGAACCGCGCGATCAGGCGGATAATCTGAAGGCCCTGGCCGCCGCGTTCACCCAACGCAAGCGGCCCTGAGCTTTGCCCCTTACGATAGATCGATCCAGACGCTTTTCAGGTCGGTATATTTTTCCAGCGCGTGCAGGCTGCGGTCGCGGCCGAAGCCGGACTGTTTGAAACCGCCGAATGGCGTGGTGATATCCCCGCCATCATAGCAGTTGATCCAGACGCTACCGGCCCGGATGGCGCGGGCCGCCTTCATGGCGGTGGACAGGTCGCGCGTCCACACCGCCGCCGCCAGACCATAGATCGTGTCATTGGCGATGCGGAAGGCTTCCTCCGTGCTGGAAAAGCTGATGGTGGAGAGCACGGGGCCAAAAATTTCTTCCCGCGCGATGGTCATCTGGTTGGTGACGCCGTCAAACAGGGTGGGTTCGATATAGAAGCCGCCCGTCTCCGTGCGCGCCGCGCCGCCGCCCAGGCGCAGGGCCGCCCCTTCGGCCTTGCCCTTGGCGATGTAATCCAGCACGCGGGCGTGCTGGCGGTCATCCACCATCGCCCCCATGGTGGTTTTCGGGTCCAGCGGGTCACCGGGGGTCCAGCGTGCGGCATGGCGGGTGACAAGTTCCAGAAACTCGTCCTTGATGCTTTCATGCACCAGCAGGCGGGAACCGGCGGTGCAAACCTCCCCCTGATTGAAGAAGATGCCGCCCACGGCTTCGCGCGCGGCCCGGTCCAGGTCCGGCGCGTCGGGCAGGATGATGTGGGGGCTTTTGCCGCCGCATTCCAGCGAGACGCGCTTCAGGTTGCTTTCCCCGGAATAGCGCATGAAATATTTGCCAACCTCGGTGGAGCCGGTGAAGGCCAGCATATCCACATCCATATGCCGGCCAATGGCCTGCCCCGCCGTTTCCCCAAAACCCGGCACGACATTCAGCACGCCGGCCGGCAGGCCCGCCTGCACCGCCAGTTCAGCCAGGAACAGGGCCGTCAGCGGCGATTGCTCGGCCGGTTTCAGCACCACGGAATTGCCGGTGGCCAGTGCCGGGGCCAGCTTCCATACCGCCATCATCAGCGGGAAGTTCCACGGCACCACCACGCCGATCACACCCAGCGGTTCCCGCAGGATCAGCGACATGGCATCGCCGCCGCTGGGGCCGACC
Source organism: Niveispirillum sp. BGYR6 (assembly GCF_027568365.1). Taxonomy (NCBI): domain Bacteria; kingdom Pseudomonadati; phylum Pseudomonadota; class Alphaproteobacteria; order Rhodospirillales; family Azospirillaceae; genus Niveispirillum; species Niveispirillum sp. BGYR6. The sequence continues at coordinate 82,137 of NZ_JANLNL010000001.1, read as the reverse complement.
TGATCATAAATCTTGTCGATGGCTTCGGCGTAATATTCGACACAGCGGATGGACAGGGGAATGTCGATCTTGCGGCTGTCGGAAATGGGCTTGCCCATATCCAGCGTTTCCAGCAAGGCCAGCTCGTCGGCATTCTCCCCCATCAACTGCGCCAGCTTCAGCAGCACCTTGCGGCGCTGGCGCGGGTGGGCATCGCGCCAGACACCGGTTTCAAACGCCTTGCGGGCGGCGGCCACCGCCGCATCCACATCGGCCGCATCGCATTCGGCCACCTGTGTCAGCACCGAACCGTCGCGCGGGGTGACGCAATCGAAACGCTTGCCGCTGAGCGCATCAACGAATTTGCCGCCGATGAACGCCTGATTGCGGAATAGCAGCCGGGCGGCGCGTTCCTGCCAGGTGCCGGCGATTGTGCTGTCCATGGTCGCTTCCCCTTTGCCGGGCCCCTGAGGCCCCTGATCGGCCCCCAGGGTGCCCGCTTCGGATCAGGGCGGCAAGGGGGCAGGCGGGGGATGAATGGCAGAGTATCGCGCCGCCCGCGCAAACTGTGGCCCGGATGCGGGGGACGGTCGGACAGGATAAAGATGGGGTGTCGGAATGGCGTCCCTGCCCTTTGAGAAAACCGGAGTGAGATCATGACCCAGGCCCAGCCCCTGTCGCCCAACCTGTCCGCCCTGCGCGATGCCATCTTCGCCGATCCGGCCCTGGTGGACCGCCTGTCCGCCATCAAGGAAAAGGACGCGCTCGCCAGCGAACTGCTGGGTGTGGCCGCCGCCAAGGGGATCAGCGTGGATGCCGCCGCCCTGGGCGACAGCCTGGAAGCGGAACTGGCCAAGCTGGCCGATGCCGAACTGTCGGATGATGAGCTGGAAGCCGTCTCCGCCGGCTTCATCAATTACAGCAAGGTGCTCAAAGATCCGAAGAATGCCAAAGGCTCCTTCTAATAAACAGCCGATGTCAAGGAACTGCCGCCAACCATTGTCCCCGTGACATGTTAGCGGTTGCAACAGGGCGCATGGCCGTGCGGGATGGAAGTCGCCCCTTTCCATCCGGGTACTGCCGATGCGCCCTGTTCATATTGCCATGGCTTTGTTGGTTGCCCTGATCTGGGGCGTGAATTTCGTTTTCATCAAAATGGCGCTGACGGGCTTTCCGCCGCTGCTGCTGACCACCGCGCGCTTCACCCTGGCGGCATTACCCATTCTGATCATCCCCAAGCCGCCGCAATTGCGCTGGCGCGATCTGGCGCTGGTCTCCACCTTCCTCTTTGTCGGGCATTATGCCTTTCTGTTCAGTGCGCTGGATAATGGCATGGCGCCGGGTCTGGCCAGCATCCTGCTGCAGAGCCAGGCCTTCATCACCATGCTGCTGGCCCTGCCGGTGCTGGGGGAACGGCCCGGCGGGCGGCAATTGGCCGGGGCCTGCATCGCTGCTGCCGGGCTGGCCGTGACGGCAGGTACCATCGGCGGGGATGTTACCTGGATGGGCTTTGGCCTGACGCTGCTGGCGGCAGCCAGTTGGGCCATGGGCAATGTGTTGACGCGCCGCCTGCCCCCCACCCCTACCCTGCCGCTGATGGTCTGGCTGTCCGTGGTTCCCCCCTTGCCGGCCCTTTGCCTGTCACTGGCGATCGAGGGGCCGGGGCGGGTGGCGGAGGCGCTGAGCCATTTCAACGGCGTGGCCGTGGCATCCCTGCTCTATATCGTGGTGCTGTCCACGCTGACGGCCTTCGGTATCTGGGGATTTCTGCTGAAAACCTACCGGGCCGGGCTGGTGGCGCCCTTTTCTCTGATGGTGCCGGTCTTCGGCACCGTCACCGCCCATCTGGTCTATGGGGAAAGTTTCGGACCACAGCGGATGGCGGGGATGGCGCTGATCTTTATCGGCATCCTGGTACCATCCCTGCCGCTGGCCCGGCTGTTCGGACGGCGGGCGGCCCTGCCCTGAAGGGCGGGCCACCCGCTGCCGCATTGATCACTTCACCGTATCAGCGGAGAAGATGAAGGAATAGCTGGTGGCATAGTGCGGCGTGCTGTCCGCCGTTTTCTCGCCATTGGCGGTCATCGGGAACAGGGTGACACTGCGCTGAGTCACCCCATTCTTGCGGAAGAAGGTGACGGCAGCAGACTGCGCAATGTCACCATATTGATGACAATCCATACAGGCTTTACCGGTCTGCACATAGGTTTCCATCGTCGTATTGGCCACCACCCGCGTGGCCGTGGCCGGGGTGATGCCCCCCACCGTCAAGGGCACCACGCTTTGCGGCGGGATGGCCGTGGGGAGGGATGGCCATTGCACATCAATCAGCCGATAATAATTGAACACGGATTGGGCGGGAAACAGGCCCCAGGCATATTGGTTGGTGCTGTTGGCCACATTCTCCACCGGCGTCATCCGCGTCACCTGCATCGGCGCCGCATAGGGACTGCAGCCCTGGGGCAGATAGGGCGGGCTGGTATTGTTGCAGGGAAACGAGGGGGATTTGTTGGCCTGACACTTGTAGAAATCCGTGGCGGGATCGCAGGATGGATTGAAATAGGTATAACCAGGGCTGGGCTTGCGGTTGGGATTATCCGGCAAGTTCACCGTGTCCCCACCATTATCTGGCGCATTATCCACCTGTTCGAAGGTGGACCAGAGGAATTGCGGCGCCCCGGGCAGCCGGCGGATAATATGCAGCCCGGTCAGGCCCACCGTCTGGTTGCTGGTATTGCCATAGGGGTCGGTCACGGTCGCCTGTGCCGTCAGGTACCGGTAGTTCAACGAGCCGTCTGCCGGCAGAACCACCCAAGCAGCCTTCAGTTCGATGGAGCCGACATTCAGGCCGAAGGTTTTGGCATTACCGGCGCAATCCACATCGCCCGGCCCCATCGGCAGATTGAAACCGCCCATCCCGTTCTGGCCCGCATTGCTGGCGCAGGCTTCCTGCCCGGCAAAGCTGGTCAGATTCTGGCTGGTGATATAGGCAGCCTCATCCAGATTGATGCTGACCGTATAATAGGTCAGCCCGCCACGCTGGTCAGTCAGCCAATCCGGTTTCAGCGGGGTGCCGCTGGCCTGACCAATGGCGGAAAGGTCCAGCGAGGAAACCTCTGACAGCACAGAGAGGTTAAGCCGCCCCGGATGCGCCGTCGCCTTCTTCAAGGCGGCCTTATCCCCGCTGAACAGCAGGTTGGCCAGCACATAGGTCTGCCAAACGGTGGGCTTGTTATTGCCGGGCACGCCGAACTGGTTGGCCGGTACGGACGTATCCGGCGTGCCCGGCGTGCTGCTGCTGGCCGCCCAGTTGAGATAGATGAATTGCTGCCAGGCGATGCAATCGGCATTGGTCTGGTTGCGCAGGTTGAAATTTGGCGGCAGCACCGGATTCATGGTGATCTGGGTGGTACCGAAGCCGGTGCAGGGATTGCTGACGGTTTGGGCGGCGGCGGTGCCGGCGCCCAGCATCAACACGGACAGCAAAGCCAGCGCCGGGGCCACGCCCCGGCAGCAAAGCAGGGAGAGAACCCGGCGCAGCATGGATCAAGCCCCCGCCGTGATATGGACCAGCGCTGGCATGGTCTGGGTATCGCCGTTCAGCGAGACCGACAGGGCGCGCAGGCCGGGCGTCGCCCCACTGGCAACCGACACGGTCAGCGTCAGGGCCGTATAGTTGCCGGGGTAAGAATTGCCGGGCACGGCATAGGAGACCGGGCTGGCACCCGTCACCGTCACCGTGACATCACCATCCACCGCCCCGCCGGACAGTTCCGTCAGCACCGCGACGCTGGGCAGGTCAGTGCCTTCATAATTGCTGACAATCAGGGTCAGGGCCGCCTCCCCCCCGCCCGCTGGCAGGAAGGGCGCAATCATCGTGGTGTTGCTGGACATGGGGAGGACGAACCCGGTGGGATTAGGCTCCGCCACAGCATAATAGGCGTTCCACAACACTGAATACATGCACTGCAAAGGTGCTGCCTGCGACCCCGCCCCGGCACAGGGCAGTGTGGGCGGCGTGGCATCGGTGGAAAGCGGGCGGGCATAAAGCCCCACATCAAACTGCTGCGCGATCTGGCCAGCCCAGGTAATGGCGCTGCCATTGATCTGGATGTCGGCCAGGGTCAGGGATGGATCCATGGCAAGCCACGACAATGGTATCTGACAGGCGGCGTGCAGGATGAAACCACCATCGCCGGTATTGCCGGGGAAATTCTGGCCGGTCACCGGGTCAACCAGCGTGGCCGCACCGCGCACCACCTGCCAGATGTCGGACGGCTTGGCGTCTGACGGAACATTCTTGCCGACCTGGATACGCGGGCCGAAGCTCCAGGTGGTGAAATTGGGCATCTGAATATAAAGCCCGAACGGATTGGCCAGATTGACCAGCTGATACGCCCCCGTCACCTGACCGCCGACCACCTGGTTCACCGTCTGGCCAATATGCGGGTCACTGTTGCGATAGGCCTGGCCGTACTGGCCGCAGCAGAGCAGCTTCTGCGCATCGCTGTTGCCGCTGACCAGTTGCTGGGTGGAAACGCCGGCCAGTCCGATTTCCGTCTGCAGGGTATTGGGCGTGCTGGTCAGATGGATGGCACCGCCGCTGCGGTCGGCCAGCGCGCCCGTGCGGGACGATTTCGGGCCACTATTCCACTTGTTCAACGGGTTATAGGCGGGGCGGCCCGTGCCCGGATCCGTCACGACGTTACCGTCGGCGTCCTTCAATGTCAGATCACCCTCGGTAATGACCACCAGATGATCGGTATGCAGGCCATAATTCAGGATTTCATTATACAGCTCCACCACGCGGGTGGGGCTGATGGCCCAGAGGGAATACCAATATTCCGGGTTTTCGCAGCAGAAATCGATACGGATGATATTATTATTTTCATCCCGTGCTGCCGCCCATTCACAATATTCATCATGCCAGCCGCGCGGGCCATAGGGGCCGTATTTCTGCAACGGGCCGCTCCAGTTCGCCTGCGGGCAGAACTGTGCCGGAATATCCGGCAACGGGGTGGCATTTGCCCCATAATAACCAGTATCAGCCAAGGAATAGATATCCGGCATCTCCAGCTTATAGGGATTGGCCGGCGGGATCGGTGGCGTGGCGGAGCAATATTGCATCAGGCGGCCAGAAAAGGCCGACCAGGACACCTGCGCCGTCTGGGAGCCGGGCGGAATGACCGTGTCCGTGGGATCATAAAAAAAGGACGGGGCCGCTGGCATCGCCTGCTGCACAAAGCCTTTCAGATTGTCGTTCCACAGCGCGGCCAGCGCTGCCTGCTTCTCGGTGGAAGCCGGAAAATCAACAATGAAAGCCGGCGTACCGAACGTGAAATCGGTCATCTCTCACCCCTGGTTGCACATGGCGGAAAAATCTCCCGCCCGAACTGTCAGCCTACGCCTATGACATGGTCAAGTTAAAGTTGTTCATGATTGGACATTATTCCATCAGATTTGCCGGGCCGCTTCTGCCGGGAGGGCGGGGCGGCGGGAAAAATCCGCCGCCCCGCCGCCGGACACACCCCGGCATTTTCCGCCCCCTTGGTCAGAAACCCCAGCATTTCCGCCAAATTCACCCGCTGGCACACCATTTGCTTTCATGATTTCCCGAATACCGGGCGGCCCGAGGGGGGCAACGGACCGGCAGAAAGAACCGAAGGAGTTTTCCCATGTCGTTCGTCCAGGATTGCGTCAGCCTGTCCCGTCAGCATCTGATGGCCGGTTATCTGGCCGAAGCCGAGATGAGCTGCCGCACGGCGCTCCAGGCCGAACCGGAACATTCGGAAGCCACCCATCTGCTGGGCATCATCGCACTGCGCTCCAACCGCGCGGCCGAAGCCAACGACCTGTTCAACAAGGCCATCGCCCTGGACGACCATAAGGCGGAATTCCATAACAGCCGCGGCGTGCTGCTCTATGGCTGCTGCCGCTTCGTCGAAGCGGCGGTGGAATTCGCCAAGGCGGTGGAACTGGATGATAATGATCCGGTTTCCCACAATAATCTGGGCAATGCCCTGCGCGCCCAGGGCGATCTGATGGAATCAGAGCAGTGCTTCCGCCGCGCCATCGCCCGCCGCCCCTCCTATGCCGAGGCACACAATAACCTGGGCAACACGCTGCGCGATCTGGGCAATCTGGGCGAGGCGGAATTCTGCTTCCGCCATTCCCTGGCGCTGCGGCCGAAGAACCTGGATGCCGCTTATAATCTGGCAGCCTTGCTGCTTTACACCGACCGGCTGGATGAAGCCGGCCGCCTGTTCGCCAATGTGCTGGCTGGCGATCCGTCGCGCGGGGAAGCCGCCATCGGTCTGGCGCAGGTGTTCCAGGGCCAGGGCCGTCTTGATGATGCCATCGCCCTGCTGACCGGGGTTCACAACCGTATGCCTGAAAATTCCGATGTGCTGTTCGCCCTGCAGCTGCTGCGTTCCACGCAGATCCCGGCCTGGCACATCCCGATGATCAATGATCAAGAACGCAATGACGCCTATGAGGCGGCGCTGCTGAACAATGTGCAGGAAGGCGATGTGGTGCTGGAAATCGGCACCGGTTCCGCCCTGGTGGCGATGATGGCCGCCCGCGCCGGGGCCGGCCATGTCTATACCTGCGAGATGCACAAGCCGCTGGTTGAGGTGGCGCGGGAAACCGTGGCGGTGAACGGCTATAGCGACCGCGTCAGCGTCATCGGCAAGAAATCCACCGATCTGGTGATCGGCAGCGACATGCCGGAAAAGGCCGATATCTTCGTCTCTGAACTGATCAATGTCGGGATGCTGGCGCCGGACATGCTGGCCATCCTGCAACATGCCCGCCAGAACCTGCTGAAGCCGGGTGCCAAGATCATCCCGGCCTCGGCCACCGTCTGGTGCTCGCTGGTGCAGGCTGACGATCTGCGCCGCATCAGCCCGATCCGCACCATCAGCGGCTTTGACATGTCGCGTTTCGACCAGTTCCGCACGCCGGGTTACTGCACGCTGGATCTGGCCGCCGATAATCACCAGCTGCTTTCCAACCCGGAACAGGCCTGGTTCTTCGATTTCTACAAGAACATGCCGGCCACCGCCTCCAAGGCGCTGACTGTCACCGCCAGCGAGACGGGCATTGCCCATGGCGTCGCCTTCTGGTTCGACCTGCATATGGATGGGCAGGTGACCTACAATTCCAACTCCCCCACCCGGACCAACCATTGGAAGCAGGCCGTCTATTTCTTCGGCCAGGATTTGCCGGTGGTGAAGGGCCAGCCGGTGATGATCGGCACCGGGTACGACCGCACCCAAATCCACTTCTACATCTGATCGCAAAACGAACCGAAAAAGCCCCGCCGGTGTACCGGCGGGGCTTTTTGTCGTTATGCATCACCCTCCACCCTTACTGGAGTCGGCTGCGGCCGGATGCTCGGGGCGCGGGCGCCGGCAATATCTATGCATTTATACAACGAACAAATGTAATTAATCCATTATTTTGGCGCGAGACACTGACAGTGGGACGCGGACGCTAAGCCATCTCTGCTGGGGCTGTCAGCCATTGTTGGGGCCGTGTCATCTCACCACCCTGCCGAAACCGCTGGGCTGAGCATATTTTCACTTACCCGACATAATCATATAACAACAACGACTTTTAATTTTATCAGAGTCCTGTTGACTTCCCTCTTTGGATGCGTATGGTGCGCACATCTTTGGGTTACATTTTTCATATCACTTGCCCGGCAAGCGGGCACCTGACCAATGACCCAACATGTGGGGAAGGACATGCCGGACAGCCTGAACGCGCCATCGCTTGGCCCGGAATTGCCGGATTTCAGCAATGGCACCCGCCTGCCCCTGCCTGACCTTTGCCTGCACCAATCCTTTGAATCCTGGGTGGATCGTGATCCGGAACGACCGGCCATCATCACCCCGGGCGGCATCATCAGCTTCGGCCAGCTGGATGGCATGGGCAACCGGCTGGCCCATCGGCTTTTGCAGTTGCAGATTGCAACCGAAGAGCCGGTGGGCGTGCTGGTGGACCGGTCGGCCCAGCTGCCCATTGCTTTCCTGGGTATTTTGAAGGCCGGCGGCACCTATGTGCCCCTGCTGGCCGACCTGCCGGAACAGCGCCTGGCCAATATGGCGGCCCAGGCCGGCATCCGCCTGCTGATCGCCCTGGATGGGCACCAGCCGCCGCCAGCCTTGCTGGCGGTTTTGGCGGATAATGGCCAGGGCCGGCCGGTTGAGGTGCTGCGCCCGCCCGCCCTGGATGATGCGGATCGGCAGGATTGGGGCCGTCCGCACCTGCCCTGCCAGCCCGGCCAGCTGGCCGCCATCCTGTTCACCTCCGGCTCCACCGGCAAGCCCAAGGGGGTGCTGATCCAGCATGTCGGCTGCCAGAACATGGCGCTGGGCCATGCGCTGGCCCAGGGTATCCGGGAGACGGATCGGCTGCTGCTGTCGTCTGCCCCCAGCTTCATTCTGGGCTTCCGGGAACTATGCCTGCCCCTGGCGCTGGGCTGTGCCTGGGTGCCGGCCAGTCGCGCCCTGCTGGACCGGCCGGGCGATCTGTTGGACAGCATGGCCCGGCATCAGGTCAGTGTCGCCCTGCTGACCCCATCCTACCTGAAATTGCTGGGCGGCGCGGTGCCGGCCGGGTTGCGCCTGATCCTGACGGCCGGCGAGCGGCCAAATCCGGAAGATGCGCGCCACTATGCCCGCCATGTTGATTACTGGAACATGCATGGGGCGACGGAACTCTGCGGCACCTTTGCCATGCACAAGGTGTCGCCCACGGATGAAGGGGCGATCCCCAGCGGCCGGCCCTTCCCCAACACCACCATCCTGCTGGTGGATGAACAGGGGGCACCGGTGCCGGCCGGGGCGGAGGGTGAAATCCTGGTGCTCAGCCCCGGCATCGCCCGTGGCTATCTGGACCAGCCGGACCTGACGGCAGAGAGCTTTGTCGACACCCCCTTCGGCCGCGCCTACCGCACCCGCGACCTTGGCCGCTGGACCCAAACGGGGGAGCTGCTGACCCTGGGCCGGGCCGGCGATGTGGTGAAAGTGTCCGGCCAGTCGGTCGCCCTGGGGGAGATCGAACGGGTATTGCTGGCACAAGATGGTGTTCGTGCCGCCGCCATCGTGCAGCATCGCGGCCGGCTGGTGGGCTTTGTGGAGCCGAAGCCGGGTGTTGATCTGTCGGAGCTGGATTGGCAGGCTGCACTGTCGGCCAAACTGCCCGCCTATATGGTGCCGGCCCTGGTACTGACATTGCCGCAATTGCCGATCGCCAGCGCCGGCAAGGTGGATCGCAGCGCCCTGCTGGCCCTGGCCGAAACGGATTGGAACCGGGGCCAAGGCCAGGGCGGCCCGCCGCAAGGCCCGCTTGAAAGCCGTATCGCCGCTATCTGGGCAGAGGTTCTGGGGCTGTCGGCGGCGCAGATCGGGCGGCAGGATGATTTTTTCCGCCTGGGCGGCAGCAGCCTGATCGCCATCCAGCTGGGCCAGCGCCTGCAGGCCGCTGGGCTGACGGCCAGCGTGCGCGATATTCTGGGCAGCATGACCATCGCCGCCCTGGCCGGCCGCCTGTCAGCGGCGGAAGAAGACGCGGCAGGCGTTGGGCTGGAAGAAAACCCCGCCGCCACCCTGGGGCAGGTGGATTTTTGGGTGGCGGCCAGCCTGGGCCTGCCCCCTGCCGCCGCCCATGTCGCCCGGGTGCTGCGCCTTTCGGGTGTGCCGGCCGATGCGTCGGACTGGCAGAATGCCTGGGTCAGCCTGCTGCGCCATCACCCGGCCCTGCGCACCGGCCTGTTCAGCGACCATGATGGCACGGTACGGCTGCGCAGCCTGCCAGCCGATGCCCCCGCCCTGGATGTAACGCTGGAAACCCGGCATTTCGCCAGCGAAGCGGAAGCGGGCGCCTTTGTGGCCGCCCAGACAGCACAACCCTTTGACCTGACCCAGCCACCCCTGTCGCGGGCAGGCTTGATCCGGATCGGGGATGACGCCCCCTTGTTCTGGTTCGTGCTGCATCATGCGCTGGTTGATGGCATGTCCGCCGGCCAGCTGCAGCAGGATCTGCTGTCGCTGCTGACCGGCCGGGCGCTGGCCCCGGCGCTGGATGGCCCCCGGCTGGCCGCGCGGGCGGAACGGCGGCATCTTGCCTCCCCCGACGCCGACCGCGACCGCGCCTATTGGCTGGACAAGCTGGCTGCCCTGCCGGAAGAAGCGTTTGAGGAATTGCCCGGCGACCGCCGCCGGTCCGATGAGGCGGGGGCGGTGAGCGCCCCCGCCTTCCAGCGGCAACTGGATGCCGGGCTGGTGGCGCGGCTGACGGCCCTGGCCAACCGCCAGGGGGCCGGCCTGCACGCGCTGTTGCTGGCCCTGCTGGCGATGGAGATGCGGCGGCGTACCGGGCGGCGGCAGCTTCTGCTGGGCAGCGGCATTGCCACCCGGCCGGCCGGAACGGAAAACCAGCTGGGGCATTTCGTCAATCTGCTGCCCTTGCCGCTGGCCGTGCCGGCGGGGCCGCGGCTCTGCGAGCTGCTGCAGGATGCCCAATCCATCCTGACCGGCGCCGTGAAGCATGGGCTCTACCCGGCCGGGTCCATCATCCGCGATCTGCGCCAGCAGCAAAAGGCCATGCGACCGGCCGGGCGGATGGGGCTGGTGGATGTGGCGCTGACCGCCAATCCCGGCCGCAGCACCGGCAATGCCGATGCCGGCGGCAGCCTGACCCCGGTGACATTGGCGGGGGACGGATCTGTCCCCGCCGCCGGGCTGGACCTCTCCTTCTCCCATGAACCAACCACCGATGGCGGCGTGCTGCTGTCCCTGGTCTGGAATGCCAGCCTGTTCCAGCCGGCAACGGCAGAGGCTTGGCTGACTGCCCTGGCCGGCTGGGCGGAATGGCTGGCCGCCGATACCGCCCGGCTGGATGGCCCCCTGCCCGACCTGCTGCCGGCCGAGCGCCAATGGCTGAACGGGGTGGAACCAGGGGCGGCGCAGGCTCGCGCGCCCCTGCCCGCCCACCGGCTGGTGGAAGCCATTATCGACCGGATACCGGACCAACCCGCCATCATCACCCGTACCGGCAGCACCAGCTATGCCCTGCTGGAGGCACAGGCCAACCGCATCGCCCAGGCCCTGTTAGCCGCCGGGCTGGGCCTGGAACAGCCGGTGGGCGTGCTGGCCGATAATGGCCCCTGGCTGCCCGCCGCCACGCTGGGCATCTGGAAGGCGGGCGGGGTGCATCTGCCGCTGGCCGTGGAAATGCCCGCCGAACGGGTCGCCTTCATCCTGGCCGATGCCGGTGCCCGGCATCTGCTGTTATTGCCTGGTGCCGAGGCGCCGGCCGGCCTGCCGGACGGGGTGACCCTGATCCGCCCGGCGGAGCTGACGGGGGATGCGCCCCGCCCCGCCGTGCCGCTGGCCCCGACGGCCACCGCCTATATCATCTATACCTCCGGCACCACCGGCGCGCCCAAGGGAACCAAGGTGCGGCATGACGGCATGATCAATGCCATCCTGTCGACGCTGGAAGCCGCAGGATGCACGCCGGGCGACCGGGTGGCCCTGGTCGCCACCCCGGCCTTTGATGCCTCCCTGTGGGAAATGGGGCTGGGCCTGCTGCACGGGCTGCCGCTGGTGCCGGTCACCCGGATCGAACGCGAAGATCCCTGGGGTGTGAAGGATTTATACCGCGACCTGGGCGTCACCATCGCCTTCCACGCCCCGTCATATCTGCGCGTCAGCCAGGACAAGCCCTATGCCCCCGGTATGCGCGTGCTGCTGGTGGGCGGGGAGGCCCCCAGCCATGAGGATGTGGCCCACCATCCCGGCATCGCCTTTTGGAACTGCTATGGACCGACGGAAACCAGCATCATCGTTTCCCTGGGCCGGATCGCCCCGGACCATCCGGCCGATCGCCCCCTGCCCGTCGGCCGCCCGCTGCCCGGTGATGTGATCAGCATCCGCGATGCCGATGGCGCGCGGGTGCCGCCCGGCTGCACGGGGGAGGTCTGGCTGGGTGGTGTGGGCGTCGGTGGCGGTTATCTGAACAATCCGCAGCAGCAGGCCAAGGCCTTCATCGATACGGCCGAAGGGCGTTTCTATCGCTCCGGCGATCTGGGGCGCTGGTCGGCAGACGGGCTGCTGGAACTGGCCGGCCGCATTGACCATCAGGTGAAGCTGCATGGGCAGCGGGTGGAACCGGCGGAAATTGAACAGCATCTGCTGGCCCATGCATCCGTCCGCCAGGCGGCCGTGATCGTGGATAAGGGGGCCGGGGACACCAAGCTGCTGCGCGGCTTCGTGCATCTGCACCCGAATGCCACCCCGCTTGGCAACGAGGAATGGCGCGGTTTTCTGGCCGGGCGGCTGCCGCCGCACATGGTGCCGGCCACCATCATTGATGTGCCGGGCATCCCGGTAACCCCCAATGGCAAGGTGGACCGGCTGCGCCTGCTGGCCATCCTGCGGGAACGCCGGCCCGAACAGGCCGGTGCCGCCAGCCGCACAGCCCCGCAAGGGGCACTGGAACAGCGCATTGCCAGCGCCTGGGCCCGCCTGCTGAACCTGGGCAGTGACGGCCTGCCCGTGGCGCGGGAGGATAATTTCTTCGCCCTGGGTGGCACCAGCCTGCTGGCGGTCAGTCTGGCCCACCAGCTGGCCCCGGCGCTGGGCTGGCCGGTGACCCCGCGTGACCTGTTCGCCGCCCCGGTACTGACCGATTTCGCCGCCCGGCTGGCAGCGGGCAAAGGGGCGCCCCCCCTGCTGGCTGCGATGCTGGATGACCGCGCCACGGAAGGGGAGCGGGAATTCTGGGTGGCACAGCAGGCCGGGCTGGACACATCCGGCCATATCATCCCGGCCATCCGCCGGGTGATGGGGCCGATGCCCGAACGGGCACGCTGGGAAGCGGCATGGCAGGCCCTGGTGCAGCGCCAGCCCGGCCTGCGCCTGGGTTTCAGCCCCGCCGATGATGGCGCCCTGCGCCGGGTTTTCGCCACGGAAGCGGATTTGGGCAAGGCTGCCGGCCTGCACTGGGCGGAAGCGGCCGATCTGGATGCCGCCTGCATCCAGATCCGGCAGAACCAGCTGCTTGCCTTCGACATGGCAAAGCCGCCTTTGTGGCGGGCGGGTCTGGTGCAGGTGGGGCAGGATGGCGGCTGGCTGTTCTGGCTGTCGCTGCACCATGCCATTGGCGATGGCCGTTCCCTGGGCCTTATTTTCACTGAATTGCAGGCCCTGTTGCAAGGGCAGGTGCTGGCGCCGCTGACGGCCGATCCGGCCACCAGTGCCGCGCGTGAACAGGCCTATCTCTCCGGGCCTGATCTGGCGGCCGATGCCGTCTGGTGGTCCGATCAGCTGGCCGCCGTGCCGGATGAGGCTTTCCTGCCCCTGCCGCTGGATTTCCCACGCCGCCTGGGTGCCGATGTCGCCACCCACCGCTTCCAGCTGGTGCTGGAACCAGCCTTGGCAGAGGGCTTACGCGGGCTGGCCCGCCAACACGCGGTCAGCCTTTATGCCCTGCTGGTCTCCCTGCTGGCGGTGGAAATGGCGCGGCGCACGGGCCGACAGCACCTGATGCTGGGCACCAGCGTCTCCACCCCTGAAAGTGCGGCCGAGGCCGCCCTGGTGCAATATGGGGTGAACATGCTGCCCCTGCCGCTGAGGCTGGACCCGGCGGCACCGCTGGCGACCCTGCTGCGCGGGGCACAGCAGGCGCTGGCGGGCGGGCTGCAGCACGCGCGCTATCCTTTCGCCCGGCTCTATGCGGATTTCTGGCGTCAGCGGCCGGGCTTGCGCGACCCGCTGCGCTTCCCGCTGTTCGATGTGGCGGTGACGGAGAACCCGCCGGCACCCGTGGCAACTGATGGGGTGCGGCTGGAACGGCTGGGCATCGGCGCGGATGGCTATGAGTTGACGCACAGCGCCCATGGTCAGGATTTACTGTTGATCCATGAGGCGCTGGCCGATGGCGGCATCGCCCTGGAATGGCACGTCAATGCCAGCCTGTTCAGCCGTGACAGCGCCGCCGCCTGGCTGGGCGGGCTGGTGGAACGGCTGACCCTGCTGGCCACCCGGCCCGACCTGCCGGCCTTGCAGCTGGCGGGGCTGCTGGAAGGGGCGGCCCCGCCGCCACCAGCCCCGATGGCAACGGTGACGAGCACGAAGAACCCGGCATTGCCGGGCCTGGAACAGGATATTGCTGCCCTGTGGGCGAGTTTGCTGGGCATCGCCCCGCCAGCACGGGAAGATAATTTCTTCGCCCTGGGCGGCAACAGCCTGCTGGCCATCGGCATGGCGCACAAGCTGGCCAGCCGGCTGGGCCGGCCGGTCTCCGCCCGCGACCTGTTCAGCGCCCCGGTGCTGGCCGATTTCGCCGCCCGCCTGCAGCAGGGCGCCAGTACGGATCGTGCCGCCACCGGTTTTGACGGGCGCCGCGCCACGGTGGGCGAACGGGAATTCTGGACCGCGCAGCAGGCCGGGCTGGACACGGCCGGCTTCACCATGCCCCTGGTGCGCCGCGTGCGCGGGCCGGTGCCGGATATCGCCCGCTGGCGCACTGCCTGGGCCCAGCTGGTGGCCCGCCACCCGGCCCTGCGCTGCCGCCTGCACGAAGGGGAGGATGGTGTGCTCTATCGCGACATCCTGCCGGCTCTGCCGGTTGATGCCGCGCTGGAACTGGCCGAACAGGCCGACCATGCCCAGGCCATGGCCCATATCCGCGCCCGCATCGCCGCCCCCCTGGATCTGGCGCAGCCCCCCCTGTGGCGCGTGGGGCTGGTGCATGTGGCGGATCATGGCGACTGGCTGTTCTGGCTGGCCCAGCACCATGCCACCGGCGATGGCCGTTCGCTCGGCCTGATCATGGCGGAGCTGCTGGCGCTGCTGCGGGATGAGCCCTTGCCTTCCCTGACCGCCACGCCGGAGATGATTTCCAGCCGCGAACAGGCCTATCTGGCCGGCGAGGCGGCCAGCGATGCCGGCTGGTGGCGTGACCTTCTGTCCGCCCTGCCCGCTGCGGCCTTTGATGACTGGGCGCTGGACCTGCCGCGCGGTACGGCCATCACCGGCAGCCATCGCCATACCACCCGGCTGGACGCGGCCGAAACCGCCAGCCTGCTGGCCTTGGCCCGGCAGCATGGCACCAGCCTGCACGCGCTGTTGACGGCGCTGCTGGCGCAGCTTGTGCGCCAGCGCACCGGCCGGGGCGACTTCCTGATCGGCACCACGGCCACCCTGCCGGAAACCGCAGCGGAAGCGGCGGTGGTGCATTATGGCGTCAACATGCTGCCCCTGGCCTTCCGCGCCACGGGGGACGCCGGTGATTTCGCCTCCCTGCTGCGCCATACGGCGCAGGAACTGACGGCGGCTTTGGCCCATGGCCGCTATCCCTTTGCCCGGATGTATCATGATTTCTGGGCCACCCATCCTGGCCGGCGGCAGCCGGACCGCTACCCGCTGTTCGATATCGCCATCACCGAAAACCCGGTCAGCCCGCGCCCGGTAGCGGATGACGAATTGCGGCTGGAACGGCTGCTGACCCTGCCGGCCGACGGGATCGGGTACGAACGGATGCATAACCCGCCCGGCCAGGACATGGTGCTGACCCATGAAAGGCTGGTCGATGGCGGCCTGATGCTGGACTGGCAGACCAATGCCGCCCTTTATCATGTCGACATCTCCCGCTTCTGGCTGGAAGGGCTGGTGGAAGCCGCCCGCTGGCTGGCAGCCCATGGCGCACAGGCGACCATCCCCTCCCTGCCGCCGGCCCAGCAGCGGCAATTGGCCGGCTGGGAACAGGGGCCGGCGCGGCCGCGCCCGCCGCTGACCTTCGCCCGCTGGTTTGAAATGCTGGTGGATCAGCCGGGACAGGCCGAACGCCCCGCCCTGCTGACTGCGGACGGCCCGGTCAGCTATGGCCTGCTGGAACGACAGGCGAACCGGTTGGCCCATCGGCTGATCGCCGCCGGCGTGCAGCCGGGACAGGTGGTGGCCGTGTTGACCCGCCGGTCGGCGCACCTGCCCGCCGCCTTGCTGGCCATCTGGAAGGCGGGGGCCATCTATCTGCCCCTGACCGCTGATCTTCCGGCCGACCGGCTCTGCTTTATGGCGGCCGATGCCGGGGCTGTGGCCATGCTGGCGCTGGATGGCATCGCCCCGCCGGCCGGCCTTGACCTGCCACAGATCGACACCAGCGAACCGGCCCCGGACGGGAGACCGGCCGTTGCCGGCGGGCCGGATGATGCGGCCTATATCCTGTATACCTCTGGTTCGACCGGGCAGCCCAAGGGCGTGGTGGTCAGCCATGGCAGCTATCTGAACCTGCTGCTGGGCGCGGTAGAAACCTATGGGCTGACGGCGGAGGATCGCTGCCTGGGCTTTGCCGCCCCTTCCTTCGATGTCTCGCTTTCCGATATCGGCATTCCGCTGGCCGCCGGTGCCGCCCTCTGCCCGGTTCCGTCCGACCGGATCGATCAGCCGGCCGCTGTCGCCGCCCTGATCCGGGAACAGCGGATCAGCGTCGCTGACCTGACGCCCACCTATCTGCGCCTGCTGGAGACGGACAGCCTGTCCGGCCTGCGCATCCTGGTGACCGGTGGGGAGGCACCGTTGCCGGCCGATGTGGCAAGGCTGGCCGGGCGGGTGCGTTATTTCAACGCCTATGGCCCAACGGAAAATGCCATCACCTCCACCATGGGCTGCCTGTCGGCGGCACAGTCGGACCGGCTGGATTGCGGCCGGCCGCTGCCCAATACGGGCGTGGAAATCCGTGATCCCGTCAGCGGCAGCCGCCTGCCGCCGGGATCGACGGGGGAAATCTGGCTGGCGGGTGCCGGCCTGGCCCAGGCCTATCTGAACCGGCCGGACCTGACGGAAAAAGCCTTTGTCCAGACCCCCGAAGGCCGTCGCTATCGTACCGGCGATCTGGGGCGCTGGCGTGGGGATGGCGGGCTGGAAGTGCTGGGCCGCATCGACCAGCAGGTGAAGCTGAACGGCATCCGCATTGAACTGGGGGAAATCGAAGCTGCGATCACCCGCCATCCCGGCATCATCCAGGCGGTTGCCGCCGTGGAGGGGAAGGCCGGGGAGCGCCAGAGCCTTTGGGCCTTCATTCATGCGGCGTCGGATGCGCCCTTGCCCGACAGCGCCGGCTGGCGGCTTTTCCTGGGCGATATCCTGCCTGCCTATATGATCCCGGCAGCCATACAGCCGGTCAGCGCCATTCCCGTCACCGCATCCGGCAAGGTGGACCGTACCGCCCTGCTGGCTGGCCTGTCGATGCAGGAGCGCCCGGCGGGCGGCACCCCGCCGCAACCCGGCCTGGAACAGACCATCGCCACGCTGTGGGCCGAACTGCTGCGCAGTGGCCCCGTGCGGCGGGAGGATGATTTCTTCGGCCTGGGCGGGCACAGCCTGCTGGCCATTGCCCTCTGCCACCGGCTGGAAGGGCTGTTGTCCCGCCCGGTGCCGGCGCGGTTGCTGTTCGCCGATCCGGTGCTGGCCGGCTTTGCCGCCCGCGTGGCCGCCTATCTGGCCGAGCCTGTCCCGGTCATCCAGGCCCAGCCCAGCGACATCGCCACGGAGGGGGAGCGGGAATTCTGGACCGCCCAGCAGGCCGGGCTGGAAACGCGCGGCTTCACCATCACCCTGACCCTGGCGGTGGATGGCCCCGTCCCCGCCGCCGACAAATGGGAAGCAGCCTGGACGGGCTTGACCGCCCGTCACCCAGCCCTGCGCACCCGCTATGAACTGGACGAAGAGACGGACATCCTGAAACGGATCGTGGCGGTGGAAAGCCCCGGCCGCTTCACGATCAGCCGGGCCACGGATGTGGCCACGGCATTGGCCGAGATCAGGGCCGAACAGGGCCGGCCCTTCGACATGGCCACCGGCCCGCTCTGGCGGGCGGGTCTGACAGAGGTGGCGGAGGAAAAGCCGATTTTCTGGCTGGCCCTGCATCATGCGGTGGGCGATGGCGCGTCGCTGGGGTTGCTGCTGGCGGACCTGACGGCCCTGTTGGCGGGGCAGAGCCTTCCCGCGCCCAGCGGCAGCTTTGCCGACAGTGCCGGGCGTGAACGTACCCATCTGCTGGGGCTGGCCGGGCAGGCCGATGCCGATTGGTGGCGGCAGAAACTGGCGGCAATGGCCGCCAGCGGGGAGGATGGTTTTGCCGACTGGCCGACCGACCGCCCCCGGCCGCCAGCCCGCACCGCCGGCACCGGCCGGGGCAGCCATACGCTGCGCCTGTGCCTGACGGCGGATCAAGCCCAGGGTCTGCGCCGTCTGGCCCGCAGCCAGGGTGCCAGCCTGCACGCCCTGTTGCTGACCCTGCTGGGGCTGGAGGTGCGGCGCCGCACCGGGCGGCAGGATTTCCTGCTGGGCACCGCCGCCAGCACCCGCGCCAGCGCGGCAGAGGCGGGGATTGTCGGCTATTACGTCACCCTGCTGCCCCTGGCCTTCCACCTGTCGGGTGTGACGGATGTAGCGGCAGCCCTGGCCGCCACCCGGTCCATGCTGGCCGATGCGCTGGCCCACAGCGCCTATCCGTTCGCCCGCATCGCCCGCGATTTCCGCCAGGATCATCCGGGGCTGGTGCAGCCCGCCCGCTATCCGCTGTTCGATATGGCGGTGACGGAGAACCCGGCCGTCACCGCAACGGACAGCAACCCCGATGCCCTGCGCTTCCGGCCGGCTGAAAGCAGCGTTCTGCCAGAGGCGGGCCGGATCGCCTATGATCTGCGCCACAATGCCCCGGCCCAGGATATGGTGCTGGTGCATGAAGGGCTGGCCGATGGCGGGCTCTCCCTCTCCTGGTTCGTCAAGGCCGACCTTTATGACCGGGAAACGGCGGAAGCCTGGCTGACCGGTCTTGTGGGCCAAATGCTGGCGCTGCTGGACCGGCCGCTTGATCAGCCCCTGCCCCGGCTGCTGCCGGCGGAACTGGCGCGGCTGGCCCCCTGGGAACAGGGGGAACGGTTGACGGCCCCGGCCGACAGCGTGGCCGCGCGCTTCAGCCAGCTGGCCCGCCAGCAGCCGGATCGCCCGGCCCTGATCACCCAGGCCGGCGCCATCAGCTATGCCGCCATGGAAGGCCGCGCCAATGCGCTGGCCCACCGGCTGATCGAACAGGGATTGCGCCCCGGCCAGACGGTGGGCGTCTATACGGAACGTTCCGCCACCCTGCCGCTGGCGGTGCTGGCCATCTGGAAGGCCGGCGGCTGCTATATGCCGCTGACACATGGGATGCCGGCGGATCGGCTGCGTTTCATGGCCGACAATGCCGGGATCACCCTGCTGCTGGCACTGGACGGGCTGACCCCGCCGCCGGCCCTGCTGGAAACGACCCCGGTCCTGCTGCGGCCGGAAGCCATGGCGCTGACGGATACCGCCACCCCGCCCGCGCTGGAAACGGCGTCGGACAGCCCCGCCTATATCCTGCACACATCCGGTTCCACCGGCGTGCCCAAGGGCGTGGTGCTGTCGCAGGGCGGCTTGGTCAATCTCGCCCTGGGGCTGGTGCGGGTGACCGGGGCAACCCCGGATGACCGCGCCTTGCTGATCGCCTCCCCCTCCTTCGATCTGTGGATTTCCGATCTGCTGATGGTTTGGGGGGCAGGCGGCGCCATTGTGCCGGCTACCAAGGCAGAGATGGATGACATTACCGGCATGAAGGCGATGCTGGGCCGGCTGGGCATCACCATGGCCACCATGGCCCCCTCCTATCTGCGTCTGTTTGAACAGGCGGAATTCCCTGCCCTGCGCTTCCTGATGACGGTGGGCGAGCCGCCGGTGGCGGCCGATGCCCGCTTCTATGCGGCGCGTCTGGCCTATTTCAACGGCTATGGGCCGACGGAAACCACAGCCGCCGCCGCCATCGGCCGGATTGATCCGGATGATGATCCGCTGCCGGCCGGGCGGCCGCTGCCCAACAGCTTCATCCTGATCCTGGATGCACAGGGGGAACGGGTGCCCCCCGGTTCGGTGGGGGAAATCTGGGTTGGCGGGGCCGGCGTGGGCATCGGCTATCTGAACCGGCCGGACCTGACGGAACAATCCTTCCGGCAGACGCCGCACGGTCGGATGTATCGCACCGGCGATCTGGGCCGCTGGCGCCACGATGGCCAGCTGCTGGTGCTGGGCCGGATGGATGGTCAGGTGAAGCTGCGCGGACAGCGGGTGGAACTGGGCGAGATCGAGCAGGCGCTGGCCCGCCATCCCGGCGTGCGCCATGCCGCCGTGCTGGTGCGTAAGGCGGCGGACGGGGCGCAAAGCCTGTGGGGCTTCGTCGTGCCCGGCGGATCGGCAGAGACGCTGCCCGATGCTGCCGGCTGGCAGGATTTCCTGGGCCGGGGGCTGCCCGGCTATATGATCCCGTCCGGCATCCTGGCCCTGCCCGCCCTGCCGGTGAATCTGGCCGGCAAGATCGACCGCAAGGCCCTGCTGGCCACGCTGGAAGAACGGCTGGCCGCCGGCGAACTGACCGCCAATGGCGCCGCAGCGGCTGAGCCGCCGAAGGGAAGTGTCGAAACGGCGGTGGCCGCCATCTGGGCCGATATTCTGGGCCGGGCCTCCCCGTCACGGACGGATGATTTCTTCCATCTGGGGGGCGACAGCCTGCGGGCCATCGCCACCATCACAAGGCTGCGCAAACATTACAGCGTGCGGATCAATGATCTTTACGAACATCCGGTGCTGGCCGATTTCGCCCGCCAGTGCCGGCCGCGCGCCGATCACCTGCGTGACCTGATCGGGGCGGCCGGGCGGCATTGGCGGGATTATCGGGATCAACTTCCCGCCTATGAGGCCGCGCGGGAAGCCACGCTGGCGCAGGCCCGCGCCGATTATGAACTGCGGAACAGTCACTTCGCCGGCTTCGATCCGGGACAGCGGGCCGATTACGGCCATGTGCTGCTGACCGGGGCCACTGGCTATCTCGGCACCTATCTGTTGCGCGAACTGCTGCAACGCCCTGACCGGGCGGTGACGGTGCTGGTACGGGCCGCCGATGATGGGGCGGCCCGCCAGCGGCTGCTGAACGCCGTGGCCCATTATTTCGGAACCGATGGTGCGGCCGCCCTGCTGGGCCATGGGGGCCTGTCGGTGCGGGCGGGCAATCTGCGCCATCCCGATCTGGGGCTGGGCAAGGCCGGTTTCACCGGGCTGGCAGCATCGGTGGATGCCATTCTGCATTCCGCCGCCAATGTCAGCCATATCGGCCATTACAGCGATTTCCAGGCCGATAATGTGGCGGCGACGGCGCATCTGCTGGATCTCGCCGAACAGCATGGCCGGACCAGCGGCGGGCGCACGGCCGACCTGCATCTGATCTCCACCCTGTCGGTCTGCGGCCGGCCGCCGGAAGACGGGTTCCGCCTGTTCACTGAATATGACCCCGCCCCCGACGGGGAAGAGGAAAATTACTATGTCCGCAGCAAGCAGGAGGCCGAACGGCTTGTGCTGCGGGCGCGTGACCGGCTGGCCAATGCCAGCATTCACCGGGTGGGCAATGTGGTGTTCGCCGCCGATGGCGGCCCCTTGCAGCGCAACATCAAGGAAAATGCCTTTTTCCGCCTGATGGGTGCGTTGGCGCGGCTGGGGGCGGTGCCCGATGACAGCCATCTCTGGCTCTGCCATGTCGACAGGGTGGCGCAGGCCGTGCTGGCCCTGGCGGAAAGCCCCGCCCTGGCCAACCTGACCCACCATGTCGAACATGCTCGGCGCGACACGCTGGCCGATTTCATCACCGGGGCCGACGGCGTCGGTGAGCGGGTGGCAGCCATGGATTTCGGCTGCTTCCTGGACAAGGTGGCGGCAGCGGTCGACGCGCCCGCCCTGGAAACCGCCCTGGCGGAAATTCTGGAAGGGTTCGGCCTGCATCGCGGGATTTCCCCCCAGGCGCGCGGCCGCCGGCTGGAACTGGCCAGTGATCGCACACAACAGTTTTTGCGCCGGCTGGGGGTCGTCTGGCCCGCCGTGCCGCGCGATGGCCAAGCCGCCATGGTGGCAGCCGCCCACACTCTTTTCACCGAACCAGCCGGATATCGAGGTTGATAACCATGTCGATGCCACATAACCTGCTGAGCCATTGCCGCGATCTGGGGCCGGGCACGGGGGAATTCTCCCTGCGCCCCTTCGCCCGCGAGCAGATTGACGCGGCCCTGGCCGTGCTGGCCGACCATTATGGCGGGGAGATCGATCCCGGCCGGCTGGTGCCACCGGAGCGGGAAACCGAATTACGGGCGGATCTGGCCTTGCGGGCCCCGGTTCTGTTCGATCTGGCCAACAGCATTCAGGAACTGCTGGAAGGCGATTACAGCGCCCTGGTGCTGCCCAAACTGGGGCTGGCGGGGCTGCCATTGCCGCTACGGTCGGCCCTGCTGTTCGCCCTGTCGGTCAGCCTGGGCCTGCCAACCGCGACCGACAAGGTGGATCGCCGTGTCGTCTGGGATGTGAAGGTACGGGAAGCGAAGATGGCGACCAACAGTGTCTCCACCTTCTCTGAACATCCGTTTGAGGCAGACCTGCATACGGATACGCAGTACTTTGCCAACCCTGAACGCTATATGATGCTTTACTATATCACCCCGGCGGCCTGCGGGGGTGGCATTTCCACCAACCGGGATTTGCGCTGCCTGCGCCAATCATTGGCGGCAACGGCGGAAGGGCGCTGGGCGATGGACTATCTCACCGACCGGCCCCTGCCCTTCCGCATCCCGGCGGTTTTCACTGAAACCGGCACGGCCGACAAGGTGGAGGTGACCTTGGCCCCGATCTTCGGGGAACGGCCGGCCGTGCGTTACCGCAGCGACACGCTGCGCAAGGGTCTGGCCCTTCACCCGGAACTGGACACGCCGGAGCTGCGCCGCGCCCTGGATATCCTGAATGCAGAGGTGGCGCGGCAGGACAAGCTGGTGGCCCTGCAGATGCCGGCGGACAGCTTGCAGGTGCTGAACAACCATCAGGCCCTGCATGGCCGCACGCCGTTCAGCGATTATAACCGGCACGTGCTGCGCATCCGGGTGGCCGAAAGCGGCCAGACCGAAGCCGCCGCCCTGGACCGGGCGGCCTGACACAATGAATCTGCTGCGCCTTCTGGGTCGATTGGGATCGCAGCCGCTGCGCCGGCTGCTGCTGGCGGCGGCTGGCTCTGCCTTGAGCAGCACCATCGTGCTGGCCATCATCAATACTGCTGCGCAGAATATCGCCAAGGAAAAGGCGGATTTTCTGGATGCGGCCCTGGCTTTGCTGTTCCTGGCCTCGCTGGCCGGATTCTGGTTCTCCCAGGTCTGGCTGGTGCGCCGTATGGCCAGTGACCTGGAAGAGGTGGTGGATGGGCTGCGCCTGCGCCTGCTGGACCATATCCGCCATGCCGACCTGCTGAAGCTGGAGAAATTCGGCCAGACGCCGCTGTTTGAAAGTATCAGCCAGGCCAGCCAGACCATCTCCCAGAATTCCCAGTTCCTGGCGCTGACCCTGCAATCCTGCCTGCTGACCCTGGCGATCCTGGTCTATATCGCCATCATCAACGCCCTGGCCTTCCTGCTGATCGGCGGGCTGCTGGCGCTGGGCACCTGGGGTTATATCCGCCTGGGGCGGGAGCTGCAGGCGCAGCAGCAAAAACTGATGCAGCAGGAAGCAGCCCTGTTCGAGGGCGTGTCCGACCTGTTTGACGGGTTCAAGGAACAGCGGCTGAACAGCGCCCGCAGCGCCGGGCTGGGGCAGAGCTTCACGGAAGCCTCCGAACGTACCGTCGGTGCCCGCAACATTGTGCATATGCATAGCTGGCAGCAATTCATCTTTGGCGAAATGGCCTTCAACCTGATGCTGGGGCTGGTGATCTTCGTCGCCCCCGCCTATGCCAAGGGCTTCAGCGCCGAAATGGCGCAGGTGGCCGCCGCCGTGCTGTTCATGTCGGCCCCCGTCTTCGGGCTGATGCAGTCGCTGGCCATCATGACAGCGGCAGAGGCTGCCGCCGGGCGGATGCTTGAGCTGGAACCGGAACTGGCCGCCCTGGCCGAAGAAGGCAGCGACCAGCCGGGGGAGGCACTGCCGGCCGATTTCCAGCAATTGCAGCTGGATGCCGTCAGCTTCACCTTCCCCGGCCGCGATGGGGAAAAGGGCTTTTCCGTCGGGCCCTTCGATCTGACGCTGCGGCGGGGTGAGGTGGTGTTCATCACCGGCGGCAATGGATCGGGCAAATCCACCTTCATCAAGCTGCTGACCGGGCTGTACCGGCCGACATCGGGCCGGTTGCTGCTGGACAGCGTCTCGGTCGGACCTGACCGGCTGGCGGCATGGCGGGAAAACATGGCCACCGTCTTTGCCGATTTTCACCTGTTCAGCCGCCTCTATGGCACGCCCGCGCCCGACAGGGCGGAAGCCGACCGCCTGATGGCATGGCTGGAAATGGACAAGGTGACGGCGTTGAAGGATGACCGGTTCGGCCGGCGCGACCTGTCGGCCGGGCAGCGCAAGCGGCTGGGGCTGGTGGCGGCCTTGCTGGAGAAGAAGCCCATCCTGATCCTGGATGAATGGGCCGCCGACCAGGACCCGCATTTCCGGCACAAATTCTACCGTGAGATTGTGCCTGCGCTGAAGGCCCAGGGCCTGACCCTGATCGCCGTCACCCATGATGATCATTATTTCGACGTGGCCGACCGCCGCCTGCATATGGAAGAAGGCCGGATGAGTGAAGTGCCGGTGCCGCCCCCGCCCGCCGGACAGGGGGACATGGCCGCATGACCCGCCCCCCTTTCAATTCCAATCTGGCCCGCGTGATCTTACGGGAGATACCGGAAAATCTGCGGCTGGTCTCCTGGATGAACGTGCTGTCGGCCATCGCCACGGCCACCTTGCTGTGGCTGGTGCAGGCCGCCACCCAGGCCACGCAGGATGATGGCCAGCCGGGTTTGCGGCTGGTGCTGATGTATGTCGTCACCATCACCCTGTTCGGCATCAGCCATAATGTCACCCTGGTGACCGCCTCGCACGATGCCGAACGGCTGATCCACGGATTCCGGCTGCGCCTGTTCGACGCCGTGCGCCGGTCCGATCTGGTGACGGTGGAAAAGATCGGCCGGGCCGCGCTGAATGGCGTGCTGGTGCAGGATACCCAGGCGCTGGGCAGCATCCTGCCGCTGCTGGTGATCGGGGCCCAACAGGCGGTGATGCTGGTCTTTCTGGCGCTTTATCTGGCCTGGCTGTCGCCCATCGCCTGTGTGCTGGCCTTCGGTTTCGCCGGGCTGGCCGTGGCCGTGCGCTATGCCCGGATGCATGGCTTCCGCAAGCAGCTGATGGAAACCGTCGCGGCGGAAGCCGATGTGTTTGACGGGCTGACCGACATGCTGCGCGGCTTCAAGGAAGTGAGGATGAGCCGGCCGCGCGCCGATGCGCTGACCCAGGCCATCGGCCGGGCCTCCGCCCGCGCCTGCACCGTCAACATCGCCACCAAAACCCAATGGGGGCGCAATTTCTCCCTGATTGAGGTGATGTTCTACACCCTGATCGGGCTGATGGTTTTCGTGGTGCCCCTGCTGACCACCGATTTCCATACGGTTGTCGTGCCCGCCACCACGGCCGCCCTGTTTATCGTCGGCCCCGTCAGCACCGTTTCCTTCGTCACGCCCATGCTGACCCAGGCGGAAATGTCGCTGGCCAATATTGAGGCGATGGAGGAACGGCTGCGCGAAGCCGCCGGCCCGATAGCAGCCGCGGCCGAGCCGGAACCGGCGGATGGTTTCGACAATCCCACCAGCATCGCCCTGTCAGGCGCCCGTTTCGCCTATCGTGACGCGCGGGACAATCCCATCTTTGCCGTCGGCCCGCTGGATGCCAGCTTCCATGCCGGGGAGATCACCTTCATCACCGGCGGCAATGGCTCCGGCAAATCCACCATGCTGCGGCTGCTGACCGGGTTGATGCCGCTGGATGAAGGGGCGTTGCTGGTGGATGGCAAGCCGGTGCCGGCGACGGCGATGCAGCAATGGCGGGACAATATCTCCGCCATCTTCTCCGACTATCACCTGTCACGCCGCCTCTATGGCGTGGGGGAGGTGACGGATGCGGACGCCGCCCCCCTGCTGGAACGGCTGGAAATGCGGGACAAAGTGTCCATCGCCGATGGCTGTTTCAGCACAACCAGCCTTTCCACCGGCCAGCGCAAACGGCTGGCCCTGGTGGTGGCGCGGCTGGAAGATAAGAAGGTCATCGTGCTGGATGAATGGGCCGCCGACCAGGACCCGCATTTCCGCAAGATCTTCTATGAGGAGTTGCTGCCGGAACTGCGGACCATGGGCAAGATCGTCATCTGCGTCACCCATGATGACCGCTGGTTCCACTTGGCAGACCGCGCCTATCACATGAATGAAGGGCGGTTGGAAACAATCAGCCATGCAGCGCCCGGCAATCCGATGCCGCAGCAGGACATCACGTAATCATCATATGATTTGACTTGTAAATATGGGGAAAAATTTTGACTATCACCCAACTATTGGTTAGCCCATTGTACGGTGTCGCTGGCCGCGTGAGCCTGCCATCCAGCGTTGACCGTCGATCCGGGGCAGGAACAGCCCGCCGCCATACCGGGGGCGGGCCCGCCATCCTCTCTTCTACTGGAGCGCACTGACATGGTAACCAAGAAGGATCAGACTGAGGGTACCGCCCCGGCTGCCGATACGGCCGCTGCGGATGCCCCTGCCGCTGCTGCCGCCCCGGCAGCGGAGGCCACCACGGCCGAAACCACGACATCCAGCGATCTGGATGCCGCCCGTTCGGCCCATGCCGCCACCATCATCCGCAACCACGTGCTGGCCTCTGCCGCCACGGTGGTGGTGCCGGTCTATCTGCTGGACAGCGTTGCCCTGGCTGGGGTGCAGCTTAACCTGGTGCGCGAACTGGCCAAGGTTTATGGTCAGGAATTCCGTGCCGATCTGGTGCGCCCGGCCCTGGGTACGCTGCTGGCCACCATTGCCCCCAAGGCCGTCGCCAGCTCCGGCCTCAGCGCCCTGGTCGCCAACCTGCCGGTGGTGGGCACCGCCTATCGCTGGCTGGCCCTGCCGGGCTTCAATGCTGCCTTCACCTATGCCGTCGGCCGGGTGTTCGAACAGCATTTCGCCTCTGGCGGCACTTTCCTGACCTTCGATCCGGCGAAGGTGAAGGATTATTTCGTGTCCCAGTACAACAAGGTGCGCGGCAAGAAGGCGGAGGAAACGGCCGAGGCCGCCGCCCCGGTCGCCGCCTGAGCCTGCTGGCGGGGGACCGACAGTCCCCCGCCTTCTCTTCTCAGCAACGATGCCAACCCGGTGACAAAGGTTCTGGCCCCATGTTGATTACGGTATTCCTGCTTTATGGCCTGTCCTGTGCCATCTGCGGCTTCATGGGTCGCAAGACAACCTTCGGGTTCATCGGCCATTTCCTGCTGGCGATTTTTATTACCCCGCTGATCTCCTTCATTATCCAAGCCATTACCCGGCCTGGATCCCATTTCAAGATGCAGACGCGGGACTGAACGCGAATGAAACAGGTCGCGACGTCTGCCGCCACCCCCACCTATGTGCGCTATTGGCATAGCGCTCAGGCCTGGGCGAAGGAGAATGCGGTTTCCCTTTACGCCCTGACACTGGCGATAATATTGGGCCTGCTGGCCATCGCCCCCCGCATGGTGATCGAGGTGCCAGCCGGTTCCGTCGGGGTGATGTGGAAACGGTTTGCCGGCGGTACCGTTACGGAAGAGGTGATGCTGGAAGGCACCCATTTCATCTTCCCCTGGGATGAAAGCACCCTGTACGATACCCGCCTGCGCAGCTTTACGCGTGAATATGAGGCGGTGGCCGCCAATGGATTGGCCATCAAGGTGGAAGTCGCACTCCGCTACCGGGTCAACCCGGAAGCGGCGGGCCTGCTGCATAAGCTTGCAGGACGGGAATATCTGGAAACCCTGATCCAGCCGGAAATCGCCAGCCTGCTGTACAAATTCGTCTCCAAACACACGCCAGAAAATTTCTACTCGGTTAAACGGGATGAAATTCAGGATTTCCTGGAAGAACAGGCAAAGATCGATTTTCCCATTGGTAATGATAAGGATACGACCGGCAATCCATTGAACATGCCGATGATCCATATTGATGAAGTGCTGGTTTCCAACGTCACCCTGCCCCTGACCGTGCGTCAAGCCATTGAACGCAAGGCCGAGCAGGAACAGATTATGCAGGAATATGATTTCCGCATTGCCCGAGAGGAAAAGGAAAAGGACCGCAAGCGGATCGAGGCCGAAGGCATCCGCCAGTTCCAGGATATCGTTGCCCGTACCATCACCCCGGAATATCTGCGGCTGCGAGGGATTGAGGCGACACAGAGCTTTGCCACCTCCAGCAATGCCAAGACCATCATCATTGGCGGCCGTGATGGTCTGCCCGTTATCCTGAACACAGGGGACGAGGCCAAGCCGGCGGAACGGTCACCACCAGCCGCCGGGGAGGCCAAGCCCAACTGACGGTGCCGTCGGCCCGCCGGGCAGAGCGTTCAGCCGCCATCATGCTCTAAGGGCCTGCCTGACCTTGAGCGCACCGGAAGCCACAATTGCCGCTCCGGTCATCCGGGAGGTCCCAGCAGCGGAAGGCTGCCCGTATGCGGCGCGGCGAGCGGCCCCAGGAACCGCCTCGGAGAGAGCGGGCTGCACCGACGTCCGTCTCACCGATAGGATCCACGACGGGAGCAGAACTGTATTTGCGTGGGCCATCCAAACACCATTCCAAGACATTGCCCAACATGTCATAGAGGCCCCAGCCATTGGGGGCCTTCATCCCAACAGGGTGAGACTTACGTTTGCTGTTAGCGTCATACCAGGCAATGGGATCAAGTGTCGGGGCGTTGTTATCCCCGTCAATCTCAATCGGGCCGGTGTAAAGCGCCGTATCCGTGCCCGCACGGCAGGCATATTCCCACTGCGCCTCCGTCGGCAGCGACAGCGACAGGCCGGGAACCATACCATTGATCCGCGTTATGAACCCCTGCGCATCGTGCCAGCTCACACTCTCCACCGGTCGATCCGGAGATTGGAAACGGCTGAGGTTTTTCCCCATCACCGCCTGCCACAGCGCCTGTGTGCAGGGCGTGTCGAACAGCCAGAAACCCTTGCTGATCGTCACCTCATGCACAGGGCCTTCGTCATTGGAGCGCCCCGGTTCATCCGCCGGTGATCCCATCAGGAACCGGCCTGGCTTTACCCAGCGCAGTCGCTGCGTCACACCGGCAATCGTAAAGCCGACGAACAGGCCGTGTTCATCCTGGCCCCATTCGCTGGCCCAATCCGGCGGATTGCCGTTGGCCAGGGGGGGCATCAACGCCATGGATGCCCTGTTCATCCCAAGACCCCCGCAGGACGGGCGGCAAGCCGGTGAGCGTTCGACGGGCGGCATTGGTGCGCAGACGTGGCCATGTCCATACGGTACTGTCCCGTTGCGCTAGGCCGAACATGTGTGGTGAAAAACGTCCTGCGCATGGCTGATCTTTCTCGTGGTCGTTATTTCTTGCGTTTCTTTGTAGCGGGCGTCTTCCCCGCTCCCCCCTCCGGGCCTGCCTGACCTTGGGTGCACCGGAAGCCAACATAGTCGTCGCTCCGGTCATCCGGGTGGTGCCAGTAGCGGACGGCCGCCCGCACATTGCGCGCGGAGTAGTCCCAGGAACCGCCGCGAAGCGAACGGTCTGCACCGTCCTCCGTCTCCCCCATGGAACCAGAGCCATAGTTGTACTCACCATTCGCACACCATTCCCAAACATTGCCCAACATATCGTACAGACCCCAGCCGTTGGGGGCCTTGATCCCAACGGGATGGGTTTGTTTCTCGCTGTTACCGGCATACCAGGCAATTGGATCAAGCGCCGAAGCGTTGTTCTTCCCGTCAATCTCAATCGGGCCAGTGTAAAGCGCCGTATCCGTGCCCGCACGGCAGGCATATTCCCACTGCGCCTCCGTCGGAAGGGTGAGCGACAGGCCGGGAACCATGCTGTTGATCCGCGTTATGAACCCCTGCGCATCGTGCCAACTCACCGTCTCTACCGGTCGATCCGGGGATTGGAACCGGCTGGGGTTATCCCCCATCACCGCCTGCCACAGCGCCTGTGTACAGGGCGTGTCAAACAGCCAAAAACCCTTGCTGATTGTCACCTCATGCACAGGGCCTTCATCATCCCACCGCCCCGGCTCATCCGCCGGTGATCCCATCAGGAACCGGCCCGGTGCCATCCAGCGCAGTCGCTGCGTTGCGCCCGCAATGTCAATGCGGGTCCACAGGCCGAACCGGTCGCGGCCGATGGCGCTGGCCCAATCGGGGCGGGTGATCTGTGCCAGTTGCAGTTCTTCGCAATCGCTGCGGATGATCAGGGCCGGGATGGCAGGCATTGGCACGAGCACGGCATCGGCACCCACCTGCACCACGCTGGTGCCTGGTCGCGGCAATGTCATTCCCGCCGCACCCCGGCGCTCCGCCAGCCGGGGCGAATGCGACAATGACCGCTCCGCTCCACCCTCCGGGCCATCCTGACTTAGGGCGCACCGGAAGCCAAAATCGAAGTTCCGGTCAAGCGGGTTGTACCAGCGGCGGTAGGCCGCCCGCACGAGGTCCGCGGGGTCGAACCAGGAACCGCCGCGAAGCGAACGGAGCGCACCGCGTTTAGTCTCGCCGATGGGATCAAGGAGAGAATCGGTGCTGTAGTCACGGTTGCAGTCTGCACACCATTCCAAAACATTACCCAACATATCGTACAGACCCCAACCATTCGGGGCCTTCATCCCAACGGGATGGGTGCCGCCCTTGGTATCGGGGTACTGTCGTTCGTTCCAATCCGAAATGTCGTGCCCATTCCTCAACTCGAACCCCTGGCCGCAATTGCCGCCATACCAGGCGATGGGGTCAAGCGCCGGGGCGTCATGTTTGCCCTTGATATCTATCGGGCCCGTGTAAAGCGCGGTCTCCGTGCCCGCACGGCAGGCATATTCCCACTGCGCCTCCGTCGGCAGAGAGAGCGACAGGCCGGAAACCATGCTGTTGAGCCGCTTAATAAATCCCTGCGCGTCGTTCCAGTTCACCTGCTCCACCGGTCGATCCGGGGATTGGAACCGGCTGGGGTTATCCCCCATCACCGCGTCCCACAGCGCCTGTGTACAGGGTGTGTCAAACAGCCAGAAACCCTTGCTGATTTTCACCTCATGCACAGGGCCTTCATTATCATACCGCCCGGGCTCATCCGCCGGTGATCCCATTCGGAACCGGCCCGGCGTGACCCAGCGCAGCCGCTGTGTCACGCCCGCGATGGTGAAACTGGCCCAGGCCCCAAACCGGTCATGGCCCCAATCACTGGCCCAGGCTGGGGCCTTGCCCCCCGGCCAGAAAGACGCGCGCGGGTCAGGCAGATCGTCACCGGCAATGGCAATAAGGCCGTTCACACTGCTGATGGTGGCCAGCGGGCTGCCCCCCGCTTCTGCACTGTCCGGCGGGGAAACCCGCAAATGCCCGCCCTGATGGTGCAGATGCAGGCGTTGCCGCACGGCATCAGGGCCGGGTGCGATGCTGCCGGGATCAAAGCCGCTGGGCGGTTCTGTGCTGGTGTTATTCGCGCGTGCATCCCACTGGTGCACGAAATGCCAGAACTGGTCCATGGCCTGCCGGATTTCCGGTTCCACCATATCCTTGGGCATTCGGGATAATAACCCACGCAAGCCCATGGCATAACCGGCGGCACGCTTTGGGTCATCCAAATTTGCCAAGGCTTGGCCAAGCTCGCGGAAGCGATGGATGGCCCGCTGGCGGTCTTTGGGATCGGGCAGATGCGCAGTACTGGCGGCGGAAAGGCTGAGGACTTCTTCACACCAGACATCGGGGGACAGGCCGGCCCGCCAGTCGCGGATCAGCGCCAGGACATGGCGCTGTATGTCCGCCGGATATTGGGCGAAATCCGTGCGCAGGCGGTTGGCTCCTTCGGCATCCAGCGATGCCGCGACGCTGGACTGGCTGGTGATGACACCATGCTGCCAGGCGGCCACCTCCGCCGCCACGCCGAAACCGCCCGCCCCTGGCAACCGCCGAACCTGCCGCAGCAGGCCCGGCTCCACCCGGACGGCGGGCGACAGCAGTGACAGCAGATATTCCGCCGGATCATGATTGGATGATGGCGGGGCCTGCCGCCCCTCCCAGGGAATCAGGTGCCAGATGCGTTGCAGGGAAGCGGGCCATTGGTGCGGCGCACAGGGCATCAGGGCCACGGGCACACAGCCCGCCGCGCGCAATGTGCGACCAAATTCCAGCCAATGCTGGACCAGGGGCTGCGCCGACCGGTCCAGACAGCCCAGGTCGCCCAGAACCAGCACAATGGTTCCCGCCGGCGGCGGGGCGTAATCCAGATGCTGGTTCCGTTCATCCATCGGCAACAGAAGCGTTGCCCCGTCCCAGCAACGCCAATGATCCACGCTGTTTTCCGGGAACAGGGGCATCAGCCAGCCCAGAAACTCATCCTGATCATGCCAGATTGGCACCAGCCGCCGGCTGCGATCATCAATCACCTGAATGGCGGCACCCCATTGCCGCCGCCGCAGCCGCGGAACCCGGTCAAGCTGCTGCGCCGTGGCGATGCGTGTTACGGCGTTCAGAATGTCGGGGCCACCATTGGGGCGGGCTTGCGCCATCCCCGACCTCAGCCGGGCCAACAGATGCGGCCAGGGTGACAGCGACGGCCATGGCGGCAGTTTGTCTGGCATCCCCGGCCCATCATCGACCGGGGCAGAATAAAGTTCCGGTTGTTCGGGGGCAGAAGAACGGTATTGGCGGGCAACGGGTTGCCAATAGGGTGGGGGGACGGTGTCGACCGCCTTTGCCGCCTCAATCACCTCGCCAGTAGCAGACATAGTGGCCGATATGGTCAGGGAAGCAGAGCCTTCCAGCTTCTCCGGCTTTGATGACTGGACCTGGAAACCCAGAAGGGCCGCCAATTGTTCTGGTGGGGTGGGGCATCCGCTGGCCAGTGCCCGCACCAGATCGGCCCGACCGTGCAGTGCCCGCATTGCTTACCCCTCGCCGCGATGGGTTTTCATGACAAAGGGGGCGATCTGTTCAATCAGACGCACCTGTTCCTCCGGCGCGTCCGGCGCCAGGGTGATGATGGCGCGCACCAGATCCAGATATTCCGCCTGTCCCGGCTTTGGACGGGCAATGTCGCCTGCCGCCGCTTGGCGATCATCCGCCAACTGTGCGGCGGCACGGGCCAGCATATCGGTGCTGGCCTTGGGGAAATGTGCCTGCCCCCGCGCGATCAGATGCGCGATCAACGCCTCCCGCTGCATCGGCAGGCTTAACCGCAGCGCCAGACATCGGCGCTGAAACGCGGCGGGCAATGCCCGCTCCTCATTACTGGTGATGATGATCAGGGGCGGGGTGTCTGCAGATTTGACCGGCTTGTCCCACCCGGTCGGCGTGAACTCCCCATTGCCCAGGACCTCCAACAGGCCATTGGGCAATTCCGGCTCCGCCTTGTCGATCTCATCAATCAACACCACACAGCCATTCGCCGGGTCACATCCCGGCGGCTGGTGTGGCGGCGGGCTTTTGGCCTTCTCAGCCTGTGCCTTCGCACTGTCCCAGTTTAGCGCCCACCAGAGCGGCCCTGGTGTCAGAAAATTCTCAACCGCCAAACGCTCTCGCACCTGCGTGTGGTTTTCCTCTGATTTCAAGGCACCGGCCAGTTGTGCCTCCGCCAGACGGCTGACGGCATCGAATTGCCAGACCAGATCCTGCGCCTCGGTCCGGGCGGTCACCACCTTCTGCACAAAGGCCCGCCGCAAGGCCGATGCCGCCGCGAGCGCCAACTGGCTTTTCCCGGTTCCGGGCTCCCCCAGCACCAAAAGCGGACGCCGGGCCGCCAGGGCCGCATTGATGGCATAGATGCTGTCCTGATCGAACACATGCACCTGTTCCGGCTGGCTGCCCAGCGGTGCAAGGGTTAGCGGTTGGCCGGTTGGTGTGGTCAAGAACTGCATCATTTCGTCCTGGCGGCGAGTTCGAGGAAGTATTTGATGGAGCTGGGAATGGTGCCTTCGTTTAAAACGACCGCATCATCGGCGCTGCGTGGAACCACGAAAAGCTTCTCAAATTTCTGCTTTAATTGAGACATTAATCTTAAAACAACAGGATCTTCTTTGCCTAGGTCATAAAGAAAAGTGATATATTTTGACTCAGCACTTTTCGATAATTGCTCTAGTCGTTTATTCACCACCTTGATCCGTATGTCAGAATTTGATTCCAATCCAGGAGAATATTCGTCTATCATATGCTTGGTTATATTGTCCACCGCCACCCCAACGTCAAAATGAAGCCCTTCTGTTGGAGGAGTAGGGATCGCATGTTTCGGCCTGAAAACCACCGGACCAGCACCCAGAACAGTCTCAACCTGTACAGCGCGTTTATCGTAAGAAGCCATGGCAATCTCCGCCATGTGCTCAGTGTGAATACCCACAGGATTAGGCTTCCAATTCTTAATATTTTGAGCACTCAAAGATCGAACAATTCCGCTGTCAACCGAACAAGGAAGGATAATAAATACTAATTCACATATAAATTGAACCGAAATATCATTCGGCCAATTCTTCCTATCCCACAATTTACAAATATACTCGAATATTTCGAGAATTTCTTTTGTTGATTTTTGCAGAATAGCCTGAAAAATATATGATACTATATTATTGTTTTTTCTGTTAATATTAAATTTATCTGCTAACTCTATGCATATAGATTCTTTGTTTTCTAATAATTTCATCAAATGTCGTTCGGCCGATTTCTTATATTCGCCAATATCAGAAAACCCAACAGCGTCACAAAATTCTTTATCGGTACATAAGGCCGCAACTCCCGTAGCACGAAGGCGAGCATTGCCAAAACCCTCGGGGCACTCAACAATTACACCCTTGATCATTCCCCCGACAAAGACCGGCGCACCCGACACCCCGCGCCACCCCCTGTCCAATGTTGTATTGGCATCAACATCCAATTCAAAATGACAATCGCTGCCGCCTGATGGCTGGAAACAGGTTCCCTTCAACGGGACCGAGGGTCGTTTATCGCATTCCTCCCCCACAAGTGCAAAGCCATGACTACTCCACTTCTCATCAGAGGTGGGGAGCAGGGATGAAATGGTACCGAACGGCCCAACGACCTCGGCCGGAAAATCACAAGAGAGTACCGCAAGATCAACCTTGTTTTCCGAAGGCACCCAAATATTCTTTACCTCTGCAGATGGCCGATTTCCCTCGGAGCCCAGATTGCGCCAGACTACCCTGACGCTTTCTTTTTCTTTTCCACCCTGACCTGATACAACATGGCGCGCGGTGAGTATCCGACCTTTCCAAATCGGATATCCAGTCCCAATTTCAACTCTGCCATCAGAAAATATAACTTCAACTCTCAATAATAGATCAGGATTCATTTTGCTATCTCGTGAAAATATTTATCTTAGTCAGTGAGAAGCTTAGAAATCCTGTCCCCTACAAGTGTATCCTTATTATTTCCATTCTTATCCACCGGCTCAAGCGTTAACTTGACCTTATGGGTGTTGGTACTTTTGGCGCTACCCCCCACTTCGCCGCCGATGCCGAGCACCTTGAAACTGGCCTTGCCGTTCCCGCTGATCTCGCAGGCAACGGTGAGTTCCAGCTCAATCCCTTTGACCTTGAAGCGCAACGCCTCACCATCACCGCGATTGATGGCATCCGCCAATTCCTTTCGCAGGGTGTCGATGGCATCCGCAATACCGACCGATTCGCTTGCAGCGATGTTCATGATTTCTTCTCTTTAAAGAATCAGATATAAATGAATGTACTACCAGAAGGGGCATGTCCCGCAAGCAAATTTAGGAGAAATTCTTTATGGCAGAACCTTGTTAATGCCCATGTCGGTGGAGGAAAGATGGAATCTGCTGTGCAATATTCATCCCAACAGCAAAGTGTGAAGGCGTGAATGACGGGCGGGAAGCAGCAAAAAGCTGAATAAAAATATATTTCCGGTGGCAAATTCCGAATAGTTCGGTGC
The DNA here is from genome assembly GCF_027568365.1 of Niveispirillum sp. BGYR6. NCBI lineage: Bacteria > Pseudomonadati > Pseudomonadota > Alphaproteobacteria > Rhodospirillales > Azospirillaceae > Niveispirillum > Niveispirillum sp. BGYR6. The sequence goes on along the minus strand of NZ_JANLNL010000001.1, from coordinate 46,106 downwards.
GTGTCAGGCCACCCGCGCCGGGTGGTCGAAGGACAGGTCGGGGAAGCGCTGGAGGTAAATCCGCAGCCAGGGCGTGAAGCTCTGCGGTTGGCTGGCCACCTCGCGGCGCAGCTCGGCCACGCTGATCCAGCGCGTCGCCGCAACCTCAACCGGGTCAGGCGACGACACCAGACGGGTATGATCGGCCGAGGCGCTGAACAAGGTCACCCGTTCATGCTCCCGCAGCCCCTCACCAACATCGGCGGCGTAATCCACCGTCTGGTGCCGATGAAGTGGCAGGGAGATGCCCAGTTCCTCCCGCAATCGGCGCGCAGCGCAGGTTTCCACCGGTTCACGCCAATGCGGATGGGTGCAGCAGCTATTGGCCCACAGGCCGGCGCAATGATATTTACCCAGGGCTCGCCTTTGCAGAAGCAGCAGATCGCCATCGAAAACGAAGACGGACACGGCCAGATGAAGCTGGCCGGTGATGTGCGCCGCCATTTTCTCAATCGGAAACAGCGATCCGTCCGGGGCCACCGCCGGAATGATGATCGGCTTATCGATCATATCCATGGACGCCCCCTGCTGCTGCGCGCGCCCCCGTCAGGCAACCTGACGGGCCAGAGCGCATTGTGACCAGAGCGAGGATAGCGCGTCGGCCAGATGGCGGATATCGGCGTCGCTATGCAGCGGCGTGGGCGTGATGCGCAGCCGTTCGGTGCCCACCGGCACGGTGGGATAATTGATCGGCTGTACATAGATGCCGAACCGGTCCAGCAGAATGTCGGAAATCCATTTGCACTTGGCGGCATTGCCCACCATCACCGGCACAATATGGCTGGGATTGGGCATGTGCGGGATGCCGCGCGCGTCCAGCGCCTGGCGCACCTTGGCAACGGCGGCCTGGTGGCGGGCACGTTCCACCGGGCTTTCCTTCAGATGCCGGATCGCCGCCGCCGCCCCCGCCGCCAAGGCCGGCGGCAAGGCGGTGGTGAAGATGAAGCCGGAGGCAAAGGAGCGGACGAAATCAATCAAGGTCGCCGACCCGGTGATATAGCCGCCCATGACGCCATAGGCCTTGCCCAGCGTGCCCTCAATCACCGTGATGCGGTCCATCAACCCTTCACGTTCCGCCACGCCACCGCCGCGCGGCCCATACATGCCCACGGCATGAACCTCATCCAGATAGGTCAGCGCGCCGAATTCATGTGCGACGTCGCAAATCTCCCGGATCGGCGCGATATCGCCATCCATGGAATAGACGGATTCAAAGGCCACCATCTTGGGCAGCGTCGGATCATCCGCCGCCATCAACTGGCGCAGATGCCGGTAATCATTGTGGCGGAAGATACGGCGCTGGCAGCCGGAATGGCGGATGCCTTCAATCATGGAGGCATGGTTGAGCGCGTCGGAATAAACAATGATCCCCGGAATACGCGCCAGCAGCGTACCCAGGGCCGCCCAGTTGGAGACATAGCCGGAGGTGAAGATCAGGGCGGCTTCCTTGCCATGCAGGTCGGCCAGTTCCCGTTCCAACAGCACATGATAATGGTTGGTGCCGGAAATATTGCGGGTGCCGCCGGCGCCGGCCCCGCATTTGGCGATGATCTCCGTCATCCGGGCGGTCACCTTCGGGTGCTGGCCCATGCCCAGATAATCATTGGAACACCAGACGGTGACGTCCCCCGTCTCCCCATCGCCCCGGTGGACGGTCGCCGTCGGAAAGGCGCTGCATTGACGTTCCAGCTCAGCGAAGACGCGGTAATTGCCAGCGGTTTTCAGGTTGCTCAGTGCTTCCTGCATATGGGCGAAAACGTCCATCTCTCTCCCCTTTCCATCCCTGTAACCCGGTTTATGGCTGTTTGTCGGTTGCGTGTTTCACCCTGCCCGGCACCGCCCAGCGCCACAGCGCCGTGTCGGATACCGGCAGGACAAGGACCAGATGTTCCAGAATGGCCAGCGCCATGAAGGTTGCCAGCAATGAATGTCCAACCACGGAATGATCCTCTGTCGCCCGATGGGCCCAGAAGACCAGCAGAATGAACAGCGACACCGCCCCCGCCATCAGCAGATAGAAAAGCGGCGTCAGCCGGTCAGTCTTGAAATAGCTTTTCAGATGCGCGATGCGGCGCGGCATCAGCTCGCTGACCGCATTGGGCGCGCCGAAGAAGATCAGCAGCTTGGCGGAAATCCGCATCCCCCACAGCAAGCCAAAGGCCGCCAAGCCGAAAAGGTTCGGTCTGTCCGCCAGGGCAAACCACAGGGCGAAGCCGGTGATCAGGATAGCGATCTCATGATCGCAGATCGCCTCCCACGCCGCGCGGAAGCGGGCGAAGCCTGCCAGCGATGGCGGGCATTCCCCTGCCCGGCCGCCCATCAGCACGCCCGTCAGAAATGCCGCCTCATGCCAGGCCCAGACCAGCAGCGCCCCGAAGAACCCGGCATAGGAGCCCAGCGGCGTCACCTCCCCGGCCCCGAACCACATCAGGCCAATACCGGCACCGCCGAACAGGGTCATGACCGGCATGACCTGCCCCGGCCCCCAGCCGCCGCGTTCCGTGCGGTGGACCATGGCCAGCACAAGCCCGGTCGACAGCCACCAGACGATGACGGCAATCAGCACAACGATGGCCGGGTGGGCGAATTCCATGGCGCCCTACCAGACCGGCAGCAGGCGGGAGGTCGCGGGGATCGCGTTTGCCTTGGACGGGATCATGTACATGCGCAGGAAATTGCCGCCCGCCGCCGCCGCCCACCAGGCCTTGGTGAGGGCCCCCACCACACCGCCGCGCTGCTTGGCGGCGATGATGCGGCGGTTGATGCGCTCCATGCGCTTGAACCCTTCACGCAGGGCATCATTATCCAGATCCAGCACCAGCGGGAAGCACTGGCGCGAAATCTCCGATGTCAGGCGGAAAACCCGCATATCGTAATCATCGATATCCACACCCATGGCGGCATGAAAGGCGGGCCGCATATGGTCGCGCACATACATGGTGGTGAAGACGGCCAGCAGGAAGAACTTGATCCACAGCTTGTTGACACCCTGCAACAGCCGTTCATCGGAGCGGATGATCAGGGAAAACGCCTCGCCATGGGAGAATTCGTCGTTACACCATTCCTTGAACCATTTGAAAATCGGGTGGAACCGGCGGTCCGGGTGCTTTTCCAGATGGCGGAAGATGGTGATATAGCGGGCATAGCCGATCTTTTCCGACAGGTATGTCGCGTAATAAATGAATTTCGGTTTGAAATAGGTGTATTTCTTGGCCTTGGCCAGAAAGCCCATATTCACGCCAATGCCGAAATCCTTCAGCGCATCATTGATGAAGCTGGCATGGCGGGATTCATCCCGGCTCATATAGCCAAACAGCTCGCAGATTTCCTTATTGGTGCCCCGGCGTTTCATTTCCTTATACAGCACGCAGCCGGAAAATTCCGAAGTCAGGGAGGAGACGAGGAAATCGATCAGTTCCTCCCGCAAATCGGCGGGCAGGTCATTAATGTCGATATTGTCCCAATCGGCATTGCGGCGGAAATGGCCGCGGTTGGGGTCATTGCGCATCTGGGCGATCAGCCCGTCCCATTCCGCGCGCACCGGCTCCACATCGATCTTGTCCATCTCGTCAAAATCGGTGGTGTAGAAGCGCGGCGTCAGCATGGTGGAAACCAGCGCGCTGCGCGTGGTGTCATTGACCGCGGCCAGCTTTTCCTCAATGGAGGGTTCATGGTCGGGGAGATCGGCCCTCACTGCGTTGCTCATGACAATGCCCTCTCCGTGAAGTTGAATTCGCACAGTTCCAGCATGTCCAGGTCGCCGGTGGCGCGGGTCCAGGCGCGTTCCAGCGCGCCGGCGCGGGTGATGGTGGCCCGGCGGCGGAAGCTCTGGCTTTCGCCATAGGGGATTTGCACCGGCGCGCCATGCACCAGCACCTCATCGCCTGGATGGATGATCACGCCATTGTCAAAGCGCAGATGCGCGCCCAGCGCCTCGAACGTGTTGTTGATCTCGATGGTGCAATCGACACTCTCGCGCCGTCGCATCAGGGCAAAGACGGGGTTCATGGCTTTCCTCCCCCTTGCGGGCCAAGCAAGGCGGCAAAGGCCGCCGCATTGTCGCGGCCAAAGGCATCCAGATAGATGCGCTGGCCGGTGGCCGTGTCAGACAGGCTGACCCGGCCATTTTCCCAGCGGATCAGGCGATAGGCGGCCCCCTTGGGGGCGGCGGCCACATCGCGCATCCGCTCAAAGGCCCGCAGGGAGCCCCGGACAAAGCCCCCTTGATCGGGCGGATATGCTGCAATCACCGCCCCCGTCGCCGCATCGGTGACGACAACCTGATCGCCAGGGGCGCGGGTGATGGTGATATCGCGCACGGCCAGCGGCCGGCTTGCCCCCTCCCGCACCACGCCGATGCCCGTTACCTGGCCGAACAGCACGGCAGCGGTGGCGAACAGCAGAAAGGCGGCGGCGGCCAGCAATATCCAGCGCGGAAACCGGCTGGTCGCCCGCCGCTTCCGGCTGTCGAAATAACCCAGGCTGAGCGCGGATCGCATCATCCCCCCCTATTCCGCATCCAGGGCGTGCGGCATGGCATCAAGCGTATTGGCAGCGACCGGCAGCGACCGGACCTTGCCATGCTGGCCATAGGCCATGGCCAGAATGGCGGCGACGGCATCGGCATCGGCCAGACAGATCAGGGCGGGTTCCGGGGCGGCGAAGCGCCAACCGCGCACATGCGGCCATTGCACCATCCAGGACAGGCGATGGCCGGGGCGCAGGGCCAGGGCGATGCTGCCGGCCTTGCCGCCCAACCGGCCCAGTGCCACCGCGTTGATCTGGTTGAAGGGCAGGTTCAGGCTCATGGACAGGGCCACGCCGAACCGCATCACCACCCGCTGGCTGGTGATGGTGTAAAGCGTTGTCCGCTCCACCCCCCAGGCGAACAGTTCCAGCAGGCCCAGCGCCAGCGCCGCCAGCGCGATCAGCACGGCGACGGAGAACAGGATGCCGCCCAAAGGCTGGCCATCCGCCAGCCCCGCAGCGGCGGCCCACAGCGCCAGCAGCAGGAAATAGCCGCCGACCCAGAGGCTTTTCAACACATGCCGGGCCACCAGCCGGGCGGCGGGGCGCCCCTGCCAGAGGATTTGCTCCCCCGCCGGCAGGTGCCCCGGCAATCCAGGGATCGGCTCTATTTCATGTTCACGGGCGACGAACTGTTTCACAGCAGCGGCTCCTGTCTGTCAATCACCGCGTACAGCAGACCGGCACCGTAATAGGCGGCGATCTTGTCCTCCTCCCGCAGCGTCACGGTGCCGGTCTGGGCCGTGGCCGGCACGTCGGCGAACTGCGCAGCGGTGATGGCGTGGACATAAAGCTGTCGGCGATTGCCGCGCCCGCTGCGGATCACCACGAAATTATTGGGCAGCAGCACGTGGCGTGCCCCCTCGCCCGTGCCCAGCGCCACCTCGTAATAGCGGATCAGTTGCTCAGACCGATCAACCCAGACATCGCTGACCGTTCCCGCCACCTGCCCATCACAGGCAATGACGGGCAGGCCACGCGGATCGGTCTGCCCCGCCGCAATGGCGAAACCCTCGGCATGGCGCAGCGGCACGATGCGGGGATCGCCATGGGCGGTCATGTCCGGCCGTTCCGCCCGTTCCGCCCAGGAACCGGGGCCGATGCCGGCCAGCAGCGGGTTGCCCACCGGTTCCAGCGGATATCCCGACGCCTTGGCGATCCGGCGTCCCGACAGGGGCCTTGTGTCGCGTACAAAATCCGGCACCTGCTTGGTGCCCTGGCCATGGGGCAGGATGAAGGTTTTCTTCGGTGGGATGAACAGGAAGGGGTTCTTGTTGAACCGCCCGGTCGCGTCATCTTCCAACGGATAGCCTTCGCGCCGATCCTCCTGCCGGAGATACCAGAGAAGGCCGGCAAAGAAGATCCAGAAGGCATAAAGCACCATCTGGGCCACATCGAGGCTGCCGCCGAGAGAACCGATCATCTTTGTCCCTCCCATTTATAAGGCGCTGGTGCCGGCGGTCAGCCGGGCATCTCCGCCAGGCCCAAACGCATGTCATGTGAACCGCTTGCCCGATAGCGCCGGCCCGTCAGCGGGCCGATGGCGGCGAGGCAGACAAACAGCAGCAGAATTTCGAGCGCATAGACGGTGAGATAGCCCGCCGCCCTTGTCACCATCGCCTCACCCAGCGCGCCCTTCAGCGCCAGATTGTTGATGGCATTCTTGATCACCCCGCCCGCCAGCAGGCTGCATCCCATGGCCGTGGCCTGGACGGCACCCCAGGCCCCCACCACCATGCCACTGTCGGATCGGGCGGAAATCGCCATCGCCCCCAGCAGGGTGCCGACGGAAAACAGCCCGCCCCCGATCCCCACGCCGGCCGCCCCCGCATAGAACAGGCTGTGCAGTTCCAGCGGTTCGGCCAGGATGATGGCCGAAAAGGCGGTAATGCCGATCAGCAGGCCGCGCGCGGCGATGCGGTACATCTGCCCACCTGATTGCAGGCTTTTTGCCGCCCAGATAAAACCGATCATAGCGCCCGCCGCCCACAGGCCGGTCAGCAGCGTTGTCCGCCCCACCGACATGCCGAGAATTTCGCCGCCATAGGGTTCCAGCAGAATATCCTGCATGGAGAAAGCTGCCGACCCCACCGCCACCGTCAGCAGAAGGCGCAGCGTTCCCGGATCGCTGCGATAGCGGCCCAGCGCTTCCCAGAAGCCGGCGCGGTCGCCCCGGGTCGCCGTGAAAGCCGGGTTGCGCGCTTCCTGCTTCCAGATGGCGATGACATTCAGCGCGATGGTGAAGACCGCCGTGCCCTGGATCACCTGGATCAGATGTTTGGGCGAGAAATCCACCAGGGCGACAGAATAGAAGGCCGACGCCCCCATCATGCCGACCAGCAACATGACATAGAGCAGGGCCACCACCCGCGGCCGCTTTTCCGCCGGCACCAGATCGCTGGCCAGGGCCAACCCGGCTGTCTGGGACATATGCATTCCAAACCCGGTCAGCATGAAAGCCAGACAGGCCCCCACGGCCCCCGCCCATGCCGGCCCCACCGTCTGTGATTGCAGCAGCAGCAGGGCAAAGGGCATGATGGCCAGCCCGCCAAACTGCAACAGGCTGCCCAGCCAGACATAGGGAACGCGCCGCCAGCCCAGCACCGACCGGTGCGTGTCTGACCGGTAGCCAAAGAACAGCCGCAAGGGGGCCGCCAGCACCGGGATGGCGATGGCGGCCGACACCAGTTCGACCGGAACCCCCAGTTCAACAATCATCACCCGGTTCAAGGTGCCGTTCAGCAGCACCATCACGCAGCCCGCCGAAATCTGGAACAAGGCCAGCCGCAGCAGGCGGGCCAGCGGCATTTCCACCGACGCCGCATCCGCGAACGGCATGTAGCGGGTGCCCAGCTTCTGCCAGAGCCCGATCATTTTGCGGTTGGCGGCGGCGAGCTTCATGGCCGTGTGACCTCCATCGCCTGGGATTTGTAGAACCCGATGGAAACCCGTTCCGTCCGCCCCACCGACCAGCCCGCCATCTCCGGCCGGGAGACAAGCCCTGTGACCAGATCATCCGTATCGACCGGGTAAATGGCGGGGGAGCGGTTGCCGCGCGGGAAGGCGCGGCCGGCGGCCAGCATGGTGCGCAGGAAGCGCGAGCCGGGTGCCAGGGTGAAGGCCAGTTTACGCTCCGTGCGGGCCGCCAACTGTTCCAGCAGCCGCGTCGCATGGGGGGCGTCGTAATGGATCAGCACATCCATGGCCACCACGGCATCAAAGCGACCATGGCGGGGGTCCAACATATCACCGCTGGCAAAGCGCAGCGTGCCGGTACGACCGCCAACCGGGCATTGGTTGGTGGCCCGCTGGCGGGCGAATTCCACCATCTGCGCCGACAGGTCGATGCCCAGCACATCCGCGCCGCGATCCGCCAGTTCCAGCGACATGACGCCCGACCCACAGCCGGCATCCAGGATGCGCCAGCCGGTCAAATCCTGCGGCAACCAGCCCAGCAAGGTACGGCGCATCAGGTCGCGGCCCCGGCGCACGGTGGCGCGGATGCCGCTGACCGGCTGTTCCCCCGTCAGTTTCTTCCAGGCATCCAGCGCGGTGCGATCGAAGTAATGTTCGATCTCTCCGGTCCGGCGTATGTGGTCGACATGTGTCATCGCGGCGGCCCCCATCACTCGAAGCCCAGGAAATCGAAAATGTCGCGGTCCTTCATCGGCTCCACCAGCAGCCCCGGCGTTCCAGCCCACAGTGTTTCGGCCAGTTTCAGATATTCCTGCTGGATGGCCCTGATCTCCGGGCTGTCGCCCATTTCAAACAGCGTGCTTTTCTTCAGGCGGCTGAGGCGCACCTGATCGCTGTCGGGGATATGCGCCAGACGCTTCAAGCCGATGGCGGCGTTGTAGCGGTCGATCTGGTCGGTTTCCCGCGATCGGTTGGCGATGACACCACCCAGCCGCACCTCGTAATTCTTCGACTTGGCCTTGATGGCGGCCACAATGCGGTTCATGGCGAAGATGCTGTCGAAATCATTGGCCGCGACGATCACGGCGCGTTCGGCATGTTGAAGTGGCGAGGCAAAGCCGCCGCAGACGACATCGCCCAGCACGTCGAAAATCACCACATCGGTATCATCCAGCAGGTGATGTTCCTTCAGCAGCTTGACCGTCTGCCCCACCACATAACCGCCACAGCCCGTGCCCGCCGGCGGTCCGCCCGCCTCGATGCACTGCACGCCGTTATAGCCCTGGACCATGTAATCCTCGGGCCGCAGTTCCTCTGAATGGAAGCCCACCTTCTCCAGCACATCGATGACGGTGGGGATCAGGCTTTTGGTCAGGGTGAAGGTGGAATCATGCTTGGGATCGCAGCCGATCTGCAGCACCCGCTTGCCCAGCAGAGAGAAGGCAACCGCGAGGTTGGAGGAGGTGGTGGATTTACCAATGCCGCCCTTGCCATAGACGGCGAAGACCTTGGCACCATCGATCTCCATGGTCGGGTCGAGATGGACCTGAACGCTGCCCTCCCCATCCGCACATTCCCGCAACGACTGGACCAGCCTTGCATCGCGTTCCACGGTCTTTGTGTTGATCTGTATGTTCATTCGGCAGCCTCCCTTGCCACGCCTTCCAGACGGTCTTCCAGCTCCTCACCGGCCCGTTTCAGGGCGGCGAGGGTCTCGGTGTCCGGCTGCCAGTAATTACGCTCATGCGCCTCCATCAGCCGGGCGGCGACCCGGGCGGTGGAGGCGGGGTTCAGGCTCGACAGACGCTGGCGCATCTGGGGGTCGAGCACGAAAGTCTCGGTCATCTGTTCATAGACCCAGGGGTCCACGCCGCCAGCGGTCGCCGACCAGCCCAGCGTGTTGGTCACCTGTGCCTCGATATGGCGCACGCCTTCGTAGCCATGCTTCAACATCCCCTCGAACCATTTCGGGTTCAGGGTGCGGGTACGGGTTTCCAGCGCCACCTGTTCACCCAGCGTGCGGACCTTGCCTTCACCCTGCGTCTGGTCAGAGATGAAGACCGGCAGGGCAGCATCACCCTTGGCCTTTGAGACCGCCTTGGTCAGGCCGCCCAGCGTATCGAAATAATGTTCGATGGTGGTGACGCCGACCTCAACAGAATCAAGGTTCTGATAGGCCATGTCCACTTCGCTGAGGATGGAGTCCAGCACGGCGGCCTGGTTGCTGGTCTTGCCCTTGCGGTTGATGGCGAAGCTTTTGCGCTGGGTATAGGTTTCGGCAATCTCCTCATCATCCGTCCAGGCGGATGAGCCGATCAGCATGTTCACATTGGCGCCATAGGCCCCTTCGGCATTGGAGAAGACGCGGTAGGAGGCCGCTTCCAACACCCCGCCATGGGCCTCGCAGTAGGCCAGCGCGTGCTTGCGGATATAGTTCATCGTGACCGGTTCATCCGCCGTGGCGGCCAGATAGCTGGCCTCCGCCAACATGCTGGCCTGGATCGGCAGCAGGTCGCGGAAGATGCCGGACAGGGTCATCACGGCATCAATGCGGGGCCGCTTCAGCTCCGCCAGCGGGATCAGTTCGGCCCCGCAGACCCGGTTATAGGCATCCAGCCGGGGCCGTGCCCCCATCAGGGCCAGGGCCTGCGCCATGGGCGCGCCGCCGGTCTTCAGATTGTCGGTCCCCCAGAGCACGATGGCGACCGTTTCCGGCAGCCGTCCGTCGATCTGGCGATAACGCTCCAGCACCTTGGCCGCCTGCCGTTCGCCATCCTGCATCGCAAAGGCGCTGGGGATGCCGAACGGGTCGAAACCATGGATGTTGCGCCCGGTGGGCAGCAGATCGGGCGTGCGCAGCAGGTCACCCGACGGCGACGGCATGATGAACCGCCCATCCAGGGCGCGGACCAGACCGTCCAGTTCCTCATTATGCAGCAGTCCGGAGTTCATGGCCGACAGCCGCGCTACCACCGCCCGCTTGCCCTCCTCCGCCCCGCGCAGTGCGGTGTCGATGGCCCGGCTGTCCTGATCCACGATGGCGGTGGTGAGCGCGGTATCGCCGCGCAGGAAGGCCGCGTCTTCCATGCCGACAGCCACATGACCCAGCAGTTCCAGCCGTTCCGCGCGGCCCATGCCCTGACCGGCGACATGCAGCCCGTGCGGGATCAGCGCATATTCCAGCTCCAGCATCTGCTGCATCAGATACTGCACCACCTGCGCCTCGTCGGCATCGGGCGGGGCGGGGCTGAGGTCCAGCTGTTCGGCCTGCACCCGGATCAGCCCCATCATGCGGCTGCGTTCCGCCACCGCATCCGGCTCTGTCGCGCGATAACGGTCCAGGCTGGCCTTCAACTCGCTCAAGCCCTTATAGAGCCCGGCCTGGGTGATGGGCGGGGTCAGGTAGGACACCAGCGTGGCCGCCGACCGCCGCTTGGCAATCGAACCTTCCGACGGGTTATTGGCGGCATAGAGATAGAAATTGGGCAAGGCGCCCAGGATACGGTCCGGCCAGCAGGTGGCCGACAGGCCCGTCTGCTTGCCGGGCATGAATTCCAGCGCGCCATGCGTGCCGAAATGCAGCACGGCATCGGCGCGGAACGTTTCCCGCAGATAGGTGTAATAGGCGGCGAAGGCATGGTTGGGGGCAAACCCGCCCTCGAACAGCAGCCGCATCGGGTCGCCCTCATACCCGAAGGAAGGCTGCAGCCCGACCAGCAGATTGCCGAACTGCCGGCCCAGCACAAAGATGCCGCGCCCATTGCTGAGGATACGGCCCGGTGCCGGGCCCCATTGCGCCTCGATATCGGTCAGATGGCGTTCGCGGCGCACATGATCATCCGCCGGCACGACGGCGTGAACATTGGCCTCCGTCCCGTGGAAGGCGGCATTGCCCTCCAGCAGCAGAATGCGCAGCGTGTCCACACTGTCGGGGACCGTGACATCATAGCCTTCGGCAGCCAGCCGTTTCATGGTGGCGTAGAGGCTTTCAAACACGGCCAGGAAGGCGGCGGTGCCGATGCTGCCGCTGTTGGGCGGATAGTTGAACAGGGTGACGGCGATGCGCCGTTCCCGCCGGGCTTTGCGGCGCAGATCGACCAGGGCCGCCAGCCGGTTGGCCAGCAGCTCCACCCGCTCCTCATCCGGCTGCATACAGGCGCGGGTGGCGGGGCATTCGCCCAACTGCCGGGAACAGGTGCAGGGCTTGGCCTTGCCCCCACCTTCCGACCGACCACCGAAAACCATGGAGCCGGTGGCCCCATCCAGTTCCGGGATCGCCACCATCAGGGTGGTTTCAATCGGCGTCAGGCCCTGGCCCGATTTCTGCCAGGCTTCCTTGGTCTGAAACTCCGTCACGAAGGCCGACAGATAGGGCACGTCCAACTTGCCCAGCGTGCGGGCGGCGGCGGCACTGTCGCTGTAGGCCGGGCCGCCCACCAGGGAAAAGCCGGTCAGTGAACAGAGCGCATCGATGGCCGCACCACCCCCGGCCGGGTCCATATAGCGCTCAATCGCGCCGCGCATGTCCAGGCCGGAACAGAAGGCCGGCACCACCCGATATCCCCGCCCCTCCAGCGCTGCGATCACCCGGTCATAATGGGCCGTATCGCCCGACAGGATGTACGTGCGCATCAACAGCAGACCGATGGTGCCCTTGGCCGCCGCCGGCTTTGGCAGTGCCGCCAACTGCGTGGTGACGCGCGGTTTCAGGCGCGGGTGGTACAGCCCGACATCGGGATATTCGACGGGATCGCCGACGGTGACGCGGCCTTGCAGGCCCTTGCGGTCGCCCCGGGCATATTTGGCCACCAGCAACCGCACCATGTTAGCCACATTCTCTTCCGAGGCGGCGATGCGGTATTGCAGGGTCAGGAAGTAATTGCGCACATCCTGGGCCGTACCGGGGATGAAGCGCAGAAGTTGCGGCAGGCGGCGCAGCATGGCCAATTGCCGTTCGCCGGCCGTCTTGCCGCTATCCTTGCCGCCACGGGAGCTGGACCCGCGCAGCTTCTTCAGCAGGGCCAGGGGGCCTTTCTGCTCACCGCTCATGCGGAAGCGGCCCATGCTGGTGAATTTCATGATCATACCGGCCGACATGCAGCAGACCATGGCGTCACACTCGCTATGCCGGGCCTCCAGCACATCGGCGATGGCCTTCACATGCTCTTCCACAAAGATCATGGAGACGATGATGATATCACCCGCCAGAATGTCCGCCCGGCAGGCGGCCAGCCGGCCCGCATTCTCCGCCCAGTCGGTGGCGGCATGAACGGTCAGCGTCAGGCCCGGCAATTCCCGCACCAGGGCCAGCCGGGCGGCATCCACCGCCGCGACAATGTGATTATCCAGCGTAACCAGCACCACCCGAACCGGGGTGCTGTCAGCGGGCGAAATGGGCTTTCGCGTCATACAGCGTCTCCACGGTGATCGGGTGTATCCCCTTGCCCTGGGCAAAGAGTTCGGTATTGCGCCGGGCCTTGCCCCGGACGAAGAACGGAACCTTCTGCAGCTCCCGTTCGGCCTCCAGCGTCCAGGTGGCAATCACCCCGGCGGGTGCCGTCTCGACAGGGGCCGCCGCCGGCTTGGGCGCCTGCGGATGCAGGTGGGAGGCGGCGGCCCCATCGTTGAATTCGAAATCGTCACGGAACATCTGCAACAGATGTTCCTCCAGCCCCATCATCAGCGGATGGACCCAACTGTCGAAGATGACATTCGCCCCCTCGAACCCCATCTGCGGGGAATAGCGGGCCGGGAAATCCTGCACATGCGTCGGCGCGGAGATAACGGCGCAGGGCACGCGCAGCCGCTTGGCGATGTGCCGTTCCATCTGGGTGCCCAGCACCAGTTCGGGCCGGGCGGCGACGATAGCGGCTTCCACCTCCAGATGGTCGTCGCTGATCAGCGCCTCCACCCCGTACCTGGCCGCCGCATCGCGTACATCACGGGCGAATTCGCGCATATAGGTGCCAAGGCCGCAGACGCGAAAACCCAACTCTTCCGACGCGATCCTGGCGGCGGCGATGGCATGGGTGGCATCACCGAAGATGAAAACCCGCTTGTTGGTCAGATAGTTGCTGTCGATCGACCGGCTGTACCAGGTCAGCCGGTCACGGCGCAGGCCCTCCCGCACCGGCAGACCGGCCAGGGCCCGCACCTCAGCCAGAAACTGCTCTGTCGCCCCCACACCGATGGGAATGGTCGATACGAACGGCATCCCATGCGCGGTTTTCAGCCAGCGGGCCGTGACATCGGCAATTTCGGGATAGAGCACGATGTTGAACGCCGCTTCCGGCAGGCGTGCCAGATCGGCCGGTGTGGCGCCCAGCGGGGCCACGACGCGCACATCCAACCCTTCCTCGGTCAGCAGCCGGACAATCTCCGTCACATCATCACGACAGCGGAAACCGAGTGAGGTCGGCCCCAGGATGTTGCAACTGTTGGCCGGGATGTTTTCCGGGCGTGGGCTCCGGCCCACGAAGGCGCGGACCAGACGATAGAATGTCTCCGACGCGCCCCAATTCTCCTTCTTCTGATAAGAAGGCAGTTCCAGCGGCACCACCGGCACCGGTACATCCAACGTGCGGGCCAGCCCGCCGGGGTCATCCTGCAACAGTTCGGCGGTGCAGGACGCACCCACCAGCAGCGCGTCGGGCTTGAAGCGCGCCACGGCGTCGCGGCAGGCCGTCTTGAACACATCCGCCGTCGACCCGGCCAGATCGCGAGCCTGAAAAGTGGTGTAGGTGACAGGCGGCCGCGATGGCCGCCGTTCGATCATGGTGAACAGCAGGTCGGCGTAAGTGTCACCCTGCGGCGCGTGCAGCACATAATGCACACCCTGCATCGAGGCGGCGATACGCATGGCGCCCACATGCGGCGGGCCTTCATAGGTCCACATGGAGAGTTTCATCGTACCGCCTCCCGTCGGTCGGCACCGCCACTCAGCATGGCGTTGCGGATCAGGGGCCGGGCGAACAGCTCGGCCAGATCGCCGGCTTGTTCAAACCCCTGAATGGGGGTGAAGCTGAACTCAATCGACCATTTGCTGACCCGCCCCTCCGCCTCAAACGGGTTGGCAAGGCCAAGGCCACAGATGATCAGATCGGGATTGGCCGCACGGCAGCGTTCGATCTGCCGGTCGACATCCTGCCCTTCGGAAATGGTCACGCCCGCCGGCAGCAGGGCCAGTTCGCCCGCCACATGCTCCCGGTGCAGATAGGGGCTGCCCACCTCCAGCAACGCCACCCCCATTTCGCGGGACAGAAACCGGGCCAGCGAGGGCTCCATCTGGGAGTCGGGGAAGAAGAAGACGCGGCGGCCTTCCAGCCAGGGCCGGTAATGCGCCATGGCCGCTGCCGCGCGCCGTTTTGGCTGCGCCACCACGGCATCGAACCGGGCCGGATCGACCCGGAAAGCCGTGCAGATGGCGCGCAGCCAGGCTGACGTCCCCTCCGCCCCCAGCGGGAAGATGGCATCAATCCGCCGGGCGCCGCGTGCTTCCAAAGCTGCCGCCGTGGCGCCCAGATAGGGCTGGGCCAGGATGAAGCGCGTCTCCGGCCCGACGCACAGGCCGTTGATGGCATCACGGCCGGGCAGGAACACCACGCCGGTCAGGCCAAGTTCGTTAAACAGGCGGGCAAACTGGTCTTCCACCACATCGGCCAGACAGCCAGCCACCACCAGCTTGGCGGCAGCACCGGCGGGCCGGCTGGTCGCCTTGTCGGCCACCAGGGCGGCCAGGAAATTATCCTCCCCCTGGGTGAAGGTGGTTTCGATCCCGCTGCCAGAATAGGCAATCACCCGGTGACGCGGGGCGTGACGTGCATTCAGCCGGGCGGCCGCCCGCGTCAGGTCAAACTTGATCACCTCCGACGGGCAGGAGCCGACCAACACCAACATGCGGATATCGGGCCGGCGTTCCAGCAAGCGCGCCACCACCCCATCCAGCTCATCATGCATGTCGGCCAT
This sequence comes from Niveispirillum sp. BGYR6, assembly GCF_027568365.1. Taxonomy (NCBI): domain Bacteria; kingdom Pseudomonadati; phylum Pseudomonadota; class Alphaproteobacteria; order Rhodospirillales; family Azospirillaceae; genus Niveispirillum; species Niveispirillum sp. BGYR6. The sequence continues at coordinate 30,659 of NZ_JANLNL010000001.1, read as the reverse complement.
CCCGGCCAGATCGCGTTCTTCCATGATGGCGGTGGCAAAGCGCGGTTCGGAAAAGATCATCACGCCCGCCGCCGATTGCAGCAGATGCGCACAGGTCCGCGACCCCACCACCAGGAAGAACGCATCCTGCACCTTGCGGTGCAGCCAGATGATGGAGGTCAGGCCGCAGAACACCTCATGCTGGCCGCGCTGGCGCAGGGGGGCCGGTTCGGCACAGGTGGCGATATCGGGCAGGGTCATGATGCCCCTCCCGCCGCCGACAACCCGTCATGGATATTCTCGACGCCCGCCACCCAGCGGGCCGCGTCCAGGCGGGCCAGCCGTAATTTCCAGACAAACTGCCCGGCATTGATAAGGTAGGCGGCGTAAGCGGCCAGCGCCAGGACCATCAGGCCATCGGCCCTCAGCCCGCCCTTCCACAGGGCCAGCAGATAGGCGCTGTGCAGCGCCAGCACCAGCATGGAAAAGACATCTTCCCAGAAGAAGGGCCGGGCGAAGAGATAGACGCCGAAGACCTGCTTCTCCCAGATCGAACCGGTGATCATGATGGCGTAAAGGGTCAGCGTCTTGATCACCACCGACATCTGCGCCAGCCCCAGCCCATCGCCGGTGGCGAGATAGCGCAGGATCAGACCCAGGCTGACCAGGAACACCAGAAACTGGACAGGTGCCAGCACGCCCTGCACCCGGGTCCACCCGCTTGCATCGCGCCGCCGCCGTTGCGCGTCGGTGTAAAGGGCCGGGCCCGGATGCGGTTGGTGGTTCTTGCCAATCACGCTCTCTCCTTCTCCCCAGACGGGTGCGGCGGGGCTGCGGGGATGGGAAAGAGTACGCTGTCAAAAACCAAAGTGTCAATCTTGGTTGACGTAAATTTTTATTTACATTTCTCGTCATGCTGGCCATTCTGAAGCCGCTTGCAAGTGTGCCCAGGGCAGACACCCTGCCTGCACCTGGCGGCGCGCATTCTCTGGATCGAAAGGGGGGCGTTTCCGCGAACGGCACATGACCAGAATATTGAACGCCCCTGACAGAACCTGTCCTGACCGGATGCCCCTGCTGGGCAGGGGCACGCATACCAGTGTAGCGCTTGCCCCGCATGATCAAGGAGAGTACCTAGCAACAAGCGAACGGGAACGGCTCCGCCGCATCATCCAGGGGACCGTGGCGTCAATGACAGCCGAAAAGCTGGCAGCGCGGTATGAGATGGGATTGGAGCATGATCGTCGATACGATGCAGCTCTGGCGGAATTCTGCGCCCAGGTGGTGCGCCCCCGGATAAGGGCGGCGGCCCTGTATCGGTTCCTGCACAGCGAATTGCCGGGCGATCAGCCGGAAATCGTCAAGGTTCTGTTCATTGAGGCGGTGGCCCGCCAACTGGGCCGGCAATGGATGCAGGGTGACTGCGGATTCGTGGATGTCACCATCGGTACCGCCCGCCTGCAGGAAATCATCCGCCTGTTATCGTTTGATTTCCGCAACCGGCAGCCCCGCAGCTGGGTGCCGTTCGTGGTGCTGCTGACCCCGGTGGGGGAACAGCACACGCTGGCCCAGCATATCCTGGGGCTGCTGTTCGATGCGATGGGCTGGACCAGCCAGATCCTGGAAGGAAAGGCCCTGCAGGGGGCCGGGCTGCGCTCCACCCTCAAACAGGCGGATATCATCTGCATCGGCTGGAGCAACCAGCGCCTTAAAAAACAATTCCAGGATATTGTCGGGATCATCCGGTCGGTGGAGAGCGGTTCGCGGACACCGATTGTCGCAGGGGGGGCAGCAGCGCTGGATTCCGTTGATTTTCTGGTGGGCTTGGGGATTGACTGCATATGTGACAGTGTTTATTCCGCTTCACGGATTTGTGAAAAGTTTTACGAACTTGAAGCCGTCGGTCAGCAAACATCAGCCTCCAGTCAACAGTTCATGGTCAGTTCGGGCGGACCTGATTGGTTGTCCCCATGAAGCCCCTAAATGGTAAGAACAGGATGCATGGCGTCGAAGTTGCAGCCGGTCTGCTGAAGTCGCTTGATGCCGATGCCATCGTGGCCCTGGTTGGCCTTGGTGCCGATATCGTTATTCTGATGGATCAGGATCAGAAGGTCGCGCGCCTGCAATATGCCGATCCTGAAATCGGTTGCTATGGTCTGGCCAAGGCGGTGGGCAAGCGGCTGCAGGATCTGGTGACCATCGAATCCGTGCCGAAGGTCGATTCCATGTTGTCGGATGCCGGCACCGCCCGGCACGCGCGCGGCTATCAGATCAACCACGCGTGCGACGGCAAGCCGGACCTGCCGGTGCTCTATTCCAGCGTTGCCGTGGCGGGCACGCCCTACACGCTGGTGGTCGGACAGGAACTGCGCCAGCAGATGTTGGACCAGCAGCGGCTGGTCCAGACCCAGATGGAGCTGGAGGCCGATTATCGGGAATTGCAGGAGGCGGAAGCGCGTTATCGCACCGCCTTTCGCGTTTCCGCCATCGCCCATGTCATGCTGGATGGTGAGCGCAAGACGGTGCTGGACGCCAATGCCGCCGCCATCAGCCTGATCGGCGGCGGCACCACGGCCATCATCGGCAAGCCGTTCCGCGACCTGTTCCGCAAGCAGGATCGGGACTTGCTGAGCGATGCCATCGGGGAGGCACGGCACAGCGCCAGCCCCGTCCGGCTGGACACGTTGAAGACGGTGAAGGGGGATGCAATCTCCCTCAATCTCCGCTCCTATCGGGAAAATGGTGTCACCAACCTGATCATTTCCGCCTGGGCCAGCGGCGATGCGCTGGAGGCCAAGCGGCAGCAGGCGGAAAAACCGGGCGCGCGGCCGGCCGACCTGTCCGATGTGCCGGAACCAGCGGTGCAGACCAACGACCACGGCCAGATTCTGGCCGCCAACCCCCTGTTCCTTGATCTTGTCCATGCCCCCTCCCTTGGGCAGGTGATCGGCCGCAATCTGGGAACCTGGTTCGCCAAAACCTCGCTGGATCTGCATGTGCTGGTCTCCCGGCTGGCAGAGGAGCAGATGGTGCGCGGGTTCAGCACGACGCTGACCGACAATCTCAGCGGTGACCGCCCGGTGCTGATTTCGGCCCGGCGCAACCCGGAAACCAGCCATACCCAGTTGATTTTCGTCGCCCAGCCACCCAGTGCGGAGCGGATTGCCATCCCGTCCCCCGGCACGCCGGAACAGGCCGATGGTTTCGCCAACCTTGTCGGCCGGGTGCCGCTGAAGGATCTGGTCCGCGAATCGCTGGAGGTGATCGAGAAGATTTGCATCGAAGCGGCCCTGGATCAGACCAATAACAACCGGGCATCGGCCGCCGAAATGCTGGGCCTGTCACGCCAGAGCCTCTATATCAAGCTGCGCCGGCACGGATTGGAAGATTACCGCCCGTCCAACTGATGCTTTCCTTAGAGCCCGTCTGAAAACTTTTCCTTCTTTCTCAACATGTTAATGTTTTAATCCCGTCACCCCGGCGAAGGCCGGGGTCCAGTTCGTAGAGCAATGCGCTTGTGATTCTGGACCCCGGCCGCAGCATGGGTGACGGGAGCGTTTAAAGATAAGACGTGTAAGACGGTGAGATAGCGTGAAACTTTCCGGACGGAACCTTGGAGTCCGCCCACGAATTTTCACTTCTTTTCCAATATCTTAACCGTCATTCCCGCGAAGGTGGGAATCCAAAATCCGCGCTGTTGTATGGATTCCCGCCTTCGCGGGAATGACGGTAGAGCAAGGGCAAGGTCTCGAAAGGCAGGATAGCTTTCGGGCCAGACACTGAGCCCCCCCAACACCCCGCTGCCCCTCTGCCCCGGCACAGCGGGAACGAATAGGCTTTGGTTACACAGACCCTCGCAGCCAGTGTCAACACCGATACGGATTCAAATACATAAGTGTCAATTCAAATTGACACTCTGTTGAGGCGGGCATAGCATCGCCGCATGGACATCACCCGCACACAGACCTTGCGACGTGACTGGCCGGGCCCCGCTGCGGTGCTCGCGCTGCTGAAGCCCATTACCTGGTTTCCACCCATGTGGGCCTATGGCTGCGGGGTGATTTCGTCGGGTCAGGGGCTGGAGAGTGCGGCCCTTGCCGCGATGCTGGGTATCCTGCTGGCAGGCCCCCTGCTCTGCGGCACCAGCCAGGCGGTGAATGACTGGTTTGACCGGCATGTCGATGCCATCAACGAACCCGATCGCGTCATCCCGTCCGGCCGAATGCCGGGGCGCTGGGGGCTTTATATCGCGCTGGCCATGTCGGCCCTGTCGGCGGCGGTGGCGGCCTTGCTGGGGCCGCTGGTGTTCCTGGCGGCGTTGGCCGGGCTGGCACTGGCCTGGGCTTACAGCGCCCCGCCCTTCCGCTTCAAGCAGAATGGCTGGATCGGCAATGCGGCGGTGGGGCTGAGTTATGAAACCCTGCCCTGGATCACCGCCGCCACCGCCATGACCGGCCTGATGCCGGCCCCGCCGGTTCTGCTGGTTGGCCTGCTCTATGGCATCGGCGCCCATGGCATCCTGACGCTGAATGATTTCAAATCGATCCGCGGCGACACGGCGATGAAGATCGCCACCCTGCCGGTTCTGCACGGCGCCCCGGCAGCGGCGCGGATCGCCTGCATCATCATGGCCCTGCCGCAACTGGCGGTGATCGGGCTTCTGGTCCATTGGTCCCTGCCCTGGCACGCCGGCGGTCTGGCGCTGCTTCTGGCCGTGCAGCTGGCCGCCATGCGGCGCTTCCTGGCCGATCCGGTGGGCCGGGCGGTCTGGTATTCCGCCGTCGGTGTCGGTCTCTATGTCATCGGCATGATGCTGGCCGCCTTCGGTCTGCGTCATGCCGCGCTCATCACCATTCCGGGTTGAGGAGATTGCCATGAGCATGAGCGCGCCGGCCCTGTCGCCCGACAGGGCCTCCCCGCGGCTTGGGTTCCGGCCGGGGCTTGGCTGGCTGGATATCCTGCGCCTGGGTCTGGTGCAGGCCGCACTGGGCGCCATCGTGGTCCTGACCAATTCCACCTTGAACCGGGTGATGATTGTTGAATTGGGGCTGGCCGCCATCATCCCCGGCCTGCTGGTGGGGGTGCATTATGCGGTGCAGATCACCCGCCCGCTCTGGGGGCACCGGTCGGACACGGGCGGATCGCGCACGCGCTGGATTCTCATCGGCATGGCATTGCTGGCACTGTCCGGCACCATGGCATCGGCCAGCACCCTGTTTTTCGCGCAGAGTCCGGCGCTGGGGCTGATCGTCGCCTTCATCGCCTATATTCTGATCGGTATCGGCATCGGGGCCAGCGGCACCTCCCTGTTGGCGCTGCTGGCCCTGCGCACGCCGCCGGAACGGCGCGCCACGGCCGCGACAATCACCTGGATGATGATGATCCTGGGGATCATCATCACCTCGATTGTCACCGGTATTGCCCTGGAACCCTATTCCCACCTGCGGCTGGTGCAGGTGACGGCGGCAACCGGGGCGGTTGCCTTCTGCCTCACCGGGCTGGCCGTATTGGGTATTGAGCGTAAGCCGGCCCTCTCCGCCCCCCAGGCGGCAGCGGGCACAACTGCCCGCTTCAGTGACAGTTTGCGCGAGGTCTGGCACGATGGGGAGGCACGCCTGTTCACCCTGTTCATCGCCATGTCGATGCTGGCCTATTCCACCCAGGATTTGATCCTGGAGCCCTTTGCCGGGCTGCTGTTCGGCCTGTCGCCCGGCCAATCCACCCAATTATCCGGGATGCAACATGCGGGCGTCTTCGCCGGCATGGCGGTGGTGGGGCTGGGCGGGCTGATCCTCGGCCCCAAGGTGCCCAGCCTGTCGCGGGTTTTCATCATCGCCGGCTGCGTGGGGTCCGCCGCCGCGCTGACGCTGCTCTGTCTGGCGGCTTCCCTGGCACCCGATTGGCCGCTGGCCGTGAATATCTTCGGGCTGGGCTTTGCCAATGGCATGTTCGCAGTGGCCGCCATCGGCACCATGATGGCGCTGGCGGCCCAGGGGCGGACGGGCAATGCCGGGATGCGCATGGGCGTCTGGGGGGCAGCGCAGGCCATCGCCTTCGGGCTGGGCGGGCTGCTGGGCAGCATCGGCCTGGATATCGGCCGACAGCTGACCGGTGCCGATGGCAGCGCCTTTGCCCTGGTTTTCGCGCTGGAAGCCGTGCTGTTCCTGCTTTCCGCTGCCGTGGCCCTGCGCATCGGGCGCACGGCCAGGCTATCGCGCCCGCCGGCACCCCGCCCCCACAGCCTGCAGCCGGCGGAGTGATCCATGGCGGAAACCAGCAAGCTTTATGATGTGGCGGTGATCGGCGGCGGCCCCAGCGGGGCCATGGCCGCCGAATGGCTGGTCGAAAAAGGCTATCAGGTGCTGCTGGTCGACCCCGGCAACCGGATCAAACCCTGCGGCGGGGCCATTCCATCGCGGACCTTGCGGGATTTCGCCATCCCGGAAGAGTTGCTGGTGGCCCGCGTGGCGGCCGCCCGCATCATCGCCCCTTCCGGCCGCACGGTGGAGATGCGGATCGGCGATATCGGCTTTGTCGGCATGGTGGATCGGGCCAGCTTCGACCCTTATCTGCGCCAGCGGGCGGCACAGGCCGGCGCCTGCCTGTTCACCGGTAAGCTGACCGCCCTGGAAGAGGCGGCCGACCGGACATTGCGGCTGACCCTTGCCGCCAATGACGGCACCAGCAGCACACAGCAGGCCCGTCTGGTGATTGGCGCGGATGGTGCCAATTCCACCGTGCGCCGACTGATGTTCCCGGCCCGTCAGCGCCCACCCTATGTCTTTGCCTGTCATGATGTGATTGAAAGCCCGGCGACAGAAGAAGGTGCTGCCTTCACCCCGGATCGTTGTGATGTGATCTATGATGGCCGCATTTCCCCGGATTTCTATGGCTGGGTCTTTCCGCATGGCAGGCTCACCTCCGTCGGCTGCGGGTCTGGCGTTAAGGGCCATGATCTGCGCAGGGCGACGGCGGATTTGCGTCAGGCCGCCGGCCTGAGCGGTTGCCGGCTGGTGCGCCGGGAAGGCGCGCCGTTGCCCCTGGAACCGATGCGGCGCTGGGACAATGGGCGCAATGTGCTGCTGACCGGCGATGCCGCCGGCACCGTGGCACCGGCCTCCGGCGAAGGCATCCATTATGCCATGCTCTGCGGCCGGCTCTGCGCCCAGGCGGTGCATCAATGCCTGGAAACCGGCAAACCATCCGCCTTGCGTCAGGCCCGCCGCAGCTTCATGCGGGACCATGGCCGGGTGTTCTTCATCCTTGGCCTTTTGCAGGCCGTCTGGTACCGCAATGATCGGTTCCGGGAGAAATTCGTCGCCATGTGCGCCGACCCCGACGTGCAGCGCCTGACCTGGGAATCCTACCTCAACAAGGCTTTGGTGCGGCGTGATCCGCTGGCCCATCTGCGCGTCTTCTTCAAGGATCTCCGGGCCTTGCTCGGCATTCCGGCAGGTGGGCATGGCCCTGTTGCTTGACGGGTTGGCCAATGGCTGGATCAGCCTGTTCGCCATCCTGGTCCTGTGGGTGGAGACAGCGGCCCTTTCGCTGCTCTCCCCACAGCGATGGCGGCGCTTCCGCGCGCTCTGCCCCAATGCCCTTTCCGGTACCTGCCTTCTTTGCGCCCTGGGGCTGGCCCTGCGCGGTCAGGGCCCTATATGGATTTTGGCCCTGCTGGCGGCGTCGCTGGTCGCCCACGCGGCCGACATCCTGATGCGCCGCCAGGATCAGGGCCGGCTGTTCAGCCGAAGCACCGAATAATTAAGGAAACCCGCTGTGGTAACCCACACAAGATAAGGGAGGAAAAGCAGCGCCGCCAAGTCGGAAACCGGCCAGGCTGTAACGATGAAACCCAGGATCGACAGCCAGAGCAGGGCGATATCGCCCAACGCCAGCCGCATCCGGCGCAGGCCGAAAAACATCCAGGACCACAGGGCATTCACCACAATCTGAAGGCCCCAGAACAGGATGGGCAGCGACCAGCCGGCCAGGCTCCAGACAAGCCAGCCGGCATAGGCGATGGCGGCATAAAGCAACGTCCACACCACCGGAAAGGCCCATTTCGGCGGGGTCCAGGCCGGTTTCTGCAAGCTTTCATACCAGTCGCCGGGCTTGAAAATGGCGCCGCTGGACGCGGCAACGATAACAATCAGAATGAAGGCAAAAGCCGCCATAGCAGGATCCTTTGACGGGACGGGCGTTTACGACAGTAAACCAACCGTGACAGTACGCAACGATCTGATCGCCCCACCGGATGGCAGCGGCCCGGGCAAATGATCATCCAGAAGGCAACCGCGTTCCAGAGACGCATATTCGCTACGGGAGATCGCTTATGTCGAAGTTTCTCGCATTTGCCTGCGGCTTGGCACTGGTGCTGATGCCAAGTATCGCCCCCGCCCAGGAGGGAGATGCCGCCGCCGGCAAGCTTGTGTTCAACAAATGCATGGCCTGCCACAATGTTGAAAATGACAAGCCCAAGGTGGGCCCATCGCTGATGGGGTTGTTCGGCCGGCAACCGGGAACGGTCAGCGGCTTCACCTATTCCAAAGCCATGGTGGATTTCGGCGCCGGAAAAACCTGGGATGAGGCGCTGCTGAAATCCTATCTTCCCAACCCCAAGAATCTGGTCAATGGCACGAAAATGGCCTTTCCCGGCCTGAAGACAGATAAGGAGATCGCCGACGTGATCGCCTATCTGAAGCAGTTCAGCCCCGGGAAATAGTACCGAGGGAAATAGCAAATTCGCCGTCAAGTGTAAATAAAAGTTTACACCTGCGACAAGTTGCCGGAAGATGGTCCCTGTCACGCCCTGCCGTACAGGCCCCGGGCGTTCATGCAAAAAATGACGGCAGGGACCACCTGCCGGCGCAGGGTGGTTGCACCCGGCGCGGGAGGGTACGCAATGCGCCAATTACCCCCAGCATCCAGGACACCGCTGCTTGATGGCATCCACGATCCGTCTGACCTGCGCCGATTGTCGGACGGTGAATTGTTGAGTCTCGCGGATGAGGTGAGAGCGGAAACCATCGGCGTTGTCGCCGAAACCGGTGGCCATCTCGGCTCCAGCCTTGGCGTGGTTGAACTCACCTTGGCCATCCATGCCATCTTCGATACGCCGCATGACAGGCTGATCTGGGATGTGGGGCACCAATGCTATCCGCACAAGCTGTTGACCGGCCGGCGCGAGGCGATGCGGGCTTTAAGGAAAAAGGGCGGTGCCTCGGGCTTTACCCGCCGCAGCGAAAGCATCCATGATCCGTTCGGGGCGGCACATTCCTCCACCTCCATCTCCGCCGGGCTCGGCTTTGCCGTGGCGCGCGATCTGGGGGCGGCGGTCGGGGATGTTGTCTGCGTCATCGGCGATGGTGCGCTGTCCGCCGGCATGGCGTTTGAGGCGATCAACAATGCTGGCGCCCTGGGCCGCCGGCTCTTTGTCATCCTCAACGACAATGCCATGTCGATTTCACCGCCCACCGGGGCCCTGGCCGCCCATCTGGAGCGGCTGGCCGAACCCGTTCGGGCCGGTGCGGAAACGGGCCCTGGCGGTAATGCCACGATGACCAGCCTGTTCGAGCAGATGGGTTTTGCCTATCATGGCCCCGTGGATGGCCATGATCTGCCGGGCCTGCTGCGGATTCTGCGCCAGTTGAAGGAAGGGGCAGACGGCCCCGTGCTGCTGCATACCATCACCCGCAAGGGTGCCGGCTATGTCCATGCCGAACAGGCAGCTGACCGGCTGCATGGCGTTGCCCCGTTCGATATTGACACAGGTGTGCAGACAAAGCCGCGCAGCACCGCCCCCAGCTATACCAAGGTCTTCGCCACGGCGCTGGTGGCCGAGGCGGCGCGCGACCCCAGCATCGTGGCCATCACCGCCGCCATGGCGGCAGGCACCGGGCTGGATATCTTCGCCCGCAGCTTTCCCGACCGGGCCTTTGATGTCGGCATTGCCGAACAACATGCTGTCACCTTCGCGGCCGGTCTGGCCGCCAGCGGGCTGCGCCCTTTCTGCGCCATTTATTCCACCTTTCTGCAGCGCGCCTATGACCAGATCGTCCATGATGTGGCGCTGCAGGGCCTGCCGGTGCGCTTTGCCATCGACCGGGCCGGGCTGGTCGGTGCCGATGGGCCGACCCATGCCGGCGCTTTCGATATCGGATACCTTGCAAACCTTCCCGGTTTCACCGTGATGGCCGCCAGCGACGAGGCGGAGCTGGTGCATATGGTTGCCACCGCCGCCGCGCATGACCGGGGACCCATCGCCTTCCGCTATCCACGCGGGGACGGTTCTGGTGTGGCCCTGCCGGCACGCGGGACGGTTCTGCCGATTGGCCGGGGGCGGGTGGTGGAAAATGGTTCAACTGTCGCCCTGCTCTCCTTCGGGACGCGTCTTGGCCAGTGCTTGGCCGCGCGTCAGGCGCTAGCCGCCCAGGGTATCTCCGTCACCGTGGCGGATGCACGCTTTGCCAAGCCCCTGGATAAGGCATTGATCGATGATCTGATCTCCCGGCACCGGCTGCTGGTCACCATTGAAGAGGGGGCAACCGGCGGCTTCGGCGCGCTGGTGCTGCATTATCTGGCCGCGCGGGGCATGTTGGATGGGCGTTGCGCGGTGCGGACCATGACGCTGCCCGACAGCTTCATCGCCCATGCCGCACCGGAGCAGATGTATGCAGAGGCGCGGTTGAATGCCGCGCATATTGAACGGCTTGTCATGGGCGCCCTGTCCCATGCCCAACGGCGCCGCCTGTCGCCCAGGCGGCGCCCGCTTGGCCCCGATCCGACCCCGCGCACCATCGCGGCGGAGTGACCTGTCACGGAGAATCAATGATAAATATCAATTTGATGATGAAAAAAATTGCAGAAATGCAGGGATGCAGTAAACTTTGCCGATGAGGAAGGCGAACTTCCCAGGCTGATCACCCGGGGGGGGACATGGCCGACAAGGATGATAACGGGACCGGCGGATCACCAAGCCCGGTGCGTCCCAGCCAATCAGCACAATCAAAGTCAGCCGGGGGTGAGCCCCAGCTCAGCCGCCATGATCACCGCACGCTGGAGCGGGCGATAAGGGGCTCTGTTTCCAGTATTGTCAGCGCCAGCCACCCGGATCACCCCCCCCTGCCCAACGGACACGGGCCGGGGGTTGACGGGGATCTGATGCTGCACCCGGAATCCCATCCGATGGCGCGCCAGATGCCGGGGGCAGAACAGGCCATGGCTTATCGGACCAGCCTGCTGGACTGTTTGATCGCCCCCGATCCCCGCCGACACCGCCGCTTCATCGAAGAGCTGCTTGCCGCCGCCATCCCCGTGCGGACGCTGGCGGTACATTTATTTACACCGGTGGCAACGGCACTGGGCCATCGCTGGTGTACCGACGAAGCGGATTTCATGCAGATCGCCGTCGCCTCCACCCGGCTCAGCATGATCGTTAACCATGTTTCCCATGCTGCCACCGCAGCGGCAGAGGAGGCAGACGCCCCGCGGCGTATCCTGCTTGCCCGCACCCATGGGGCCCAGCACACGATTGGCGTTTCCATTGTGGCATCCTGCTTTCGTGACATGGGCTGGGTGGTCGATGGCGGCAGCGATCTGGAGATTGGTGAGGATATTTATACGCGCCTTGCCGAGAAGCCGTACGATCTGCTGGGGATTTCCGTCAGCCGCGTGGATGAGGTGCGGGACTGTTCGGAGGTGATCCGGCGCGTGCAGGCCAGCCCCCGGATCCGGCGGATGAAAATCGCCCTTGGCGGCCCGGCCGTTATCGCCTCACCAAAGGCGTTCCACCGTATCGGTGCCGATTTTGTCACCCGATCGACGCTTGACGTCATGCAGCTGGCAAGCCACGTCTGATCGCAAGTGGGTGCGCGGGCCGGCGGTCGCCGGCCTCCAAAGGTCATATCCCATGCCCCTTGGTATTAACCGTCATTCCCGCGAAGGCTGGAAACTATACAACAGCGCGGATTTCTGAGTACTGCCTTTGCGGGAATGACGATGGGAAAAGGGCAAGGTTTCGAAAATCAGGATAACTTTCCGGACAGAAACTGAAAGGGCTTGGCTGCCTCAGCCATGATCGGCTGTTTGGCCCACACGGCACAAACGAATGGGTCAGATGAGCCGAGGTTGAAAGCGGCAGCCATGCCGGTATTCTGCTGAATGTGCTGGAGAAGCTGAAGGCGCAGGAGCGGGAGATCCGGGAACTACGCCAGGCGAATGAAATCCTGCGCAAGGCGTCGGCATATTTCGCGATGGCGGAGCTCGACCGCCGACTGAAATGATGCTGGGTTTTGTTGATGCCCACCGCCAGGAATACGGGGTCGAGCCGATTTGCGACGTTTTGCCAATCGCCCCGTCGACTGTGCGTCTGCATGCGGCTCGCAAGGCTGATCCGGCCAAACTGTCGGCGCGCGCACAGCGCGATATCGGCCTTAAGGCCGATATCCGGCGGGTGTTCGATTAAGAATTTCCAGGTCTATGGGGTGCGCAAAGTCTGGCGGCAGTTTCAGCGCGAAGGCATCCAGGTGGCACGCTGCACGGTCGCGCGGCTGATGCGGGAGATGGGCCTGCGGGGTGCCATCCGCGGCAAGCCGGTGAAAACTACCATTGCCGACAAGGCCTTACCCTGTCCGCTGGACCGGGTGAACCGGCAGTTTCGGGCTGACCGGCCCGATCAGCTGTGGCTTTCCGATTTCACCTATGTGTCCACCTGGAGCGGGTTCGTCTATGTGGCTTTCATCATCGACGCCTTTGCCCGGCGGATCGTCGGCTGGCGGGTGTCCCGCACGGCTGACGCCGGCTTTGTCATGGATGCCCTGGAACAGGCCCTGCATCAGCGCCGCCCGGCGCTTCCGTTTGGCCATCCCAACCTCCTATCAAAGGGCTGTTGCGACGACCGGTTGAGACCGCCCAATATTTGTCCAATCGATACACCGAGCGGCTGGGCCTGGCCGGCATCGAACCGTCGGTCGGCAGTGTCGGCGATTCATACGACAATGCCTTGGCCGAGACCGTCAACGGCCTCTACAAGGCGGAGGTCATCCACAGGCGGGGACCGTGGAAATCCTTTGAAGCCGTGGAATACGCAACCCTCGAATGGGTCGACTGGTTCAACAACCGCCGCCTGCTCGAGCCCATCGGAAATATCCCGCCCGCAGAGGCCGAACAACGCTATCATGACACTGTGAGCGCTCAGAAATTGGCGGCGTGACTCACGAACCTTTGCCGCCGACAATCCCGGCGCGGTTCAGTTCCCTCAAACGCCGGCAGTGACAACATGACCATCGGTCAAGAATTTTGACCGATGGTCATGCTGCGGCTGTCAGGTGCTGCCAAAGGCGTCTGACAAAGGCTAGACGGCGGCTCGGGCCACCGTGTAGCGGATGGGCAGATGCTTCACGCCGCTGACAAAGCTGCTTTCCATATGGCGTACCGGCCCCGCCAGTTCGACATGGTCGACACGACGCACCAGCTCCCGGAAAAACAGTTCAATTTCCATGCGCGCCAGAAACTGCCCCAGGCAGATATGCGGGCCATACCCAAAGGCCAGATGACGATTGCTGTTGGGACGATCAATGACGAAGGCGTGTGGATCCTCGAACACCTCCGCGTCACGGCAGGCCGCGTCATAGGATAAGAAGATGTTTTCACCCGCCGTAATCTTGTGGCCGCGGATTTCAACATCTTCCGTGGTGGTCCGCATGAAATGTTTGACGGGCGCCGTGTAGCGGATCGCCTCGTTCGGCAAGGCCGCGCACAGGTCGGGATTTGCCTTCAGCCGCGCCCATTGGTCGGGGAACTCGGCAAGGGCCTGCATCCCGCCCGCGATGGAGGAACTGGTCGTGTCATGACCGGCCGTCGCCACGAGGATATAATATGAAATCCGGTCCAGTGGCGACAGTTCCTGACCGTCAAGGGTAGCATGGGCAATCAGGGTGGACACATCTTCGCGCGGGTTAGCGCGACGGTCAGCCGTCACCGCCTCAAAATAGGCAGCGAAGGAGCTGATCACCTGCGCCACCGCCTCCGGCTCCGCGCTCAATGCCACTTCGGGGTCCTGCATCGCAAAAAGCTGCTGTGTCATCTTCAGCAACTGTGGCTCGTCCTCCGGTGGCAGTCCGAGGATCGTAGTCGCGACGCGAAGCGGGTACCAGAAAGCAATATCTTCACCAAAATCACATGTGCCGCCCATCGCCACCATACGATCCACAAATTCCCGCGCCAGGTCGGCGATCCGGGCCTGCATGGTTTTCAGGTTCTTCGGCATGAACCAGTTCTGTGTCAGCGCCCGCAAAGCCCGATGCTTCTCTCCGTCCAGCTGCGGCAGAGAGGTGACGCCGTTGGGTGTGCCCAGCACGCGCAAGTTGGCCTGTTCAACATCGATAGGGATTAGCACATTGCGGGGGGCCGCAAGGAACTTCTCAGGAGCCGCTTCAATCGCCCGGATATCATCGAACTTGGAGACCACCCAGAAGGGACGGTAACCATCGGGGTGAACACGCACCACGGGATGGTTGGTCTGCAGCCAGGAATGAAAGGCCCGCAGCTTCTTCTCTTGCCCGTAAAGCTGTGCGTCGGCGACCATTTCTGGTACGAACTGCATATCTTCTTGTGCTACTGACATTTCGTTCCTCCTCATGGCCGTCAGATCGACGCGCCAATATATTAATTAAATGATTACCTGTCACCCACGCCACGCCCCCCTATCGGGGGTATTGCGCGTCATCGACCTTGATGCAGGTGCCGGTTACATAGGCAGAGGCGTCAGACAGCAGATAGAGCAGCGTGCTATCCAACCCGCTGGGCTCCCCTAGGCGACGACGGGGAAAATGCCGGGTGATGTCCCCCATGCGCTGCAGCATGCCGTCCATCATTTCCGAGGCGAAGGCACCGGGGGCGATGGCGTTTACATTGATATTGGCGACCGCCAATTCCACCGCCAGCGCCTCTGTCATCCGCACAAGGGCGCTTTTGGTGACGGCGTAAAGTGCCATGCCGGGCATCGGGCAATGATAGGCGGCCATGGATGCGATATTGACAATCCGACCGGGTCGCTTGGACGCCATCAACCGCCGCGCCACCTCCGCTGACAACAGGAAGGGAGCGCGGACATTAACCGACATGACGTGATCGAAATGATCTGCCTGCATCTTGGTGGCAAGCTTGGCGTCCGGCACACCGGCATTGTTGACCAGAAAATCCACCGGACCCAAGGCCGTCTCAGCCTTCGTGACGGCATCGGCAAAGTCTTCAACGCGCGAGACGTCCAAGGGAATGGCTACGGCCGTTCCTCCCTGGGCCGTGATTTCAGCCACAATCGCATCCATGCGATCCCGGCGGCGGGCCATCAACGCCACCCGCACGCCGTGGCCCGCCAGCACTTGGGCAAAGCGCAGCCCCAAACCGGAGGTGGCCCCCGTAACCAGGGCGACCTTGCCCCGCAAACCGTCCGCCCCATCCACCATGGTCCGGCTCCTCCCTGGTATCAGGCCCCGAACTTATGCAGTTTCAGGCCCTTGGCGGCAAAATCGCGCAACAGGCTGTCCGGGGCGTAGGTGTCCCCATAACTGGCCCGCAGCTTCTCCAATCCTGCGACAATCCGGTCCAGCCCGATCGTGTCGGCCCAGAACAGGGGGCCGCCGGTGAAGACCGGCCAGCCATAGCCATAGATCAGGGCGATATCGACATCGCTGCCCCGGAACGCGATCCCTTCGCGCAGGATCCGCGCCCCTTCATTGATGACGGGATAGAGCAGGTGTTCCAGAATTTCATCGTCGCTATAGGGCCGGCGCTCAATTCCCGCCTTGGTGGCCAGATGTTCAATGGCTTCCATGGTAAAGGCGGATGGCTGGGCCCGTCGCTTGTCATCATAATCGTAATAGCCGCGCCCGCGCTTCTGGCCCCAGTGCCCGGCCTCGCACAGCAATTCCTGCAAGGTTGCCGACCGGCTGGTCTCGGCATTCCAGCCGATGACATCAAGCCCGACCAGATCCATCATGGCAAATGGCCCCATGGGGAAGCCGTAATCCGTCATGACCCGGTCGATCTCCCACGGCAGCGGGCCGCGCAGGGTCAGGTCGCTGGCGATGGCCGTGCGCGGGGCCATCATGCGGTTGGCGATGAAGCCGTCGCAGACGCCCGACACCACGGTGACCTTGCCGATCACGCGCCCAACCTGCAGCGCCGTCGCCAGCACCTGCGGACTGGTCATCCGTCCGCGCACCACCTCCAGCAAACGCATGACATTGGCAGGCGAGAAGAAATGCAGGCCTATCACCTGCTGTGGTCGCGCCGTCACGGCCGCAATGGCATCCAAATCCAGGAAGGAGGTGTTCGAGGCTAGGATGGCGTGCGGCGCGGCAATTCCGTCGAGCGTCGCAAAAATCTGCTTTTTAAGGTCAATATTTTCAAACACCGCCTCGATCACCAGATCGCAACCGGCCAGCGCCTGCATATCCAGCGTGGGCGTGAGAAGCGCCATCCGGCGCTCCATCTCCGTTTCGCTCAAGCGGCCCTTGGCAACGGTGTTGGCATAGTTGCGGCGGATCGTGTCGATACCGCGGTCCAGCGATTCCTGCGCGCGCTCTACAATGGTGACGGGCAGCCCGCTATTTAGAAAATTCATGGCGATGCCGCCACCCATGGTGCCCGCACCGATGACGCCGATGCGGCTGATCGGAAGGGGCTTGGCATCGGTGGGCAGGTCCGGGATCTTGCCCACACCGCGCTCCGCAAAAAAGGCGTATCGCTGCGCGGCGGACTGCGTCGAGCCCAGCAGTTCCAAAAACAACTCCCATTCCCGCTTTATCCCCTGCTCAAAAGGCAGGGTCACCGCGGCTTCCACGGCGCGGATGATGTTTTCGGGTGCCTTGAATCCGCGGAAGGCACGGGCATTGGCGGCCCGGAATCGGTCAAACAGACCGGGATCGTTACGCCCTTCCTTCAGTGCGTCCTCCCGGTCCCGCACACGCGGCAGCGGCTTGCCCGCTGCAATCACCTGGCGCAGATAGGCGAGCGCGCCTGCATGTAGCCCCCCTTCATCGACCAACGCGTCAATGAGGCCCAGCTCAAACGCCTTGCGGGCTGAAAGCGGTTTGCCAAACACCATGATATCCAATGCAGCAGCCGGCCCAACAACGCGCGGCAAGCGCTGGGTACCACCGGCGCCGGGCAGCAGGCCCAGCGCCACCTCTGGCAGCCCGACCTTGGCCGAGGGCACGGCCACCCGATAATTGCAGGTCAATGCCACTTCCAACCCGCCGCCCAGGGCGGTGCCATGGATGGCGGCCACGACGGGCTTGTTGGAACCTTCGATCACGGCCTGGACGGCGTGCAGGTCCGGCTGCTGGAACCCTTTGCCCAGTTCGGTGATATCGGCACCGGCGAAGAAAGTCTTGCCCGCACAGGCCAGGATAATCCCCTTTATCCCGTCATCGGCCAGCGCCGCCGTGAATGTCTCGACCAACCCCAACCGTACCGGGGCAGAAAGCGCATTGACCGGGGGGGCGTTGATGATGATGGTGGCGATACCGTCCGCAACGGACAGGGTGGCAATCTGTGTAGCCATGCTGTTGAACCTTTGGCAATCGATTGGGGTGAAACGGATCAGATCCGTTCAATAATCATCGCGGGGGCCATGCCACCGGCGGCACACAGCGTCACGAGACCCGTCGTCAAATCACGCCGTTCCAGCTCGTCCAGCAGGGTGCCCAGGATCATGGCCCCGGTGCCGCCGATGGGATGGCCCAGCGCCATGGCCCCGCCATTGACATTAACGATGGCCGGATCAATGCCCAGATCGCGCATGAACTTCAGGGGAACGGCGGCAAAAGCTTCATTAATTTCAAACAGGTCGATATCGCCGACCTGCATCCCGGCCTGCGCCAGTGCCTTGCGCGCCGCCGGGACGGGGGCGTTCAACATCAGTGTCGGGCTATCGCCACAGGTCGCCATGGCCCGGATACGCGCCCGCGGCGTCAGCCCATGCGCACGGGCATAATCGGGCGAGGCGAGTACCAGGGCCCCGGCCCCATCGACCACACCCGAACTGTTGCCCGCCGTGTGTATATGGTTGATACGGATATCGGGGAAGGCCTGACGCACCAACCGGGCATAGGTGGTCCCTTCCTCGTCCAACGCAAAATCAACCAGACGCTCAAACGCCGGCTTCAGCGCGGCCAACGCGTCTGCTGTTGTCTCCGGCCGTGGATATTCCTCCCGGTCCAGCGCCAGCCGTCCATCATCATGATGGACGGGGATCAGGCTGCGGGCGAACCGCCCCTCCTGGATGGCCTGATGCGCGCGGCGCTGGCTTTCCAGAGCCAGGGCATCGACATCGTCGCGGGTGAACCCCTCCAGCGTGGCGACCAGATCGGCACAGACACCCTGGTGGGGCTGTGGTACGCGGGCGCGCAGCGCCAGATTGCCGCTATCGAGGATCGGCTGAAGACCGGGGATGGTGGTCGAATGCGACATCGCCTCCACCCCACCGGCCACAACCAGATGCTGGATACCCGCTTTGATGCCCATGGCGGCCAAGCTGACCGCCGACAGGCCGGACCCGCAGAAACGGTCAATGCTGACGCCGGGAGCGCGCTGGTCGTAGCCGGCATCCAGCGCCGCCATGCGGGCGATGCAGTTGCCCTGCTTGGCAAACTGGGTACCGCAGCCAGCAATCACATCATCGACGTCACCGGTATCAAGCCCGTTACGCTCAGCCAGTGCCTTCAGCACAGTGGACAAAAGCCGCTGCGGATGAATGTCGGTCAGCGCACCCTTGCCAACCTTGCCAATGCCGCGTGGGGTGCGGGCTGCATCAATGATCCATGCCTCGGTCATGGGAACCCTCTCATCTGTCGCCGGTGCCATCCAGGGCCGTCCGGGTCATTTTCTGGTTTTCGTCGGGAACTTCGTTCAGCCGCTTACAGGGAGCGGGCGATCACTTCCTTCATGATTTCCGACGTGCCGCCGTAGATGCGTTGGACACGCGCATCGCGCCACAGGCGGGCGATGGGATATTCGTTCATGTAGCCGGCCCCGCCATGCAGTTGCAGCGAGGCATCGGCCACTTCCCACAACAATTCTGTATGGAACAGCTTGGCAGCCGACGCCTCTGCCGTGGTCAGCTTGCCCGCGATATGGCGCTGCAAGGCCCAATCAAGATGAGCCCAGCCCGCCTGCACCTTGGCTTTCAAGCTTCCCAGGGTGAAGCGGGTATTCTGAAAGTCAAACACGGTCTTGCCAAAGGCCGGACGGTCCTTTGTGAATGAGATCGCCTCATCCAGCGCACGCTGGGCCGATGATTGTGCGCTGATAGCGATGCTGAGCCGTTCCTGCGGCAACTGGTTCATCAAATAGGCGAAGCCCCTGCCCTCTTCACCAAGCAGGTTGGTACAGGGCACGCGGACATCAGCGAAAAACAGCTCGGAAGTATCGGCCGATTTCTGCCCGATTTTGTCAAGGTTGCGGCCCCGACTGAAGCCGGGGCGGCTGGCCTCGACAAGGATCAGGGAAACGCCCTTTGCCCCGGCTTCCGGGTTGGTTTTGGCCACCACGATGATTAAATCGGCAAGCTGGCCGTTGGTAATGTAGGTCTTGGCCCCGTTGACAACATACTCATCCCCCTGACGCCGTGCCGTGGCCCGGATGGATTGCAGGTCAGACCCGGTGCTGGGCTCCGTCATCGCAATTGCTGTGACCACCTCCCCGCTGACCATGCGGGGCAGCCAATGCTGCTTCTGCGCTTCCGTCCCATAATGCAGGATATAATCGGCGACGATGTCAGATTGCAGCGGCAAGCCCGCGGCCGAGATGGCATAGGCCAGTTCCTCACCAATGACGGCATTGAAGCGAAAATCCAGACCCAGCCCGCCATATTCTTCCGGGATGGTCGGGCAAAGCAAACCCGCCTCACCGGCAGCGCGCCAGAAATCACGGTCGACTACCCCCTGTTCTTCCCAGCGGTCAAGATAAGGGACCAGTGCCCGGCTGAAGAACTTCCGTACCTGATCCCGGAATATCTCATGTTCCTCGCCATAGGCTGTGCGGGTTGTGGTATCCAACATTAAATGCTCCATGATTTCAGCTCCCACACCAGGGCGATGTCAAAACAGTGAGAGCGCGCGGGGGTGACTGTGGACGGCGCGTGCCAACGGCCAACCGGCCTCTGTGGTCACTCGTAGGAAAGCTCTTCCCACCAAGGGAAGAAATCGGGCATGTCGCGCGAGACCTTGTCGGGGAAGCTGGCGGGCCGCTTTTCCAAGAAGGAGGCCACGCCCTCGGCTGCATCACCGCTGCGTCCGCGCGACAAGATCGCACGGCTGTCAATGCGATGGGCCTGCATCGGGTCGGTATAGCCCAGGCCCCGCCACATCATCTGCCGGATCATGGCCACCGATACCGGAGCAGAATGCGCCGTCAATTGATGGGCAAGCGCATGGGCCGTCGGCAGCAGATCGGCGGCGGGAACAACCTGACGGACAAGTCCCGCCGACAGTGCTTCTTCCGCCGGCACCAGATGCCCGCTATAGCACCATTCCAACGCCTGGGAGATGCCGACAAGACGCGGCAGGAAATAGGCCGATGCCGCCTCCGGCACAATGCCGCGTCGGGCAAAGACGAAGCCGAAGCGGGCTTCTTCGGCCGCCAGGAGCACATCTGCGGGCAACAGCATCGTGGCCCCGATCCCGACCGCTGCCCCGTTGAAGGCACCGATCACTGGTTTCAGACAGCGGTAGACACGAAGGCTGACCAGCCCCCCCATGTCGCGGGCCGACGGCCGGGCATAATCCAGGCTGCCATCAGCCCTGACAGGTGAATCGTCACGGCCGGCAAAATCGAAGGTGGACGTGCCGCCCTCAAGATCTGCGCCAGCACAGAAGGCGCGCCCTGCGCCGGTGACGATTACCGCGCGTACCGTGTCATTGACATCGACATGATCAAACGCGTCCACCAGTTCATGCGCCATTTTCGGATTATAGGCATTCATCCGATCTGGTCGGTTCAATGTGATGGTCGCGATGGAATCCGTAACATCGTAACGGATCGTCTCATAGTTCATGGCTCAGCTCACCTGGACGTAAGGGGCAGGCGCAAAATGGGAAGGCACCAGACTGCACCCAATCTGGTAGTTGATCAATTGATTAATTTGCAGCCCCTGTCAATGGATGATCCACCGGGATCAGACATAACTGACCGCACCCCACCTGGCTCTTTAATCTCCAAGCTCACCGTCACCTCATGGCGCTTCCCGGACCAGACCGCCCACCCAGAAGGCGCCCAGAATCATTTCAGCACCCAAAGAGGGCGCTTGCGGTTAAGTAATCAGTCAGCTAATTTACCCCCGAAGACGGCATCAAGCCGCATCAACCCCAGGGAGCGCCCGAATGCGAAAGATTGCCATCCTGCTTGGAAGCACCGCGATGCTGCTGACGCCGACCATTGGCGCTCAGGCCAACACCGCCACCCAGGAAAACGTCCTGGACGAAATTATCGTCACCGCGCAGCGGCGGGCGGAGCGGCTGCAGGATGTGCCAGTGGCCATCACGGCTGCCTCGGTCGAACAGCTTGAACTGGCCCGAGTTGAGAATATCGCGAACATCTCGACGATCTCCCCCAGCGTTCAATTCACCAACGGTAACATCTCCAGCTCCTCCGCCAATATCCAGATCCGCGGCCTGGGCACCACCGGTGTCAGCCGCAGCTTTGAAGGGGCCGTCGGTGTGTTCATCGATGGGGTCTATCGGAGCCGTGCCGGCGCCGCCCTGCAAAGCTTCAACGATATCGACAGTTTGCAAATTCTCCGCGGCCCGCAGGGGACGCTGTTTGGCAAGAACACCTCCGCTGGTGCCGTGCTTTTGACCTCCGCTGCTCCCAGCACAGGCGGGACAGAGGGGCGGGCTGAAGCCACCTATGGAAATTACAACACATACAACGTCAAGGCTGCCGTCAACATCCCGGTTTCTGAGGACAGCGCAATTCGCGTCTCCGGCCTTTATTCGCATAAGGATGGTTTCTACAAGGATGTGAATACGGGAAAACACGTCAACAACGACGAAACCAAAGCCATCAAGGCCCAATATTTGGTCGACGCTAGTGAGAGCGTACAGATCCGTTTGATCGCCGATTATTTGGAAAGCAGCGGTAACTGCTGTTACGGTACGTCCAACTATGTCGATGGGCCGACACAGCCGCTCATTGATGCACTGACGGTGGCAAAGGGCCTCAAACTTCCGTCCAAGCGACCGAAGGATTTTGAAGTCGCACAAAACTTTGTCACTGATCAGACAACCAAGGATTATGGCGGTGCCCTGTTGACCGATATCAATATCGGTGACGACGTGCTGAAATCTGTAACGGCGATCCGCAAGTTCAGTGTGGCACAATTCAACGATGATGCTGATTTCAGCGGTGCCGATCTGTTCAAAATGGACGAGAGTTTCAAAAGCCGCTTCATATCCCAGGAATTCACCTATAACGGCACGCTGGACAGCCTGAACGGCAATTATGTCGTCGGTGCCTATTATGCCCATGAAAAGCTGGCGATGGACCGGGTCGGCACCTGGACCACGCAAGCCCAGGTCTACTGGGATACGCTGCTGGCGACGCAAGGCCTGCCGGCCGGCACGGTCAGTGCCAAGGGCAAGGTGCATCATGATGGCTTGAGCGGTAGTTCTGAATCAATCGCCGGCTTCTCACATTTCGATTTTAAGGTCGGGGATAATTGGAACCTGATTGCCGGTGCCCGTTATTCAATTGAGAAAAAGAAGGGCCGCTTTGCCTATCGGTTTTATACGGCGACACCCAATGAGGTGATGACGGTTTTGGGCGTACAGCCGGGCCCTGCCTACGATCGTGAACTGACCAACAGGGCATTGAGCGGTACGCTGGGTGTTCAATATCACCCGTCAGAGACCAGCATGGTCTATCTCACCTATAATCGCGGTTTCAAATCAGGCGGTGTGAATATCGACGCCAATGCCGGTGGTACGGCCCTGAACAACCCGACCGTCACTCCTGGCGCCAAGCCGCTGGACCCCGCTTTCCGTCCGGAAAAGGTGGACGCATTCGAACTGGGGACCAAGATCGAGTATATGGACCGCCGCGCCCGCACTAATATCGCGTTGTTTCACAATGAAGTGAAGGATCTGCAGGTGGCCCAGTTTGTCGGTCTGCAATTCACGGTGCTGAATGCAAGATCGGCCAAAACCCAGGGCGTGGAAGTTGAAAACCTGTTTCAGCTTTCCGACAGTGTGACATTGGGTCTGGATGGAACCTGGCTGCCCAAGGCTGCCTTTGGTACGGACAGCAGCATCGACCCGGTTCTGTCCGGCCATCGTTTCCGCTATGCTCCGAAATTTACCGGCAATGCATCCCTGCTTCTGGACCAGCCAATCAGTGATAGCCTGAATCTGATCGGCAGGCTTCAATATCAGTATTCTGGTCCCCAATATCTGAACACCGCTTCGCTGACCAAGCAGGGAGCCGTGGAGATAGTGAATGCCAATCTTGGTGTGAAATCGAGCGATGGCCGTTGGGAAATCGGCTTCTGGGCGTTAAATGTTTTCAATGAGATCTATGGGACCTACGGATTTAACACGCCTTTCCAGAACGGTGACCAGAATTATTATCTCGCCCCGCCCCGTACCTTTGGCGTAACGGCGCGGACCAACTTCTAAGATGTCGCGGCTTCGGCCTATTGGAGGCCAGAGCCGCATTGCCGGGGTCTTCGGCCTGATCCGGCAAGCATCGGCCGATTGGGACGGGAGGGACCCCGTCCGAACCTTCGGCTGAACATCAGGACGTTATCCCCGCCCTACCTGCAACGCCTTCCAAAGGAAACCGATGATGAAGTTGAACCCGATCCTCCTAACCCTGGCCGCCGACAATGCCCTGAAACGGCTGGAGAATCCACGTCATCGGGCCATTGTTGCCAATTACCGGCTTCATGCGATGCTGGAAGTGGCGGGCCGCTGGCCGGAGATTTTCGTGCCCGAACTGACGGTGGAAGACCCGTTTTATCGGGTTTCATCCCCCGTCGGGGTGCTTGAGCTGCGTGGAACGGAGCAGGTTCAGAGCTTCTATAAGGGGCTGGAACATGCGGCAACCACCGTCATGCTCCTGGAGCATGAGGAACTGGTCGTTGACGATTGGGGCTTTGCCTCAGAAGCGCTCTATCACACCTTCATGTCGGGGGAGAGTGCAATAGCGCGGGGCTTGCCCGATGCCGATCCCACGAAGAAATATATCGAGCATCGCTGGATCTGCATGGTCTGGCCCTATGACGATAAGGCACGGATGATTGGCGAAAGAGTCTATCCTGCTCATACCGCCAGCTTCACCGAATGTCCGGAAGAGGATTTCCTGACCCTGGACGATGTTCGCCGGTCCTTTGATCCGCTGATCGCAGAAGCCCAGGCCGCACTGCGCCGCCCGGCCTAAACCCAATATCAGCCGATAAGAAACGGTACGGGCGGCGGGTTTGGCCGCCGAAAGGACGGAGCCGAAAGATGGACATCCAAGCCGCCGTAACGCGCAGCCCGCAAGCCGATTTTACCATTGAACCGGTACAGATGGCGCCGCCGCGCGACCATGAGGTTGTGGTACGCATCGCCGGTGTCGGCCTGTGCCATACCGATCTGGTGGCCCGTGACCAGTTCATTCCGATCCCGCTGCCGGCTGTGCTGGGGCATGAGGGGGCGGGCGTGGTGGAGGCGGTGGGAGCCGCCGTCACCAAGGTCAAACCGGGCGATACTGTCGTTCTGGGGTTCAACAGCTGCGGCACCTGCGCGCGTTGCCGGGATAATCTGCCCTCTTACTGCCGCGACTTCCCGGTGCTGAACTATCCAGGGGCGCGGCCGGATGGCAGCAGCGGGCTGAGCCAGGATGGAAACCGCATTTCTGGCCATTTCTTCGGCCAGTCCAGCTTCGCCAGCCACGCGCTGGCCCATGAACGCAATGTCGTCAAGGTGGATGCATCCGGGCTGGACCTGTCGATCCTGGGCCCCCTGGGTTGTGGCTTTCAGACGGGAGCCGGCGGGGTCATGCGCTCGCTGGCCTGCCATCCGGGCAGCAGCATCGCCATTTTCGGCGGCGGCCCTGTGGGGCTGGCGGCCGTCATGGGGGCCGTCATCCAGAATTGCGCCACCATCATCCTGGTCGAACCGGTCGCCGCCCGGCGCCAGATGGCACTGGAGCTGGGGGCGACGCATGTCATCGATCCCGCCGCCGGCGATGTTACCGCCGCCATCCGCGCCATCGTCCCGGACGGTATTGATTATGGTTTCGAAACAAGTGGTCGGGAGGAGGTGGTGGCCGCCGCCCTGGCGGCCCTGGGCAGCCATGGTCTGTTGGGGCTGGTGGGCGTGCCGCCGCGCCCGGACAGCACCCTGCCCATCAACCTGGCTGCGTTCATCACCTATGGCCACCGCATTGTCGGCATCATCGAGGGGGACAGCGATCCCGACCGTTTCATTCCCGAATTGATCGCCCTGCACCGTCAGGGCCGTTTCCCCTTTGACCGGCTGATCCGGACCTTCCCGCTGGCGCAGATCAATCAGGCGGTCGCTACCCAGCATCAGGGCGGCTGCATCAAGGCGGTTCTGCTGCCCTGACGCCGCCTCGGCATCTTTCGAGGAACCATCATCATGCAGATCAATGGACAGGCCGCCATCGTCACGGGTGGCGCCTCAGGTCTGGGCGGAGCCACCGCCGCACGGCTGGCCCGCGCCGGGGCCAGGGTCACCATCTTCGACCTGAACGCCGATTTGGGGACTGCCCATGCCGCCGCCATCGGCGGGCATTTCATCAAGGTCGATGTCACCGACGAAGCAGCGGTGGAGGCGGCACTGGCCGAGGCCGAGGGGCTGCATGGCAAGGCCCGCATCCTGGTCAATTGTGCCGGCATCGGCCCGCCGGCCAAGGTGATCGGCCGCGACGGCAAGGCCATCCCCCTGGCCGATTTCACGAAAATCGTGAATATCAACCTGAATGGCAGTTTCAACGTCCTGTCCAAGTTTGCGGCCCGCCTGCATGACGCCGACACGGTGGGACCGGAAGAACGCGGCGTCATCATCAATACCGCGTCGGTCGCCGCCTATGACGGCCAGATCGGTCAGGCCGCCTATGCGGCATCCAAGGGCGCCATCGTCGGCATGACCCTGCCGATTGCGCGCGAATTCGCCCGCTATGGCATCCGCGTCATGACCATTGCCCCCGGCATCTTCTGGACCCCGCTGCTGGCCACGCTGCCGGCGGACGCACAGGCATCGCTGGGCAAACAGGTGCCTTTCCCCTCCCGCCTGGGTCAGCCGGACGAATATGCGCAACTGGTGGAAAGCATCGTCAGCAACCCGATGCTGAACGGCGAGACCATCCGCCTGGACGGCGCCATCCGGATGGCCCCGAAATGAGCGGCGTCGGCATGGAGAAAACGCTGGAAATCGCCGCGCGAGTGGAACGGTTCGTCCGCGATGTGGTGGTCCCCTATGAGAAGGACCCCAGGCGTGACCATCACGACTGCCCCACCGAAGAACTGGTGGCGGACCTGAAGGACAAGGCGCGGGCGGCCGGTGTGCTGACCCCGCATATCCTGCCCGACGGCAGCCACCTGTCACAGCGGGAAACCGCCATCGTGCTGGCCCGCACGGGCCTGTCGCCGCTGGGACCGCTGGCCTGCAACACGGCCGCCCCGGACGAGGGCAACATGTATCTGCTGGGCAAAGTGGGCAGCCCGGAGATCAAGAAACGGTTCCTGGAGCCGTTGATCCAGGGTCGGGCGCGTTCCGCCTTCTTCATGACCGAACCGGCGGAAGATGACGGGGCCGGCTCCGACCCGTCGATGATGCGCACCACCTGCCGGCCTGATGGCAATCATTGGGTCATTGATGGGCGCAAGGCCTTCATCACCGGGGCCCAGGGGGCACAGATCGGCATCGTCATGGCCAAGGCCGAGCAGGGTGCCTGCATGTTCCTGGTCGACCTGCCCGACCCCGCGATCCGCATCGAGCGTGTGCCCAACACCATCGACAGTTCCATGCCCGGCGGCCATGCCGTGGTGCGTATCGAAGGCCTGCGCGTGCCCGCCGACCAGATGCTGGGCCATCCCGGTGAGGGCTTCACCCTGGCGCAGATCCGCCTCTCACCCGCCCGCCTGTCCCATTGTATGCGTTGGCTGGGTGCCTGCATCCGCGCCAATGAAATCGCCACCGACTATGCCAACCGCCGCCACGCCTTCGGCAAGCTGCTGATCGAGCATGAAGGCGTGGGCTTCCAACTGGCCGACAATCTGATCGACCTGAAACAGGCCGAACTGATGATCGACTGGTGCGCCGGCGTGCTGGACACGGGCTCCCTGGGGGTCGCCGAAAGCTCCATGGCCAAGGTCGCCGTATCGGAGGCGCTGATGCGCGTGGCCGATCGCTGCGTGCAGGTGATGGGCGGGTCAGGCCTCACCGGCGACAGCATCGTGGAACAGGTGTTCCGCGAAATCCGCGCCTTCCGCATCTATGACGGCCCGACGGAGGTGCATAAATGGAGCCTGGCCAAGAAGGTCCGCCGCGACTGGAAGGCGGGGCAATCATGAACGCGCTGGGGCAGGATGCCAATGCCGGCACCACGGCAGTGCGGGAGGGCCTGCGCTTCGATGAGCAGGCCCTGGCCGGATGGCTGAGCACGCATGTGGATGGGTTCAAGGGCCCCTTGCGGGTGGAACAGTTCAAGGGCGGGCAATCCAACCCGACCTACAAGCTGGTGACGCCCGGTCGTAGCTATGTCATGCGGCGCAAGCCGCCCGGCCCCCTGCTGAAGGGCGCGCACGCGGTGGAACGGGAGGCGCGCGTGCTGACCGCCCTCGGCCGCGCGGAATTTCCGGTCCCCCATGTGCATGGGCTGTGCACCGATGACGGGATCATCGGCAGTTGGTTCTATGTCATGGAGATGGTGGAAGGCCGCATCTTCTGGGATGCCACCTTCCCCGGTCTGGACCGGGCCGACCGCCCCGCCTATTTCGATGCCATGAATGACACCATGGCCCGGCTGCACCGGCTGGATGCCGATGCGCTGGGGCTGGGTGATTATGGCAAGGCCGGCAACTACTTCGAACGCCAGATCGCCCGCTGGTCGCGCCAGTATCTGGAGGATACCGACGCCGGCCGCGACCCTGACATGGATGCACTGGTCGAAGCCCTGCCCAACCTGATCCCGGCCGGAGAGGAAAGCGCCATCGTCCATGGCGATTTCCGCTGCGACAACATGATCTTCCATCCCACAGAGCCGCACGTGGTGGCCGTGCTGGACTGGGAATTGTCGACCCTGGGCCACCCTTTGGCCGATTTCGCCTATCACGCCATGATGTACCAGATGCCGCCCGACATCGTGGCGGGGCTGGCCGGCGCCGATCTGGCGGCGCTGAACATCCCGGTCGAGGCGGATTATGTGCAGGCCTATTGCCGGCGCACGGGCCGCAGCGACATCCCGTCCTGGGATTTCTATGTGGCGTTCAATTTCTTCCGGCTGGCCGCCATCTTCCACGGCATCAAGGGCCGCGTCGTGCGAGGCACGGCATCATCGGCCCATGCCCGTGAACGCGCCACCAGCTTTCCCCGTCTGGCGTCTCTGGCCCGCCAGTCACTGGAGAAGTGCCGATGACCGACACGCCCTTGCTGTTCACCGTCAACGGGGCCATTGCCACCCTGACCCTGAACCGCCCCGCCGCCGGCAATGCCATCAACCTACCGTTGGCACAGGCGCTGCTGACGGCATCCATCCGTTGCGACCAGGACGAGAGCATCCGCTGCGTCGTGCTGACGGGGGCCGGGCGGCTGTTCTGCGCCGGTGGCGACCTGTCCGCCTTTGCGGCGGCGGGGGATCAGGTGCCGGCCTTCCTCAGCGAGCTGGCGGGCACGCTGCATATGGCCATCAGCCGGTTGCAGCGCATGGCAAAGCCGCTGCTGGTGCTGGTCAATGGCCCGGCGGCGGGCGCGGGCCTGTCGCTGTCGCTGATCGGGGATATCGTCATCGCCGCCCGCTCCGCCCATTTCACCGCCGCCTATGGCAGCGTCGGCCTGTCGCCCGATGG
Source organism: Niveispirillum sp. BGYR6 (assembly GCF_027568365.1). NCBI lineage: Bacteria > Pseudomonadati > Pseudomonadota > Alphaproteobacteria > Rhodospirillales > Azospirillaceae > Niveispirillum > Niveispirillum sp. BGYR6. The sequence continues at coordinate 1,606 of NZ_JANLNL010000001.1, read as the reverse complement.
CGGCATGTCCTGGCTGCTGCCCCGGCTGGTGGGGATGCGCCGCGCGCAGCAGATGATCATCGCCAACCAGCGCATATCGGCGCCGGAAGCCGCTTCCATCGGTCTGGTCACCAGCATGGTGGAGGATGCCGATCTGGCCGGCGCCGGCGATGAAGCCGCCCGCACCCTGGCCGCCGCCCCCACGCGGGCGGTTGGTGCCGCCCGCAACCTGCTGCTGGACAGTTTCGATGGGTCGCTGGAGGCCCATCTGGACCGCGAGACCCGCCGCATCGCCGCATCCGGCGCCACCCATGATTGCCGCGAGGGCGTCGCCGCCTATCTCGCGCGCCGCAAACCCGATTTCACAGGAGCTTGACCATGACCATCCGCACCCGGATCACGGAATTGCTGGGGATTGAACATCCCATCGTCCAGGGTGGCATGATGTGGGTGGGCCGGGCCGAACTGGCCGCCGCCGTGTCAAATGCCGGCGGCCTTGGCATTCTGACCGCCCTCACCCAGCCCACACCCGACGATCTGCGCCGCGAGATTGATCGCTGCCGGTCGATGACGGATAAGCCGTTCGGCGTGAACCTGACCATTCTGCCCTCTGTCACCCCGCCACCCTACGCCGAATACCGCAAGGCCATCATCGACAGCGGCATCAAGATTGTGGAGACGGCAGGCCACAAACCGCAGGAACATGTGGAGGATTTCAAAGCCCATGGCGTGAAGGTCCTGCATAAATGCACCGCCGTCCGCCACGCCCTGTCGGCCGAACGCATGGGTGTGGACGCCATTTCCATTGACGGCTTTGAATGTGCCGGCCATCCGGGCGAGGATGATATCCCCGGCCTGATCCTGATCCCCGCCGCCGCCGACAAGGTGAAAATCCCCATGATCGCCAGTGGCGGTTTCGGTGATGGCCGCGGTCTGGCCGCAGCCCTGGCGCTGGGGGCTGACGGCATCAATATGGGTACGCGCTTCTGTGCCACGGTAGAGGCACCCATTCATGAAGCCGTGAAGCAATTCATCGTCGCCAACGATGAACGCGCCACCCGTCTGATTTTCCGCAAATTCCATAATACCGGCCGTGTCGCGCTGAATAGCGTCTCGCAGAAGGTGGTGGAGATCTCCAACCAGCCGGATGCCGTGTTCGACGATATCCGGCCCCTTGTCTCGGGCGCCAAGGGCCGGGTGGCCCTGGAAACTGGCGATCTGGATGCCGGCCTGATCTGGGCCGGCCAGGTCCAGGGCTTGATCCACGATATCCCCACCTGCCAGGACCTGCTGACCCGTATCGTCAGCGAGGCAGAGACGATTATCCGCGGCCGCCTGGGTTCACTGGTGGCCTGAACCGTCAACGACCCTTCAACAAAAAGGCCCGGTCTGCACCGGGCCCCAGACTGCTGACAAACCCCGTCGAAATTCGGCGGGGTTTTGTTTTTGGTGATTTCAGGCGGCGATTGGCGTTTCTGGCGGGCCGATGAGGATGGCGGCGCGGATGAGGCGGCAGATTGCGCGAATGAGGCGTGCAGGGCCTGGATAATTGCCGTCAGGAGCCCGTCTGCGGGCCAGGATGGTGGCGATTTTCTTGATGTTCTGGGCGGCGGCGGCCAGCAGGCAC